>NZ_PDJB01000001.1:5070818-5691233 GCF_002563895.1 Pseudomonas lurida | reverse complement strand
CAAAGGCCGGATAGCGACGGATCACCTTGTTGGAAAATATTCGCGACAGCCGCGAATTGTTCGAGGTGTCTATCAACTCCGGCTCGCCAATCGCCAGCAGCAGACGTTCGGCGGCAGACGCGTAGGTGCTGCGATCCTGTTTGCACAGCTCGAGATACTCTTGCAGCGTGAGTTCTTCCTGCTGTGTGGATGCGAAGCGGTTTTGGAAGTGGCTAAAAATACTCATGACGTCGTCACCTCGCTCGATACGTGGAGCCGACGCCGGATCAATCAGTCGATGCTGGCAGACATTGGCGAACGCCAATGGCCGTTTTCCCCCCAAACACCCTGAAACGCTACCGATGACCCGCACGCCGGTGTACCGGCTCTCCCCTGATTCGGATGGCCTGCGCTTAAGGATAGTTCGGAATCGGAGAGGTCAAGGCGCGATGCGCAATTAGTTTGGCTGCGCCGTTCGTCAGAAACGGCGCGAGCCCAAGCGTCACGCGGGGTAGCGGGGTGTGAAAAAAATTATTGCGAATTGCCTGAGGAAATTTCCGCAGGATAGGTCGCACGCCACAGCTCAAAGCCACCGTCCAGGCTGTAGACGTCGGAGAAGCCCTGGCTGATCAGATAGGCTGCTGCGCTCTGGCTGGAGTTACCGTGGTAACACGCCACGATCACCGGTGCGTCGAGGTCGGCGGCGCGGATGAAATCGGCAATGTTGACGTTGTCCAGGTGCTGGGCACCGGTGATGTGGCCAGCCGCATACGTTGGCTGGTCGCGGATGTCGACCACCACCGCACCTTGCTCGCGCAGGGCCTGGGCTTGTTCGGGAGGGATACGTTTGAATTCGCTCATGGCGGGCTCCTTGGGCTTGGCAGCGCCTGCGTCTAGCGCTTGGCGGCGGCCGGCAGTGTAACGGGAAGGGGGGATTGGCACTGGCAGCTGTGGCGCTCGCCGGTGTCGATGTTCATCAGGGTCATGGCGCCGCCCCATACACAGCCGGTGTCGAGGGCGAACACGCCGGGCTCATCGCATTTGCCTTCGAGGGCAGCCCAGTGACCGAAGACAATCTTCGCGTCGCGGGTTTTGCGCTCCTTGTGGGCGAACCAGGGTTTGTAGCCAGGCAGCGCGGTGTCGGCGCCTTCCTTGCTCTTGAGGTCCAGCTTGCCCTCGGCGGTGCAGAAGCGCATGCGCGTGAAGTAGTTGGTGATCACGCGCAAACGGGTCACGCCGGCAAGGTCGTTGTCCCATTTGACCGGCTCATTGCCGTACATGCCGTCGAGGTAGGCGGTGTACAGGTTGTCATCGGCCAGGGCGCTTTCGACTTCGGCAGCGCACTTGAGGGCTTTCTTGAGTGTCCACTGGGGCGGGATGCCCGCATGCACCAGCGCCATGTTGCGGCCCTCGTCGTAATGCATGATTTTTTGCCGGCGCAGCCAGCCCAGCAGCTCGACGCGATCGGGCGCTTCGAGGATCTCGCGCAACGTATCGCCCTTTTTCAGGCGCTCGATGTTATTGCCGGCCGCCAGCAGGTGCAGGTCGTGGTTGCCCAGTACGCACACCAGGGATTCGCGCAGGCTATATAAGTAGCGCAGCGTCTCGAGGGACTCCGGGCCGCGATTGACCAGGTCACCGACCAGCCACAGGCGATCGTTGCCCGGGTCGAAGGCCACGCGCTCAAGCAGGCACTTGAGAGGCTCCAGGCACCCTTGCAGGTCGCCGACCGCGTAGGTCGCCATCAGTGCAGGGCTCCAGGCACCGCGAGGCGGAAGGGCGCGATAATGGCGTCGAACAGTTGGCCATCGGTGGCTTTCATCTGATACGAGCCCTGCATGGTGCCGACCTTGGAGGTCATCACCGTGCCGCTGCTGTAGGTGTGGCTGGCGCCGCTTTCGATCAGCGGCTGCTGGCCAACCACGCCTGCACCACGCACCTCTTCGACCTGACCGTCACCGTCGGTGATGACCCAGTGGCGCGACAGCAGCTTGGCTGGCACCAGCCCGTTGTTTTTCACCGTGATGGTGTAGGCAAAGGCAAAGCGGTTCTGTTCAGGTTGCGATTGGTCCGCCAGGAAGCGGGTGACGACGCTGACGTCGATCTGGTAGCGAGGATCGGACATGCAAGAGGCCTTAAAAGCAAAAGCGGAGGACAGCAGATGCGGATCAGTCTAGGCCAAGAGGTGTGCACTAGGCCAGACATGCTGTCTGTGGGAACGGGCTTGCCTGCGATTGCATCAACGCGTGCTGACTGATGCTTCGCGCCGCATGCATCGCGGGCAAGCCCGCTCCCACTGTGCTTCAGTCGGTAACGGGCGCAGGCTGGATGGCAAGCTGGTCGGCCAGGCGCACGAATGCGGCCAGGTCCAGTTGCTCGGGACGCAGGCTGCCATCGACGCCGGCAGCTTCGATCTCGGCATTGCTCAACAGCGCCTTGAGCGTGTTGCGCAGGGTCTTGCGGCGCTGGTTGAACGCTTCGCGCACGACGCGCTCCAGCAGTTTGTGATCCTTGGCCGGGTGTGGCAGTACGGCGTGGGGCACCAGGCGCACGATGGCCGAGTCGACCTTCGGCGGCGGGTTGAACGCGCCTGGGCCGACGTTGAACAGGTGTTCGACGCGGCAGTGGTACTGAACCATGATCGACAGGCGGCCCCAATCGCCACCGCCAGGCCCGGCAGCCAGGCGTTCCACCACTTCCTTTTGCAGCATGAAGTGCATGTCGCGGATGATCCCGGCGTTGTTCAGCAGGTGGAAAATCAGCGGCGTGGAGATGTTGTACGGCAGGTTGCCCACCACGCGCAGGCTGTTGGGCGCGGCGTTGAGTGTGTTGAAGTCGAACTTCAACGCATCACCCTGATGCAGGTTGAAGTTGGGCTTGCCAGCGAACTGCTGGTTGAGGATCGGGATCAGGTCCTTGTCCAACTCAACCACATCCAGTTGGCCGCCGCTGGCCAGCAGGCCTTGGGTCAATGCGCCCTGGCCCGGGCCGATTTCCAGCAAGCGGTCTTCGGGTTTGGCATGGATGGAGCGCAGGATACGGTCGATCACGCCAGCGTCGTGCAGGAAGTTTTGCCCGAAGCGCTTGCGCGCCCGGTGTTGGTAATGCTCGGTCATATACGGGTCTCGGCCATCTGATAGGCGGTTTCCAGGGCCACGTGCAGGCTGCCGGTATCGATTTTGCCGCTGCCTGCCAGGTCCAGGGCAGTGCCATGGTCGACGGAGGTGCGGATGATCGGCAGGCCCAGTGTCACGTTGACTGCGGCGCCGAAGCCTTTGTATTTAAGCACCGGCAGCCCCTGGTCGTGGTACATCGCCAGCACTGCGTCGCAGTGCTCCAGATATTTGGGGGTAAACAGAGTGTCCGCCGGCAGTGGGCCGCGCAGGTCCATGCCTTCTTGGCGCAGACGCTCCAGGGTTGGTTCGATGATGTCGATTTCTTCATGGCCCAAATGACCGCCTTCACCGGCGTGGGGGTTGAGCCCACAGACCAGGATGCGCGGTTGGGCAATGCCGAATTTCTGTTGCAGGTCGGTGTGCAGGATGCGCGTCACGCGTTCTACACGCTCGGCCGTGATGGCATCGGCAATGTCGCGCAGCGGCAGGTGCGTGGTCACCAGGGCGACCCGCAGCCCGCGTGTCGCCAGCATCATCACCACTTGTTCGGTGTGGGTCAGTTCGGCAAGGAATTCGGTGTGGCCGGAAAAGGCGATGCCGGATTCGTTGATCACGCCCTTGTGCACCGGGGCGGTGATCATGCCGGCGAAGTCGCCGTCGATGCAGCCTTGCCCTGCGCGAGTCAGGGTTTCCAGCACGAACGCCGCGTTGGCCGTGTCCAGCTGCCCGGCAACCACGTTGGCTTGCAGCGGGGTGTCCCACACGTACAGGCTGCCAGCAGGCGCAGGCGCGTCGGGCCAGTTGCCTGGCGCCACGTCCAGCAGATTGACGGCCACACCCAGCTGCGCGGCCCGCTCAAGGAGCAGGTCGCGGCTGGTAATGGCAATCAGGGGGTGTGGCTGGGGTTGCGAGGCGACCAGCAGGCACAGGTCTGGACCAATGCCGGCCGGCTCGCCGGGTGTCACCGCGAAACGCTGGGGTTTCACTGAACTGCCTGGTCGGTGCCTGTCTGGGCGCCCGGCAGCTTGTTCTCGACGTAGGCTTCGTCGCGGATCTGGCGCAGCCAGGTCTGCAGTTCTTCGTCGTATTTGCGGTTACGCAGTACGTTCAGCGCTTGCTGCTCGCGGGCTTGGTTGGTGTTGTCGGTGGCGCGACGGCCAAGGACTTCCAGCACATGCCAGCCATATTGAGTCTTGAACGGCTTGGACAGTACGCCTTGTGGGGTATCGGCCATCACCTGCTGGAACTCGGGCACCAGGGCTTTCGGGTCGATCCAGTTCAGGTCGCCGCCGTTGAGGGCCGAGCCCGGGTCTTCCGAGAAGCTTTTGGCCAGGGTGGCGAAGTCTTCACCGCTTTCAATGCGGTCATAGATCTTCTGGGCCAGTTCCTTGGTTTGGGCTTCGGTGCGGATTTCGCTTGGTTTGACCAGGATATGGCGAACGTGCACCTCATCCTTCAACGAAGTCTCGCCGCCGCGTTTTTCAAGCAGCTTGAGGATGATGAAACCACCCGGCGTGCGTGCAGGCTGGGTGATGCCACCCACTTCCATGGCGCTCAACTCGCGGTCAAACGGTGGAGGCAACTGGGCGGCTTTACGCCAGCCCATGTCACCGCCCTCGAGGGCGTTGTCGCTGCCGGACTGGGCGATTGCCGTTTGGGCGAAGTCAGCACCCGCTTTCAGGCGATCGTAGATCGCCTGGGTCTTGGCTGCGGCAGCATTGAGCTGCTCGGAGTTGGCGCTGTCCGGTGTCGGGATCAGGATGTTGGCCAGGTGCAGTTCTTCGGAAAGCTGCATCTTGCCCAGGTCGGAGGCCAGGAAGTTCTTCACTTCCTGCTCGGACACCTGAACACGCTCGGCGACACGGCGCTGACGGACACGGCTGATGATCATTTCGCGACGGATCTGGTCACGGGCGTCCTCATAGGACAAACCGTCATGGGCCAGGGCTGCTCGGAACTGGTCAATGCTCATGTTGTTGCGCTGGGCAATGGTGCCCACGGCCTGGTTCAGTTCTTCGTCCGAAATACGGATGCCGGAACGATCACCGATCTGCAGCTGCAGGTTCTCGACGATCAGGCGTTCCAGAACCTGTTGGTCCAGGACGCTGGTAGGTGGCACGCCACCGCCACGCTTGGCGATGGTTTGCTGGACTTCCTTGACGCGCTGGTCCAGTTGGCTCTGCATGATCACGTCGTTATCGACGATGGCCACTACCTTATCCAGTTCTTGAACCGCAGCGTGCGCCGATGCGGTACCCAGGAACAGTGCGCCCAGCACTAGCGGGCGCAGACAATCAGAAAGCTTGGTCTTCACGTTCACGATAACCTTCAATGCCTTTGTCGAGGAAGCTCTCTACCTTGGCGCCGGTCAGGCCGCCGAGTCCTTTGAGGACGATCTGGAAGAAGAGCCCGTGGTCACCCTTTTCGTTAAGCGGGGCGATCTGGCTGTATTCGTCGTTGGAAACCCAGTAACGGTTGATGACGCGCAGTTTCCAGCAGCAGTTGTCGTACTCGAAACCACCGAAGGCTTCCAGGGTACGGTTGCGAGCGTAGTCATACTGCCAGCGGGTGATCAGGTTCCACTGGGGAATGATCGGCCACATCATCGAGAAGTCGTGTTGCTGGATTTTGTAGTAATCCTTCACGAAGTTCGGGTCGCCTGGCTGCCCGTAGTCACCACCAAACTGCCATTTGCCGGTCAGCTGGTTGTAAACCACCTGGTCGTTGCGATAGCGATAGCCGACGTTGATGATCTTGTTCGGGTTGTCTTCCGGCTGGTAGTGAAGCATCGCGCTGCCGGAACGAGGGCTGTGTTCCTCGGTGTCCCAGTTGTAGTCGGCAGTGGCGCGCCAGTCACGGTTGAAGCGGAACTCGTAGTCCAGGGCGACTGGCGATACATCCGACCGTGCGTCGGCACGGTCAGAAGCCAGGATGCCCGGCAGTTGAACTTCACGATCCTTGAAGTACAGCGCCTGGCCCACGGAAACGCGTTGACGCTCAAAGCCGTTGTCTTCGATCCAGCGGCTGGTCAAGCCCAGGGACAGTTTGTTCTCGTCGCCGATCCGGTCGGTGCCGCTGAAGCGGTTGTCACGGAACAACGAGGCGTAGCTGAACGAGTATTCGCTGGTGTCGAAGACCGGGATATCAGCCTGGTCCTTGTTCGGTACGTACAGGTAGAACGCACGCGGCTCGAGTGTCTGGCGATAATCTTTGCCGAACCAGTTGGTATTGCGATCGAAGTACAGGCCGCTGTCGACGCTGGCCACCGGAACCGCGCGGTCCTGGGAGCTCTTGAACGTGCCACCCGCGTAAGGGTTGGCTGCGGTTGCTGCGGCTTGATCGGCAATGATCTGGTTCTTGCCGATGTTGTCCAGGTCCAGGTCGTACTTGGTGTACACGTACTTGAGCTTCGGTGTGACGAAGCCGTAGGTCCAGTTCATCGGGTATTCGACGGCCGGGGCTACGTTCAGGCGCGTACCGTTGGCACGGGTCAGGCCGCGGACGTAGGTGTCCAGGCGTGCCTCGGTTTGACCGTCTTCATTGGTGAAGTTGCCGTTCTCCAGGTCGCGATCGAAGCGCACGGCCTCGGTCTCGTAGCTGAAGTTCAAGCCACCCGGATGGTACGGCAGGGTGCCGTTGAAGGTGATCTGTGGCAGTCGGTCATACGGGGTGACCTGGGAAATCGTCGCCAGCTGGTAGGCCTGCAGGTTCAGTCGAGCCTGGAAGGTGTCGCCGCGATAGGTCACGGAGCCTTGCTGGTTGACGTAGTCCTGGCTCTCTACACCCTCTTCGTAGGACTTGAGGTCCTGGAAGTAGTAGGGATCGCTGATCGTGGTGTAGTCGACCTGGGTCAGTACACGCGAATCCAGCCCGCCCTTGTGTTGCCAGTTGAGCATGTAGCGGGTTTTTTCGTAATCGGTCTGACGCTTGCGCTCGTCGTTGTCGTCGTTCAGGTACGCGCCGCCGAACTGGCCTTCGCTGGATTTGGTGAGGTAGCGGAATTCGCCTTCCATCAACAAACCGCGCTTGGTCATGTACTGCGGGTACAACGTGGCGTCGTAGTTTGGCGCCAGGTTGAAGTAGTACGGCGTAACCAGGGTGAAGCCGGTTTCGCCGCCCGTGCTGAAACTTGGCGGCAGGAAGCCGGATTGACGACGGTCGTCGATCGGGAAGTAGATGTAGGGGGTATAGAGGATCGGGATGTTCTTGACCCGCAACGTCGCGTTGGTGGCCGTACCGAAACCGGTGGCCGGGTTCAACGTGATGTTGTTACCCCTGAGCTGCCAGGCGTTGCTGTCTGGCTCGCACGTTGTATAGGTACCGTCCTTGAGGCGGATGATCGCGTTCTCGGCACGCTTGGCATACAGCGCGTTACCGCGGATACGCGACTTGTGCAGCACGTACTCGGCGTTATCGATCTGGGCGGCGCCCGTGTCGAGTTGCACTTCGGCATGGTCACCCACGATCAGTGCACCGTTGTCGCGCAGACGGACCTTGCCGTTCAGCTCACCACGGTTCTCGGCCTGGTACAGGCTGGCTTCTTCCGACTCCAGCTGCATGCTGCCCTGACGCATGACGACGTCACCGGCCAGGGTCGCCACTTGTTGTTCCTGCTCATAACGAGAGGCCTTGGCGCCGATGAAGGTGGGCGCATCGCTCTTGTTCGTCTTGTCGTTCATGCCAGGACGAATCGGCTCGATGTACGCACCACCGCAGTAAGGACCGGTTTCGGCCAACTGCGCTGCGGTCAGCTTGTCGCGCGGTACCCAGTCCAGGTGGCTGTAGTCGGCGCTGCGCGAACGCAGGCCACGGCCCTTGGATTCGGTGACCAGTGCGGCCTTGGGCTCGGCCTCGGCTTTGCCGCCAGCGTCGGCTTGCGCCGTGCTGTTGGCGGAGCTGATGGCTGCGCCATCATGCACCGGGCGCGGTGGCAGCGGGGTTGCGGCGGTTTTCGGCGCGCAATCCCAGGCACCCGAAGCAGAGACTGAGCAGTCATACTGTTCCGCGGCGACCACGAATGAGGTGGCGAAGGGTTGCATGGCCAGCAGACTGCCGGTTACCAGCAACGGAAATTTTCTACGAAACGCGGGGGATTTCAATGCCATCTTATTAGTCCGGGCTTCCTGCGTGCCATCTGCCCGCGGTTTGGGCCGCACGCCTCTCGATGGTCTGAAAAAGATGCGTGATAATAAAGCATGCCCCGCTTGACGGCTAGCGCCGTCGGAGACCCTTGTAATGCCCGAGCACGATCTACGTTTACAACAGCTGGAAGTCTGGCTGGATGAGCAGTTGCCGATCCTTTTCAACGCTCAAGGCTGGGGTGCCGTACCCCCGGCCACATTGACCGCGGCCAGCAGCGACGCGAGTTTCAGGCGCTATTTCCGTTGGGAAGGCGGTGGGCGGACATTCGTGGTAATGGACGCTCCACCCCCCCAGGAAAACTGCAAACCTTTCGTCGATATCGCGCATTTGCTGGCGAAGTCGGGAATAAATGTTCCAAAAATTTACGCAGAAGATTTGCCGCGAGGCTTTCTTTTGCTCAATGACCTGGGCAGAAAAACCTACCTGGACGTGATCGACGACCAAAACGCCGATCAATTGTTTGCCGATGCCATCGACGCCTTGCTGGCCTTCCAGCAGTTGCCGATGGACGCGCCACTGCCCAGCTATGACGTCGCCTTGCTGCGCCGCGAGCTCGAATTGTTTCCAGAGTGGTACGTACGTCGGCACTTGGGTATCGAACTGGATACGCAGCAGCAAGCACGCTGGCAGCGCGTCAGCGACCACCTGATCGACAGCGCCCTGGCGCAACCCAAAGTACTGGTGCACCGCGACTATATGCCGCGCAACCTGATGATCAGCGAACCGAACCCGGGCGTTCTGGATTTCCAGGACGCGGTCTACGGGCCTGTTACCTACGACATCACCTGCCTGTTCAAGGACGCTTTCCTCAGCTGGCCCAAGGCCCGTGTGCGGGACTGGCAGCGCGGCTACTGGGAGCGTGCGGGGCAAGCGGGCATTCCGGTGCAGGCGGAGTTCGAAGACTTCCTGCGCGCCAGCGACCTGATGGGCGTGCAGCGCCACCTGAAGGTCATCGGGATTTTCGCGCGCATCTGCCACCGTGATGGCAAGCCACGCTACCTGGCCGACGTGCCGCGCTTCTTTGCTTATATAGAAGCAGTGCTGGCGGACCGTCCGGAATTGAGCGAGTTGGGCGAGCTGCTGGCCAGCCTGCGCCAGCCCGGTGAGGCGAGCGTATGAAGGCCATGATCCTGGCGGCCGGTAAGGGCGAGCGGATGCGCCCGCTCACCCTGCACACGCCAAAGCCACTGGTGCAGGCCGGTGGCAAGCGCTTGATCGAGTATCACCTGGAGGCGCTGGCCAAGGCCGGCTTCACCGATATCGTGATCAACCACGCATGGCTCGGCCAGCAGATCGAAAGCTATCTGGGGGACGGCGCGCAGTTTGGCTTGCGCATCCGTTACTCCCCCGAGGGCGAACCGCTGGAAACGGGCGGTGGGATTTTCCAGGCGCTGCCATTATTGGGGGATGAGCCCTTCCTGGTGGTCAATGGCGATATCTGGACCGACTACGACTTCACCCAGCTCAAGCAACCACTCAAGGGACTGGCCCACCTGGTGATGGTCGATAACCCGGCGCATCACCCGGCGGGCGGTGATTTCTACCTTGATCAAGGTTTGCTTCATGATGCAGCGGCCGGTGCCGATAACCTGACCTTCAGTGGCATTTCAGTGCTCGACCCCGAACTGTTCGCGGGGTGCAGCGCAGGTGCCTTCAAGCTGGCGCCGCTGCTACGGGCAGCCATGGCCAAAGGTCTGGTAACGGGGGAACACATGAAGGGACGCTGGATTGATGTCGGCACGTTGGAGCGCCTCGCGCAAGTAGAAACCCTGCTGACAGCGGGGCAGTAGCATGCTGTGGCCAGGGACGCTGATCGGCGCCGGGGCTGGCTTTGCCATTGCCAGTATTCCGGGGGCCTTGTTGGGTGCGCTGTTGGGGCAGGCGTTGGACCGTCGCCTGCAACTGCAGAGTTGGGCGCAGTTGCGCGAGCGCTTGGGCGGACGCCCGGCATTGCGCAATGACGAATTGTTGTTTGTGTTGCTGGGACGCTTGGCCAAGAGCAATGGGCGCGTGGTGGATGGGCATATCCAGCAGGCCCGCCAGGAAATGCGCGCGCTGGACATGACTGACTCGGCCCAGCGCCGTGCGATTGCGGCCTTCAATCGCGGCAAGTCCGGCTCCGACCGGGTACGAACCTACCTGCGCGTGCTCAAGGCTCAACCCCATGCGGCGGAGGGCGTGTTGCGCGCGTGTTGGCGCATGGCCTGGGCGGATGGAAGGGCCGGTGACGACGAGCGTGACCTTATCGACCAGTGGGGCAAATGGCTGGGCTGGACGCCGCAACAACTCCAGGCATTGGCTGCCGACTACACGCCGGAGCGCAAGCCATTGGTCAACCGGGGCGCGACCTACCAGGACGCGCTACGGTTGCTGGGGGTGACGGCCACCACTGAGCCGTCGGTGATCAAGCGTGCTTACCGGCGCCTGCTCAGTCGCCACCATCCGGACAAGATTGCCGGCACCGGCGCCAGCCCTGCGCAAGTGCGTGAGGCCACCGAGCGCACGCGCGAATTGCACAGTGCCTATGCATTGATTCGCGAGCGCCGGGATTTCCGTTAGCCGCTCCCACATTTTGATCCGGTTGCATCCAGGATCAGTCGGTGTTTGCCTGCGGGCTCAGCCAGCCCCGAACCCTGCGATACAACTGCTCCTGCTCGGCTGCACTGTTGCCGGGCAGGGCCTTCAATGACACCTGCTTGTAACCCTCATTCTTCAACCGCTTGGCCGCCTGCGCGCGTGCCAGGGCATTTTTGCGTGACAGGGCGGTGTCTTGGTAGAAGACATCAGCGGTCGGCACCTTCAGGCCGGGGGCCAATTGCTGGACATCCGGATGACGGCCGGTGGGTGTCTGCGCCGCGACCATGACGAACTTCTGCACCTGGGACGGTTGCTTCTCGCTCAAATACCGTGCGGCCCACCAGGCGCCAGTGCCATGACCGAGCAGCACCACACTGCGCGCGCTCTGGGTCTGGGCGAAGGCCACGGCCGCGTCAATGCGGTCGAAGATGCGCGAGGCGTCAGTCTTGTCTTGCTCGTCGACCCCGGGAACCACCGCCGGGTCGGTGCCCTCGGCCTCCGCGCTGGCGGCCTGTTCGATGGGCTTGTCGGCGGTGCTCGCCTCTTTACTGCTGGTGTCGACGGTGGCCTTGGGCGCCTCCATCACGCGCGGAGGCAGGGTGTCTACGCTCACATCCGGCAATGACAGGCTGAGGCTGCCCCAATTGGCATCCGGCAATTTGTGCCGCAATGGGCTGATTGCTTGCGGCCAGTCAGCATTTTCGCCGGCGCCCGGTACGATAATCACCACGCCTTCGGGTTCGGCGCTGTTGGCGGGCTTCCACAGGGCGAGGAATGAATCGCTGCCGGCCTGCAATTGTTGCTGTTCCTGTTGCGGGATCTTGCGTTCCAGGGCGCTGGCTTCTTCCTGGCTGCGCTCGGGCAAGGATTGACGCTCCACCGGTTTTTCGGCGGCGGCCTCAGGGGCGTCAGCCGCCTGTGCAGAAAAGGCACTGGTAATAAGTAGCGACAGGCACAATGCTGGCAGTGCCGAACGGTTTCGATGTGGCATCGTTGATTCCCGGCCAGAAGTGATTCCAGCAGCCTAATGGGTTGGTCAGTATTTGTCAGTGATGTGAGACGTGGATCATGGGTTTTCGCTGTCTGCTGGTTATCGGCGGTTTGTGCCTTGCCTTGATGGCAAATGCCGCTCCTGCGCCCGCCGCACCCCAGGCGCAGCTCAATGCGCAGCAACGCGAATGGCTGGCGCAGCACCCGGAACTGCGAGTGGGGCTGGTGTTGCAAGCGCCTTACGCGCAATACGAACGGCGCCTGCAGCGGCTGTCCGGGGCGAACGTCGAGTTGATGCAGTGGTTGGCCAAGGCGCTGAATATCGAGCTGACCTGGCGCAATTTCCCTAACCAGGAACAATTGGAAGCGGCCGTGCGCGAGGGCGAGGTGGATATTGCCCCCGGCCTGCAACAAACCCCGGCCGGTTTGCGCCTATGGCTGTTCACTGATCCCTACATGCGCGTGCCACAACACATCGTTGGCATCCGGGAAGGCGGTGGTGCCGTGGAGCTGGAAAAACTCGACGACCACTCTCGCGTTGCCGTGCGCATGCCCAGTGCCGTGGCCGATTACCTGCGCAGCACCTATCCCACCCTCAACCTGCAAGGCGTGCCGATGGAACGCCAGGCCCTGCAGTTACTGGTGAGCCAGCAGGCACGTTACGCGGTGGTGGATGAGGCGCAGTTGAGCCGTTTGTCCGGCGAGGCCGAGTTTGCCGGGCTGGCAGTGGTGGGGGATATCGGCCTGCCGCAATTGCTGCGGGTGGCCACACGTCGCGAATGGCCGGAGCTGGCGGGCATCATGCAGAGCGCGCTTCGCGCCATCCCCGCCCGCGACCTGGACCAATTGCACAGCCGCTGGCTGCAACCCAAGTACCCGCGCCTGACGGAATCCCCGGGGCTGTGGCAAAACCTCAGCCTGTTGCTGGGCCTGTTGCTGCTCGCCAGCCTGGCCACGGTGTTCTGGCAGCGGCGTCAGCAACGGGTGCTGGAGCATGGCCTGTTGGCCGCGCGCGAAGAAAGCGCGGCCCGCGCTGCTGGTGCCGAGGCCTTGCAGCTGACGCAGTTTTCCATCGACCAGAGCACTGTCGGCATCCTTTGGGTCAATTGGGACAGCCATGTGCGCTACGCCAATCGTGCAGCCGAAAGCATGCTGGGCTATGCCTGCGGTGCACTGATCGAGCGGCCATTGGCCGACCTTGATCCGAGCCTGGACATGGACCGCTGGCTCAACCTGTGGAAGCGTGCGCGGGCCAGCGAAGACGGCCCGCAGAATTTTGCCACTGATTGCCGGCGCGCCGATGGCAGCATCCTGCCGACCAATGTGTCCTTGAGCTTCCTGCGGTTTGCCGAGGCTGAATACCTGGTGGTCTATCTCAACGACGTCACCGAACTGCGCCGGACGTTGGCCGCGTTGCTGCAAAGTGAAGCGCAGTTGCGCGAACTGTCCGCCCACCTGGAGACCGTGCGCGAAGAGGAGAAGGCGCGCATCGCTCGCGAGGTGCACGACGAACTCGGGCAAATGCTCACGGTGCTCAAGCTCGAAACCTCGATGTGCGAACTGGCCTATGCGCAACTCGACCCGGGCTTGCACGAACGCTTGAACAGTATGAAGCGCCTGATCGCCCAACTGTTCCAGTTGGTGCGCGATGTAGCGACGGCGCTGCGTCCGCCGATTCTGGATGCCGGCATTGCCTCCGCCATCGAATGGCAGGCCCGGCGCTTCGAAGCGCGCACGCACATCCCCTGCCTGGTCCAAGTGCCGGATAACCTGCCGGCCCTGAGCGATGCCAAGGCCATTGGCCTGTTCCGGATCCTGCAGGAGGCGCTGACCAATGTGATGCGTCATGCCCAGGCGCATACTGTAGAACTGACCCTCGCCATCGAGGGCACGGATTTGCGGCTGACCATCAGCGATGATGGCGTCGGTTTCATCCAGGTCGAGGGCCGCCCGGTATCATTCGGCCTGGTGGGCATGCGCGAGCGCGTGCTGATCATGGGCGGGCAACTGAGCCTGGACAGCGAGCTGGGGGAGGGCACCACCCTGAGTGTCACGGTGCCGTTGGATGCCTAACACCAAGAGGAAGTCCCTGTGATCCGCGTACTGGTAGCCGAAGACCACACCATTGTTCGTGAGGGCATCAAGCAATTGATCGGCCTGGCCAAAGACCTGCTGGTGGTCGGGGAAGCGAGCAACGGCGAGCAACTGCTGGAAACCCTGCGCCATGTGGCGTGCGAGGTGGTGCTGCTGGACATTTCAATGCCCGGCGTCAACGGCCTGGAAGCGATTGCGCGCATACGTGCGCTGAACAATCCGCCGGCCATCCTGGTGTTGTCGATGCATGACGAAGCGCAAATGGCCGCCCGTGCCTTGAAGGTTGGCGCGGCGGGTTACGCCACCAAGGACAGCGACCCGGCGCTGTTGCTGACGGCGATTCGCAAGGTGGCAGCGGGTGGCCGTTACATCGATCCGGACCTGGCCGACCGCATGGTCTTCGAAGTGGGCCTCACCGACACGCGGCCGCTGCATTCATTGCTCTCGGAGCGTGAGTTCTCGGTGTTCGAGCGCCTGGCCCAGGGCGCCAATGTCAATGACATTGCCCAGCAGCTGGCGCTGAGCAGCAAGACCATCAGCACCCACAAGGCGCGGCTGATGCAAAAGCTCAACATCACCTCCCTGGCTGAGCTGGTGAAGTATGCGATGGAACATAAACTCCTGTAGGCACCGGGCGTCTGCAGGGCGCGTGTCTGTTTGCGACAGGTGTTCAAGCGGTTGAAGCCCATTCTTGCCGCTTGCCGCTCACCCCTTGGCGCAGCACTGTTCCATCCCCGCCATCCGTGTAGGGCAATCCCTACCCCAAACCTTCCATCCGGCTGATGCAATTCTCTCCTGGCCCCCGATTTCCGGGGCTTCGCGCCTGGACTACGCTTGCTCCACAGCAGTCCAAAATACAAAGGTGCGGGTATGAGCGAGGTGGATACAAATGATGTGCTGGTCAGCTTTCGTGGCGTGCAGAAGAGCTACGACGGCGAGAACCTGATCGTCAAAGACCTCAACCTGGAGATTCGCAAGGGCGAGTTCCTCACCCTGCTTGGGCCGTCAGGTTCCGGCAAGACCACCAGCCTGATGATGCTCGCCGGCTTTGAGACCCCAACGGCTGGCGAAATCCAGTTGGCCGGTCGCTCCATCAACAACGTGCCGCCGCACAAGCGCGACATCGGCATGGTGTTCCAGAACTACGCACTGTTCCCGCACATGACCGTCGCCGAGAACCTCGCGTTCCCGCTGTCCGTGCGTGGCTTGAGCAAGACCGATATCAGCGAGCGGGTCAAACGCGTGCTGAGCATGGTTCAGCTCGACGCCTTCGCCCAGCGCTACCCGGCGCAACTCTCTGGCGGCCAGCAACAGCGTGTGGCCTTGGCCCGTGCATTGGTGTTCGAACCGCAGTTGGTGCTGATGGACGAACCTCTCGGCGCCCTCGACAAGCAACTGCGCGAGCACATGCAGATGGAGATCAAGCACCTGCACCAACGCCTCGGCGTGACCGTGGTGTACGTGACCCACGACCAAGGCGAAGCGCTGACCATGTCTGACCGGGTGGCGGTGTTCCACCAGGGCGAGATCCAGCAGATCGCTGCGCCGCGCACGTTGTACGAAGAACCGAAGAACACCTTTGTCGCCAACTTCATCGGCGAGAACAACCGCCTCAACGGTCGCCTGCACAGCCACTCTGGCGAGCGTTGTGTAGTGGAGCTGGCGCGGGGTGAGAAGGTCGAGGCATTGGCCGTGAATGTGGGCCAGGTCGGCGGCCCGGTGACCCTGTCGGTGCGTCCGGAGCGCGTCAGCCTCAATGGCTCCAGCGAAAGCTGCGTCAACCGCTTCTCCGGGCGGGTGGCGGAGTTCATCTACCTGGGCGACCACGTGCGCGTGCGCCTGGAAGTCTGCGGCAAGGCCGACTTTTTTGTGAAACAACCGATTGCCGAGCTGGACCCAGCCCTGGCGGTCGGCGACGTGGTACCGATTGGCTGGCAAGTCGAGCACGTTCGCGCTCTCGACCCACTTCTAGAGGCGAATTGATCGCCCCCTGGCTTCACCAACCCTGCACGTGGAGAGAACAACAATGTTGAGTTCCTTGAAGTATTCCGTTTTGGCATTGAGCTTGATGGGTGCGACACAGGCCATGGCAGGCCCGGACCTGACGGTCGTGTCCTTCGGCGGCGCGAACAAGGCGGCCCAGGTCAAGGCCTTCTATGCACCGTGGGAAAGCGCGGGCAATGGCAAGATCGTCGCCGGCGAGTACAACGGTGAAATGGCCAAGGTCAAAGCCATGGTCGACACCAAGAGCGTGTCCTGGGACCTGGTAGAAGTGGAATCGCCAGAACTGTCCCGTGGCTGCGATGAAGACATGTTCGAGCCTCTGGACCCGAAACTGTTCGGCAACACCGCCGACTACGTGAAGGGGGCGATCCAGCCATGCGGCGTGGGCTTCTTCGTGTGGTCGACCGTGCTGGCCTATAACGCCGACAAACTGACCTCTGCGCCAACCAGTTGGGCGGATTTCTGGGACACCAAGAAATTCCCCGGCAAGCGTGGCCTGCGCAAAGGTGCCAAGTACACCCTGGAATTCGCCTTGATGGCCGACGGTGTAGCGCCGAAGGACGTCTACAAAGTGCTGGCCGGTAAAGATGGCCAGGACCGTGCGTTCAAGAAACTCGACGAGCTCAAGCCGTCGATCCAGTGGTGGGAAGCTGGCGCACAACCGCCGCAGTACCTGGCCTCGGGTGACGTGGTGATGAGCTCGGCCTACAACGGCCGCATTGCCGCCGTGCAGAAAGAAAGCAACCTGAAGGTGGTGTGGAACGGCGGCATCTACGACTTCGACGCCTGGGCCATTCCCAAGGGCCTGGCCAAGGACCGTGCCGAGGCTGCGAAGAAATTCATTGCCTTCTCGGTGCAGCCTCAGCAGCAGAAGACCTACTCGGAAAACATCGCCTACGGCCCGGCCAACACCCAAGCCGTACCGTTGCTGGCCAAGGACGTGCTGAAGGACATGCCGACCACCCCGGAAAACATCGCCAACCAAGTGCAGATCGATGTGAGCTTCTGGGCGGATAACGGTGAGCAACTGGAGCAGCGCTTCAACTCCTGGGCGGCTAAATAACCAGCAACACCGCTAAGTCCGTGTGGGAACCGGTAAGTGTAGGAGCGGGCTTGCTCGCTCCTACACAAGCCCGGTCCACATGGGATCTGTTGTGTTGGGCAGATTGCATTCATTTTTACACTCGGAGTTTGCCATGGCTATCGCCATTCCTGGCCCCACCCTCAAGCAGCGCCTGGCGCGTGCCGAGCGGCTCAATCGCTGGAAGGCCCAAGCCTTGATTGCACCGCTGGTGCTGTTTTTGCTGCTGGTGTTCCTGGTGCCCATCGTGGCGTTGCTGTTCAAGAGCGTCGGCAACCCGGAAGTGGTGGGCGGGTTACCGCGTACCGTGGTCGCGGTGACGGCTTGGGACGGCCGCGGCCTGCCGGGCGAGCCGGTGTACCAGGCCCTCAGTGAGGATCTGGGGGAGGCGCGCAAAAACCAGACGCTGGGCGATCTGTCCAAACGCTTGAACATGGAACTGGCCGGCTACCGCAGCCTGCTGACCAAAACCGCGCGGGCGCTGCCGTTCAGCGAAGCGCCTGGCTCTTATAAAGAAGCGCTGGAAAGCCTCGACGAACGCTGGGGCGACCCGGCGTACTGGCAGGCGATCCGGCGTAATACCAGCAGCCTGACACCCTTCTACCTGCTGGCGGCCGTTGATCACCGTATCGACGACCTCGGCGAAGTAGCGCCGGCCACGCCCGACCAGGCGATCTACCTGGATATCTTTGCCCGCACGTTCTGGATGGGCCTGGTGATCACGGCTGTCTGCCTGCTGCTGGCCTATCCCTTGGCCTACCTGTTGGCCAATCTGCCGGCGCGCAAGAGCAACCTGCTGATGATCCTGGTGTTGCTGCCGTTCTGGACCTCAATCCTGGTGCGAGTGGCCGCGTGGATCGTGTTGCTGCAATCGGGCGGCCTGATCAACAGTGCCCTGATGGGCATGGGCTTGATTGATAAACCGCTTGAATTGGTGTTCAACCGCACCGGGGTCTACATCTCCATGGTGCACATTCTGCTGCCGTTCATGATCCTGCCGATCTACAGCGTGATGAAGGGCATCTCGCCCACCTATATGCGTGCGGCCATTTCCCTGGGCTGCCATCCGTTCGCCAGCTTCTGGCGCGTGTACTTCCCGCAGACCTATGCCGGTGTGGGCGCTGGCTGCCTGTTGGTGTTCATCCTGGCGATTGGTTACTACATCACACCGGCACTGCTGGGCAGCCCGAACGACCAGATGGTCAGCTACTTCGTGGCGTTCTACACCAACACCAGCATCAACTGGGGCATGGCGACCGCACTGGGCGGCTTGCTGCTGCTGGCGACCGTGGTGCTGTACCTGATCTACAACCGGCTGGTGGGCGCCAGTCGCCTGCGCCTGAGCTGAGGAGACCTTGCGATGCTGAGCCCTTATATGTCGCCCGTTGAGCGGGTGTGGTTCTACAGTTTGCGGATCCTCTGCGGCTTGATCCTGTTGTTTCTGATACTGCCGGTGCTGGTGATCATCCCGCTGTCGTTCAACAGTGGCAGTTTCCTGGTGTACCCGCTGCAAGGCTTCTCGCTGCACTGGTACCAGGATTTCTTCGCCTCGGCCGAGTGGATGCGTGCGCTCAAGAACAGCATCATCGTCGCCCCGGCGGCCACGGTGTTGGCCATGGTCTTTGGCACCCTGGCGGCGATCGGCCTGACCCGCGGCAATTTCCCCGGCAAGGCCCTGGTGATGGCGTTGGTAATCTCGCCTATGGTGGTGCCGGTGGTGATCATCGGCGTGGCCAGTTACCTGTTCTTTGCGCCACTGGGCCTGGGTAACAGTTTTTTCTCGTTGATCGTGGTGCATGCGGTGCTGGGCGTACCCTTTGTGATCATCACGGTGTCGGCCACGTTGCAGGGGTTCAACCACAACCTGGTGCGCGCGGCTGCCAGCCTCGGGGCCTCGCCCCTGACGGCGTTTCGTCGGGTGACCTTGCCGTTGATTGCACCGGGGGTGATCTCCGGGGCGCTGTTTGCATTCGCCACGTCGTTCGATGAAGTGGTGGTGACGCTGTTCCTCGCGGGCCCCGAGCAAGCGACCCTGCCGCGCCAGATGTTCAGTGGTATCCGCGAAAACCTCAGCCCAACCATCGCGGCGGCGGCCACGCTGCTGATTGCCTTCTCGGTGTTGCTGTTGCTGACCCTTGAATGGCTGCGAGGCCGTAGCGAGAAACTGCGCACCGCCCAAGTGTAACGGTCGGAACCGGATCAACTGTGGCAGCTGGCTTGCCTGCGATAGCATCACCTCGGTTTGCCTGTAACACCGAGTCGCCCGCATCGCAGGCAAGCCAGCGCCCACATTGATCGTGTCATTCAGAGGGTGAATAGTTCACAACCGAAAATCCCCAGCTACTCTTGTGCCAGCCCATCATTGATAAGAGGCCGCGCACATGAGTACCTCCTCATTCAAGATCGCCCACAAACTGCTCACCGGCGCTGGCGCCATCGAACAACTGGCCGCTGAGCTCACGCGCCTGGATGTGGATAACCCGCTGATCGTCACCGATGCCGCGCTGGTCAAGTCCGGCACCGTGGCGCTGGCCCTCGAACACCTGGGCGAACGCACCTACGAGATTTTCGACCGCGTATTGCCCGATCCGGAAATCGCCATCGTCGAAGACTGCATGCGCGTCTACCGTGAGGGCGGGCATGACGGCTTGATCGGCGTGGGTGGCGGCAGTGCCATCGATATCGCCAAAAGTGTTGCCGCCTATGCCGGGTATCACGGTGCGCTGGCGGACTTGTTCGGCGTCGATCAGGTGCCGCGCAAGGGGCCGCCGCTGATTGCCATCCCGACCACGGCCGGCACCGGTTCGGAGGTGACCAATGTGGCGATTCTCTCCGACAAGGCCGCGCAGCTGAAAAAAGGCATCGTCAGTGACTTCCTGCTGCCGGATGTGGCGTTGATCAGCCCGCAAATGACCCTGACCTGCCCGCGCAGCGTCACCGCCGCCAGTGGCGTCGATGCATTGGTGCATGCCATCGAATCCTACCTGTCGCTGAATGCTTCGCCGATCACCGACGCCTTGGCTATCGGCGCTATCAAGTTGATCGCCAATGCGTTGCCCAAGGCCTACGCCAACCCAGCCAACCTGCAGGCCCGCGACGACATGGCCACCGCCAGCCTCATGGCTGGGATGGCGTTCGGCAATGCCGGGGTCGGCGCGGTGCATGCATTGGCCTATCCCCTGGGCGGGCGTTTCAATATTGCCCATGGCGTGAGCAATGCGCTGTTGCTGCCTTATGTGATGCACTGGAACAAGCTCGCCTGCGTGGAGCGCATGCAGGACATTGCGCAGGCCATGGGCGTGAATGTCGCCAGCTTGAGCGTCAACGATGCCGCCGACCAGGCGGTGGAGGCGATGACGCGACTGTGTGCCGCCGTCGAGATCCCGGCTGGCCTGCACAGTTTTGGGGTTCCCGAGGACGCCATCCCCGGCATGGCGGTGGAGGCGGCGGGCATTGAGCGGTTGATGCGCAACAATCCGCGCAAGCTCAGCGCGGCCGATATCGAGAAAATCTATCGGGCGGCTTACTAACCGTTGAGTTAGGTCACGGTGCGCGCGACAAAGCATGAGGTATACAATGCGCGCCATCGTGATTTAGCTCAAAAAAGGTGCGTCATGCAGCCCTTCGTCATTGCTCCATCGATTCTCTCCGCCGACTTCGCCCGCCTGGGTGAGGAAGTGGACAAGGTGTTGGCCGCCGGTGCCGACTTCGTACACTTCGATGTCATGGACAACCACTACGTGCCCAACCTGACCATCGGCCCGATGGTCTGTGCCGCCCTGCGCAAGTACGGCATCACTGCGCCGATCGATGCGCACCTGATGGTCAGCCCGGTGGATCGCATCATCGGCGACTTCGTTGAAGCCGGTGCGACCTATATCACCTTCCACCCGGAAGCCTCGCTGCACGTCGACCGCACCCTGCAACTGATCCGCGAAGGCGGCTGCAAGGCGGGCCTGGTGTTCAACCCGGCCACGCCGCTGAGCGTGCTGGAGTACGTGATGGACAAGGTCGACATGATCCTGCTGATGAGCGTAAACCCGGGCTTCGGCGGGCAGAAGTTCATCCCCGGCACGCTGAACAAGCTGCGCGAAGCCCGCGCGCTGATCGATGCCTCGGGTCGTGACATCCGTCTGGAAATCGACGGCGGGGTCAACGTCAACAATATCCGCGAAATCGCCGCGGCGGGCGCCGACACCTTCGTGGCTGGCTCGGCGATCTTCAATGCGCCGGACTACCAGGAGGTCATCGACAAGATGCGCGCAGAACTGGCGCTGGCGCGTCCATGAGCGGCTTTGAGCAGCTGTTCCCCGGCAAATTGCCACGGCTGGTGATGTTCGATCTGGACGGTACCTTGATCGACTCGGTGCCTGACCTGGCGGCGGCGGTGGATGAAATGTTGCTCAAGCTGGGGCGCAAGCCGGCCGGGATCGATTCGGTGCGCGAATGGGTCGGCAACGGTGTGCAGATGCTGGTGCGCCGGGCCTTGGCCAACAACATCGATGCTGAAGGCGTGGACGAGGTCGAGGCCGAACACGCCCTGGAACTGTTCAACGCCGCCTATGAGGGCGACCACGAACTGACCGTGGTTTACCCGGGCGTGCGTGACACCCTCAAGTGGCTGAGCAAGCAGGGCGTGGAAATGGCCCTGATCACCAACAAGCCGGAACGCTTCGTCGCGCCGCTGTTGGACCAGATGAAAATCGGCCGTTATTTCCGCTGGATCATCGGTGGCGACACCCTGCCGCAGAAAAAGCCCGACCCGGCGGCACTGTTCTTCGTGATGAAAATGGCCAATATCCCGGCTTCGCAGTCGTTGTTTGTCGGCGATTCGCGCAGTGATGTGCAGGCGGCGAAGGCCGCGGGCGTGCAGTGTGTGGCGCTCAGCTACGGTTATAACCATGGTCGGCCGATTGCCGAAGAGTCGCCGGCAATGGTGATTGATGACCTGCGCCTGTTAATCCCCGGTTGCTTGGGAGCTGGCGCTGAGATAACGTTGCCCGACACCGATCCGTCCCCTTCTGGAAATGCCATCGTGGTGGTCACCCGCAAACTCTGGATGAAAGTCATCAAGGCCCTGGCCCGCTGGCGTTGGCGCGCCTGACTGATCCTGGCCGCGCTCTGCGGCACGTTTGCATACCTGACTGTTAGACCCTCAAGCCACGAGGCATATGATGACCCGCGAAGAATTCCTGCGTTTGGCCGCTGCCGGCTATAACCGCATTCCCTTGGCCTGCGAAACCCTGGCCGACTTCGACACGCCGCTGTCGATCTACCTGAAACTGGCCGACGAGCCCAACTCCTACCTGCTCGAATCGGTACAGGGTGGCGAGAAGTGGGGCCGTTACTCGATCATCGGCCTGCCGTGCCGCACAGTGCTGCGTGTACATGACCACCATGTGAGCATTACCCATGATGGCGTCGAGATCGAAAGCCACGATGTCGAAGACCCACTGGCGTTCGTCGAAGCCTTCAAGGCGCGCTACAACGTGCCGACCATTGCAGGGTTGCCGCGCTTCAACGGCGGCCTGGTGGGTTACTTCGGTTACGACTGCGTGCGTTACGTGGAAAAGCGCCTGGGCAAATGCCCGAACCCGGATCCGCTGGGTGTGCCGGATATTCTGCTGATGGTTTCCGATGCGGTCGTCGTATTCGACAACCTCGCCGGCAAGATGCACGCGATCGTGCTTGCCGACCCGTCCCAGTCCGATGCGTTCGAGCAAGGCCGGGCCAACCTCGAAGCACTGCTGGAAAAATTGCGCCAGCCAATCACCCCGCGTCGCGGCCTGGACCTCAGCCGTCCGCCGGCGGCCGACCCGGTGTTCCGCTCCAGCTTTACCCAGGATGACTATGAGCGTGCGGTCGATACCATCAAGGAATACATCCTTGCCGGTGACTGCATGCAGGTGGTGCCGTCGCAACGCATGTCCATCGACTTCAAGGCCGCGCCGATCGATCTGTATCGCGCATTGCGCTGCTTCAACCCGACGCCCTACATGTACTTCTTCAACTTTGGTGACTTCCACGTGGTAGGCAGTTCGCCGGAAGTACTCGTGCGCGTCGAAGACAACCTGATCACCGTGCGCCCGATCGCCGGTACTCGCCCGCGGGGTGCGACCGAAGAGGCCGACCTGGCGCTGGAAGAAGACCTGTTGAGCGACGACAAGGAAATCGCCGAGCACCTGATGCTCATCGACCTGGGCCGTAACGACACCGGGCGTGTCTCCGAAATCGGTTCGGTGAAGCTCACCGAAAAAATGGTGATCGAGCGTTATTCCAACGTGATGCATATCGTGTCCAATGTCACCGGCGAGCTGAAAGCCGGCTTGACCGCGATGGACGCACTGCGCGCGATTCTGCCGGCGGGCACCTTGTCGGGTGCGCCGAAGATCCGCGCGATGGAAATCATCGACGAACTGGAGCCGGTCAAGCGCGGTGTCTACGGCGGCGCCGTGGGTTATTTCGCCTGGAACGGCAACATGGACACGGCCATTGCGATCCGCACCGCCGTGATCAAGGACGGAGAGCTGCACGTGCAGGCCGGTGGCGGGATTGTCGCCGACTCGGTGCCGGCCCTCGAATGGGAAGAAACCCTGAACAAGCGCCGCGCGATGTTTCGCGCCGTGGCGCTGGCTGAACAGACCCCCAATTCTTGAGGTTTCCCCATGTTGCTGATGATTGATAACTACGATTCCTTTACCTACAACGTCGTGCAATACCTGGGAGAGCTCGGTGCCGAGGTCAAGGTGGTGCGCAACGACGAACTGACCGTGGCCCAGATCGCTGCCCTGAACCCGGAGCGCATCGTGGTTTCTCCAGGCCCGTGCACGCCGACCGAGGCGGGTATTTCCCTGGAAGCGATCCAGTATTTCGCCGGCAAGCTGCCGATCCTGGGCGTGTGCCTGGGCCACCAGTCCATCGGCCAGGCCTTTGGCGGTGACGTGGTGCGCGCGCGCCAGGTGATGCACGGCAAGACCAGCCCGGTGTTCCATAATGATGTGGGCGTGTTTCACGGCCTCAACCTGCCGGTGACGGTGACCCGCTACCACTCGCTGGTGGTCAAGCGCGAAACCTTGCCGGAATGCCTGGAACTGACCGCCTGGACCCAGCTGGAAGACGGCTCGGTCGACGAGATCATGGGGCTGCGCCACAAGACACTGAATATCGAAGGGGTGCAATTTCATCCCGAGTCGATCCTGACCGAGCAGGGCTACGAGCTGTTCGCCAACTTTCTCAAGCAGAGCGGCGGCACGCGCTAAGGACTTTCCATGGATATCAAGACTGCCCTGAGCCGTATCGTCGGCCACCTGGACCTGAGCACCGCTGAAATGAGCGATGTGATGCGCGAGATCATGACCGGTCAATGCACTGACGCGCAGATCGGCGCGTTCATGATGGCCATGCGCATGAAGAGCGAGAGCATCGACGAGATCGTCGGCGCCGTATCGGTGATGCGCGAGCTGGCGGACAAGGTTGAGCTCAAGACCCTCGACGGTGTGGTCGACGTGGTCGGCACCGGCGGTGACGGTGCGAACATTTTCAACGTCTCGACCGCCTCTTCTTTTGTCGTCGCGGCGGCGGGTTGCACCGTGGCCAAGCACGGTAACCGTGCGGTATCTGGCAAAAGCGGCAGTGCCGATCTGCTCGAAGCGGCCGGCATCTACCTGAACCTGACGCCGGTTCAAGTGGCGCGCTGCATTGACAGCGTCGGCATCGGCTTTATGTTTGCCCAATCCCATCATGGTGCAATGAAGCACGCCGCCGGCCCGCGCAAGGACCTCGGCCTGCGCACGCTGTTCAATATGCTCGGCCCGCTTACGAATCCGGCCGGTGTGAAACACCAAGTGGTGGGCGTGTTCAGCCAGGCCCTGTGCCGGCCATTGGCCGAAGTGCTGCAACGCCTGGGCAGCAAGCATGTGCTGGTGGTGCACTCCAAGGATGGCCTGGACGAATTCAGCCTGGCGGCACCGACCTTCGTGGCGGAGCTCAAGAATGACCAGGTCACCGAATACTGGGTCGAGCCGGAAGACTTGGGCATGAAGAGCCAGAGCCTGCACGGCCTGGCCGTGGAAAGCCCGGCGGCATCACTGGAACTGATTCGCGATGCCTTGGGGCGTCGCAAGACCGAGAATGGTCAAAAAGCGGCTGAGATGATTGTTCTGAATGCGGGCGCGGCACTTTACGCGGCGGACCATGCCTATAGTCTTAAGGAAGGTGTTGCCTTGGCCCACGATGCACTGCACACCGGTCTGGCTCGTGAGAAGCTCGAAGAGCTTGGAGCATTCACCGCGGTATTCAAGATGGAGAATGAAGGATGAGTGTGCCGACCGTTCTGGAAAAGATCCTCGCTCGCAAGGCCGAAGAGGTAGCTGAGCGCCGCGCCCGCGTCAGCCTGGCGGAGCTGGAAAGCCAGGCCAAGATCGCCGACGCGCCTCGCGGTTTTGCCAATGCCTTGATTGCCCAGGCCAAGCTCAAACAGCCGGCGGTGATCGCCGAGGTCAAGAAGGCCTCGCCGAGCAAGGGCGTGATTCGCGAACACTTCGTTCCTTCGGACATTGCCGTCAGTTACGAGAAGGGTGGGGCGACTTGCCTGTCCGTGCTGACCGATATCGACTACTTCCAGGGTTCCGACCTGTTCCTGCAGCAAGCCCGCGCCGCGTGCAAGCTGCCTGTGATCCGCAAGGACTTCATGGTCGACCCGTACCAGATCGTCGAAGCGCGCGCCCTGGGCGCCGACTGCGTGCTGTTGATCGTTTCCGCATTGGACGACGTGAAGATGGCCGAGCTGGCAGCAGTCGCCAAAAGCGTCGGCCTGGATGTGCTGGTGGAAGTGCACGACGGTGATGAGCTGGAACGCGCACTGAAAACCCTCGATACACCGCTGGTCGGGGTGAACAACCGCAACCTGCACACCTTCGAAGTCAGCCTGGAAAACACCCTCGACCTGCTGCCGCGCATCCCGCGTGATCGCCTGGTGATTACCGAGAGTGGCATCGTCAACCGTGCCGATGTGGAACTGATGGAGATCAGCGGCGTGTATTCGTTCCTGGTGGGCGAGACCTTCATGCGCGCCGAGAACCCGGGAGCAGAGCTGCAGCGCCTGTTCTTCCCGGAGCGTGGCGTGGCGGTCAGCGGTTCGACCCTGGACTGACTCCAGCGCGGTAATGTCAGGGCTGGCGTGTGTGGGAGCTGGTTTGCCTGCGATAGCATCACCTGGGTGCCCTAGATACACCGAGGTGCCTGCATCGCAGGCAAGCCAGCTCCCACAGTTGATTCTGTGTTTATCCAGATAAGTAGGTGCTCGATGATCCAGCCAATGTCGATGACTGTCGAAGCAGGTCTTGCTGCCGAGCAAGAACTGCTCGCTGCTGTCTGCGCCGGTGATCAGGAATTCGGCCTGCTGTTCTGGCAACCCAACGACCAAGCCTTGGTGATGCCGCGCCGCCTGAGCCGCCTGCCGGCGTTCGAAGCCGCCAGCCAGGTCTCGGCTGACGCCGGTTGGCCAGTATTGCTGCGGGAAACTGGTGGTGAGCCGGTGCCGCAGTCGAGTGCTACCGTCAACATCGCCTTGGTCTACGCACCGCCGCGCAGCGAAGGCGACCAAGGCCGCATCGAAACCGGTTATCAGCGTTTATGCCAGCCGATCTGCGATTTGCTGATCGAGTTGGGGGGCGACGCCTCCGTCGGTGAAATCGATGGGGCGTTTTGCGACGGCCGTTACAATGTCAATCTCAACGGTCGCAAGATGGTCGGCACTGCCCAGCGTTGGCGCCAAAGTGGTGGCCGTCCGGTGGGGTTGGTGCACGGTGCCTTGTTGCTGGAGAACGACCGCGTGGCGTTGATCGCGGCGGTCAATCGGTTCAACGAAGCCTGCGGTCTCGACCAGCGGGTTCGCGCTGACAGCCATATCGCCTTGCACGAGGCATTCCCAGCGCCGGATGCGATCAGCCGGCTGGATACCTTGTATCGTCAGCTGTTAGCCAGCTTCCTGCCGGGTTAACGGGTACCGAACACCACCATTGTCTTGCCTTTGACGTGCACCAGGTTGCGCTCTTCCAGGTCTTTTAACACACGACCGACCATTTCCCGTGAACAGCCGACAATGCGCCCGATTTCCTGGCGTGTGACTTTGATCTGCATGCCATCGGGGTGAGTCATGGCATCGGGCTGTTTGCACAATTCCAGAAGGCAGCGGGCGACGCGACCGGTGACGTCGAAGAATGCCAGGTCGCCGACCTTACGGGTGGTGTCCCGTAGGCGTTGGGCAATCTGGCCGCTCAGGGCGTAGAGAATGTCGGGATCCTGCTGGGCCAGTTCGCGGAATTTGGCATAGCTGATCTCGGCCACTTCACATTCGACCTTTGCCCGCACCCAGGCGCTACGTTCCTGTTCCTTGCCGGCTTGTTCGAATAGCCCCAGTTCCCCAAAGAAATCCCCGGTGTTCAGGTAGGCGATGATCATTTCACGGCCATCTTCGTCCTCGATCAGGATAGTGACCGAGCCCTTTATGATGAAGAACAGCGTTTCGGAGCGTTCACCGGCGCAGATGATGTTGTGCTTGGCCGGGTGGCGACGGCGCTGGCAATGCATCAACAGCTTGTCGAGATTCTTGATCTTGGGTATGGGAGTAAGAGCAACCATGGTTGTGTCCCGAAAAGACTGCGCAGGTAGTTGGAGTTGTTGTACGCATCGGTATCGGCATTGATACACGATGGATAAAGGGTGGCAATACGCCATCGATTTGGCGCCAGCTTAACAGACACATTCTGTCTCGATTAGCCAAATTTCCGCGTAAACCCTGCTATTGATCGCTTTTGTCGGAAACGCTGACCCACGCGAGCCCTGTGCTAAGCTGGCGACCCTTTTTTAGCAGTGGAGTCTGGGCGATGAAGGCACGCATCCAATGGGCGGGCGAAGCCATGTTCCTCGGTGAGTCGGGCAGTGGCCATGTTGTGGTCATGGACGGTCCGCCGGAAGCCGGTGGCCGTAACCTGGGTGTACGCCCGATGGAAATGCTCCTGCTTGGTGTGGGCGGTTGCAGCAATTTCGACGTGGTCAGTATCCTGAAAAAGTCTCGCCAGGCCGTGGAAAGCTGCGAAGCCTTCCTGGAAGCCGAGCGCGCCACTGAAGACCCCAAGGTATTCACCAAGATCCACATGCATTTTGTGGTGAAGGGGCGGGCGCTCAAAGAAGCCCAGGTCAAGCGTGCGATTGAGTTGTCGGCTGAGAAGTACTGCTCGGCGTCGATCATGCTGGGCGCGGCGGGTGTGGCCATCACCCACGACTACGAAATCATCGAGTTGGGTTGATCGCTCAATCGACGGGCAAAAAGAAAGGGCGCTGTGATAGCGCCCTTTTTTTTGCCTGTGGATTCGATGCGGCTAGATTCTATAGGTGCTTTTGGTCATGACCTTCGCCAACACACTCATGCCAAACCTGACTGGCGCCGGGAAGCGGAAGCCGCCAGCATCCAGTGCGCTTTCTGCGTGATGCGCTTCATCAACACGCATCTGTTCAAGGATGGCCCGGGATTTTTCGTCTTCGGCCGGCAGTTGCTCCAGATGCTCGTCCAGGTGCTTGCACACTTGGTGTTCGGTCGCCGCGACAAACCCCAGGCTGACTTTGTCGCTGATCAAGCCGGCAGCAGCGCCGATTCCAAACGACAAACCGTAAAACAGCGGGTTCAGTACGCTGGGGTGGCTGCCCAATTGGCGGATGCGTTGCTCGCACCAGGCCAGGTGGTCGATTTCTTCCTCGGCCGCATGTTCCATGGCTGCGCGCACCTGCGGCAGCTTGGCGGTCAGCGCCTGCCCCTGGTACAGCGCCTGGGCACAGACTTCGCCGGTATGGTTGATGCGCATCAGGCCGGCGACGTGGCGAGTATCGGTCTCGCTCATCTGCGCGTCGGGCTGCACGATGGCGGGCGAGGGGCGATACGGTTGGCCGCTGAAGGGCAGGAGTGTGCGCATGGCCATGTCGGCCTGCAGCAACAGACGGTCAATCGGCGAGTAGTGACGTTGGGTAGTCATGCTGACCTCCGGGAAGAATCTCGGCGGCCAGTTTACCGCAAGAGAGGGGGAAGCGTTTGCACTGAGTCAGGGGCATGGGGTCGCAGCCCTGAGGCGGTGACCCTTGTCCTTGTGGGGAATCAGCCCGGCGGCCAGTTCATCTGGCGCTGACCCAGCACATGCATATGGATGTGATAAACGGTCTGCCCGCCCTTCGGGTTGCAGTTCATCACCACCCGGAAGCCTTCCTCGCAGCCTTGCTCCACCGCCAGGCGCTGGGCGGTGAACAAAATATGACCTGCCAGGGCTTTGTCTTCTTCAGTCAGGTCATTGAGCGTGGCGATATGTTTCTTCGGAATGACCAGGAAATGCACAGGCGCCGCCGGATGGATGTCCTTGAAGGCCAGGACCTGGTCATCTTCGTAGATGATATCCGCGGGTATTTCTCTGTTGATGATCTTGGTGAACAGAGTATCCACAGCTGTTTCTCCATTATGAATGTGCAGGGTGAGTGTACTCAGCCGGTCAGCGCGGGCAATAGGCCTTGTTGATGGCGCCAGCGATCTTGCGGGTCAGCCAGCGTGGGCTCAAGCGCGGGCTGAAGGCGATCCAGCGGTTGCGTCGGCCGGGAATGATGATGGCCTTGTTCTTTTCCAGCGCCCGCACAGTGTAGAGCGCCACTTCTTCGGGGCTCATCAGTTGTTGGCTGCGGTCGAGCTTGGCGGTGTCCATTTGCGCGGTGCCGAAGAATGCGGTGCGTGTTGGGCCGGGGCACAGGACCGAGACCTTGATGCCACAGGTTTTCAACTCTTCACGCAGGCCTTCGGAGAAGTGCAGTACGTAGGCCTTGCTGGCGTAGTAAGTGCTCATCCACGGGCCAGGCTGGAACGCCGCGACGGACGCCACATTGAGAATTTGCCCGCCGCCGTGCAGCGCCATGGTGTTACCGAGCGCGTGGCACATACGGGTCAGGGCCAGGATGTTGACCTCCATCAGGTCCTGTTCGGTCATCCAATCCTGGGCCAGGAACGGGCCGCTGGTGCCGATGCCGGCGCAGTTCACCAGCAGGTCTATCTGTCGTTCGCCCTCTTCAAGTTCCAGCAGGAACCCGGACAAGCGCAATGGCTCGCCGAGGTCGCAGGCCCGAAACAGCACCTCGACGCCAAAGCGCTGGGTCAATTCGATTGCAATGTTTTCCAACTGATCACGCTGGCGGGCCACCAGAATCAAGCTGCGGCCGCGACGGGCCAGTGCTTCGGCCAATGCCAGGCCGATGCCGCTGGAGGCGCCGGTGATCAGAGCGTAACGGGTCATGCCTTTCTCCATCGCCACACCGCCGAGCCTGCGACAGAGGCATCGCAGGCCGGTGGTGTTTCTTTACTGTTCTGGAGAGTCTACAGGTTCGCTCGCTTCGTCAGCACTCTGCGCTTCGTCTTCTTCTACGGTCGCGCCTTGGTCGGCGTCTTCATCGGAGGTGATGGAGCTGCTTTCGTAGCCGCTGTCCATGTTGGCTTCGAGTTGGTTCAGGTAACCGTTCATGCCCAGGGTCACCACGATGGCCAGCATGATCGGGATAAACGCCAACCACAGCGTGGCCAGGACTTTTACCGCGGTGGAGTTGCGGGGTGGTGGCGCGCCATATTGGTTGGCGCCCGCGTTCCCCGGCAATACCAGCAACAGGATCGGGAAGACACTGTTCACCAGCGGGACGAGGTTGAGGAAGTACAGCCAGCCGGACCAACCCAAGTCGTGCAGGCGCTGCACGCCGATCTGTACGCTGACCCAGACAAGTGCAACAAACAAGGCGAGACCCAGCAGTACCCCGAGGATCATGCCCGCGGTTGGCGAGGCGGTAGCCACGGCAAAGCTGACGGTGCTGATGATGCCGCCTGCGACCAGCATCGCAAGGGTCAACACCAGGGTCCAGGCCAGGTAGCGCAGACGACCGATACGCCCGTGAATAGTGAAAACCTTGAGGTCGGCGTATTCCGGCAGGTTCTCACCTACCGCAGCGCGTGGTGGTGCGTAGGGCGAAGCGGCCGGGCGAGAAAAGTCGGACGCGCTGGAGCCGGTTTCATGGGTTTCGGCGAGGTTGAAGGCCACGGGTTGCTCGGCTTCGATACGCGCATCGACGCCGGCGTTTTTCAACGCGGTGAGGTAGGTTTCGGCGTCCGGGCGGGACAGGTCGCGCTTGAGTGCCACCGTGCGGCCGGTAAAGAGCTTCTCGATGGCTTCGACTTCGCTCTTGAACAGCTCGGCCAGGTTCAGTTTGGCCGTGGTGCTTTCGACACCCGGGAGCAAGGCGCCATCAAACACAATCTTGAAACGGTTGTCGCTCATGCGGGCTTCCTTGTCACTTATTCAGGGAGGAGTGCAGGCCTGCGCAATCGGCAGGCCTTACGGTTGGTTCAGCGTGGCCAGCGCAGTTGCGCTGCCTGTTCGCGTGCCTTGCGGTATTCGGCATCCAGGCGGGCAACCAGTTCATCGACGCTGGGTAAATCATCGATTTCACCGACACCTTGGCCGGCAGACCATACAGTCTTCCATGCCTTGGCCTCGTCGCTCAATGGCTTGAGCTTGGAACCAAAGTTGACCTCGCCTTTGCCCTGCAGGGCTGCGAGGTCGAAACCGGCGTTTTCCAGGCTCTGGCGCATAAAGCTGGCGGGCACGCCGGAGACAGCAGGAGTGTGCACGATGTCGGCAGCGCGCGATGTGAGCAGCATCTCTTTATACGCATCCGGGGCATGGCTTTCGGTGGTGGCAATAAAGCGTGTGCCGAAATAGGCCAGGTCGGCCCCCAGCAACTGGGCGGCGAGAATCTCGTGCCCGTGGTTGAGGCACCCGGCCAGCAGCAGGGTCTTGTCGAAGAACTGGCGGATTTCGGCAATCAGCGAGAACGGGCTCCAGGTGCCGGCGTGGCCGCCAGCGCCGGCCGCTACGGCGATCAAGCCATCCACACCGGCTTCGGCAGCCTTCTCGGCATGGCGGCGGGTAGTCACGTCGTGGAACACCAGGCCGCCGTAGCTGTGTACGGCATCCACCAACTCTTTGACGGCGCCCAGGCTAGTAATGACGATCGGCACTTTGTGTTCGACGCAAATCGCCAGGTCCGCCTCCAGTCGCGGGTTGCTGTTGTGCACGATCAGGTTGACGGCGTAAGGCGCGGGGTTGTCCAACTGCGCCAGACCCGCTTCGATTTCCTCCAGCCAGGCCTTGAACCCGCTGCTTTCGCGTTGGTTGAGTGCCGGAAAACTCCCGACCACCCCATTGCGGCAGCACGCCAGGACCAGTTGCGGGTTGGAAATCAGAAACATCGGAGCCGCCACGACGGGCAGGCGCAGACGTTGTTCGAGCAAAGCGGGCAGCGACATTGGAGGTACCCCGATTAATTGAAATTAGAACGGTTTGACCACGACCAAAATTACGATAGCCAGCAATATCAGAACGGGCACTTCATTGAACCAGCGATAAAAGACATGGCTGCGGGTGTTTTCGCCACGGGCAAAACGTTTTACCTGCGCGCCGCACATGTGGTGGTAGCCGATCAGGAACACGACCAGCGTCAGTTTGGCGTGGATCCAGGCGCCTGATTGAAAGATGCCGGGGTTCAGTGCGATCAGCCAGATACCGAATACCAGGCTTGCCACCATCGCCGGGCCCATGATGCCGCGGTACAACTTGCGCTCCATGACACTGAAACGTTCCTTGCTGACGCTATCCTCGCTTTGGGCGTGGTAGACGAACAGGCGTGGCAGGTAGAACAGCCCGGCAAACCAGCAGACGATGCTGACGATGTGGAAGGCTTTGATCCATAGATAGAGCATTTCTAGTTATTCCCAGGTTCACGGTAACTGAAGATAGTAGTGGCTCATGCGCCCGTACGTCACGTTGACGGTTGTCGCAGGACGATACGGCCCCTATTATCGACGGCTTTCCAGTGGGTTCGTTGAGGGCAGGTTTATGGTCAAGGTCGGTATCGTCGGCGGCACGGGTTACACCGGTGTCGAATTGCTGCGTCTGTTGGCTCAGCATCCGCAAGCTGAGGTGGTGGTCATCACCTCCCGATCCGAGGCCGGCCTGGCCGTGGCCGATATGTACCCCAACCTGCGAGGCCATTACGATGGCCTGGCGTTCAGTGTTCCGGACATCAAGACCCTCGGTGCGTGCGATGTGGTCTTCTTCGCCACGCCTCACGGTGTTGCCCACGCATTGGCCGGTGAGCTGCTGGCCGCTGGTACCAAGGTGATCGACCTGTCCGCGGACTTCCGTCTGCAGGACGCCGATGAGTGGGCCAAGTGGTACGGCCAGCCGCACGGTGCGCCAGAGTTGCTGGAGGAGGCGGTGTACGGCCTGCCGGAAGTCAACCGTGAGCAGATCAAGCAAGCGCGCCTGATCGCGGTGCCAGGTTGCTATCCAACGGCAACACAACTGGGTTTCCTGCCATTGCTGGAAGCCGGGTTGGCTGATGCGTCGCGCCTGATCGCAGACTGCAAGTCGGGTGTGAGTGGCGCCGGTCGTGGTGCGGCGGTAGGTTCGCTGTACTCCGAGACATCGGAAAGCATGAAGGCCTACGCGGTAAAAGGGCATCGTCACTTGCCGGAAATCCGCCAGGGCCTGCGTCGTGCAGCCGGTAAAGACGTGGGCCTGACCTTCGTGCCACACCTGACCCCGATGATCCGCGGCATTCACTCCACGCTATACGCCACTGTGGCTGACCGTTCGGTTGACCTGCAGGCGCTGTTCGAAAAGCGTTATGCCAACGAACCATTCGTCGACGTGATGCCAGCCGGTAGCCATCCAGAAACCCGCAGCGTGCGCGGCGCCAATGTGTGCCGGATTGCCGTGCACCGTCCCCAGGATGGCGACCTGGTCGTGGTGTTGTCGGTGATCGATAACCTGGTCAAGGGCGCGTCGGGCCAGGCGGTGCAGAATCTGAACATCCTCTTTGGCCTGGACGAGAAGCTCGGCCTGTCCCACGCGGGCATGCTGCCTTAAGGCTTTCCGGCTGTTGCGCAAAAGGCCCGTTGATCGGGCCTTTTGTGTTTTTAATGGCGGCTGTGCAGATTGATATACCGTAACAATAGTTGACCGCTTTTCTAGGAGAAGCGGATAATACCGGCCATTACGCATATGGCGGCGCTACGCCGGGAGATTATCAGCATGAGCGTTGAATCCTTCACCCCCACGGCTTTGCAATTCACCCACGGTGCTGCGCACAAGGTGAAGAGCCTGGTCGATGAAGAGGGTAATGATCGCTTGAAGCTGCGCGTATTCGTTACGGGCGGCGGTTGTTCAGGGTTTCAGTACGGTTTTACCTTCGATGAAGATGTGGCCGATGATGACACCATCGTTGAGCGCGAGGGCGTAAGCCTGGTCGTGGACCCGATGAGTTTCCAGTACTTGGCAGGTGCCGAGGTGGATTACCAGGAAGGTCTGGAGGGTTCGCGCTTTGTGATCAAGAACCCTAACGCTACGACCACCTGTGGTTGCGGGTCTTCGTTCTCGATCTGATCGATAGCCTGATCTACAGCGGATACAAAAACGCCGCTTGGCTTTGTAGGCCAAGCGGCGTTTTACTGTGTGCAGCTTATTGGCGCCTCAGGCCGGGTAAATCGCGCCCAGTACCCGAAGCCCGTGTGCGCCTGTAACGCTTGGGCGGTTGGCGGCGATGCCTTCGAGGCAGCAATGGGCCAGCCACGCGAAGGCCATCGCCTCGACCCAGTCCGGGTCCACGCCGTAGGTGGCGGTGCTGCTGACGTGGGTTGAAGGTAGCAGGGCTGCCAGACGCTTCATCAACGTGGCATTGTGAGCGCCACCGCCACACACCAGTAGGGTTTCTGTCTGGGGTTGGGCAAACTGCAGCGACTCGACGATGGTCAGCGCGGTCAGCTCCAGCAGCGTGGCCTGCACATTCTGAGGCTCGAATGCAGGCAGGCGGCCAAGGTGTTGATGCAGCCATTCCAGGTTGAACACTTCGCGGCCAGTGCTCTTGGGGCCCTTGGTCACGAAGAATGGGTCGCTGAGCAGGGCGTTGAGTAACTGAGGCTCGACCTGCCCGCTGGCCGCCCACTGGCCGTCGCGATCAAAGTGTTCGCCGCGTTGTTGGTGAATCCATGCGTCCAGCAGGACGTTGCCCGGGCCACAGTCGAAGCCGGCTACCGGTTTGCCGGTCTCGATCAGGCTGAGGTTGCTGAAACCTCCCACATTCAATACCGCACGATTGCCGGTGTGTTTGCCAAACAACGCTTCATGGAAGGCAGGGACCAGCGGGGCGCCCTGGCCGCCGGCGGCGACATCGCGGCTGCGAAAATCGCTGACCACGGTGATGTTCGTCAGCTCGGTGAGCAAGGCTGGGTTGCCTATCTGCACCGTAAAGCCACGGGCGGGCTCATGGCGGATGGTCTGGCCATGACTGCCAATCGCGCGAATATCCTGGGGCTTGAGGCGTTGCTGGTCGAGTAAGGCGTGAATGCCTTGTGCGGCCAGTCTTACCCATTTCTGCTGGGCGATTGCCGAGCGGGCGATCTCATCCGGGCCGCTGGCGCACAGCGCGAGTAGCTCAGTGCGCAGGGTGTCTGGCATGGGGATGTAGTGCGTGGCGATCAGCTTGATCGCAGGGTCTTGCTCGATCAAGGCGATGTCCAGGCCATCAAGGCTGGTCCCGGACATCACACCTATATAGAGCGGCATACCTTAACGCTTCGCCGAAGCCAGCAGGGTGGAGCGCTCTTGATCCATGCGCGCCATCAATGGCTGGCTCTGTTGCATGAAGCGCGCGCGCTCGGACTTGGCGATCGGGTCGGCCATTGGCAGTTTCTGGCCCAGCGGGTCGACGTGTACGCCATTGACCTGGAACTCATAGTGCAAGTGCGGCCCGGTGGACAGGCCGGTGGTACCGATATAGCCGATCACCTGGCCTTGCTTCACGGTGCCGCCGGTCTGCACGCCCTTGGCGAAGCCCTGCATGTGGCCATACAGCGTACGGTAGGTGTTGCCGTGTTGGATGATCACGGTATTGCCATAACCACCCCGACGCCCGGCCAACAGCACTTTGCCGTCGCCGGCTGCCTTGATCGGCGTGCCGCGTGGGGCGGCATAGTCGACGCCTTTATGGGCGCGGATTTTGTTCAGAATTGGATGCTTGCGACCCATGGAGAAACGCGAGCTAATACGAGCGAAGTCCACGGGGGTACGGATGAAGGCTTTGCGCATGCTGTTGCCGTCGGCCGTGTAGTAGCTGCTGTTGCCTTGTTTGTTGGTATAGCGCACGGCGGTGTAGGTCTTGCCGCGGTTGGTGAAGCGTGCAGAGAGAATGTTGCCCGTGCCGACAACCTTGCCATTCGCGACTTTCTGCTCGTAGATCACATCGAATTCATCGCCTTGGCGGATGTCCTGGGCGAAGTCGATGTCGTAGCCGAACACGCTGGCCATGTCCATGGTCATGCTGTGGGACAGGCCGGCGCGGGCAGCTGATTGTGACAGCGAGCTGTTGATGACGCCGTGGACGTAGGCGGAGCGCATCACCGGTTTGGTGGTGATGCGGTTGAAGGCAAAGCCTTTGGCGCCTTTTGTCAGGGTGATGCTTTCGAGGTCGCTGACATTGCTGTGCAGGTTGTGCAGCTGGCCGTCAGGCGTCAGTTCGAATTCAAGTTTCTGGCCGTGCTTGAGCTGGGTGAATTGCTTGGCTTGCTTATCACTGGCCAGTACTTCATTGACGGTGGCAGCAGGGAGACCGACTTTTTCGAACAGGGTCGACAGCGTGTCGCCCTTGGCCACGATCACTTCGCGGTGTTGAGGGTTCTTGGCCGCGTCAGCGACTCGCGCTGGCTGGTCCTGGACGGCTTGCTGTGTATCTTCGGGGCTGCTTTCTATCTGGGCGAACGGCGATTCGGTAGGTGCGTTTGTGGCTTGTTGCGCGTCGGAAGCGTCTTGATCTTGTGTCAGTTGTTCAACTGGACTTTCCAGGTCAAGGCTCAGGGATGTTCGTTTGGCTTCTACGTCACTGGAAGGGAATACCAGGAGTGCCAGGCTGAGAAGGGCGGCGATACCACTTGCGGCGAGCAGGTGGGTCTTCGGGTAAAGCGGCGGCGCTTTAGACGGTTCAGTGGTCATAGGTAATTTTGACTTTGAAGATGAAATGGAAAAGATGAATGACATGATGAAGATGAAATAACTGTATAAAATATAACCAAATCATCTGTGGCGCAAGCTCGCGAACGCTGGGCTTGCTGAACGGTGTCCGTTCGCAGGGCAAAACTTGTAATTAGTCCCTGATCTTGTATGGTTGGTTCCCTTTTGAATCTGAGCCTTGCGGGTCTGTTATGAAGTCGGTTGAAGAGCAGCTAGCGCTGATAAAACGTGGTGCGGAAGAACTGTTGGTCGAGGCAGAGCTGATCGAAAAGCTCAAGCGTGGCCAACCCCTGCGTATTAAGGCTGGCTTTGATCCGACTGCGCCGGATCTGCACTTGGGCCATACCGTGCTTATTAATAAGCTGCGTCAGTTCCAGGAGCTGGGGCATCAGGTCATCTTCCTTATAGGTGACTTCACCGGGATGATCGGTGATCCGAGTGGCAAGAGCGCCACGCGCCCGCCGCTGACCCGTGAGCAGGTCCTCGATAATGCCGAGACCTATAAGACACAGGTATTCAAGATTCTCGATCCGGCGAAGACCGAGGTGGCGTTCAACTCCACTTGGATGGATCAGATGGGGCCGGCGGATTTCATTCGCCTGACTTCCCAGTACACCGTCGCGCGCATGCTTGAGCGTGATGACTTCGACAAGCGTTACTCCACCAATCAACCGATCGCCATTCATGAGTTCCTCTATCCGCTGGTCCAGGGTTATGACTCGGTAGCGTTGCGTGCGGACGTTGAGCTGGGTGGTACCGACCAGAAGTTCAACCTGTTGATGGGGCGTGAGTTGCAGCGTGCGTATGGGCAGGAGGCCCAGTGCATTCTCACTATGCCGTTGCTGGAAGGTTTGGATGGCGTCAAGAAGATGTCCAAGTCCCTGGGCAACTATGTCGGTATCCAGGAGGCGCCGGGCGTGATGTACGGCAAGCTGGTCTCGATTCCTGACGCGCTGATGTGGCGTTACTTCGAGTTGCTGAGTTTCCGTTCGATGGATGAGATCAATGCGCTGCGTGCTGATGTAGAGGCAGGTGCCAATCCGCGTGACGTGAAGATCAAGCTGGCGGAAGAGATTGTTGCGCGCTTCCACGGCGAAGAGGCTGCGGCGAATGCTCATCGCGCAGCGGGCAATCGCATGAAGGATGGCGAGCTGCCGGATGATCTGCCGGAGATCGAACTGTCTGCTGCTGAGGCAATGCCGATTGCTGCCGTCCTTAATAAGGCAGGCCTGGTCAAGAACTCGGCGGTCGCGCGTGACCTCCTGGGTTCCGGTGGTGTGCGTGTAGATGGTGAGGTTGTTGATCGCACCTTTATATACGAGCTGGGCGCCACTCATGTTTGTCAGGCTGGGAAGAAGGCATTTGCGCGCATTACGCTCAAATCCGAATAAACCTGAAATTAAGTGTTGACGGCGAATTATATCTGTCTATAATTCGCCCCACTTCCGGCGCAGTCGAAACGTAAAACTCCTTGGTAAACAAGCAGTTACGCAGAATTCGACAGCGAGTTGCTTCAGTTCATCGAAGCCCAGAAGGAGTTGGTAGAGCGGTGTTGTTTGGCTCTATTAACGTTTCGATCTTCTCGGTCGAAAGCGGAGAAAAAGAGGTGTTGACAGCAGCGTGTAACGCTGTAGAATTCGCCTCCCGCTAACGAGAGATCGGAAGCGCAAGTGGTTGAAGTTGTTGAAGAATTCTTCGAAAACTTCTGAAAATAATCACTTGACAGCAAATGAGGCTGCTGTAGAATGCGCGCCTCGGTTGAGACGAAAGATCTTAACCAACCGCTCTTTAACAACTGAATCAAGCAATTCGTGTGGGTGCTTGTGGAGTCAGACTGATAGTCAACAAGATTATCAGCATCACAAGTTACTCCGCGAGAAATCAAAGATGTAACCAACGATTGCTGAGCCAAGTTTAGGGTTTCTTAAAAACCCAAAGATGTTTGAACTGAAGAGTTTGATCATGGCTCAGATTGAACGCTGGCGGCAGGCCTAACACATGCAAGTCGAGCGGTAGAGAGAAGCTTGCTTCTCTTGAGAGCGGCGGACGGGTGAGTAATGCCTAGGAATCTGCCTGGTAGTGGGGGATAACGTTCGGAAACGGACGCTAATACCGCATACGTCCTACGGGAGAAAGCAGGGGACCTTCGGGCCTTGCGCTATCAGATGAGCCTAGGTCGGATTAGCTAGTTGGTGGGGTAATGGCTCACCAAGGCGACGATCCGTAACTGGTCTGAGAGGATGATCAGTCACACTGGAACTGAGACACGGTCCAGACTCCTACGGGAGGCAGCAGTGGGGAATATTGGACAATGGGCGAAAGCCTGATCCAGCCATGCCGCGTGTGTGAAGAAGGTCTTCGGATTGTAAAGCACTTTAAGTTGGGAGGAAGGGCAGTTGCCTAATACGTAACTGTTTTGACGTTACCGACAGAATAAGCACCGGCTAACTCTGTGCCAGCAGCCGCGGTAATACAGAGGGTGCAAGCGTTAATCGGAATTACTGGGCGTAAAGCGCGCGTAGGTGGTTTGTTAAGTTGGATGTGAAATCCCCGGGCTCAACCTGGGAACTGCATTCAAAACTGACTGACTAGAGTATGGTAGAGGGTGGTGGAATTTCCTGTGTAGCGGTGAAATGCGTAGATATAGGAAGGAACACCAGTGGCGAAGGCGACCACCTGGACTAATACTGACACTGAGGTGCGAAAGCGTGGGGAGCAAACAGGATTAGATACCCTGGTAGTCCACGCCGTAAACGATGTCAACTAGCCGTTGGAAGCCTTGAGCTTTTAGTGGCGCAGCTAACGCATTAAGTTGACCGCCTGGGGAGTACGGCCGCAAGGTTAAAACTCAAATGAATTGACGGGGGCCCGCACAAGCGGTGGAGCATGTGGTTTAATTCGAAGCAACGCGAAGAACCTTACCAGGCCTTGACATCCAATGAACTTTCTAGAGATAGATTGGTGCCTTCGGGAACATTGAGACAGGTGCTGCATGGCTGTCGTCAGCTCGTGTCGTGAGATGTTGGGTTAAGTCCCGTAACGAGCGCAACCCTTGTCCTTAGTTACCAGCACGTAATGGTGGGCACTCTAAGGAGACTGCCGGTGACAAACCGGAGGAAGGTGGGGATGACGTCAAGTCATCATGGCCCTTACGGCCTGGGCTACACACGTGCTACAATGGTCGGTACAGAGGGTTGCCAAGCCGCGAGGTGGAGCTAATCCCATAAAACCGATCGTAGTCCGGATCGCAGTCTGCAACTCGACTGCGTGAAGTCGGAATCGCTAGTAATCGCGAATCAGAATGTCGCGGTGAATACGTTCCCGGGCCTTGTACACACCGCCCGTCACACCATGGGAGTGGGTTGCACCAGAAGTAGCTAGTCTAACCTTCGGGAGGACGGTTACCACGGTGTGATTCATGACTGGGGTGAAGTCGTAACAAGGTAGCCGTAGGGGAACCTGCGGCTGGATCACCTCCTTAATCGACGACATCAGCTGCTCCATAAGTTCCCACACGAATTGCTTGATTCATTGAAGAAGACGATAAGAAGCAGCCCGAAATTGGGTCTGTAGCTCAGTTGGTTAGAGCGCACCCCTGATAAGGGTGAGGTCGGCAGTTCGAATCTGCCCAGACCCACCAATTTTGTGTGGGAAACGCCTGTAGAAATACGGGGCCATAGCTCAGCTGGGAGAGCGCCTGCCTTGCACGCAGGAGGTCAACGGTTCGATCCCGTTTGGCTCCACCACTACTGCTTCTGAAAGTTTTGAAAGCTTAGAAATGAGCATTCCACCAAGACGGTGATGAATGTTGATTTCTAGTCTTTGATTAGATCGTTCTTTAAAAATTTGGGTATGTGATAGAAAGATAGACTGAACGTTACTTTCACTGGTAACGGATCAGGCTAAGGTAAAATTTGTGAGTTACTCGTAATTGAGTATTATCGAATTTTCGGCGAATGTCGTCTTCACAGTATAACCAGATTGCTTGGGGTTATATGGTCAAGTGAAGAAGCGCATACGGTGGATGCCTTGGCAGTCAGAGGCGATGAAAGACGTGGTAGCCTGCGAAAAGCTTCGGGGAGTCGGCAAACAGACTTTGATCCGGAGATGTCTGAATGGGGGAACCCAGCCATCATAAGATGGTTATCTTGTACTGAATACATAGGTGCAAGAGGCGAACCAGGGGAACTGAAACATCTAAGTACCCTGAGGAAAAGAAATCAACCGAGATTCCCTTAGTAGTGGCGAGCGAACGGGGACTAGCCCTTAAGTGGCTTTGAGATTAGCGGAACGCTCTGGAAAGTGCGGCCATAGTGGGTGATAGCCCTGTACGCGAAAATCTCTTAGTCATGAAATCGAGTAGGACGGAGCACGAGAAACTTTGTCTGAATATGGGGGGACCATCCTCCAAGGCTAAATACTACTGACTGACCGATAGTGAACTAGTACCGTGAGGGAAAGGCGAAAAGAACCCCGGAGAGGGGAGTGAAATAGATCCTGAAACCGTATGCGTACAAGCAGTGGGAGCAGACTTTGTTCTGTGACTGCGTACCTTTTGTATAATGGGTCAGCGACTTATTTTCAGTGGCGAGCTTAACCGAATAGGGGAGGCGTAGCGAAAGCGAGTCTTAATAGGGCGTCTAGTCGCTGGGAATAGACCCGAAACCGGGCGATCTATCCATGGGCAGGTTGAAGGTTGGGTAACACTAACTGGAGGACCGAACCGACTACCGTTGAAAAGTTAGCGGATGACCTGTGGATCGGAGTGAAAGGCTAATCAAGCTCGGAGATAGCTGGTTCTCCTCGAAAGCTATTTAGGTAGCGCCTCATGTATCACTGTAGGGGGTAGAGCACTGTTTCGGCTAGGGGGTCATCCCGACTTACCAAACCGATGCAAACTCCGAATACCTACAAGTGCCGAGCATGGGAGACACACGGCGGGTGCTAACGTCCGTCGTGAAAAGGGAAACAACCCAGACCGTCAGCTAAGGTCCCAAAGTTATGGTTAAGTGGGAAACGATGTGGGAAGGCTTAGACAGCTAGGAGGTTGGCTTAGAAGCAGCCACCCTTTAAAGAAAGCGTAATAGCTCACTAGTCGAGTCGGCCTGCGCGGAAGATGTAACGGGGCTCAAACCATACACCGAAGCTACGGGTATCACGTAAGTGATGCGGTAGAGGAGCGTTCTGTAAGCCTGTGAAGGTGAGTTGAGAAGCTTGCTGGAGGTATCAGAAGTGCGAATGCTGACATGAGTAACGACAATGGGTGTGAAAAACACCCACGCCGAAAGACCAAGGTTTCCTGCGCAACGTTAATCGACGCAGGGTTAGTCGGTCCCTAAGGCGAGGCTGAAAAGCGTAGTCGATGGAAAACAGGTTAATATTCCTGTACTTCTGGTTATTGCGATGGAGGGACGGAGAAGGCTAGGCCAGCTTGGCGTTGGTTGTCCAAGTTTAAGGTGGTAGGCTGGAATCTTAGGTAAATCCGGGATTCTAAGGCCGAGAGCTGATGACGAGTTATCTTTTAGATAACGAAGTGGTTGATGCCATGCTTCCAAGAAAAGCTTCTAAGCTTCAGGTAACCAGGAACCGTACCCCAAACCGACACAGGTGGTTGGGTAGAGAATACCAAGGCGCTTGAGAGAACTCGGGTGAAGGAACTAGGCAAAATGGCACCGTAACTTCGGGAGAAGGTGCGCCGGTGAGGGTGAAGGACTTGCTCCGTAAGCTCATGCCGGTCGAAGATACCAGGCCGCTGCGACTGTTTATTAAAAACACAGCACTCTGCAAACACGAAAGTGGACGTATAGGGTGTGACGCCTGCCCGGTGCCGGAAGGTTAATTGATGGGGTTAGCTAACGCGAAGCTCTTGATCGAAGCCCCGGTAAACGGCGGCCGTAACTATAACGGTCCTAAGGTAGCGAAATTCCTTGTCGGGTAAGTTCCGACCTGCACGAATGGCGTAACGATGGCGGCGCTGTCTCCACCCGAGACTCAGTGAAATTGAAATCGCTGTGAAGATGCAGTGTATCCGCGGCTAGACGGAAAGACCCCGTGAACCTTTACTATAGCTTTGCACTGGACTTTGAATTTGCTTGTGTAGGATAGGTGGGAGGCTTTGAAGCGTGGACGCCAGTTCGCGTGGAGCCATCCTTGAAATACCACCCTGGCAACTTTGAGGTTCTAACTCAGGTCCGTTATCCGGATCGAGGACAGTGTATGGTGGGTAGTTTGACTGGGGCGGTCTCCTCCTAAAGAGTAACGGAGGAGTACGAAGGTGCGCTCAGACCGGTCGGAAATCGGTCGTAGAGTATAAAGGCAAAAGCGCGCTTGACTGCGAGACAGACACGTCGAGCAGGTACGAAAGTAGGTCTTAGTGATCCGGTGGTTCTGTATGGAAGGGCCATCGCTCAACGGATAAAAGGTACTCCGGGGATAACAGGCTGATACCGCCCAAGAGTTCATATCGACGGCGGTGTTTGGCACCTCGATGTCGGCTCATCACATCCTGGGGCTGAAGCCGGTCCCAAGGGTATGGCTGTTCGCCATTTAAAGTGGTACGCGAGCTGGGTTTAGAACGTCGTGAGACAGTTCGGTCCCTATCTGCCGTGGACGTTTGAGATTTGAGAGGGGCTGCTCCTAGTACGAGAGGACCGGAGTGGACGAACCTCTGGTGTTCCGGTTGTCACGCCAGTGGCATTGCCGGGTAGCTATGTTCGGAATAGATAACCGCTGAAAGCATCTAAGCGGGAAACTAGCCTCAAGATGAGATCTCACTGGAACCTTGAGTTCCCTGAAGGGCCGTCGAAGACTACGACGTTGATAGGTTGGGTGTGTAAGCGCTGTGAGGCGTTGAGCTAACCAATACTAATTGCCCGTGAGGCTTGACCATATAACACCCAAGCAATTTGACTACTCTAACGAGCATCAGATTGCGGTGTGTGAAGACGAAATGAACCGAAAGTTCGAATCTCACAAACACCGAAAGCTATCACATACCCATTTTGCTGAAGCGAGGCCAGCTGGCCACGACTCAGTACCCGAATTTCTTGACGACCATAGAGCATTGGAACCACCTGATCCCATCCCGAACTCAGCAGTGAAACGATGCATCGCCGATGGTAGTGTGGGGTTTCCCCATGTGAGAGTAGGTCATCGTCAAGATTAAATTCCAGAACCCCTGTTTGCTAACGCAGACAGGGGTTTTGTTTTGGGCGGTCGAAAAGTTCGTAGAGGCTCATTGGCCTGTCCTTCAATGCTAAAGTCCGGCGTTTCTATGCAATGACCCTGCGCATGGCTATCATGCGTGCCTCATTGTGAGGCGATACTTGCATGCTGACGTTGTTAAAACTTCTGAAAGATGGCCGATTTCATTCCGGAGAAGCACTTGGCGCCGCCCTCGGTGTCAGTCGCAGTGCTGTCTGGAAACAGCTCCAGCACCTTGAGGCTGAGTTGAATCTGCCCATCCATAAGGTTCGGGGCAAGGGGTACCAGTTGGCGTCACCGCTGGTGTTCCTGAGTGCTGAGGATATTGCGCTGCACGCACCCTCGTTGGCATGGCCTGTTCATATATCTGATTCCATTGACTCCACGAATGCCGAAGCCTTGCGTCTTGTTGATGCGGGTTGCGCGGCACCGTTCCTGGTGCTTGCTGAACAGCAAACAGCGGGAAGAGGCAGAAGAGGGCGGAAGTGGGTCAGCCCTTTTGCGCAAAACGTTTATTACAGTCTTGTATTGCGTATTGAGGCTGGTCTTCGGCAATTGGAGGGGCTAAGCCTCGTCGTAGGTTTGGCGGTCATGCAGGCCTTGCGCGAGTCGGGTGTGCGGGGGGCTGGGCTGAAGTGGCCAAACGATGTCCTGGTCGGGCAGAAGAAGATCGCCGGAATTTTGCTGGAGTTGGTAGGGGACCCTGCTGATATCTGTCACGTTGTCCTCGGAATAGGTATCAATGTGAATATGCAGAGAGCTGACGAAGTAGACCAGCAATGGACTTCGGTGCAGCTTGAGACCGGCTTTCCGGTTGATCGCAACGCGTTAGTGGCGCAGCTGGGGCTGCAGTTGCAAGGCTACCTTGATCAGCATCGCAAGGGCGGTTTTGTCGCGCTTCAAGAGGAGTGGGAGCAGAATCACGCATGGCAGGGGCGGCCGGTGTCTCTTATAGCGGGTGTTAACCAGGTTGATGGGGTCGTGCTGGGTGTAGACCGTCAGGGGGCATTGCGCTTGGACGTCGATGGCGTTGAGAAAATTTACAGTGGCGGAGAGTTAAGCCTGAGGTTGCGTGATGATTCTTGAGCTCGACTGTGGGAATAGCTTTATCAAATGGCGTGTGCTCGAGTCGGAAAAGGCGAGCGCTTCGGCGGAGGGGGTTGTTGGTTCGGATCTGGCGTTGATTGAAAGCCTGGTAGCGCTTCCTGGGTTGTTACTGACGCGCTGCCGATTGGTGAGCGTTCGCGCCTTGGAAGAAACAAGCAAGCTGGTTGCGACCCTGCATGAGGCTTTCGGCATTGCTGTTTCGTGTGCTGCTCCCGCACGAGAGATAGCTGGGGTGCGCAACGGCTACGAAGATTTCGAGCGTCTGGGGCTTGATCGCTGGTTGGCGATGCTTGGTGGGTTCAAGCTGGCGCGCGGCGCTTGTCTGGTGCTTGATTTTGGCACGGCAGCCACAGCAGATTTTATTGCGGCGGACGGCGAGCATCTGGGTGGGTTCATTTGCCCAGGTATGCCTCTCATGCGCAACCAACTGCGAACCCACACGCGCAAGATACGCTATGACGACGCCGCCGCTGAAAGGGCGCTCGAGCGCCTCTCCCCGGGTCGTACCACCGTAGAGGCGGTGGAGCGTGGCTGCACGCTGATGCTGAGAGGGTTTGTACTGACTCAGTTAGAGTTGGCGAGAAGCTATTGGGGGGATGACTTCACCGTGTTCCTGACCGGAGGAGACGCTGATCTGGTGACGGATGCAGTGCCGCAGGCGCGACTCGTTCCTGACCTGGTATTTGTCGGCTTGGCGATGGCTTGCCCTTTGTCCTGAGGTGATTATGCGTTGGCTGTTTTTGCTTCTACTTGTTCTCAACGCCTTCTACTACATTTGGCATCAACAAGAAGCGCCGTTGCGCGCTAAAGATGTCACGCCCCTGAGCCTTTACAAAGGCTCACAGCAGGACATTCGCCTGCTCAGTGAGTCCTCTGACGCTGTGGTGCGCCGAGATCGCGCAAAAGCGTCAGAGACGCAAAGCACTTGCCTGTACATCGGTGGCTTTGCGGATCTGCGCCAGGCTCAGTCTGTTGAGCAACGGCTCACGAGCCTGGATATAAAGGTCAAGGTTCAATTGTTGAATACTGCGGATGCCTCGGGCTACTGGCTCCGCGTAGCCCCCGAAAGTCGACGCCTTGCTGACGATCTGCCCTTTGAAAACCTTGCTAAGGAATTCAATGAGTTAAAACATAAGATAATGTTGTGCGAAGGCGTTGCAACTCTCGAATAGTTTGCATAGAATGGCGCCCGCTTCGCAGTGAAGACCTTCAAGGTCAACAAGGTGAAGCGAAGGTCAATGCAGCTAACCTCATATTTTTAAATGAGAAAATGCTTGACAGAAGGTCGGCGTAATGTAAAATGCCGGCTCGCTTAGGAGGGGTTCCCGAGCGGCCAAAGGGATCAGACTGTAAATCTGACGTCTACGACTTCGAAGGTTCGAATCCTTCCCCCTCCACCATTTTTAGCGTGAGCTGCAAGCTCCGCGGGTATAGTTTAGTGGTAGAACCTCAGCCTTCCAAGCTGATGATGCGGGTTCGATTCCCGCTACCCGCTCCAAGTTTGCAGGTTGTGCAGGTGTTTTGCTCTTGTAGCTCAGTTGGTAGAGCACACCCTTGGTAAGGGTGAGGTCAGCGGTTCAAATCCGCTCAAGAGCTCCATATAACAAGGCAGATATGAAAATATCTGCCTTTGTTTTAACAGCTACCTCGGCTTGATGGTGTTGCGCCTGGTCTTGTAGGGCGATTTCAAGTCTAGTGGGGTTGGTTGTTGTAAAGTCTTTTTCAGGCCTGCATAATGGTCGGCCTGATTTTGTTTTAGGTCAGTAGCTCAATTGGCAGAGCGACGGTCTCCAAAACCGTAGGTTGGGGGTTCGATTCCCTCCTGACCTGCCAGATTCACGTGGTGTGTCTGGCTTTCTTTTCACAGGATCTTCATAGATGACTCCTAAGGCTGAAGCTCAAAGCTCTCGTTTCGATCTGGTCAAGTGGCTCGCTGTAGTCGCCTTGGTGGTCGTAGGCGTTGTTGGTAATCAGTACTATTCTGCTTCGCCGATCCTGTACCGCGTACTCGCTTTGCTTGCCCTTGCTGCTGTAGCTGCCTTTGTAGGCCTGCAGACTGCCAAAGGCAAGTCTTTCGCGGTCCTGGTAAAGGAAGCTCGCACCGAAATCCGTAAAGTCGTTTGGCCGACTCGCCAAGAAACCACGCAGACCACGTTGATCGTTGTGGCTGTTGTACTGGTTATGGCGTTGCTGTTGTGGGGGCTTGATTCCCTGCTCGGCTGGCTTGTTTCCTTGATTGTTGGCTAAGGGTGTCCCGTGGCTAAGCGTTGGTACGTTGTGCATGCTTACTCGGGTTACGAGAAGCATGTTATGCGCTCTTTGCTAGAGCGCGTAAAGCTGGCAGGCATGGAAGATGGCTTCGGCGAAATTCTGGTTCCCACTGAAGAAGTGGTTGAAATGCGGAATGGCCAGAAGCGCAAAAGCGAACGCAAGTTCTTCCCTGGCTATGTGCTGGTTCAGATGGACATGAATGAAGGTACTTGGCACTTGGTCAAGGACACTCCTCGTGTCATGGGTTTCATTGGCGGTACCGCTGATAAGCCTGCTCCTATCACCGACAAAGAGGCGGAAGCGATTCTGCGTCGTGTTGCTGATGGTAGCGACAAGCCTAAGCCGAAGACGCTCTTCGAGCCGGGTGAGGTTGTTCGTGTCACAGATGGTCCGTTTGCTGATTTCAACGGTACTGTCGAAGAAGTTAACTACGAAAAGAGCCGGATCCAAGTGGCAGTGCTCATTTTCGGTCGCTCTACTCCGGTAGAGTTAGAGTTCAGCCAGGTCGAGAAGGTCTAGCTGAACAAGCATCCCAACCCCGCAGCCTTAGGCTGTGGGGTTTTGTCGTCACTGGGATAAACGCGCAAGTAACCGGGGAGCCTTTCGAGGCGCTTGAACCCGTAATTGGAGTGCCTCATGGCCAAGAAGATTACCGCTTACATCAAGCTGCAAGTGAAGGCCGCTCAGGCCAACCCTAGCCCACCCGTCGGTCCAGCTCTGGGTCAGCACGGCGTGAACATCATGGAATTCTGCAAGGCCTTCAACGCCCGTACTCAGGGTCTTGAGCCAGGTCTGCCGACTCCAGTGATCATCACTGTATACAGCGACCGTAGCTTCACTTTCGAAACCAAGTCGACCCCGGCTTCGGTTCTGTTGAAGAAAGCTGCTGGTCTGACTAGCGGTTCCGCTCGTCCGAACACCGTTAAGGTTGGCACCGTGACTCGTGCTCAGCTGGAAGAAATCGCGAAAACCAAAAACGCGGATCTGACTGCAGCTGATATGGATGCAGCCGTGCGTACCATCGCCGGTTCTGCTCGTAGCATGGGCCTTAACGTGGAGGGTGTGTAATGGCTAAGCTGACCAAGCGCCAAAAGGCTATCGCCGGCAAAATCGAAGCGGGCAAGTCCTACAACTTTGTAGACGCCGCCGCCCTGCTGACCGAGCTGTCGACTGTCAAGTTCAGCGAGTCCGTTGACGTTGCTGTGAACCTGGGTGTTGACCCACGTAAATCCGACCAGGTCGTTCGTAGCGCAACTGTGCTGCCACACGGTACTGGCAAGACTGTACGTGTAGCTGTCTTCACCCAAGGCCCGGCAGCTGAAGCTGCTCTGGCCGCCGGCGCTGATCGCGTTGGCATGGATGACCTGGCTGCCGAAATGAAAGGCGGCGACCTGAACTACGACGTAGTTATTGCTTCCCCGGATGCAATGCGCGTTGTAGGTCAGTTGGGTCAGATCCTGGGTCCACGTGGCCTGATGCCTAACCCGAAAGTCGGCACCGTAACGCCAGACGTAGCTACCGCGGTTAAAAACGCCAAGGCTGGTCAGGTTCGTTATCGCACCGACAAAAACGGCATCATTCACACCTCCGTTGGCAAAGTCGGCTTCGATGCCGTCAAGCTGAAGGAAAACGTTGAAGCCCTGATCGCTGATCTGAAGCGTATCAAGCCAGCTTCCTCGAAAGGTATCTACGTCAAGCGCGTTACCCTGAGCACCACTATGGGCCCAGGTCTGGTCATCGACCAAGGTTCGCTCGACGTATAAGACACAGGTTGGCGTGAGAGATTACGTCAATTGAAAAAATTGGGGTCCCTGCCTGGCGGGGGCTATCCAAGACCGTAGGCGACGCAAGTCTTAAACCACAAGCCTACGCAGATGGTGCTCCCGGTTCCTTACCGAATCAGACACCAAAACGACATCCGGCTCCGGCCAGATGAAACGGTAACAAGCAGGAGTTAAACCCGTGGCAATTAATCTCGAAGACAAGAAGGCCATCGTCGCTGAAGTCAACGAGGCTGCCAAAGCTGCTCTGTCCGCTGTCGTGGCTGATGCCCGTGGTGTGACAGTAGGCGCTATGACCGGACTCCGTAAAGAGGCTCGTGAAGCTGGCGTATACGTACGTGTTGTACGTAACACCCTGCTCAAGCGCGCTGTTGCTGACACTGAATACAGTGTTCTCAACGACGTGTTCACCGGCCCGACTCTGATCGCGTTCTCCAAAGAACATCCAGGCGCTGCTGCCCGTTTGTTCAAAGAATTCGCCAAGAGTCAGGATAAGTTCGAGATCAAGGCAGCTGCGTTCGAGGGCAAGTTCCTCGCAGCTAACCAAATCGACGTACTGGCAACACTGCCGACCCGCGACGAAGCCATTTCGCAGCTGATGAGCGTGATTCAAGGCGCTACCAGCAAGCTGGCTCGTACTCTGGCCGCAGTTCGCGAGCAAAAAGAAGCCGCCGCAGCCTAAGGCTGAGCGACTTCTCTCGCGTATTTTTGTTTATTTCGATGGCCGAGTAGGCCGTCCCCCAATTCAGGAAATACAGCAATGTCTATCTCCCAAGACGATATCCTCAACGCCGTAGCTGAAATGTCGGTTCTGCAGGTTGTTGAGCTGATCAAAGCTTTCGAAGAAAAATTCGGCGTTTCCGCTGCCGCTGCTTCCGCTGGCCCAGCTGCTGCTGCTGCCGTTGTTGAAGAGCAAACCGAATTCAACGTCATGCTGACCGAAGCTGGCGAGAAGAAAGTAAACGTGATCAAGGCAGTACGTGAACTGACCGGTCTGGGCCTGAAAGAAGCCAAGGCTGTAGTTGACGGCGCTCCTGCCCTGGTTCTGGAAGCTGTTGCCAAAGACGCAGCTGACAAAGCCAAAGCTACTCTGGAAGAAGCAGGCGCTAAAGTCGAGCTGAAGTAAGCATCGACCTTGCGTCTCCAGCCCAAGCGTTAAGCTGAAGGCTGATGGCTGGTGGCTCTTGCCACCGGCCTTTTTCCGTTCTTGGCTGTCGACTCGGTCGCCGCCATTAACGCGCTGTAGCCACCCGAAGCGGTGGTGCAAACCATGGGGTTTGCAAGATTTTCTGGCTGCTCCCGTCGGAGGGGCCAAACAAGCAGGTGACCAAGCTGGGGAACGCTGATGGCTTACTCATATACTGAGAAAAAACGTATCCGCAAGGACTTTAGCAAGTTGCCGGACGTCATGGATGTCCCGTACCTTCTGGCTATCCAGCTGGATTCGTATCGTGAATTCTTGCAGGCGGGAGCGACCAAAGATCAGTTCCGCGACGTGGGCCTGCATGCGGCCTTCAAATCCGTTTTCCCGATCATCAGCTACTCCGGCAATGCTGCGCTGGAGTACGTGGGTTATCGCCTGGGCGAACCGGCATTTGATGTCAAAGAATGCGTGTTGCGCGGTGTTACGTACGCCGTACCTTTGCGGGTAAAAGTCCGCCTGATCATTTTCGACAAAGAATCGTCGAACAAAGCGATCAAGGACATCAAAGAGCAAGAAGTCTACATGGGCGAAATCCCATTGATGACTGAGAACGGTACCTTCGTTATCAACGGTACCGAGCGTGTGATCGTTTCCCAGCTGCACCGTTCCCCGGGCGTGTTCTTCGACCACGACCGCGGCAAGACGCACAGCTCCGGCAAGCTCCTGTACTCCGCGCGGATCATTCCGTACCGTGGTTCGTGGTTGGACTTCGAGTTCGACCCGAAAGACTGCGTGTTCGTGCGTATCGACCGTCGTCGCAAGCTGCCGGCCTCGGTACTGCTGCGCGCGCTCGGCTATACCACTGAGCAAGTGCTGGACGCCTTCTACACCACCAACGTATTCAGCCTGAAGGATGAAACCCTCAAGCTGGAGCTGATCGCGTCGCGTCTGCGTGGTGAAATTGCCGTTCTGGATATCCAGGATGAAAAAGGCAAGGTCATTGTTGAAGCTGGCCGTCGTATCACTGCGCGCCACATCAACCAGATCGAAAAAGCCGGTATCAAGGAACTGGAAGTGCCTCTGGACTACGTCCTGGGTCGCACTACCGCCAAGGTCATCGTTCACCCGGCTACAGGCGAAATCCTGGCTGAGTGCAACACCGAGCTGAACACCGAGATCCTGGCCAAAATCGCCAAGGCCCAGGTTGTTCGTATCGAGACCCTGTACACCAACGACATCGACTGCGGTCCGTTCATCTCCGACACACTGAAGATCGACTCCACCAGCAACCAATTGGAAGCGCTGGTCGAGATCTATCGCATGATGCGTCCTGGCGAGCCACCGACCAAAGACGCTGCCGAAACCCTGTTCAACAACCTGTTCTTCAGCCCTGAGCGCTATGACCTGTCTGCGGTCGGCCGGATGAAGTTCAACCGTCGTATCGGTCGTACCGAGATCGAAGGTTCGGGCGTGTTGTGCAAGGAAGATATCGTTGCGGTCCTGAAGACCCTGGTCGACATCCGTAACGGCAAAGGCATCGTCGATGACATCGACCACCTGGGTAACCGTCGTGTTCGCTGCGTAGGCGAAATGGCCGAGAACCAGTTCCGCGTTGGCCTGGTACGTGTTGAGCGTGCGGTCAAAGAGCGTCTGTCGATGGCTGAAAGCGAAGGCCTGATGCCGCAAGACCTGATCAACGCCAAGCCAGTGGCTGCGGCGGTGAAAGAGTTCTTTGGTTCCAGCCAGCTTTCCCAGTTCATGGACCAGAACAACCCGCTCTCCGAGATCACCCACAAGCGCCGTGTATCCGCACTGGGCCCGGGCGGTCTGACCCGTGAGCGTGCTGGCTTTGAAGTTCGTGACGTACACCCGACGCACTATGGTCGTGTTTGCCCGATCGAAACGCCGGAAGGTCCGAACATCGGTCTGATCAACTCCCTGGCCGCTTATGCGCGCACCAACCAGTACGGCTTCCTCGAGAGCCCGTACCGCGTGGTGAAAGACGCTCTGGTCACCGACGAGATCGTATTCCTGTCCGCCATCGAAGAAGCAGATCACGTGATCGCTCAGGCTTCGGCCACGATGAACGACAAGAAAGTCCTGATCGACGAACTGGTAGCTGTTCGTCACCTGAACGAGTTCACCGTCAAGGCGCCGGAAGACGTCACCTTGATGGACGTTTCGCCGAAGCAGGTAGTTTCGGTTGCAGCGTCGCTGATCCCGTTCCTGGAGCACGATGACGCCAACCGTGCGTTGATGGGTTCCAACATGCAGCGTCAAGCTGTACCCACCCTGCGCGCTGACAAGCCGCTGGTAGGTACCGGCATGGAGCGTAACGTAGCTCGTGACTCCGGCGTTTGCGTCGTGGCTCGTCGTGGCGGCGTGATCGATTCTGTGGATGCTAGCCGTATCGTGGTTCGTGTTGCCGATGACGAAGTAGAAACTGGCGAAGCCGGTGTCGACATCTACAACCTGACCAAATACACCCGCTCGAACCAGAACACCTGCATTAACCAGCGTCCGCTGGTGAGCAAGGGTGATCGCGTTCAGCGCAGCGACATCATGGCCGACGGCCCGTCCACCGATATGGGTGAACTGGCGCTGGGTCAGAACATGCGCATCGCGTTCATGGCGTGGAACGGCTTCAACTTCGAAGACTCCATCTGCCTGTCCGAGCGTGTTGTTCAGGAAGACCGTTTCACCACGATCCACATTCAGGAACTGACCTGTGTGGCACGTGACACCAAGCTTGGGCCAGAGGAAATCACTGCAGACATCCCGAACGTGGGTGAAGCTGCACTGAACAAGCTGGACGAAGCCGGTATCGTTTACGTAGGTGCTGAAGTAGGCGCGGGCGACATCCTGGTTGGTAAGGTCACTCCGAAAGGCGAGACCCAGCTGACTCCGGAAGAGAAGCTGTTGCGCGCGATCTTCGGTGAAAAAGCCAGCGACGTTAAAGACACCTCCCTGCGCGTACCTACCGGTACCAAAGGTACTGTCATCGACGTACAGGTCTTCACCCGTGACGGCGTTGAGCGTGATGCTCGTGCACTGTCCATCGAGAAGACCCAGCTCGACGAGATCCGCAAGGACCTAAACGAAGAGTTCCGTATCGTTGAAGGTGCGACCTTCGAACGTCTGCGTTCCGCCCTGGTAGGCCATAAGGCCGAAGGCGGCGCAGGCCTGAAGAAAGGTCAGGACATCACCGACGAAGTCCTCGACGGTCTTGAGCACGGCCAGTGGTTCAAACTGCGCATGGCTGAAGATGCTCTGAACGAGCAGCTCGAGAAGGCCCAGGCCTACATCGTTGATCGTCGCCGTCTGCTGGACGACAAGTTCGAAGACAAGAAGCGCAAACTGCAGCAGGGCGATGACCTGGCTCCAGGCGTGCTGAAAATCGTCAAGGTTTACCTGGCAATCCGTCGCCGCATCCAGCCGGGCGACAAGATGGCCGGTCGTCACGGTAACAAAGGTGTGGTCTCTGTGATCATGCCGGTTGAAGACATGCCGCACGATGCCAATGGCACCCCGGTCGACGTCGTCCTCAACCCGTTGGGCGTACCTTCGCGTATGAACGTTGGTCAGATCCTTGAAACCCACCTGGGCCTCGCGGCCAAAGGTCTGGGCGAGAAGATCAACCGTATGATCGAAGAGCAGCGCAAGGTCGCAGACCTGCGTAAGTTCCTGCACGAGATCTACAACGAGATCGGCGGTCGCAACGAAGAGCTGGACACCTTCTCCGACCAGGAAATCCTGGACCTGGCGAAGAACCTGCGCGGCGGCGTTCCGATGGCTACCCCGGTGTTCGACGGTGCCAAGGAAAGCGAAATCAAGGCCATGCTGAAACTGGCAGACCTGCCAGAAAGCGGCCAGATGCAGCTGTTCGACGGCCGTACCGGCAACAAGTTTGAGCGCCCGGTTACTGTTGGCTACATGTACATGCTGAAGCTGAACCACTTGGTAGACGACAAGATGCACGCTCGTTCTACCGGTTCGTACAGCCTGGTTACCCAGCAGCCGCTGGGTGGTAAGGCTCAGTTCGGTGGTCAGCGTTTCGGGGAGATGGAGGTCTGGGCACTGGAAGCATACGGTGCTGCTTACACTCTGCAAGAAATGCTCACAGTGAAGTCGGACGATGTGAACGGTCGGACCAAGATGTACAAAAACATCGTGGACGGCGATCACCGTATGGAGCCGGGCATGCCCGAGTCTTTCAACGTGTTGATCAAAGAAATTCGTTCCCTCGGCATCGATATCGATCTGGAAACCGAATAACACGTGACGCGAATCGAGAGCGGGGCTGTTTAGCCCGCTCTCTGCTCCGCCAGGAGGAAAGGCCTTGAAAGACCTACTGAATTTGCTGAAAAACCAGGGTCAAGTCGAAGAGTTCGACGCCATCCGTATTGGGTTGGCATCGCCTGAGATGATCCGTTCGTGGTCGTTCGGTGAAGTTAAAAAGCCGGAAACCATCAACTACCGTACGTTCAAACCCGAGCGTGACGGCCTGTTCTGCGCCAAGATCTTTGGCCCGGTTAAGGATTACGAGTGCCTGTGCGGTAAGTACAAGCGCTTGAAGCACCGTGGTGTGATCTGCGAGAAGTGCGGCGTTGAAGTTGCACTGGCCAAGGTTCGTCGTGAGCGTATGGCGCACATCGAACTGGCTTCGCCGGTTGCCCACATCTGGTTCCTGAAATCGCTGCCGTCCCGTATCGGCTTGCTGATGGACATGACCCTGCGTGATATCGAACGCGTTCTCTACTTCGAGAGCTATGTCGTTATCGATCCAGGCATGACCACCCTTGAAAAAGGCCAGCTGCTGAACGACGAGCAGTACTTCGAAGCGCTGGAAGAGTTCGGCGACGATTTCGATGCCCGCATGGGTGCCGAAGCTGTCCGCGAACTGCTGCACGCTATCGACCTGGAACACGAGATTGGCCGTCTGCGTGAAGAAATTCCGCAAACCAACTCCGAAACCAAGATCAAGAAGCTGTCCAAGCGTCTGAAGTTGATGGAGGCCTTCCAGGGCTCCGGCAACCTGCCAGAGTGGATGGTGCTGACCGTTCTGCCGGTTCTGCCGCCAGACCTGCGTCCGCTGGTACCGTTGGACGGTGGTCGTTTCGCGACTTCCGACCTCAACGACCTGTACCGTCGCGTGATCAACCGTAACAACCGCTTGAAGCGCCTGCTTGATCTGTCCGCTCCGGACATCATCGTGCGCAACGAAAAGCGTATGTTGCAAGAAGCTGTCGATGCCTTGCTCGACAACGGTCGTCGTGGCCGCGCTATCACCGGTTCGAACAAGCGTCCTCTGAAATCCCTGGCTGACATGATCAAGGGTAAGCAAGGTCGTTTCCGTCAGAACTTGCTCGGTAAGCGTGTTGACTACTCCGGTCGTTCGGTAATTACCGTAGGCCCGACCCTGCGTCTGCACCAGTGCGGTCTGCCTAAGAAGATGGCACTTGAGCTGTTCAAGCCATTCATCTTCGGCAAGCTGGAAATGCGCGGTCTCGCGACCACCATCAAAGCGGCCAAGAAAATGGTCGAGCGCGAACTGCCAGAGGTGTGGGACGTTCTCGCTGAAGTGATCCGCGAACACCCGGTTCTCCTCAACCGTGCACCGACCCTTCACCGTCTGGGCATCCAGGCGTTTGAACCAGTACTGATCGAAGGTAAGGCTATCCAGCTGCACCCGCTGGTCTGTGCTGCGTACAACGCCGACTTCGACGGCGACCAAATGGCCGTGCACGTACCGCTGACACTGGAAGCCCAGTTGGAAGCGCGCGCGTTGATGATGTCGACCAACAACATTCTGTCGCCAGCCAACGGTGAGCCAATCATCGTTCCGTCGCAGGACGTTGTATTGGGTCTGTACTACATGACTCGTGAAGCGATCAACGCCAAGGGCGAAGGTCGTGTGTTCGCTGACCTGCAAGAAGTTGACCGTGTGTTCCGTGCCGGCGAAGCCGCATTGCACGCCAAGGTCAAAGTGCGGATCAACGAAACCGTCAACGACCGTGATGGCGGCAGCGTGACCAACACTCGTATCGTCGACACGACTGTCGGCCGTGCGCTGTTGTATCAAGTTGTGCCGAAAGGTCTGTCGTACGACGTCGTCAACCTGCCGATGAAGAAAAAGGCGATCTCCAAGCTGATCAACCAGTGCTACCGCGTGGTTGGTTTGAAAGAGACCGTTATCTTCGCTGACCAGTTGATGTACACCGGTTTTGCTTACTCGACCATTTCCGGCGTTTCCATCGGTGTTAACGACTTCGTTATCCCGGATGAAAAAGCCCGCATCATCGGTGCAGCCACCGACGAAGTGAAAGAAATCGAAAGCCAGTACGCCTCCGGCCTGGTAACCCAGGGCGAGAAGTACAACAAAGTAATCGACCTTTGGTCGAAGGCGAACGACGAAGTTTCCAAGGCGATGATGGCCAACCTCTCGAAAGAGAAAGTCATCGACCGTCACGGTGACGAAGTTGACCAAGAGTCCTTCAACTCGATGTACATGATGGCCGACTCGGGCGCACGGGGTTCTGCTGCGCAGATCCGTCAGCTCGCCGGTATGCGTGGCCTGATGGCCAAGCCGGACGGTTCCATCATCGAAACGCCGATTACTGCGAACTTCCGTGAAGGTTTGAGCGTACTTCAGTACTTCATCTCGACTCACGGTGCTCGTAAAGGTCTGGCGGATACCGCGTTGAAAACCGCTAACTCCGGTTACCTGACTCGTCGTCTGGTAGACGTTGCACAAGATCTGGTCGTGACCGAGATCGATTGCGGCACCGAGCATGGCCTGCTGATGACTCCGCACATTGAAGGCGGTGACGTTGTAGAGCCGCTGGGTGAGCGCGTATTGGGTCGTGTCATTGCCCGTGACGTATTCAAGCCAGGTACCGAGGAAGTTATCGTTCCTGCCGGCACCCTGGTCGACGAGAAGTGGGTCGAGTTCATCGAACTCAACAGCATCGACGAAGTGATTGTTCGCTCGCCGATCAGCTGCGAAACCCGCTACGGTATCTGCGCCAAGTGCTACGGCCGTGACTTGGCTCGTGGTCACCAGGTGAACATCGGTGAAGCGGTCGGCGTTATCGCTGCCCAGTCCATCGGTGAACCGGGTACCCAGCTGACCATGCGTACGTTCCACATCGGTGGTGCGGCAAGCCGGACCTCCGCAGCTGACAGTGTTCAGGTGAAGAATGGCGGTACGGTCCGTCTGCACAACCTCAAGCACGTTGAGCGAGTGGATGGCCACCTGGTTGCTGTGTCCCGTTCCGGTGAGCTGGCAATCGCTGATGACTACGGTCGTGAGCGTGAGCGTTACAAGCTGCCGTACGGTGCTGTGATTTCGGTTAAAGAAGGTGACAAGGTCGACGCTGGCGCAATCGTGGCCAAGTGGGATCCGCACACTCACCCAATCGTTACCGAAATGAAAGGTACCGTGACCTACGTGGGCATGGAAGAGGGCATCACGATCAAGCGTCAGACTGACGAATTGACCGGTATGACCAACATTGAAGTACTCGACGCCAAAGATCGTCCAGCTGCCGGTAAAGACATCCGTCCTGCCGTGAAGATGGTTGATGACAACGGCAAGGATCTGTTGCTGCCAGGCACTGACGTAATCGCTCAGTACTTCCTGCCAGCCAACGCCCTGGTCGGTGTAGCGGATGGTGCGAAGATCGCGATCGGTGATGTTATCGCGCGTATCCCGCAAGAAACTTCGAAAACCCGTGACATCACCGGTGGTCTGCCGCGTGTTGCCGACTTGTTCGAAGCGCGTCGTCCGAAAGAAGCGTCGATTCTGGCTGAAGTCAGCGGCACCATCGCGTTCGGTAAAGAGACCAAGGGCAAGCGCCGTCTGGTCATTACCCCGAACGACGGTAGCGATCCGTATGAAGAGCTGATTCCTAAGTGGCGTCACCTGAACGTGTTCGAAGGCGAACAGGTAAACCGCGGCGAAGTTATCTCCGACGGTCCGAGCGATCCACACGACATCCTGCGTCTGCTGGGTGTGAGTGCGCTGGCCAAGTACATCGTTAACGAGATCCAGGACGTTTACCGCCTGCAAGGCGTGAAGATCAACGATAAGCACATCGAGACCATCCTGCGTCAGATGCTGCGTAAAGTTGAAATCGCTGAATCCGGCGATTCCAGTTTCATCAAGGGCGACCAGATGGAACTGACTCACGTACTGGTGGAAAACGAGCGCCTGGCGAACGAAGAGAAATTCGTTTCCAAGTTCACTCGCGTGCTGCTGGGTATCACCAAGGCGTCGTTGTCGACTGAATCGTTCATCTCGGCGGCCTCCTTCCAGGAGACCACTCGCGTACTGACCGAAGCAGCGGTAACCGGCAAGCGCGATTACTTGCGCGGCCTGAAAGAAAACGTGGTTGTGGGTCGTCTGATCCCAGCCGGTACCGGTTTGGCTTACCACAGCGAGCGCAAGCGCCGCCGTGATGCTGACAAGCCGTTGCGCGTAAGCGCCAGTGAAGTGGAAGCTGCACTGACCGAAGCGCTGAACTCAAGCGGTAACTGAGTTCTGCGATAAATAAGTCTGGGCCCTGGCAGCCCCCATTCGTCGGATCGAGGCATTTTTGCCCCGGTTCGATGAGAGGGGAGGTCGGGGCCTTGCCTTGACTGGGGACAAGATCCTCTTTAGACTCTTGTACCCCTAAATTTGGCGGGAATTCGTTCCTGCCATTTTGCTTTTCTTGCAAGACAATAGCGTCGCAAGACAACAGTGGAGCTAGTAGATGGCAACTATCAACCAGCTGGTACGTCAGCCGCGTAAGCGTATCGTCGAGAAATCCGACGTACCTGCGCTGCAGAACTGCCCGCAACGTCGTGGCGTATGCACTCGCGTGTATACCACTACGCCGAAAAAACCTAACTCGGCACTGCGTAAAGTATGCCGTGTGCGCCTGACCAACGGTTTCGAGGTTTCCTCGTACATCGGTGGTGAAGGTCACAACCTGCAAGAGCACAGCGTGGTACTGATCCGTGGCGGTCGTGTAAAAGACTTGCCAGGTGTTCGTTACCACACCGTACGCGGCTCCTTGGATACTTCCGGCGTTAAAGGTCGTAACCAGGGTCGTTCGAAGTACGGTACCAAGAAGCCTAAGTAGTAGCGGCTTTTTGTAAAACTGAATCATCTTATTTTCTGAGTCGATAAGAGTAAGGTCGGAGGCGTCCCGAAAGGGCACCGATTCCGAGCGAACCTGAAGACCGTTTGAGGGCTTATCCATGCCAAGAAGACGCGTAGCAGCCAAGCGCGAAGTGCTTGACGATCCAAAATACGGAAGCCAAATCCTGGCCAAGTTCATGAACCACGTGATGGAAAGCGGCAAGAAAGCCGTTGCCGAGCGTATCGTTTATGGCGCGCTGGAAAAGGTTAAAGAACGCAAGAACAGCGACCCCCTGGAAATCTTCGAGAAAGCTCTCGACGCCATCGCTCCGCTGGTCGAAGTGAAGTCGCGCCGTGTAGGCGGTGCTACTTACCAGGTTCCGGTTGAAGTTCGTCCGTCCCGTCGTAACGCTCTGGCAATGCGCTGGTTGGTAGACTTCGCCCGTAAGCGCGGCGAGAAGTCTATGGCTCTGCGTTTGGCTGGCGAACTGTTGGACGCTGCTGAAGGTAAAGGTGCTGCTGTTAAGAAGCGTGAAGACGTGCACCGTATGGCTGAAGCTAACAAAGCTTTCTCGCACTACCGCTTCTAATCTTAGCTTCACTAATTTTGCGAGGGCTTTATGGCTCGTACTACTCCGATTAGCCGCTACCGTAACATCGGTATCGTTGCTCACGTGGATGCTGGTAAAACCACCACCACCGAGCGCGTACTGTTTTACACCGGCAAAAGTCACAAAATGGGCGAGGTGCATGATGGCGCCGCGACCACAGACTGGATGGTTCAGGAGCAGGAGCGTGGTATTACCATTACTTCTGCTGCTATTACCGCCTTCTGGAAAGGTTCCGAGAAGCAGTACAAAGACGAGCATCGCTTCAACGTAATCGATACCCCGGGCCACGTAGACTTCACCATTGAAGTTGAGCGTTCCCTGCGTGTACTCGACGGCGCTGTCGTTGTGTTCTGCGGTACTTCGGGTGTTGAGCCTCAGTCGGAAACCGTATGGCGTCAAGCCAACAAATACGGCGTTCCACGTCTTGTTTACGTAAACAAGATGGACCGTGCTGGTGCCAACTTCCTGCGCGTGATCGGCCAGATCAAGCAGCGTCTGGGTCACACCCCGGTGCCAATCCAATTGGCTATCGGTTCCGAAGACAACTTCCAAGGTCAGATCGACCTGATCAACATGGAAGCTGTTTACTGGAATGACGCTGACAAAGGTATGGTTCCTGTTCGTAAGCCTATCCCTGAAGAACTGCAGGAACTGGCTGACGAGTGGCGTAACAACATGGTTGAGGCTGCTGCCGAAGCCAGCGAAGAGCTGATGAACAAGTACCTCGAAGGTGAAGAACTCACCAACGTGGAAATCAAGGCCGCTCTGCGTCAGCGTACTATCGCTGGTGAGATCGTCTTGGCTGTTTGCGGTTCTTCCTTCAAGAACAAGGGTGTTCCCCTGGTTCTCGACGCCGTTATCGACTACCTGCCTGCTCCAACCGACATTCCTGCTATCAAGGGTACCAACCCTGATAACGAGGAAGAAGAGATGGAGCGTCACGCCGATGACAGCGAGCCGTTCTCGGCTCTGGCGTTCAAGATCGCTACTGACCCATTCGTGGGTACTTTGACCTTCGTCCGCGTTTACTCGGGCGTGTTGGCCTCCGGCGACGGCGTGATCAACTCGGTTAAAGGCAAGAAAGAGCGCGTGGGTCGTATGGTGCAAATGCACGCAAACGCCCGTGAAGAGATCAAGGAAGTACGCGCTGGTGACATCGCGGCCTTGATCGGCATGAAGGACGTCACCACTGGTGAGACTTTGTGCGACGCTGCCAAGCCAATCATCCTGGTTCGCATGGACTTCCCGGAGCCGGTTATTTCGGTTGCCGTAGAGCCTAAGACCAAGGATGACCAGGAAAAAATGGGTATCGCTCTGGGCAAACTTGCTCAGGAAGATCCATCTTTCCGCGTCAAGACTGATGAAGAGACTGGTCAAACGATCATCTCCGGCATGGGCGAGCTGCACCTGGACATCCTGGTTGACCGGATGCGCCGTGAGTTCAACGTCGAAGCCAACATCGGTAAGCCTCAGGTTTCCTATCGTGAGCGCATCACGAAGAACTGTGAAATCGAAGGCAAGTTCGTTCGTCAGTCCGGCGGTCGTGGTCAGTTCGGTCACTGCTGGATCCGTTTTGCTCCTGCTGACGAAGGTCAGGAAGGTCTGCAATTCGTGAACGAAGTAGTAGGTGGTGTTGTTCCTAAGGAATACATCCCTGCTATCCAGAAGGGTATCGAAGAGCAGATGAAGAACGGTGTTGTTGCCGGCTATCCGCTGATCGGCCTGAAAGCAACCGTTTTTGACGGTTCTTACCACGACGTCGACTCCAACGAGATGGCGTTTAAGGTGGCTGCTTCCATGGCAACCAAGCAACTGGCCCAGAAGGGCGGTGGTGAGTTGCTTGAGCCAATCATGGCGGTAGAAGTTGTTACACCTGAAGACTATATGGGTGATGTCATGGGCGACCTTAACCGTCGTCGCGGCATGATCTTGGGTATGGAAGACACGGTTTCCGGCAAAGTGATTCGCGCCGAGGTTCCGTTGGGTGAGATGTTCGGTTACGCGACCGACGTTCGCTCCATGTCCCAGGGTCGCGCAAGCTACTCTATGGAATTCAAAAAATACAACACAGCTCCGGCGCACATCGCTGAAACTGTATCCAAAAAACAAGGCTGATTCAGTCCTTTAGGCAAGGAGTTAATTGTCGTGGCTAAAGAAAAATTTGATCGTTCCCTACCGCACGTAAACGTTGGCACCATCGGCCACGTTGACCACGGTAAAACCACTCTGACCGCTGCTCTGACTCGCGTCTGCTCCGAAGTTTTCGGTTCGGCTCGTGTTGACTTCGACAAGATCGACAGCGCACCAGAAGAAAAAGCTCGTGGTATCACCATCAACACCGCGCACGTTGAGTACAACTCGACTATTCGTCACTACGCTCACGTTGACTGCCCAGGTCACGCTGACTACGTGAAGAACATGATCACTGGTGCTGCCCAGATGGACGGCGCTATCCTGGTTTGCTCGGCCGCTGATGGTCCGATGCCACAAACCCGTGAGCACATCCTGCTGTCCCGTCAGGTAGGCGTTCCGTACATCGTGGTTTTCCTGAACAAGGCTGACCTGGTAGACGACGCTGAGCTGCTGGAACTGGTTGAGATGGAAGTGCGCGATCTGCTGAGCACTTACGACTTCCCAGGCGACGACACTCCGATCATCATCGGTTCTGCTCGTATGGCTCTGGAAGGTAACGACGAAAACGAAATGGGCACCACTGCCGTTCGTAAACTGGTTGAAACTCTGGATACCTACATCCCAGAACCAGTTCGTCTGACCGACAAGCCGTTCCTGATGCCAATCGAAGACGTATTCTCGATCTCCGGTCGTGGTACTGTTGTGACTGGTCGTATCGAGCGCGGTATCGTTCGCGTTCAGGACCCACTGGAAATCGTTGGTCTGCGTGACACCACCGTCACCACCTGCACCGGTGTTGAAATGTTCCGCAAACTGCTCGACGAAGGTCGTGCTGGCGAGAACTGCGGCGTTCTGCTGCGTGGTACCAAGCGTGACGACGTTGAGCGTGGTCAGGTTCTGGTTAAGCCAGGTTCGGTTAAGCCGCACACCAAGTTCACCGCAGAAGTTTACGTTCTGAGCAAAGAAGAAGGCGGTCGTCACACTCCGTTCTTCAAAGGCTACCGTCCACAGTTCTACTTCCGTACTACTGACGTGACCGGTAACTGCGAACTGCCAGAAGGCGTTGAAATGGTAATGCCAGGCGATAACATTCAAATGACTGTTACCCTGATCAAAACCATCGCAATGGAAGACGGTCTGCGCTTCGCTATTCGTGAAGGCGGCCGTACCGTTGGTGCTGGCGTTGTAGCTAAAATCATCGAGTAATTATCTCTTCTGAGATAGCTCGGTTTTTTTGAGAAGGCCCCCGCTCAGCGGGGGCCTTTTTTATTGGGTTGACACCTATCTGGGGCGTCTATAGAATTGCGCCTCCTTTTAACGGGCGTATTGCGCTCGCTGGGAATAGCAGCCGGAGTCTGAAATCCAATGCAAAATCAGCAAATCCGTATCAGGTTGAAGGCTTTTGACCATCGCCTGATCGACCAATCCACCCAGGAAATCGTGGAAACCGCGAAACGTACTGGTGCTCAAGTGCGTGGTCCAATTCCACTGCCTACCCGTAAAGAGCGGTTCACCGTTCTGGTCTCCCCGCACGTCAACAAAGACGCGCGTGACCAGTACGAGATCCGTACTCATAAGCGCGTACTGGACATCGTCCAGCCAACGGATAAAACCGTTGATGCACTTATGAAGCTCGATCTGGCGGCCGGTGTGGAAGTACAGATCAGCCTCGGCTAAGACTCGGGTCTTAGTCGTGTAACGCTCTGAAATGGGCGGCCATAGCGGGTGAAAGCCCCGTACACTCATGAGGTTTACAACATGACTATTGGTGTAGTCGGTCGTAAATGCGGTATGACCCGTATTTTCACCGAAGAAGGTGTCTCCATTCCGGTCACGGTCATTGAGATCGAGCCGAATCGCGTCACCCAGTTCAAAACTGAAGAAACCGATGGCTATCGTGCAGTGCAAGTCACTGTCGGCGAGCGTCGTGCTTCGCGCGTGACTGCTGCTCAAGCAGGTCACTTCGCTAAAGCAAACGTTGCAGCTGGTCGCACTGTTATGGAGTTCCGTCTTGAAGACGGCGACTACCAGGCTGGCGATCTGATCAACGCTGAAATCTTCGCTGCTGGTCAACTGGTTGATGTAACCGGTCAGTCCAAAGGTAAAGGCTTCCAGGGTACGATCAAGCGTTGGAATTTCCGTGGCCAAGACAACACTCACGGTAACTCCGTTTCCCACCGCGTCCCGGGCTCTATTGGCCAGTGCCAGACTCCTGGTCGTGTATTCAAGGGCAAAAAAATGTCCGGTCATATGGGCGCTGAGCGCGTGACCGTGCAGTCCCTCGAAGTAGTGCGCGTCGACGCTGAACGCAATCTGTTGTTGGTCAAGGGTGCTGTTCCTGGCGCTACTGGCGGCAACCTGGTTGTACGTCCAGCGGCCAAGGCTCGCGGTTAAGGGGAAGCTGACATGCAATTAAATGTAAATGACGCTCAAGCGATCGAAGTTTCCGAACTGACATTTGGCGGCGAATTCAACGAGACGCTGGTTCACCAAGCAGTCGTGGCCTACATGGCCGGCGGCCGTCAAGGTAGCAAGCAGCAAAAGACCCGTTCCGACGTTCGTGGTGGCGGTAAGCGCCCTTGGCGTCAGAAAGGTACTGGCCGTGCTCGTGCTGGTACGATCCGTAGCCCAATCTGGCGCGGCGGCGGTACCACTTTCGCAGCTCGTCCACAGGATCACTCTCAGAAGCTCAACAAGAAGATGTACCGCGCAGCACTGCGCTCCATCCTTGCTGAACTCGTGCGTACTGATCGTCTGGTCGTGGTTCAGGACTTCGCTGTTGAAAGTCCAAAAACCAAAGATCTGCTGGGCAAACTGAACAACATGAGCCTGACCGACGTTTTGATCGTGTCTGAAGCTGTTGATCAGAACCTGTACCTGGCTGCTCGTAACCTGCCACACGTTGATGTACGTGACGTGCAAGGTTCCGATCCAGTTAGTCTGATCGCATACGACAAGGTGTTGATCACCGTGTCGGCCGTGAAGAAATTCGAGGAGCTGCTGGGATGAACCAGGAACGCGTATTTAAAGTTCTGCTTGGCCCGCACGTTTCCGAAAAGGCTACGGTTCTGGCTGACAAGAAAGGCCAGTTCGTTTTCAAGGTTGCAACTGACGCAACCAAGCTGGAAATCAAGAAGGCCGTCGAAAGCCTGTTCAGCGTGAAAGTAGAGCGTGTTACTACCCTGAACGTTCTGGGTAAGAGCAAGCGCACTGCTCGCGGTCTGGGCAAGCGTAATGACTGGAAGAAGGCAGTTATCTCCCTTCAGCCAGGCCAAGATCTCGATTTCAGCAGCAGTGCTGAGTAAGGAAGGGGTGCATCATGGCAATCGTTAAATGCAAACCGACTTCCCCTGGCCGCCGTTTTGTGGTCAAGGTGGTCAACCAGGAGCTGCATAAAGGCGCTCCTCACGCACCGCTGCTCGAGAAGAAATCGAAGTCTGGTGGTCGTAACAACAATGGTCGTATTACCACTCGTCACATCGGTGGTGGCCATAAGCAGCATTATCGTCTGGTCGACTTCCGTCGCAACGACAAAGATGGCATCGCTGCCACTGTCGAGCGTATCGAATACGATCCAAACCGTACTGCTCACATCGCTCTGCTGCTGTACGCAGATGGCGAGCGTCGCTACATCATCGCCCCTAAAGGCGTGAGCGCTGGCGACCAGCTGATCGCAGGTGCCCTGGCACCGATCAAGCCGGGCAACGCTCTGCAACTGCGCAACATTCCAGTTGGTAGCACCGTACACGGCATCGAATTGAAGCCAGGTAAAGGCGCGCAAATCGCTCGTTCCGCTGGTGCTTCGGCTCAGCTGATCGCTCGTGAAGGTGTCTACGTGACCCTGCGTCTGCGTTCTGGTGAGATGCGTAAAGTGCTGGCTGAGTGCCGCGCGACCCTGGGTGAAGTCTCGAACTCCGAGCACAGCCTGCGTTCGCTGGGTAAAGCTGGTGCCAAACGCTGGCGTGGCGTTCGCCCAACCGTTCGTGGTGTTGCCATGAACCCGGTTGACCACCCACACGGTGGTGGTGAAGGTCGTACCTCTGGTGGTCGTCATCCGGTATCGCCATGGGGCTTCCCGACTAAGGGCGCGAAGACTCGTGGTAATAAGCGTACCGACAAAATGATCGTCCGTCGTCGCAAGTAAATAGAGGGATACGACAGTGCCACGTTCTCTGAAAAAAGGTCCTTTTATTGATCTTCACCTACTGAAGAAGATCGAAGTGGCGGCGGAAAAGAACGATCGCAAACCAGTTAAGACCTGGTCGCGTCGTTCGATGATCCTGCCACAAATGGTCGGTCTGACCATCGCAGTACACAACGGTCGTCAACACGTCCCAGTTCTCGTTAACGAAGACATGGTCGGCCACAAACTAGGCGAGTTTGCCGGTACCCGCACTTATCGTGGGCACGTGGCAGACAAGAAAGCCAAGCGTTAAGGGGTAAGGAAATGGAAGTAGCCGCTAAGTTGTCGGGCGCTCGAATCTCCGCCCAGAAAGCCCGCTTGGTCGCCGACCAGATCCGCGGGAAGAAGGTGGGCGAAGCGCTCAACCTGTTGGCTTTCAGCAGTAAGAAAGCCGCCGAGATCATGAAGAAAGTGCTGGAGTCGGCCGTAGCCAACGCCGAGCATAACGAAGGCGCAGACGTTGATGACCTGAAAGTCAGCACCGTTTTCGTCAACGAAGGGCGTTCGCTGAAGCGCATCATGCCACGTGCCAAAGGCCGTGCTGATCGCATCGTCAAGCGGTCTTGCCATATCACTGTCAAGGTTGCTGACAAGTAACGGAGTCGAAGAGATGGGTCAGAAAGTACATCCCATTGGCATTCGCCTGGGAATCGTCAAGGAGCACACCTCCGTCTGGTACGCAGACGGTCGGACTTATGCGGACTACTTGTTCGCTGATCTGAAGGTGCGTGAGTATCTCCAAGACAAACTAAAAAGCGCGTCCGTAAGCCGTATCGATATCCATCGTCCGGCGCAAACTGCACGTATCACCATCCACACCGCTCGTCCAGGTATCGTTATCGGGAAGAAAGGTGAAGATGTTGAGAAACTGCGTCAGGACCTGACCAAGCAAATGGGTGTGCCTGTGCACATCAATATCGAAGAGATCCGCAAGCCGGAGCTCGACGGTATGCTGGTTGCGCAGAGCGTAGCTCAGCAGCTGGAGCGTCGCGTAATGTTCCGTCGTGCTATGAAGCGCGCCGTACAGAACGCCATGCGCATTGGTGCCAAAGGCATCAAAATCCAAGTGAGCGGTCGTCTCGGCGGTGCTGAAATCGCACGTACTGAATGGTATCGCGAAGGTCGTGTGCCACTGCACACCCTGCGTGCCGACATCGACTATGCCAACTACGAAGCTCACACCACTTACGGTGTGATCGGTGTAAAGGTTTGGATCTTCAAAGGCGAAGTAATTGGTGGTCGCCAAGAAGAACTGAAACCACAAGCACCAGCGCCTCGTAAAAAAGCTGCTAAGTAAGGGGTACGCCAAATGTTGCAACCTAAGCGTACGAAGTTCCGCAAGCAGATGACAGGCCACAACCGTGGTCTGGCTCAGCGCGGTAGCAAAGTCAGCTTCGGCGAGTTCGCGCTGAAGTCTGTAGCTCGTGGTCGTCTCACCGCTCGTCAGATCGAGTCAGCGCGTCGTGCTCTGACCCGTCACGTAAAACGTGGCGGCAAGATCTGGATCCGTGTATTCCCGGACAAGCCGATCTCCAAAAAACCTCTCGAGGTTCGTATGGGTAAAGGTAAGGGTAACGTGGAATACTGGGTAGCCCAGATTCAGCCAGGCAAAGTCCTGTATGAAATCGAGGGTGTTTCTGAAGAGCTGGCGCGTGAGGCTTTCGCCCTGGCTGCTGCAAAGCTGCCGCTCGCCACCTCCTTTGTTAAACGGACGGTGATGTGATGAAAGCGAATGAACTTCGTGAAAAATCCGCACAGCAGCTGAACGAGCAACTGCTCGGCCTGCTGCGCGACCAGTTCAATCTGCGTATGCAGAAAGCAACTGGCCAGTTGGGGCAGTCTCATCTGCTCTCGCAAGTTAAGCGTGACATCGCTCGCGTGAAGACTGTGCTCAACCAGCAGGCAGGTAAGTGATCATGGCTGAAGCCGAAAAGACTGTCCGTACGCTGACTGGCCGTGTTGTCAGCGACAAGATGGACAAAACCATCACCGTTCTGATCGAGCGTCGCGTTAAGCACCCGATCTACGGTAAATATGTTAAGCGTTCGACTAAGCTGCACGCGCACGACGAAACCAATCAGTGCCACATCGGCGACAAAGTCACTATTCGTGAAACTCGTCCGCTGGCCAAGACCAAGTCTTGGGCACTGGTTGATGTTCTCGAACGCGCTGTGGAAGTCTAAGGACTAGGGGTCGGAGAAATTATATGATTCAGACTCAATCCATGCTCGATGTGGCCGATAACAGCGGCGCTCGCCGTGTTATGTGCATCAAGGTGCTGGGTGGCTCCCATCGTCGTTACGCTGGTATCGGTGACATCATCAAAGTTACCGTGAAGGAAGCAATTCCTCGCGGTAAGGTGAAAAAAGGCCAAGTGATGACTGCTGTTGTAGTTCGCACTCGTCACGGCGTACGCCGTGCAGATGGCTCCATTATCCGCTTTGATGGCAACGCTGCTGTTCTTCTGAACAACAAGCAAGAGCCGATCGGCACCCGTATCTTTGGGCCAGTGACCCGTGAACTTCGTACTGAGAAGTTCATGAAGATCGTCTCGCTCGCCCCAGAAGTGCTGTAAGGAGATCCGACATGCAAAAGATTCGTCGTGACGACGAGATCATCGTGATCGCCGGCAAAGACAAAGGTAAGCGCGGTAAGGTGCTGAAGGTTCTCGCTGACGACCGTCTGGTCGTTGGTGGTCTGAACCTGGTCAAGCGTCATACCAAGCCTAACCCGATGTCGGGCGTACAGGGCGGTATCGTCGAGAAAGAAGCGCCATTGCACGCTTCTAACGTCGCCATCTTCAACGGCGAAACCAACAAGGCTGACCGCGTTGGTTTCAAAGTAGAAGACGGTAAGAAAATTCGTGTCTTCAAGTCGACCCAAAAAGCGGTTGATGCTTGAACACTGCTAGGTAGATAAGACCATGGCACGACTACAAGAGATTTACCGGAAGGAAATCGCCCCCAAGCTTAAGGAAGAACTTAAGCTCGGGAACGTGATGGAAGTTCCGCGCGTCACCAAAATCACCCTGAACATGGGTCTGGGCGAAGCGATCGGCGACAAAAAAGTCATCGAGCACGCTGTTGCTGACCTGGAAAAGATCACCGGTCAAAAAGTCGTTGTGACTTACGCTCGGAAATCCATCGCTGGCTTTAAAGTCCGTGAAGGTTGGCCGATCGGCGTCAAAGTGACTCTGCGCCGTGAGCGTATGTACGAATTCCTGGATCGTCTGCTGTCGATCTCCCTGCCTCGGGTTCGCGACTTCCGCGGCCTGAATGCCAAGTCCTTCGATGGTCGTGGTAACTACAGCATGGGCGTGAAAGAGCAGATCATCTTCCCGGAAATCGACTACGACAAGATCGATGCTCTCCGCGGTCTGGACATCACCCTGACCACCACTGCCAAGAACGATGATGAAGGTCGCGCCCTGTTGCGTGCTTTCAAATTCCCGTTCCGCAACTGATTGGAGTAGGACCATGGCCAAGATGAGCATGAAAAACCGCGAGCTGAAGCGTCAGCTCACGGTTGCCAAGTACGCCAAGAAGCGTGCAGCACTGAAAGCAATCATCGTTGATCTGAACGCAAGTCCAGAAGCGCGTTGGGAAGCTACAGTTGCTCTGCAGAAGCAGCCACGTGACGCAAGCGCTTCGCGCATGCGTAACCGCTGCCGCCTGACCGGTCGTCCACACGGCGTTTACCGCAAGTTCGGCCTCGGCCGTAACAAACTGCGTGAAGCAGCAATGCGTGGTGACGTACCAGGTCTGGTTAAAGCCAGCTGGTAAGTACTTTCAGAGTCCAGGTGGTTGGCGTCGCAAGATAACGACCACCGGTGACCTTGAATCTGGAACAAGCCCCTTTTGGGGCTTGTTTCATTTCCGGAGTGTGTCTAGAATACCCGGCTCGCCTGAGCCCGTGTTTTCTATGCTCGGAGATTCTCGGCGACATATGTAGCCGCAAGGCTAATTTTTTTGTATTAGGAGCGTCTAGCCCATGAGTATGCAGGACCCGTTAGCGGACATGCTAACTCGTATCCGTAATGCCCAGATGGCTGAAAAGTCCGTCGTAAGCATGCCATCTTCCAAGTTGAAGGTAGCTGTTGCCAAAGTCCTGAAAGACGAAGGCTACATTGCGGGTTATCAGATCAGCAGCGAAACCAAGCCACTGCTGTCCATCGAGCTGAAGTACTTCGAAGGCCGTTCGGTCATCGAGGAAGTGAAGCGCGTTAGCCGTCCAGGCCTGCGTCAGTACAAGTCCGCTGAAGATCTGCCGAAAGTTCGTGGCGGTCTGGGCGTGTCTATCGTCTCCACCAACAAAGGTGTGATGACGGATCGTGCTGCGCGCGCTGCCGGTGTCGGCGGCGAAGTTCTTTGCACTGTGTTCTAAGGGGGGATAAGCATGTCTCGCGTCGCTAAGAACCCCGTTAAGCTGCCAGCCGGTGTCGAAGTCAAATTCGCAGGCCAACAGCTTTCGGTGAAGGGTGCCAAGGGTACTCTTGAACTGAACATCCATTCGTCCGTTGAGATCGTTGAAGAAGCTGGTGAGCTGCGTTTCGCTGCTCGCAATGGCGATCAACAAACTCGCGCAATGGCCGGTACCACGCGTGCGTTGGTAAACAACATGGTCCAAGGCGTAAGCCAAGGCTTCGAGCGTAAGCTCCAGCTGGTCGGTGTTGGTTACAAAGCGCAAGCAAAAGGCACGGTTTTGAACCTGGCCCTTGGCTTCTCGCACCCTGTGGATTACGAACTGCCAGCGGGCATCACTGCTGAGACCCCTAGCCAGACCGATATCCTGATCAAGGGCATCGATAAGCAGCTGGTAGGTCAAGTGGCCGCTGAGATCCGCGACTTCCGTCCACCAGAGCCGTACAAAGGCAAAGGTGTGCGCTACGCGGACGAAGTCGTCCGTCGTAAAGAAGCCAAGAAGAAGTAGGGCATAGCAAATGACCGACAAAAAAGTTACTCGACTGCGTCGCGCTCGCAAAGCACGCCTGAAAATGCACGAACTCGAAGTCGTGCGTCTCTGCGTGTTCCGCTCGTCGCAGCACATCTACGCCCAGGTCATCTCGGCCGACGGCAACAAAGTCCTGGCAAGCGCCTCGACTTTGGATAAAGAACTGCGTGATGGTGCCACCGGCAACATCGACGCGGCCACAAAGGTTGGCCAGCTGGTCGCTACGCGTGCTAAGGCCGCTGGCGTCTCGCAAGTGGCTTTCGACCGCTCTGGCTTCAAGTACCACGGTCGCGTGAAAGCGCTGGCTGATGCTGCTCGTGAAGCTGGGCTGGAGTTCTAAGTTATGTCAAATAACGACCAAAAGCGCGACGAAGGCTACATTGAGAAGCTGGTTCAAGTTAACCGCGTAGCCAAAACCGTTAAAGGCGGCCGTATCTTCACTTTCACCGCGTTGACCGTGGTTGGTGATGGTAAAGGGCGTGTTGGCTTCGGCCGTGGCAAGTCACGTGAAGTGCCTGCTGCGATCCAGAAGGCAATGGAAGCTGCTCGTCGCAACATGATCCAAGTTGATCTGAACGGCACCACTCTGCAGTACGCGATGAAGTCCGCCCATGGCGCTTCGAAGGTGTACATGCAGCCTGCTTCTGAAGGTACCGGTATCATCGCTGGCGGCGCTATGCGTGCTGTCCTCGAAGTTGCTGGCGTTCAGAACGTTCTGGCCAAGTGCTATGGCTCGACTAACCCGGTAAACGTGGTTCACGCCACTTTCAAAGGTTTGAAAGCTATGCAATCTCCTGAGTCCATCGCTGCCAAGCGTGGCCTGACTGTCAAGGAGATCTTCTGATCATGGCTACCGTTAAAGTAACGCTGATCAAAAGCATGACCGGCCGCATCCCTAACCACAAACTGTGTGTTAAAGGTTTGGGTCTGCGTCGCATCGGTCACACTGTAGAAGTCCAGGATACTCCCGAGAATCGCGGGATGATCAACAAGGCTTACTACATGCTGCGTGTAGAGGGTTAATCGATGAAACTCAATGATCTGAGTCCAGCGCCGGGTTCCCGTCGCGAAAAGCATCGTCCGGGCCGTGGTATCGGTAGCGGTTTGGGTAAGACTGGTGGCCGTGGCCACAAAGGTCAAACCTCCCGCTCCGGTGGCACCATCGCTCCAGGCTTTGAAGGCGGTCAACAGCCGCTGCATCGTCGCCTGCCTAAGTTCGGTTTCGTATCCCTGAAAGCCATGGATCGCGCAGAAGTGCGTCTGTCCGAGCTGGCTAAAGTGGAAGGCGACATCGTTACTGTGCAGACCCTGAAAGATGCCAACGTGATCAACGTCAACGTACAGCGTGTGAAAATCATGCTGTCCGGTGAAGTGACTCGCGCTGTCACTATCGGCAAGGGAATCGGCGCCACCAAAGGTGCGCGTTCGGCTATCGAAGCAGCTGGCGGCAAGTTCGAGGAATAAATGGCTAAGCAAGGTGCTCTCTCAGCGCTCGGCAAAGGCGGTATGTCTGAACTTTGGGCTCGTCTGCGTTTTCTGTTCCTGGCGATTATCGTCTACCGAATAGGCGCACACATCCCGGTTCCAGGTATCAACCCGGACCGACTCGCAGACCTGTTTCGACAGAATGAGGGGACCATTCTTAGCTTGTTCAACATGTTTTCCGGCGGCGCGCTGGAACGGATGAGCATCTTTGCACTGGGGATCATGCCGTACATTTCGGCATCGATCATCATGCAACTGATGACCGCCGTCAGCCCGCAGCTGGAGCAGTTGAAGAAGGAAGGTGAAGCTGGCCGTCGCAAGATTAGCCAGTACACCCGCTACGGCACTGTCGTCCTCGCCCTGGTCCAAGCTATCGGCATGTCCGTTGGCCTGGCCGGGCAGGGCGTTGCGTTCACTGGTGACTTTGGCTTCCATTTCGTCGCGGTATCCACATTTGTGGCTGGTGCGATGTTCATGATGTGGCTGGGTGAGCAGATTACTGAGCGTGGTGTTGGCAACGGTATCTCGATGTTGATTTTCGCAGGTATCGTCGCCGGTCTTCCGAGAGCGATTGGGCAGTCTTTCGAGTCTGCACGTCAGGGTGATATCAACATTTTCGCCTTGGTTGCCATCGGTTTGCTGGCAGTAGCGATTATCGGTTTTGTGGTGTTCATTGAGCGTGGCCAGCGTCGTATTGCTGTTCACTACGCCAAGCGTCAGCAGGGCCGTAAGGTCTTTGCTGCGCAGACCAGCCACTTGCCGCTGAAAGTGAATATGGCCGGTGTTATTCCGGCAATTTTCGCGAGCAGCATTTTGCTGTTTCCGGCTTCGTTGGGTACCTGGTTTGGTCAGTCTGAAAATATGGGCTGGCTGCAGGACCTCTCTCAGTCGATCGCTCCTGGTCAGCCGTTGAATATTCTGCTGTTTAGTGCAGGGATTATTTTCTTCTGCTTCTTCTATACGGCGTTGATGTTCAATCCGAAAGACGTAGCGGAAAACCTGAAGAAGTCCGGTGCCTTTATTCCGGGCATCCGTCCAGGTGAGCAGTCCGCACGCTACATTGATGGTGTTCTGACTCGTTTGACCCTGTTCGGTGCTCTATATATGACGGCCGTGTGCTTGTTGCCCCAGTTCCTGGTGGTTGCAGCAAACGTTCCGTTCTACCTTGGCGGGACCTCGTTGCTGATCGTGGTCGTGGTTGTGATGGACTTCATGTCCCAAGTACAATCGCACCTCGTTTCGCACCAGTACGAATCCCTGATGAAGAAAGCCAACCTGAAGGGCTACGGCAGCGGCATGTTGCGCTGAGTACCCCATAAGGTTCGAGGAGTTGGTGATGAAAGTTCGTGCATCGGTGAAAAAGCTGTGCCGTAACTGCAAGATTATTCGCCGCGAAGGTGTTGTTCGAGTAATTTGCAGCGCGGAACCGCGTCACAAACAGCGCCAAGGCTGAGTGTGATCCGCTTGAAGCCCGGCAGCTAGTGCGCTGCCGGGTTGATTATTTGTTATTACAGCGATATTATCTCGCGCCCTATTTCTTGGCTTCCGGGGCGTAGGTAGCTGTCAATTGGAGTCCCACTGAATGGCCCGTATTGCAGGCGTTAACATTCCAGATAACAAGCACACTGTTATCTCGCTGACCTACATCTATGGTGTTGGTCGCACTACTGCGCAGAAAATTTGCGCAGTCGCTGGGGTAAACCCAGCCGCTAAGATCAAGGATCTGAGCGACGAGCAGATTGAACAGCTGCGTGGCGAAGTGGCGAAGTTCACCACTGAAGGTGACCTGCGTCGCGAAATCAACATGAAAATCAAGCGTTTGATGGACCTCGGTTGCTATCGCGGTCTGCGTCATCGTCGTGGTCTTCCAGTACGCGGTCAGCGTACCAAGACTAACGCGCGTACCCGTAAAGGTCCGCGTAAGCCGATCCGCAAGTAATCGCCCCAGCGAATCGACAGGAAAATTATCATGGCAAAACCTGCTGCTCGTCCTCGTAAAAAAGTTAAAAAGACAGTGGTTGATGGCATCGCCCACATCCATGCATCTTTTAACAACACCATCGTGACCATCACCGACCGTCAAGGTAACGCGCTTTCTTGGGCTACCTCCGGTGGTTCGGGTTTCCGCGGTTCCCGCAAGTCCACCCCGTTTGCTGCTCAAGTAGCTGCTGAACGTGCTGGTCAAGCTGCGCTGGAATACGGCCTGAAAAACCTCGACGTTAACGTCAAAGGTCCAGGTCCAGGTCGTGAGTCTGCTGTCCGTGCTTTGAACGGCTGTGGCTATAAGATCGCCAGCATCACCGACGTGACGCCAATCCCGCACAACGGGTGCCGTCCGCCGAAGAAGCGCCGCGTGTAATCCAGGAGATTGTAAAGAATGGCTCGTTACATTGGTCCAAAATGCAAACTCGCTCGTCGCGAAGGCACCGATCTCTTCCTGAAGAGCGGCGTGCGCGCGATCGAATCGAAGTGCAACATTGAAGCAGCACCTGGTATCCACGGCCAACGCCGCGGTCGCCAGTCCGACTACGGCACCCAACTGCGTGAAAAGCAGAAGGTCCGTCGTATCTACGGCGTTCTCGAGCGTCAGTTCAGCGGCTACTACAAAGAAGCTGCTGGCAAGAAAGGTGCAACCGGTGAAAACCTGCTGCAACTGCTCGAATGCCGTCTGGACAACGTTGTATACCGTATGGGCTTTGGTTCGACTCGTGCCGAATCCCGTCAGCTGGTATCGCACAAGTCGATCAGCGTTAACGGTCAGACCGTAAACGTTCCGTCCTACCAGGTTCGTGCTGGTGACGTGGTCGCAGTTCGCGAGAAAGCAAAAAACCAACTTCGCATTGTCCAAGCTCTCGATCTGTGTGCCCAACGTGGCCGCGTAGAATGGGTAGAAGTAGACACTGAGAAGAAGTCGGGCGTTTTCAAGAACGTTCCTGCTCGCAGTGATCTGTCCGCCGACATCAACGAAAGCCTGATTGTCGAGCTCTACTCCAAGTAAGGGCTAGAAAATAGGTGCATCCATGCAGATTTCGGTAAATGAGTTCCTGACACCCCGCCACATTGATGTGCAGGTTGTCAGTCCAACCCGCGCCAAAATTACTCTCGAGCCTCTCGAGCGTGGTTTTGGCCACACCCTGGGCAACGCGCTGCGCCGCATCCTGTTGTCCTCAATGCCCGGCTGTGCAGTAGTCGAGGCCGAGATTGACGGTGTGCTCCACGAGTACAGCGCCATCGAAGGTGTACAGGAAGACGTAATTGAAATCCTGTTGAACCTTAAAGGTCTGGCTATCAAGCTGCACGGCCGTGACGAAGTTACGCTGACCTTGTCGAAGAAGGGTTCGGGGGTGGTTACCGCTGCCGATATTCAGCTGGATCATGATGTCGAGATCGTTAACCCCGATCACGTAATCGCTAACCTGGCGTCTAACGGCGCCCTGAACATGAAGCTCACTGTAGCTCGTGGTCGTGGTTATGAACCGGCCGACTCGCGTCAGAGCGATGAAGACGAAAGCCGCAGCATTGGTCGCTTGCAGCTTGACTCTTCGTTCAGCCCGGTTCGCCGTATCGCATACGTGGTGGAAAACGCCCGTGTCGAGCAGCGTACTAACCTGGACAAGCTGGTTATTGATCTGGAAACCAACGGTACTCTGGATCCTGAAGAGGCTATTCGCCGCGCTGCAACCATCCTGCAACAGCAGTTGGCTGCGTTCGTCGACCTCAAAGGTGACAGCGAACCAGTGGTAATCGAGCAGGAAGACGAGATCGATCCGATCCTGCTTCGCCCGGTTGACGATCTGGAACTGACTGTACGTTCGGCTAACTGCCTTAAGGCGGAAAACATTTACTACATCGGCGACCTGATTCAGCGTACCGAAGTAGAACTGTTGAAGACTCCGAACCTGGGCAAGAAATCCTTGACTGAAATCAAGGACGTTCTGGCCTCCCGCGGTCTGTCCCTCGGCATGCGCCTCGACAACTGGCCGCCTGCAAGTCTTAAGAAGGACGACAAGGCGACTGCCTGATCGTCGTAATCACCGAACGTGAGTTTGGTAAGGAATGAACCATGCGTCATCGTAAAAGTGGTCGTCACCTGAGCCGTACCAGCTCGCACCGCAAGGCCATGTTCCAAAACATGGCGGTGTCGCTGTTCGAGCACGAGCTGATCAAAACTACACTGCCGAAAGCTAAAGAACTGCGTCGCGTTGCTGAGCCGCTGATCACTTTGGCCAAGACAGACAGCCTGGCTAACCGCCGTCTGGCTTTCGACCGTACTCGTTCGAAAGCTATCGTTGGTAAGCTCTTCAACGACCTGGGCAAGCGTTACGCTACCCGTGAGGGTGGCTACCTGCGCATCCTCAAGTGCGGTTTCCGCGCTGGCGACAACGCGCCTATGGCGTACGTCGAGTTGGTTGATCGTGCTACTGCTGGCGAAGCTGTAAGCGCCGAGTAAGACGACAAGCTGTAACGAAGAACCGGGCCTAGTGCCCGGTTTTTTGTGCGCGTAACAAAAGCGCGATGTGTACAAGCGTTTGCGGGTTGTGCTCGGCACTATAGGGGGTGAGGAGGTTGGTAGTTATTCTCTATCGACGCCTATAATTTAATGAATTTGTAGACGTCATATTGATGATCAATACTTCCACCAAGCCGATTAGCCGGCAGTTCCAAGTCCGACCTGAGGGAAATTGAGCATGAGTCAGAATAAAATCCTTACTACCGCCAGCGGCGCTCCCGTTGCAGACAACCAGAATTCCCGTTCCGCCGGCCCGCGCGGTCCGTTGCTGCTCGACGACTTTCATCTGATCGAGAAGCTTGCTCACTTCAACCGTGAAAACATTCCTGAGCGCCGTGTACACGCTAAGGGCTCGGGCGCCTATGGCACCTTCACCGTCACCCAAGACATTACGCAGTACACCAGCGCCAAGCTGTTTGAGTCCATCGGTAAGCAAACCCCGACCTTCCTGCGGTTTTCCACTGTAGGCGGTGAGCGTGGTTCGGCTGACACCGAGCGTGACCCACGTGGTTTCGCCCTGAAGTTCTACACCGAAGAAGGCAACTGGGACATCGTGGGTAACAATACCCCTGTGTTCTTCATTCGCGATCCATTGAAGTTCCCGGACTTCATTCATACTCAGAAGCGCTTGCCGCAAAGCAACTTGAAAAGCGCGCAAATGATGTGGGATTTCTGGTCGCACTCCCCAGAAGCGCTGCACCAGGTCACCATCCTGTTTTCGGACCGTGGCATCCCAGATGGCTACCGTCACATGCACGGCTTCGGCAGTCATACCTACAGCCTGATCAACGCCAAGGGCGAGCGTCACTGGGTCAAGTGGCACTACAAGACCAAACAGGGCATCAAGAACCTGGCACCTGCCGAAGCTGCACGCTTGGCCGGTACCGATCCTGATTACGCCCAGCGCGATTTGTTTGGCGCGATCGAGCGCGGTGATTTCCCGAAATGGCGCGTGTGCATCCAGATCATGACCGAGGCCCAGGCCAACGCTCACTACGAGAATCCATTCGACGTGACCAAGACCTGGTCGCAGAAGGAATTCCCGTTGATCGAAGTCGGCGAACTGGAACTCAACCGCAACCCGCAGAACTACTTCGCGGAAGTGGAACAGGCTGCGTTTGGCCCGAGCAACATGGTTCCAGGTGTAGGCCTGTCGCCAGATCGTATGCTGCAAGGCCGTGTATTTGCGTACGCAGATGCCCACCGCTACCGCGTCGGTACCAATCACCAGCAGTTGCCGGTGAACGCTCCGCTTAGCCCGGTCAACAGCTACCAGCGTGACGGGTCCATGGCATTCGGCAGCAACGGTGGCGCAGCGCCCAACTACGAGCCGAACAGCTACGCCGATGCACCAAAACAGGCACCTCAGTATGCTGAGCCTGCTTTGGCTTTGAGCGGCGCCGCTGACCGTTACGATCACCGTGAAGACACTGACTACTACAGCCACGCCGGTGCGCTGTTCCGGCTGATGAACGATGAGCAGAAAGCGTTGCTCACCAGCAACATCGCCGGTGCAATGGGTGGGGTTTCCAGTGATGTGGTCCAGCGTCAGCTGCAGCACTTCTACAAAGCAGATCCTGCTTATGGAGAAGCAATCGCAAAGGCGTTGGGTGTATCGCTTAACTAACTCTAAACGATAAGCAGAACCGCCCTCATTTGGGCGGTTTTTGCGTTATTTCAGCTACTTTTCACCGCAAATCTTCACTTTTCTGCCGTTGGTCTCGTGACCTTCTGGTCATCATGGTTCAAACTACAGACTTTAAAGCAGGGAGATGTAGGGCGATGCAAGGTCACCCCGACGTAATCGATTACCTAAACACGTTGCTGACGGGCGAACTGGCTGCTCGTGACCAATATTTTATCCACTCGCGCATGTACGAAGACTGGGGCTTTACCGAGCTCTACGAGCGTATCAACCACGAGATGGAAGAAGAGGCACAGCACGCCGACGCATTGATGCGCCGCATCCTCATGCTCGAAGGCACGCCACGTATGCGTCCTGATGATCTGGATGTGGGCACCACGGTACCTGACATGCTCGCTGCCGACCTGCGCCTCGAGTACAAGGTCCGTGCCGCGCTCTGCAAGGGTATCGAGCTCTGCGAGCAGCACAACGACTATGTCACCCGGGAAATCCTGCGGGTGCAGTTGAATGACACCGAAGAAGATCACACCTACTGGCTCGAAAAGCAGCTGGGCCTGATCAAGCTGGTCGGCCTGGAAAACTACCTGCAATCGCAGTTCTGATTTCCGGCTAAAAAAGCCCCTGTCACCGCAAAGTGACAGGGGCTTTTCATTGGGCCCGAAAAGTCAGGCCCGGTCGCGTTCCAGCAACGGTTTCAAGTAGTAACCGGTGTGCGATTGCGGCATTTCGGAAACCTGCTCCGGCGTGCCCACGGCGATGATCTGGCCGCCCTTGGAGCCACCTTCCGGCCCGAGGTCGACCAGCCAATCCGCGGTCTTGATCACGTCAAGGTTGTGTTCGATCACCACCACGGTGTTGCCGTGGTCGCGCAGGCGGTGCAGCACGTCCAGCAGCTGCTGGATATCCGCGAAGTGCAGGCCGGTGGTCGGCTCATCGAGGATATACAGGGTCTTGCCGGTGTCGCGCTTGGACAGCTCGCGAGACAGCTTCACCCGCTGCGCCTCACCGCCGGACAGCGTGGTCGCCGACTGCCCCAGCTTGATGTAGGACAAGCCCACGTCCATCAGCGTCTGCAGCTTGCGCGCCAGCGCCGGAACCGCGTCGAAGAACACCCGCGCTTCCTCGATGGTCATCTCCAGGGTTTCGTGGATGCTCTTGCCCTTGTATTTGATCTCCAGGGTCTCGCGGTTGTAGCGCTTGCTCTTGCACACATCGCATGGCACGTAGATGTCGGGGAGGAAGTGCATCTCCACCTTGATCAAGCCATCGCCCTGGCACGCTTCGCAGCGACCGCCCTTGACGTTGAACGAGAACCGGCCTGGTCCGTAGCCCCGTGAGCGGGATTCCGGAACGCCAGCAAACAGCTCGCGAATGGGCGTGAACAGCCCGGTGTAGGTTGCCGGGTTGGAGCGCGGCGTACGACCAATTGGGCTCTGGTCGATATCGACCACCTTGTCCAAGTGTTCCAGGCCTTTGATGCTGTCGTGTGCAGCCGCTTCCAGGGTGGTCGCGCCATTGAGGGCGGTGGCACTCAAGGGGAACAGCGTGTTGTTGATCAGCGTCGATTTGCCCGAGCCGGAGACACCGGTCACGCAGGTCAGCAGGCCCAGTGGGATTTCCAGGTCGACATTGCGCAGGTTGTTGCCACGCGCGCCCTTGAGGTGCAGGGCCAGTTTCTTGTTGCGCGGTGTACGCTTGGCCGGCACTTCGATCTTCACGCGGCCGGACAGGTATTTGCCGGTCAGCGAATCGGGATGAGCCATGACTTCGGCAGGCGTGCCCTCGGCGACAATATGCCCGCCGTGCACACCCGCGCCCGGGCCGATATCGACCACGTAATCCGCCAGGCGGATCGCGTCCTCGTCGTGCTCGACCACAATCACCGTGTTGCCTATATCTCGCAGGTGCTTCAGCGTGCCTAGCAGGCGATCGTTGTCGCGCTGGTGCAGCCCGATCGACGGTTCATCAAGGATGTACAACACGCCCACAAGGCCGGCGCCAATCTGGCTGGCCAGGCGAATGCGCTGTGCCTCACCGCCTGACAAGGTATCGGCACTGCGATCCAGCGACAGGTAATCCAAGCCAACGTTGACCAGGAACTGCAGCCGCTCACGAATCTCCTTGAGGATCTTGTCGGCGATTTCGCCGCGGCGGCCGGTGAGCTTGAGTACGCCAAAGTACTCGCAGGCGTCACCGATCGGCAGGTTGGTCACCGCCGGCAAGGTCTTCTCGCCTACCCATACATGCCGTGCCTCACGACGCAGACGAGTGCCGCGACAATCCGGGCAGGGCTGTGTGCTGAGGAATTTTGCCAGCTCTTCACGCACGCTCGCCGATTCGGTCTCGCGGTAACGACGCTCGAGGTTCGGCACGATGCCTTCGAACGGGTGGGAACGCTTGACGATATCGCCACGGTCATTCAGGTACTTGAAGTCGACGTTATGCGACCCGCTGCCATTTAGAATGACCTTCTGCTGGTCCGCCGGCAGTTGGTTGAACGGCACTTCAAGGCTGAATTTATAGTGCGACGCCAATGACCCCAGCATCTGGAAGTAATAGACGTTGCGCCTGTCCCAGCCGCGAATCGCTCCCTCCGCCAGCGTCAGGTCGCCGTTGACCAGGCGCTTGATGTCGAAGAACTGCTTCACCCCCAGGCCATCACAGGTCGGGCAGGCGCCGGCCGGGTTGTTGAAGGAAAACAGCTTGGGTTCCAGCTCGCTGATGGCGTGGCCGCAGATCGGGCAGGCAAAGCGCGCGGAGAAGATGATCTCTTCGCCCGGTTCGTCGTCCATCGGCGCCACCAGGGCAATGCCGTCGGCCAGCTTCAGCGCGGTTTCGAAGGATTCGGCCAGACGCTGCTGCAGGTCGGCGCGCACTTTGAAACGGTCGACGACCACATCAATCGAGTGCTTCTTCTGCTTGTCGAGCTTCGGCGCTTCGTCCAGCTCATACAGCTTGCCGTTGATCCGCGCGCGCACAAAACCTTGCGCACGCAGTTCTTCGAAGACCGAAAGGTGTTCGCCCTTGCGCTCACGGATCACCGGTGCAAGCAGCATCAGCTTGGCGCCTTCCGGTTGGGCCAGCACCAGGTCGACCATCTGGCTGACGGTCTGGGCTTCCAGGGGAATGTCGTGGTCCGGGCAACGCGGAATACCCACGCGTGCATACAGCAGGCGCAGGTAGTCGTAGATTTCGGTAATGGTGCCCACGGTGGAGCGTGGGTTATGGGAGGTCGACTTCTGCTCGATGGAGATCGCCGGCGACAGGCCTTCAATGGTGTCGACGTCGGGCTTTTCCATCATCGACAGGAACTGGCGGGCATAGGCCGACAGCGATTCCACATAGCGACGCTGGCCTTCGGCATACAGCGTGTCGAACGCCAGGGACGATTTGCCGGACCCGGACAAGCCGGTGATGACGATCAGTTTGTCCCGGGGCAGGGTCAGGTCGATGTTCTTCAGGTTGTGGGTTCTAGCCCCACGAATCAGGATCTTGTCCAAGATGGCCTCGCACGGCGGGCGTAAATAATGCCGGAGTATACGGCTAAAGACTGGATGAATATACACTGTCAAAAGGCCGCTTGCAGCCTTAGATGAAAGCTGCGCGGCAAAGCGCCGCATATACCCTCTCAATCGATGGGACTGGTAGAATCGCCGCCGGTTCACACGAGGTTTTTCCATGCACGATCCCCACAGCGAACGCATGAGTAGCGGCGAGACCCGAGCAGCAAGCGGTCTGGCCCTGGTGTTCGCCTTCCGTATGCTGGGCATGTTTATGGTGTTGCCGGTGCTGGCGACCTATGGAATGGATCTCGCAGGTGCGACCCCCGCATTGATCGGCCTGGCGATTGGCGCCTATGGCCTGACCCAGGCCATTTTCCAGATTCCGTTCGGGATCATTTCCGACCGCATTGGCCGCCGCCCGGTGATTTACCTGGGGCTGATCGTGTTTGCCCTCGGCAGTGTGCTCGCGGCGCAGTCCGATTCGATCTGGGGCGTGATCGCCGGGCGAGTTCTGCAAGGCGCCGGCGCCATTTCTGCTGCGGTCATGGCGTTGCTGTCCGACCTGACGCGCGAGCAACACCGCACCAAGGCCATGGCCATGATCGGCATGACCATCGGGCTGTCGTTCGCCGTGGCCATGGTGGTCGGCCCCTTGCTGACGCGCGCGTTCGGCTTGCACGGGCTGTTCCTGGCCACCGGCGGCATGGCGTTGTTTGGTATCGTGATCGTGGCCTTTATGGTGCCGCGCTCCACCGGCACGCTGCAGCATCGGGAGTCGGGCGTCGCCCGGCAGGCATTGCTGCCGACGCTCAAGCACGCTGACCTCCTGCGCCTGGATTTAGGTATCTTCGTGTTGCACGCGATGCTGATGTGCAGCTTCGTCGCCTTGCCCCTGGCCTTGGTGGAAAAAGCCGGCCTGCCCAAGGAACAGCACTGGTGGGTCTACCTCACAGCGCTGCTGATTTCGTTCTTCGCCATGATCCCGTTCATCATCTACGGCGAAAAGAAACGCAAAATGAAACGAGTTCTCCTGGGCGCCGTCGCGACATTGATGCTCACTGAGCTATTCTTCTGGCAGTTCGGCGACAGCCTGCGGGCGCTGGTAATCGGCACGGTGGTGTTCTTCACCGCGTTCAACCTGCTGGAGGCTTCGCTGCCATCGCTGATCAGCAAGGTCTCACCGGCCGGTGGCAAAGGGACGGCAATGGGGGTGTATTCCACCAGCCAGTTCCTCGGCTCTGCACTGGGCGGCATCATGGGTGGCTGGATGTTCCAGCATGGCGGTTTGTCGGTTGTGTTCCTTGGATGCGCAGGTCTGGCTGCCCTCTGGCTGGCCTTTGCTGTTACCATGCGCGAACCTCCCTATGTGACGAGTCTGCGTTTGCCGTTATCGCCTGAAGCGATCCGCGAAGCCGGTCTGGTCGAGCGCCTTAAGGCCGTTACAGGGGTTACCGATGCCGTGGTTGTTGCTGAAGAAGCCGCCATCTACATCAAATTGGACACCGAATTATTGGATCGCGCGACGCTCGAGCAACTGGTCAACCCAGTGCCGACAGCGCGCCCAGCCTAGGAGAACGTTATGGCCCGTGGGGTTAACAAAGTCATATTGGTCGGTACGTGCGGCCAGGATCCCGAGGTTCGCTACTTGCCTAACGGTAACGCCGTGACCAACCTGAGTCTGGCGACCAGCGAACAGTGGACCGACAAGCAGACCGGCCAGAAGGTCGAGAAAACCGAATGGCACCGTGTGTCGATGTTCGGCAAGGTCGCAGAGATCGCCGGTGAGTACCTGCGCAAAGGTTCGCAGGTCTACATCGAAGGCAAGCTGCAGACCCGCGAGTGGGAAAAAGACGGCATCAAGCGTTACACCACTGAAATCGTGGTCGACATGCAAGGCACCATGCAACTGCTGGGCGGCCGTCCGCAGGGCGACCAACAGGGCCAGGGCGGCATGTCCAACTCGGCACCGCGTCCACAGCAGTCCCGCCCACAGCCAAGCCAGCAGCCACAGCGTGAGTCGCGCCCAGCGCCACAACAGGCCGCACCGCAGCCGGCTCCGGATTTCGACAGCTTTGATGACGATATTCCGTTCTAAGGTCTAGGCCCGGAACGAACAAAACCTCCGATGGCTCATGCCTCGGGGGTTTTTTATTGCCTGCCATCAGCGTCGGTCGAGGCTGACGTGACAACCATTGCCCGGAAACGCTGCAACACCGCCGAGCCATCCCCAATCCGCGTCGCCAGGTGCAAGGGCGCCACCAGGCTGCTGCATTCCGTCAGGTCCCGATAAACAATGCCGTCCCCGCGCAATCGCTGCATCGACGCGGGCACGATCGACACCCCAAGCCCTGCCGCTACCAGGCTCAGTGTGGCGGTCATGCGCGGTGCTTCCTGCACCACCTGCGGGCTGAACCCTGCTTCACGGCAGGCCACCAGAATGGCGTCATACAGGCCCAAGCCGACGCGACGGCGATAGAGCACGAAGGACTCGGTCGCCAAGGCCGCCAAGGGCAGGGGCGATGCTGAATCGCTTGCCAGGGGATGATCCGTCGGCAGCGCCAGCAACATGGGCTCCACCAGGATCGGTTCGTCCTGCAGCAATTGCGTCCCGCTGAGGGGTGAGCGGATAAACGCCGCGTCGAGTTTCTCGTGCAGCAACGCGTCCAGCAGTTCGCCCGTACCGGCTTCCTCCAACACCACGGTGACGCCGACAAAGGTTTCGCGGAACAGCCGCAGCACACTCGGTACAAAGGGATGCAGCGCGGCCGAACTGGTGAAGCCGATCGCCAGGCGCCCACGTTCACCGCGCGCCGCGCGGCGAACCACCTCGGCGACACCCTCAGCCTGGGCGAGTATTTCCCGGGCTTCGTCCAGCAGAGCGAGGCCGGCGGTGGTGGGGCGCACGCCACGGGGCAAACGCTCCATCAAGATCACGCCCAACTCGGCCTCCAGGCTTTGCAGCATCCGCGTCAACGGTGGCTGCTGCATGCCCAGGCGTTCGGCGGCGCGGGTGATATAGCCTTCTTCGGCGATGGCCACGAAGGCCCTGAGTTGGCGAAGCTCCAGCATAGGAATACTTTTCAGGTATGGGAGGGCTCCAATCCTGGCATTTGTTCTCATGGCTCACAAGAATTAGGCTGTGGCCAACCTCAAAAGAAGGAAAGCCGTGATGACCTGGTCAGCCAAGCAGTACACGATGTTCGAACAGCAGCGCACCCGTCCCGTCCGTGACCTGGTGGCGGCCATTCCGAATACTGAAGTGCGTACGGCCGTCGACCTGGGCTGCGGCCCCGGCAACTCCACCGAAGTATTGGCCCAGCGCTTCCCGCACGCGCGCATCACCGGCATGGACAGCTCCGATGACATGCTGGTCGACGCCCGCAAACGGTTACCGGCGCTGAACTTCGAACTGGCGGACATCGGTGCCTGGCGCCCTGCGCAAGCTTGCGATGTGATCCTGGCCAACGCGTCCCTGCAATGGCTGCCGGACCACGCCACGCTTTACCCGCGGTTGGTTCAGCAACTCACGCCCGGTGGCACGTTGGCGGTGCAAACGCCGGACAACCTTGATGAGCCCGCTCACCGGCTTGCCCGTGAAGTCGCGGCCGATGGCCCATGGTCTGCCAAAATCGGTGCGGTCAAACACAATGAACGCCACACCGCGAGTTACTACTACGAGCTGCTGAGCCGGCACTGCAGCACCGTCGATGTGTGGCGTACCATCTATCTGCACCCGCTGGCAGATCACGCGGCGGTGGTGGAGTGGTTCAAGGCGTCAGCCCTGAGACCGTTTCTCGCGCCGTTGACCGACAGCGAAAAAGCCGCCTTCCTTCAGGCGTACCAGGCGCGGATCACCCGGGCTTACCCAGCCCTGGCCGATGGCACCGTGCTGCTGCCTTTTCCGCGTCTGTTCATCATTGCTACCCGCTAACACCACCCAGGCAAGTGGCGGTCATGCCGCCGCCGCTTGCGCTTTCAAGTATTCATCCGCCGACACCACGCCCGCATAACCAAACGCCAGTGATGCCATATACGCCCCATGCACCTGCGCAGCGGGAATCACCTGCCCATTAAATTCCAGGTCCCGCGTCGCACACGCGTCGTGAATCACCGTGACCTTGTAGCCCAGGTCCGCCGCCGCCCGCACCACAGCATCGATACACATGTGGCTCATGCTGCCGACCACCACCAATTCCGTGATGCTGCGTTGTTCCAGCAGGGCACGCAGGTTGGTCTCGCGGAACGCGTTCACGAAGTGCTTGAGCACCACCGGCTCACTGCCCTCGTTCAGCACTGTGCGATGCAGATGCGCGCCCTCGGAGCCCGGTGTGAAGAACGGCGCATCCTCGGACGTGAACTCATGACGAACGTGAATCACCGCATCGCCCGCCTGGCGAAACGCCTGCAGCACCTGCGCGGCCTTGTCTGCCGCGGCGTCCACGCCGTCGAGTGGCCACTTGCCTTGGGGGAAGTAGTCGTTCTGGATATCGATTAGGATGAGCGCTTGCTTGGCCATGTGTGTTGCCTCGTGATGGGTTGATGGGTCCAGTATCTTAGCTGGCGCCCGCACCTGGGATTGGCTGCACCGACAATAACAGGGGGAAAACTGACAATGGTCGTTGTTGAGCTGGGCGTGTTGATCTACCAAGGTGCGCAACTGGCAGCCGTGCACGGCTTGACCGACCTGTTCGGCGTCGCCAACCGTATCGCCGCCGAGCATCAATCCGCGCAGTTGCCGCTGCTGCGGGTCAGCCATTGGCAGGTGGATGCCAGCGGCAAACCAGAACGTGTATTCAGCAGCCACCCTGGCCCCGATCAATCGATGATGGCTGTACTGGTGCCGCCGTCGATTGGTGAGTTTACCGAAGACCAGGCGCCCCCTGCGCTACTGGAATGGCTTCGCCAGCAACATGCTGCGGGCACGGTGCTGGGGGGCGTGTGTATTGGCTCGATCATGCTGGCGCGCAGCGGGTTGCTTGATGGGCGCACTGCCACCACCCACTGGTCGTCGGCCAACGCGTTTGCAGCCCGTTACCCGGCCGTGCGCCTGGAGGCGGATAAACCGATTGTCGATGACGGCGACTTGATTACCACCGCCGGCTTGATGGCCTGGTCCGAACTCGGCCTGCGCCTGGTCGACCGCCTGATGGGCCCAAGCATTGCGGCCGATACCGCGCGTTTCCTGGTGATCGAGCACAGTGACAGCGCCAGCCAGTGCGGCAGCAACTTCGCGCCCATTCTCGGCCACGGTGACGCGGCCATCCTCAAGGTTCAGCACTGGCTGCAGGCCAGCGGCGCGGTGGATGTTTGCGTGGCGGCGATGGCCCTGGAGGCGGGCCTGGAAGAGCGTACGTTCCTGCGGCGCTTTCGTAACGCCACTGGCTTGAAACCCACCGAATACTGCCAGCACCTGCGCGTGGGCAAGGCGCGGCAGATGCTGGAGTTCACCAATGGCACCATCGACCATATCGCCTGGACCGTGGGCTACCAGGACCCCAGCGCCTTCCGTGCCACCTTCAAGAAGATCACTGGCCTCGCACCCAGCGATTACCGCAGCCGCTTCGGCGTCTGAATCGTGCAGAACGCCGCAGCGCGAGTACGCTGTCGTGCAGAATGAGGCAGGCCAACTGCCATTGGTTTTTCGGCAACTGCTTGATTTGAAAACTATCTTGCCTGAAAGAGCCTTGGCCTGATCCCTGCAACCTCTCTCGCACACACATCGCGGGATGGCCAAGGGGGACGCATGACCCCGACTCAACGCAAGAAGCTGGTAGTCGCTCACTCCACACGCGAGGGCGCGCCGCTGCATGAGGTCGAAACCAACCGCGCCCTGGCGCGCTGGCTGGCGCAGATTCTCGGGCTCAAATTCGGCGGCAGCTACGACCCCGATTTACATGCGGGGCGCACACTGTACCTGTTGCCCACGCAAACCCTGGTCGGCCCGGCCCAGGCGCGGGCGCTCAACATCAAGGGCCCGCAGGATCTTTGGGGCGGCTACGTCGACCACGATTTCATCTGCACCAAAGCCATCAGTCATGGCGTGCTCGGCCCCGAGGCTAAAGCGCCGCAAGGTTGGTCAACCTTGTTCAGCGAGCGTGTGCGAAAAGTCGTGCTGGATGGCCTGAGCGTCTTCGCCTTGGAGGACGCCCGACCCGCCGCCACGCGCTTGCTGTACAGCGGGCCAATTCGGCTGAAACCCGTGCATGCCTGCGCGGGTCGTGGGCAGGAAGTTATCCACAGTCTCGATGAATTCGACGCCGTGCTGGCGCGACCTGACGCGGCGAAGCTGTTCAACGAGGGGGTGGTGCTGGAGCAAGACCTGCATGACGTGGTCACCCACAGCGTCGGCCAGAGCTTTATTGGCGAGCACGTGTTCAGTTATTGCGGCGAGCAATACTTGACGAAGGACGGGCAGGGCGAGGACGTCTATGGCGGCTCCAACCTGCTGGTGGTGCCGGGGGGCTACCAAGACCTGTTGCAGCTCGAACTGCCCGACGATGTGCGTGAAGCCATCGAGCAGGCCCAGGTCTTCGACGATGCCGCCAATGAGGCTTATCCCGGGTTTTATGCCTCGCGGCGCAACTATGACATTGCCCAAGGCCTGGACAGCGACGGCCAGCGGCGCAGTGGCGTGCTCGAACAATCCTGGCGCATGGGCGGGGCCAGCAGCGCGGAAGTCGCGGCGTTGCAGAGTTTTATCAATAACCCCGGCCTGCGGGCGATCCGTGTGTCCTCGGTAGAAACCTACGTGGACCAACCCCTGCCGGCCGATGCCATCGAGGTGTATCGCGGCCCGGCGGAAAACAGCGAGTTTCTTCTCAAGTACGTGACGGTTAAATCTTATGACGGCTAGAAGCGAAAGCATTGCGATCGATATCGACGACGAACAGATGAGCGGCACCTTCCTGAGCCCCAAGTCCAAAGTACCGGGCGTGCTGTTTGTGCACGGTTGGGGCGGTAGCCAGGAACGTGACCTTGAGCGCGCCAAAGGCATCGCTGGCCTTGGGTGCGTGTGCCTCACCTTCGACCTGCGCGGCCACGCCGGTACTGGCATTCCGTTGTCCCGCGTCACCCGTGAGGACAACCTGCGCGACCTGCTGGCGGCCTATGACCGGCTGCTGGCCCACCCGGCCATCGACACCTCGGCGGTTGCGGTGGTGGGCACCAGCTATGGCGGCTACCTGGCCGCCATCCTCACGTCACTGCGCCCGGTGCGCTGGCTGGCGCTGCGCGTTCCGGCGCTTTACCGCGACCAGGAATGGCTCAAGCCCAAGCGTGATCTGGATAAGGCCGATTTGATGGATTACCGCAGCACGCTGGTGCATGCCGAAACCAATCGCGCCTTGCACGCGTGTTCGGCGTTTACCGGGGATGTGCTGATCGTCGAATCGGAAACCGACGATCACGTGCCCCATGCCACGATCATGAGTTACCGCGCGGCGTGCCAGCAGACGCATTCCCTGACCCACCGCATCATCGATGGTGCTGACCATTCCCTCAGCGACCCGGTGTCCCAGCAGGCCTACACCTCGATCCTGGTGGACTGGATCACCGAAATGGTGGTGGGTGAGCGGTTGAGCATCATCCAGTCTCGATAAGCGGTGTTCTGTCTACCGCTATCGCCGGCAAGCCAGCTCCCCATCGCACTGTGCCCCTGAGGGAGCGGGCTTGCCCGCGATAGCGATCCACTCGGCACCACGTTGTCAGGCAGGGCTTTTCTTCACCCGCAACGCCTTGGCCTTCGCCTCCACGCCGAGGTACATCACCAGTGCTATCAGCAGCGGCACAATAAAGTAGATGGCCCGATACGCAATCAACCCGGCCAGCAAGCTGCCCCGCGACGCCTCATGCTGCAACAGCGCAATGAACACCGCCTCCAGCACACCCAGCCCGGCCGGAATATGGGTGAGCACCCCGGCAATCGCGCTGATCAGCAACACCCCCAGCACCAACGGATAGTCGAGTTTGGCCGGCAACAAGGTGAAGATCACCGCTGCCATCAGCGACCAGTTCAGCGCGCCCAACAGCAACTGCAAACACGCCATACGCACGGACGGCAGGTTGATTTCCATGCCGCGAACGGTCCATGCACGCTTTTTCGAAAACTGGCAGGCCAGCAGATAACCCAGGCTGGCCAGCACCAACAACGCGCCGATGCCTTGCAGGGCCGTGGTGCTGACCTTCCAGCCCGGCGGCATCGTGACCAGCCCACTGCTGAAGATCACCCCGGCTATTGCCATGTAGCCAAACCAGTTGGTGGCCAGGCTAAGGCCGAGGATCTTGGCGATATTGCTGGTACTCACCCCCAGTCGCGAATACAGACGGTAGCGCATGGCAATACCGCCGACCCACGCGCTCAGGTTGAGGTTGAACGCGTAACTGATGATGCCCACCGGCAGGATCTGCTTCCATACCAGGTTCTGGCGAATGTAGGTGCGACCGATCAGGTCGAAGCTGGCATAGACGAGAAAACTGCACAGCGTCAGCGCGCTGGCGATTACCAGCGTGCGCACCTTGAAGTCGCCCAGGGTTTGCACCACCTCGCTCCAGTCGATGCGCCGTGCAAGCAGGGTGAACAGCACGATCAGCAGCAGGAAGAAGGCGATCGTCAGCGGTTTCTTCCAGCGCTTGAACCGCGAGCCTTTGGTTTCAGACGTCATGGTGCTGGGCCTCAAAAGGTTTCAACCGCGGCTTGTGTGCCGGCAACCAACCCGTCAGTGCAGGGAAGTGGCGCATCACGTGGAAGACCAGGAAACCCACGGTCAAACGCCACAGCCACAGGCGCGGCTTGCGGTTCTCAGGCATGGTCTGGCAATGGTTCCTGGCCAGGGTCTCCAGGCGTTCATACAACTGTTGATTGAAAGCGCGGTCCCGAATCAGCACGTTGGCTTCCAGGTTCAACGCCAGGCTCAACGGGTCCAGGTTGCTTGACCCCACGGTGCTCCAGTCGTCATCCACCAGTGCCACCTTACCGTGCAGCGGGCGCTGGCAATACTCGTGAATCACCACGCCATCCTTGAGCAGATAGTCGTAGAGCATGCGCGCCGCCAACTTGGCCAGCAGCACGTCGGGTTGGCCCTGCATGATCAGTTGCACCTGCACGCCACGTCGCGCAGCGTTGCGGATCTCCCGCAGCAGGCGGTAGCCGGGGAAGAAGTAAGCGTTGGCAATGACCGCGCGTTTTTGCGCCTTGCTCAACGCATGGATGTAGGCTTCTTCGATATCGTCACGGTGCTGCACGTTGTCGCGGTAGATCAGGCGCACCTGGCCATCGCCCTTGTCGGTAGACCACAGCGACGGCCGTTGCTGGCGCCGTCGCCAGCCGCGTCGCGTGCGTACCTGGCGGCCACTTTGTGCCAGGGCAAAATGATGCAAGTCCGCCACTGCCGGCCCAATCACCTGCACCGCGTAATCCTGCTTGGCTTCGGGGCCGTAGTCGCCCAGGTGGTCGGCGGAGAAATTGATCCCGCCGATAAACGCCACTTCGGCGTCCACCACCACAATCTTGCGGTGCAAGCGGCGAAACCAATTGGTGCGAATGCCCAGCGTCTTGGAGGCCGGGTCGAACATCTGCACGGCCACACCAGCCTCGGCCAGCTCGCCGAGAAACGCCGGGCTGAGTTCGCCGCAACCAAAGCCATCCAGGCTCACCACCACCTTCACGCCACGCTGCGCCGCTTCGATCAGAATGCCTTGCAGCTCATGGCCCACTTTGTCTTCGAAGAGGATGAACGTCTCCAGCAGGATTTCCCTGCGGGCAGCGCGCAATGCCTCGAAGACCTTGGGGAAGTAGGCCTCGCCGTTCTCCAGCAACTCGACCTGGTTGCCGCTCTGCCAGCCATAGTCCAGGTCACGGGCCTTGGCTTCGTCTGGCGGTTGGTCGGTGGAGATGTGTTCAACAGCAATATTCATAGCTCGATCTCCACCGACAGCGGCACGTGGTCGGACAGATGGGACCAGGGCCGCGTCGTCAGCACCCTTGGGTTATGCACCTTCAAATTACGCACGTAGATCCGGTCCAGTGGCAGCAACGGCAGGCGCGCCGGGAAGGTGCGCGCGGGTTTGCCCAGGGTTTGGACAAATACTTCCTTCAGGCCGCTCTGGCTCAGGTCGGCCTTGTGGCGCCAGTCGTTGAAGTCACCGGCAACAATCAGCGGTGCATCCGCTGGGATCTCGCTGATGCGCTGCTCGATCAGGCGCAGTTGCTGTTGGCGATGCACCTCGCGCAGGCCCAGGTGAATGCAGATCGCATGCACCTCCTGGCCGCTGCCCGGCAAGCGCAACACGCAATGCAGCAGGCCACGGTTTTCATGCCCGCTCTGGGAGATATCAAGGTTGTCGTAGCTAACGATCTGGAATTTCGACAGCAGCGCATTGCCGTGGTCGCCGTGGGGGTAGACCGCATTGCGCCCGTAGGCGAACTGCGGCCAGATGCTGTCGGCGAGGAACTCGTATTGCGGCATGTTCGGCCAGTCGTTGTAGCGCTGGGGATGGCGCTCGTGAGTGCCGTGGATCTCCTGCAGGAACACCATGTCGGCACCCACGCTGCGCACCGCCTCACGCAGTTCGGGCAGGATGAAACGTCGATTCAAGGCGGTGAAGCCCTTGTGGATATTGACCGTCAGCACCGTGAAGCGAGTGATGGCGACGCTGGGGGTGATGGGCACCCAGTCTGGGATCGCAGCCATGATTGCTCCTGTGAAAGAAAGGGGGGCCTGGCCCCCGTTCATGGCTGACTCTGATTTTTGGCTGAAAGTTTCCACCTTTCTACAAACGGCATAAACCAAATGTAGGCGCGAGCTTGCCCGCGATTACGACGTGTCAGTCGTTGAATGATTGACTGACACACCGCATTCGCGGGCAAGCCCGCTCCCACACGGGTTCGATGGTGTGATCGAGTCAGTGTCCGGCCACGCTCCGGTTCGACGACTCGGCATACACCGGCCCCAAGCGATCAAGGCGGCCACTCCAGGCGGTCAGAGCCAACGCCACCAGCACCACCAAGCCACCGATCCAGGCCGTGTGGATCAACCCCAGGTGTGCCACGATCAAACCGCCGCCCCAGGCGCCACCGGCAATCCCCAGGTTGAATGCGGCGATATTCAGCCCCGAGGCCACATCCACCGCTTGCGGCGTGTGATGTTCGGCCTGACGCACCACATACACCTGCAGGCCCGGTACGTTGCCGAAGGCGACCGCACCCCACACCAGCACGGTGGCCAGGGCCAGCCACGGGTTGCCAGCGGTGAAGGTCAGCACGAACAACACGGCGGCGAGCAGGGCAAAGATGATTTTCAGCGCACTGATCGGGCCGCGTTTATCCGCCAGCTTGCCGCCCCAGATGTTCCCGGCGGCGACCGAGACGCCGTACACCAGCAGCACCAGGCTCACGGTGCTGGCGCTGAAGCCTGCGATGTCCTGAAGGATCGGCGCCAGGAAGGTGAACGCGATAAACGAGCCGCCGTAGCCGATGGCCGTCATGGCGTACACCAGCAGCAAGCGCGGTTGCTTGAGCACTTGCAGTTGTTGCAGCAGGGACGCAGGTTTGCTGTGCGCAATGTTTTTCGGCACGTAGATCAGGCTGCCGATAAACGCGATCACACCCAGCGCCGAAACGGCGAGGAAGGTTTCACGCCAGCCGAAATGCTGGCCGATAAACGTACCCAGTGGCACGCCGGTCACCAACGCGACAGTGAGGCCGGTGAACATGATTGCAATCGCACTGGCGGCTTTTTCCTTGGGCACCAGGCTGGTGGCGATGGTCGAGCCAATCGAGAAAAACACCCCGTGGGCCAGGCCGGTGACGATCCGCGCCAGTACCAGGGATTCATAGCTCGGTGCCTTCCAGGCCAGCAAGTTACCGAGGGTGAACAGCACCATCAGCGACAGCAGCAGGAATTTGCGCGGGACTTTGCCGGTGAGGGCCGTGAGCACCGGTGCGCCGATGGCAACGCCCAGGGCGTAGAGGCTGACCAACAGGCCGGCGGACGGCAAGTCGACCCCAAGGTCGGCGCCGATGGTGGGTAGCAAGCCAACGATGACGAACTCGGTCGTCCCGATGGCGAAAGCGCTGAGGGTCAGCGCGAGCAAGGCAATGGGCATGGCTGCAACTCCGGTGGGTTTCAATCAGGAGCGCAGTGTCGAGTGTTGGCTGTTGTGGAAAAAGCCAGGGATTGGCATTTGATATTTGCGTGTGAGTCAAAGATTGCGCAAAAGGGGAACGATCAAGGCTCAAACCCGTCAGTTCCTTACAGACCCTTCTGAAGGAGCCCGGTGTTTTGCTGAATCTAAAGACTGCATTACTGCTCGGCGCGCTGTTGTTCTGCGGCAGTGGCGCGCTACAGGCTGCGGCCACGGCGCCTGAACCCGAAACGCCGGCCAAGCCGGAATTGCTCGTCGAAGGCGGGCTTCTCGGGGCGATCAGCGCCAGCATCGATGATGTGCAAGAGAAGCTCGACCTCAACCAGGACCTCATCGACGCCTGGCGCCTGCGGGCGGACCGTGCGGCCGATGAAGTGGGGCGCCTGGTCGACCAGACCGCCGCGCGTTCGCCATGGAGCATCGCCGGGGACTTCCTGTTGCTGTCGGGCGTGTGGATCGGCGCCTTCACTGTGCTCACTTTGCTCGGGCGCTTTGTCGTACAACGCCTGAGCCGACGCCCCTTCATCGGGCAGCGCAAGCGGTTGCAGGCGGTGCTGGGCTATGTCGTGCCCTATACGATTCCCGCGCTGATTTGCCTGCCACTGACCCTGTATGTCAGCCACTTTTTACCCACCTCCATAGGCCGCGCGCTGGCACTGTGTTTTGCCTACGCCACCAGCAGCGGCATCTTTTCCACGTCGATGCTGTTGTGCGTCATTGTCATGTTCAATGTCGGCCACAAGCGCCCAGCGGTGCAGATTATTCGCGACTACTGCCCCAAGCCGCTGTTCCTGATCGGTTTCCTCGCCGCCCTCAGCGACGCCTTGACCAGCCCGCAGATCGCCCGCCAGTTCGGCGGCAATATCACCAGCAGCGTCGCCGTGTTCACCGGCCTGTTCGCGGCGGTGATCTTCGGCGTGCTGGTCGTGCGACTGCGTCGGCCGGTCGCCCACTTGATCCGTAACAGACCGTTGGCACAACGCCTTAAGCACCCGGCCCTGCAGCAGTCGCTGCGGGTGTTTTCCGGGTTGTGGTACTGGCCGATCCTGTTGATGGTGCTGGTCTCGGCGGTCAACCTGATCGGCGCCGGCGACGATAACCAGAAGGCCCTGCGCTGCGCGCTGTTCACCACCATTCTGCTGATTGGCACGGTGTTCCTGAGCACAGTGCTGCAACACCTGTTCAAGTCTCGCAGCCAGGTCGCCATCCAGCGCAGCAGCGCCTACAAGGAACGCTTCCTCAGCCTGCTGCACGCAATCCTGCGCATCGTCATGGCCATCTCCTTTATCGAGATACTCGGGCGGATCTGGGGCGTGTCGCTGTTTGAATTTGCCCAGCGCAATTCGGTGGGCCGGGCGATCAGCGACTCCCTCAGCAGCATCGGCCTGATCCTGCTGATGACCTGGCTGTTCTGGGTGGTGCTCGACACGGCCATCCAGGAAGCGTTGAAGCCGCCGGTCAACAAACGCTCCAGCCGCCAACCCAGCACGCGGGTCAAGACCATCCTGCCGCTGCTGCGCAATGCGGTAAAAATCATCCTGGTGGTGATCTGCGCAATCACCACCATGGCCAACCTTGGTATCAACGTTGCACCGCTGCTGGCGGGTGCCGGGGTGGTCGGCCTGGCCATCGGTTTCGGTTCGCAGCAGTTGGTGCAGGACGTGATCACTGGCCTGTTCATCATCATCGAAGACACCCTGTCCATCGGCGATTGGGTGGTGCTCGACTCCGGTCACGCCGGTACTGTCGAAGGCCTGACCATCCGCACCCTGCGCCTGCGCGACGGCAAGGGGTTTGTGCACTCGGTGCCATTTGGGCAGATCAAGGCGGTCACCAACCAGTCGCGGCAATTTGCCTACGCGTTCTTCTCGGTGCAGTTCACCTACGACACGGACGTGGACAAGGCCGTGGAGCTGATCCGCGAAGCGGGGCAGTCGATCCGTGATGACGTGTTCCTCAAGTACAACCTGCAAGGGCCGCTGGAGGTGTTTGGCGTCGACAGGATGGACCTCAACGGCGTGGTGCTCACCGCGCAGTTCCGCACGGTGTCGGGTGGGCAATATGCGGTGAGTCGTGCGTTCAACCAGCGGCTGAAGAAGCTTGTGGATAACTGTGATGAAGTGCACTTCGCGCAGACTTATCCCCAGCAGGTGTTGTTGCCCAAGCGTACGCCGCAGGTGGATGAGCCGGGTGACGAGGTGCCGGCGTCGGTGGTGGTGACGGAGCAGCCCAGGTCTCAATGATGGGTGTGACAGTCAAGGCCTCATCGCAGGCAAGCCTGCGCCCATTCTGGGAATGCATTCCCCCTGTGGGCGACGGGCTTGCCCGCGATGAGGCCAGCAGGGTCAATACGGATTCAGTGCCTGATCAATTTCTCTTGCACTGCCTGCTGATCCACGTCGATTAGCACCTGCTGCTTGCCCGCCACCCTTACCGCCGCTGGTAACCCATCCCGGTACACAATCCGATTACCGCTCACCGCCGGCACTTTGCTGCCTGGCAACAGCGTGCCCACCAGGTTCAACGGGTCCGCCCCGCACACGGCGATCAAACTGCCGTCATGGGCCCGACGCCGCACTTCACGCAGCAACGGGATCGCCTCCGGCAATGCAAACTGCTCCCCCGCCAAGCCACTGACAAACCGCCCGCCACGAATCTCGCCTCGCGCCTCCAGCCGATGGAATGTGCGCAGCAATTCGCGCCAGCTTGGCAACCACTCGGCTTCACGCTCCAGCAAGCGCCAGAACACCACGCCATAGCGGCGCAGCAGGGTCATCGCCACATGCTCCAGGGTTTCTGCCGAGTGCGGGCCGGCGGCGGTTGAGGAGCGCCTCACCAGTGCCCAGCGACCGGCATCGTCCATGCCGCCGACAAACGCACCGCGCCCACGCCGGCTGCTGCGCGCCTGGCGTTTGCTGGCGGGCGTGGTCAGGGCGCGCAGGCCGGCGAAGCTGTCGGCGTTCACCAGCCCGGCACCCACCAGTTCCTGCAAGGCGGTTTCCAGTTCGCTGCGCAGTAAGTGGGCTTCGTGCACCAACTCATCAAAAAACAGCGCGCCGTGGTCGCGCAGGGCTTGGTGCACCTTCTGCGCCTTGGGCGACAGGCTGGAGGCGTCGGTGAGTTCGGTCAGTGCGCTCCACAGTCCCACCTGGCTGCGTGGCAGCAACACCACCGGTGTGCTGCGCAACGCCATGGCGCTGGCCTTGTTGCTCAAGCGTGTCCACACCAGCTTGCCGCTGCGGCATAGCTCGTCGAGCCAGGTGGAGGAATAGTCCTTGAGACGTGCACTGAGCAGGTCGCTGTCCCAGGCGGACGTGGCGGCGGCATAGCCTTCGAACTGCCCGACGATCTGCGCCAGCATCGCGCTGCCCTGGCCACGGGTGCCTTCGGAAAGGTGCTGCCAATCGAACAGAAACCGCATGAAATCCTGCAACGCCACAGGCTCGATTTCCCGGCGCAGGCGCTTGACCGTGTAGCGATGAATGCGCGCCAGCAGGTGGCGTTCGCACCATTGCTCGTGCGTGGCGCCAGGGCTGAAATGCCCGCGCAGCACGTAGCCCTCCTGCTCCAGGCGGGCCAGCGCCTGTGTGACATCCGCCACCGGCAAGGCCAGGGGCCCGGCGATCTCGATCAGGCTCAGCGGGCCGAACCCACCAAGTCGCGCGCGCAGCACTTCCGTCACGGCATCCTCGTACGACCAGGGCTCATCGAAGCCGGGCAGCAACGGCAAGTGGTTGGGGTAGATCGCCTGCACACAACTCAGGCGTTCAACGGCGACCCACAGGCTGGTTTGCAAGTGAGTGTGCAGTGGATAGGCACGGCCACCCTTGGCCAGGGCCTGCAGCCATTTCGCCCATTGCGGCGTGACCTCGTTGCCAGCGATACACGCCAGGCTCATCAGCGCCTCATGCATTTCATCCACCCCGTTGGGCGCCGGCCACGCCTCTTCGCGCACGCCGGCGATGGCGTCGGCATCCAGCGCGCCAAGGTCGTCGGTGCTTTGCGGGTCGCTCCAGCGCCGGTTGAGCACGGCCTGTGTACGGCGTTCCTCCAGTGGGGCATCGTCAAGAAAGGTATAGGGCCGCGCACTCAGAATTTCCGCGGCCATGGGCGACGGCGCTGGCAGGTCGCGGCTGATCAGCCGCACCTCGCCGCGCTCCATGCGCCGCAGCAGGGCCAGCCAGGCGTCGCTGTCCATGGCTTCGTGCAGGCAGTCGTCGAGGGTTTGTTCCACCAACGGATGGTTGGGGATCTCGCGCTCGCCGGCGAGGTTTTCCAGGCAGGCGATCTGGTCGGGAAACACGCTGGCGATCAGGTCTTCACTTTTCATGCGCTGGATCTGCGGCGCGACCTTGCGCCCACCGGTAAAGCGCGGCAACGCCAACGCCACGCCGGCATTCCAGCGCCAGCGCACGCCGAACAGCGGTGCATCCAGCACAGCCTGGATCAGGAGATGCTCGGCGCTGTGACTGTTGAGGTAGCGCCACACGTCGTCCAGCTCGAAACTGTGGCTGGTGGACAGTGACAGCACGATCGCATTCTCGCTGGCCGCGGCCTGCAGTTCGAAATTGAATGTGCGGCAAAAACGCTTGCGCAGCGCTAAGCCCCAGGCGCGGTTGACGCGACTGCCGAATGGCGTATGGATGATCAGTTGGGTGCCCCCGGACGCGTCGAAAAAACGCTCCATGATCAACGTGTCCTGGGACGGCAAGGCACTCAGGGCCAGGCGCGTGCGAGCCAGGTAATCGAGAATCTGCTCGGCGCTGGCGCGGTTCAGGCCGAGGGTGCCGGTGAGCCAGTCCTGTGCGGCGTGCAGGTCGCCCGGCGTTGCGCTGAGCAACGCGTCCAATTGGCCCTGGAGGCGCGCCACCGCCGCCGACAGCTCGTTGCTGCGCCCCGGCGCCTCACCCAGCCAGAAGGGAATGGTCGGCGGTTGGCCATGGGCGTCTTCGACCCGCACTTTGCCGGCCTCGACGCGCAGGATTCTGTACGACGTATTGCCGAGCTGGAAGATATCCCCGGCGATGCTTTCCACCGCGAAATCTTCGTTGACGCTGCCAATGCTCAAGCTCTGGGGCTCGAGCAGCACGCTGTAGTCGGCGTTGTCGGGGATGGTACCGCCACTGGTCACGGCAGTCAGTTTGGCGCCACGTCGACTGCGCAGGGTGCGAGTCAGGGCGTCGCGGTGCAGGTAGGCGCTGCGGATGCCCTGGCGGCCGTTATAACCCTCGCTGAGCATCTGCAGCAGTGCTTGGTAGTGCCCTTCATCGAGGGTGGCGTAGGGCGCGGCGCGGCAGATAAGGTCCAGCAAGGCCTGCTCGGACCATTCCTGGGCGCTGACTTCGGCGATGATCTGCTGGGCCAGCACGTCCAGCGGCGCGACCGGTATGTGCAGGGTGTCCAGCTCGCCCCGGCGCACACAGTCGAGCAGGGCGGCGCATTCGATCAAGTCGTCGCGGGTCGTAGCGAACAGGCGCCCCTTGGGCGTGCCGCCGACGTGGTGGCCGGAGCGCCCCACCCTTTGCAGAAAACCGTTGATGGAGCCGGGCGAGCCGATCTGGCAGACCAGGTCCACATCGCCGATATCAATCCCCAGCTCCAGGGACGCGGTGGCGATCAGCACTTGCAGCGCACCGCCCTTGAGGCGTTGCTCGGCGTCCAGGCGCATTTCCTTGGCCAGGCTGCCGTGGTGAGCTGCCACGGCGGACTTGCCCAGGCGTTCGCTCAAGTGCCGGGCCAAGCGCTCGGCCAGGCGTCGGGTGTTGACGAACACGAGTGTGGTGCGGTGTTCGCGGGCCAGTTCGGCCAGGCGGTTGTAGACCCGCTCCCACACATCGTTGGCCATCACCGCCGAGAGCGGCACGGGCGGCACCTCGATATCCAGGTCGCGCGGGCGCGCGTGGCCGATATCGACAATCGCGCACGTCCGGCCGCTGCCGACAAGGAACCGCGACACCGCGTCGATGGGCTTTTGCGTGGCCGACAGGCCGATACGCATCAGCGGTCCGGCGCACAAGTGTTGCAGGCGTTCCAGGCTCAAGGCCAGGTGGCTGCCCCGTTTGCCGGCGGCGATGGCGTGGATCTCATCGACGATCACCGTGCGTGTATTGGCGAGCATCTGTCGGCCGGAGTCCGAGCCCAACAATACGTAGAGCGATTCCGGAGTCGTCACCAGGATATGCGGCGGGCGCTTGCGCATCAGCGCGCGGTCTTTTTGCGGGGTGTCGCCGGTGCGCACGGCGGTGCGGATAACCAGCGGCGGCAGGCCCAGCTTCTGCAGGTGCTCAGTGATACCGGCCAGCGGGTCTTGCAGGTTGATCTGGATGTCGTTGGACAGCGCCTTGAGCGGCGACACGTAGACCACCAGGGTTTCATCTGGCAACTCACCGCCGTTGGCCAGGCCTTGGTGGACCAGGTCATCGAGCACCGCCAGGAACGCCGTCAGCGTCTTGCCGGAGCCGGTGGGCGCGGCGATCAGCGTCGATTGGCGTTGGCGGATCAGCGGCCACGCCTGGGCCTGGGCGCCTGTCACCGAGGGGAAGGTGCTGCGCAACCAGGTGCTGACGGCGGGGTGGAAGCCGTCCAGGGCCGTGTCCGTGGATTCAGGAAGGTTCATGCGTTCAGTTATGCGGCCGGCTACAACAAGTTGCAACCCCGCACTTTATCCGTGACGGTTGCGCTACAAACCCGCAAAATGCAACGATTCTGACAAATACCTAATAACCATCGTTCCACACAGACCGGGCCTGCTCAATCTATGCGAATGCGCCTTATGTTACTGGGCGGCGGGAATGCCCTCGGGCAGGCGCTGATTCGCCTCGGTGCAGAGGAAGACATCGGTTTCCTCGCCCCCAAACCGCCCAAAGACGGCTGGGATGCCGCGAGCCTTACCCAATTGCTCGACGACACCCGTCCCGATGCGTTGATCAACCTCGCCTACTATTTCGACTGGTTCCAGGCGGAAGGGGTCAGCGAAACTCGCCTGGCGGCCCAAGAGTTCGCCATCGAACGCTTGGCCGAACTGTGCCAGCACCACAGCATCACTTTGTTGCAACCGTCCAGCTACCGCGTATTCGATGGCTCCCGCGCCACCGCCTACAGCGAAAAAGACGAGCCGGTGCCCCTGGGCCTGCGCGGCCAGGCGTTGTGGCGAATCGAACAAAGTGTGCGCGCCACTTGCCCGCAACATGTGTTGCTGCGGTTTGGCTGGCTGCTGGATGACAGCGTCGACGGCACCCTCGGGCGCTTCCTGGCGCGGGCCGAGAAGCCGGATGAGTTGCTGATGGCCGATGACCGTCGCGGCAACCCGACACCGGTGGATGACGCGGCACGGGTGATCATCTCGGTGCTCAAGCAACTCGATTGCGCGGCGCCGCTGTGGGGGACTTACCATTACGCCGGCCATGAGGCGACCACACCGTTGGCGCTGGGCCAGGCGATCCTCACCGAAGCGCGCAACTTTCACCCGCTGGCGATCGAATCCCCCACCGCCCAGGCCCACGCGGCCCGGCCGGATGCGAGTGAAGAACCGCAACACGCGGTGCTCGCCTGCAAGAAAATCCTCCACACCTTCGGCATCAAGCCACGGGCGTGGCGGGCGGGGCTGCCGGCATTGCTGGATCGGTTCTACCGCCACAGCTGAGCCCGCGCAAAAACGACTGTGGGAGCGGGCTTGTGTGGTAGCCGGGCTTGCCCGCGATGCGGTCGCCTCGGTCTGTCAGTTGCACCGAGGCGATGCTATCGCGGGCAAGCCCGCTCCTACACAGGCGCGCTCCCACAGTGTGGCGTTTGTCAGGTCGTGGTTAGAACTTGTAGCCGATACCCACCATGTAGACCATCGGGTCCACGTCCACATTGACCTTGGCGCGAGTGCTTTGGCCCAGTGCGTTGTTGTCCACCGTCGCCTTGGTGCTGATGTCGATGTAGCGCGCCTGGGCGTTGATCATCCACTTGTCGTTGATCATGTAGTCGGCGCCGATTTGCGCGGCCCAGCCCCAGGAGTTCTCTGCCTTGAAGTTGCTGAAACCGGCATTCGAGGCACGGCTGCCGACGTGTTCGTCATAGATCCAGGTGTAGTTGATACCCGCGCCTACGTACGGCTGGAACGCCGACTTGTTGTCCAGCGGGTAGTACACGACGCTCAGGGTTGGCGGCAGGTGCTTGAGGGTGCCGAGCTTGCCGTTCGCGGCGCCGAGGGCGGTGTTCTTGATCTTCACGTCATGCTCGAACGGCGTGGCGGCCAGCAGTTCGATACCAACGTGGTTGGTCAGCATGTAAGCGAAGTTCAAGCCCAACTGGGTGTCGCTGCTCATGGTCGCCTTGCCGCCCAGGTTGGCGCCGGCCAATGGGCCCTGGTCAACCTTGACGCTGCCGCTGTCTGCCTTCGGGTTCACGGTAATTGCACCGGCGCGAATCAGAATGTCACCCGCTTCGTGAGCGTGGACGGCAGGGGCGGCAAGGGCGAGCGCGAAGAGGGACGCGCCGAGCAGAGACTTGTTCATGGGAGCTCCAAAAGGACGTTTAAAAGTTGTACGTCCAATGGTAAAGATCGTTCCGCGCGATCTTTTGACTCAGCTCAATGAAAGGTCGATCAGCGCTATTCCGGCAGTTCGTACATGTAAATCTTCTCGGCTTCCATCTGGTAACCGGCATCGGCCAGCTCGCTGGTGGACGGCTTGACCTGCATCGCGCCTTCGATCCAGTACGGCTGATACAACTCATCGAGCTTCACGCCGATTTCGCTTTTGACATGCACGATCTGGTTCGACGGTGGCGGCGGTACGTGGATGCACGCGCCGAAATAAGGCACCAGCAAGAACTCCGTGGTGCGGCCGTTTTCGCCAACTTCCAGGGGCACGATGTAGCCCGGCAAACGAATGTGCTGACCATCGAGCCCCGGCACGACAGGGGCGTTGGGCATGTCCTGCTTGGCCGCTGGCGCCGACTCCAGGGCATCCGCCATGCTGGAGAGATTGTGCAGGGGTTGCATGTTCGGCACCTCCGGCTCGGCATCCGGGGGGATCAGTTCCGACCAGGTCAGCTCTTTAGGTTCGGCCGCCCAGGCGGGCAGGGCGAACAGTAGAAACAGTGCAAACAGGGCGCGACGCATCGAGTCCTTCCTCATAAACGTATGGACAGGCCATCGGCCAGGGATTGCCGATAGGCGCGCCACGCGGGCACGCTGCCCATCAACAGCGCGGCAGCCAGGATACCGGCGAGCAGCGTCCATTCATATTCACTCGGCCACGCCATCGGCAGGTCCAGGCCATAGTTGGCCTGCAGATACCCGCGCGACGCGGCGATGCACACGTACAGCAAACCCAAGCCCGCGATCACACCGGAGAGTGCCAGGGCGAAGGCTTCGAAAATCAATAGCGTCGCGATATGCCAAGGGCGTGCGCCCACCGAACGCAGGATCGCCATTTCGCGTCGACGCTCATTGAGGCTGGTGAGGATCGCCGTGAGCATGCCGATCAGGCCGGTGAGCACCACGAACAGCGAGATCACGAACAGCGCTTTCTCGGCGGTGCCCATCATGCTCCACAACTCTTGCAGCGCCACGCCGGGCAGGATCGCCAGCATCGGCTCGCCACGGAATTCATTGATCTCCCGTTGCAGCGCGAACGTGGAGATCTTGTTGTTCAGGCCGAGCATGAACGCGGTGATGGCCTGTGGGGTGAGGTCCATGTTGCGTGCCTGATCGGCACTGACGCGACCTTTGCCCTGGGCAGGCACGCCGTTGTGCCAGTCGATATGGATCGCTTCCATGCCGCCGAGGCTGATATGCAGCGTGCGGTCTACCGGCGTGCCGGTGCGCTTGAGAATACCGACCACAGTGAACGGTTTGTCATCGTGTTTCACCAGGCTGACCGCCGCGACGCCATGGGCCAGCACCAGTTTATCGCCGAGCTTGTAGTGCAGCGCATCGGCGACTTCGGCGCCCAGCACCACTTCGAACGGGTCGGTGGCGAAGGCGCGGCCGCTGGCCAGTTCGAGGTTTTGCTTGCGCCCGTATTGGTAATGCTCGAAGTAGGACGTGTTGGTGCCCATCACCCGGTAGCCGCGATGGGAGTCACCGAGGGAAATCGGGATCGCCCATTTCACCTGAGGGCTGGCGGCGAAGTGCTCGTAGCTGTCCCAGCGGATGTTGTTGGTGGCGTTGCCTATGCGAAATACCGAGTACAGCAGCAGGTTCACCGAGCCCGAACGGGCGCCGACGATCAGGTCGGTGCCGCTGATGGTGCTGGCGAAACTGTTGCGCGCCTCAACGCGCACGCGCTCCACCGCGAGCAACAAGCAGACTGAAAGCGCGATGGCGAAGGCGGTGAGGATCGCGGTAAAGCGGCGGTTAGCCAGGCTGGCCATGGCTAGACGGAACAGATACATCTCAAACCTCTGCGGGCGTGGCGGCGCGATTGAGTTCGGCCAGCGACAGGTTGCGGTCGAACAGCGAAGCCAGGCTCTGGTCATGGCTGACAAATAACAGGCTGGCGCCGGCTTCGCGGCATTCGGCGAACAGCAGTTGCAGGAAGGCTTCGCGGGCGTCGTAGTCCAAGGCCGAGGTGGGTTCGTCGGCGATCACCAGTTCCGGCTGGCCGATCAACGCCCGGGCGGCGGCCACCCGTTGCTGCTGGCCGATGGACAGCGAGTCGGCACGGCGTTCCAGCAGGTCTTTGTCCTTTAAGCCAAGGTGCGCCAGCAACGCAGCGGCGGCCTGATCGACACTGCCGTGACGCTGCTTTGCGCGCTGTGCGCGCAGTGTGGAGAAGTGGCATGGCAACTCGACGTTCTCACGCACCGACAGGAACGGCAGCAGGTTGAACTGTTGGAAGATGTAGCCGGTGTGGTCGACCCGGAAACGGTCGCGGGCACCGGCCGAGAGGTCGGTGAGCTCTTGGCCGAGCAGACGGATGCTGCCCCGGCTGGGTGTCTGCACACCGCCGAGCAGGCCCAGCAGCGTGGTTTTGCCACTGCCGCTCGGGCCCTTGAGAAACAGGGTTTCTCCCGCTTCCAGGCGGAAGGCGGGGATGTCCAGCAACTGCGGGTGCCCGGGCCAGTTGAAGCCCAGGTCAGACAGTTCGATTAACGCTTGAGTCATGGGAAATCAATGTCGCCTGCGGGTAGGAAAATGGCACCGATCCATTGTGGGCGGGTTTTCAAATCAGAACGTCAGGGTGGCTGCGGTGGCCGTCGCTTCAACACCTTGCTGACCGCTCGGGCCGATCAGTTGTACCTGAATTTTCTGGGTGGCGGGGAAGGTCTTGAACACCTGGGTCAGGTCGAGATTGCCCAAGGCGGTCGGCGTGGTACAGGTGAACTGGTAGTGGGCGTGGATTTCGCTGTGGTCATGATGATGCTCGTGGGCGCCGTCCTTGGCGTCATCGTCGTGGTCGTGGTCGGCTTCCGGCTTGTCCCCGAACAGCGGGCTGTTGAGCGCCTGGGTGCTGACCACGCAACCGGCACCTTTAGGCAGGTTGAACAGGGCGACAGGGTTCTCCAGTTGCTTGCGCACGGCCGCGACCTTGGCTTTGTCCGCCGCAGTGGTGGCCAGGTGTTCGAAGCCCACCAGGTTCATCGCCGGGCTGTCCAGCTCAAGCTCCAGGGCCTGGCCGTCGAGCACGGCGTTGAGGCGGCCGACGCCATGCTCGTGGGCGCCGAGGCTGCCGTGTTCATGGTCGTGATCGTCATGAGCGTGGGCAGCCGCCAGGGGCAGCAGGGCAAACGGCAAAGCAAGCAACAGACGGCGCATGGGAAGGCTCCAGAACATGAAAGTTTTGTTATGTGATCTTATAACAATATGCCGAGAGTTTGACCGCCCGCTTGGCGTTGCGCAAGCCGCATGGGAGCATGCCGGTCAGAAAAGTGCAGGAGTAAGGACGATGTTGCGAATTCGTGGAACCGTCGGCGACCTGCCGGTGGACTTGACCCTGGAGCTGGACGACGGCGATTGGGCACGGCTGGGCGCGCAATTGCAGGCGACGCCGGTAACCAGTACGGCCGCCGCGCCGGTGGCTCCGGTCAAACACAGTGATGACCTGTGGCAGAGCGCCCAGGACCTGTTGCGCAACGCCGGCCAACTCAGTGGCCTGGAGCTGCTTGACCAGTTGGAAGGCTTGGCGGGCGATGCCTCGGCGGGCAAGCGCCTGTTGGTGCGCCTGCGTCACAGCGCCAAGGTGAAGGTTGCCAGCGGCGGGGATACGCCGCTGTACAGCTGGGTCGGTGATTAATACAGCGCGGCAAACAACTTGCGGCGGTACACGCTCACCAGCGGGTGATCGTTGCCCAGCAGCTCGAACACCTGCAGCAAGGTCTTGTGCGGCAGGCCTTCGCTGTAGCTGCGGTTGCGGACAAACAGCTTGAGCAGGCCTTCCAGCGCAGCATCGTACTGCTGGCGCGCCAGTTGCTGGATCGCCAACTGGTAGGCTGCTTCGTCGTCCTGCGGATTTTGCGCCAGGCGGCTTTTCAGGTCGGCGGCGTCCGGCAGGTCGGCAGCCTGGCGCAGGAAGGTGATTTGCGCCTTGGCCCCGGCGAGGGCGGCCTTGTGATCGTCGCTCTTCACCGCGTCCAGCACGGTCTGGGCTTCGCCCAGTTCACCGCGTTCGGCCAGGCAGCGGGCGTACAGGATCAACGCTGCGGCGTTGGTGTTGTCTTCGCCCAGCAACGCCACCAGCACGGCTTCGGCATCGCTGATGCGACCTTCGGTAAACAGCGCCTGGGCCTGCTCCAAAGGGTCCGCTGCCGCGGGAGGTGGCATCTGCACATGCGGCTCCAGCATCGCCCGCACCGCGGACTCCGGCTGTGCCCCGGCAAACCCGTCCACTGGCTGGCCGTCCTTGAACAACACCACGGTCGGCAGGCTGCGAATGCCAAAACGCGCAACGATATCCTGCTCGGCCTCGCAATCGACCTTGGCCAGCAGCAATTCGCCCTGATAACTCTCGGCGATCTGCGCCAGCAGCGGCATCAACGCCTTGCACGGCGCGCACCACTCGGCCCAGAAATCCACCAGTACGGGTTTTTCGAAAGAGTTCTGGATCACAGCCTGGTCGAAATGGGCGGTGGTGACATCGAAGATGTACGGCGTGGACTCACTCATGGGGCGTCTCGAATAAAGCGGGAATGGGGCAACTATAAGGGCTGGCGCCGTCGGCTGAAAGCTTGGTTGAGTCAAGATCGTTATTGCAGGCAAGCCCGCTCCCACGGGGGAGGTGCTCACCTATTGGGAGCGGGCTTGCCCGCGATGGCTTCAAGGGCGCCGCGAATGGTACAGGCTCACCTTGCGAAACTCCCAAGGCTCCGCCAAGTCAGGCAATGTCAGGGCATCCAGGATCTGCAGCCGCTGGTAACCCGGGTGCTGAAAGTCCCGTACCCGCGAATCCGCCACCAGCGCTTCACGGCCTCGGGTCAGGAACTGATCCAGCAGCGGCAGGTTCGCCCGGTCGTAGAGCACGTCGGCGACCAGGATCAGGTCGAAGCGGTCGGCTTCGGCGAAAAAATCTACCGAGTAGCCCAGTTCTACGCCGTTGAGCTCGGCATTTGCCCGACAGGACGCCAAGGCCAACGGGTCGAGGTCGCAGGCCACCACTTCCCGCGCGCCGGCCTTGACCGCCGCAATCCCGGCCACGCCGGAACCGGCGCCAAAGTCCAGCACGCGTTTGCCCGCGACCCACTCGGGGTTCGCCGCCAGGTACCGCGCCAGCGCCAGGCCGCTGGCCCAGCAAAAACTCCAGTAGGGCGGTTCATGCAGGATGCGGCGGGTTTCCTCGGGGCTGAAGGCTCGGTCCATGTTGTCCGCATCCAGCAGCCACAACGACAGCGCGGTGCCCGGCAGTGGGCAGGGCACCAAGTGGGCGTCGCCGATCAGTTCGCTGAGGGCCGCTTGCAGGTCCAGCGGTGGCGTCATGGTGCCTTGACGAGTTGCAGGGGGCCGGTGGTCTGGGTGATCGCCTGGGTGATGCGCACGGCGGGCAGGTGCAGGATCAACTGGCCGGACTGGCTGGCGCGGCCCCGCAATTCAACCCGCGCACCGGCTGGGAAGGCTTCAGGATTGAAACGCAGGCGGAAAGCCAGGGGCTGGCCATTGCCGGTCAGCACGCTGCTGGCGAGCAATTGTTGCGGGCGCGAACGGTCGTCGATCACCAGCAGGGCCATTTCGACTTCAGCCCCCGCTGGAATGTTGGTCAGGCTGCCGCTGATCTCCCGCTGGAAGGCGGGCAGGGGGCCGAGGTCTTCAATGCCGGGGACTTTTTTCTCTTGTGCCGGCGTGGGTTGAGGCGCGGCCGGCTTGGGGGCTTCGCTGCTGCAGGCGACCAGGACACTGAACAGGGTGAGTAAAACAAGTGGTCGTAACTGCATGTACGGCTCCAGAAAGGACAAAATCCGTGGCTTAAAAAATATGAAACATAATAGTCAGCCTATATACCGTAAAGGCTATGGCTTGTCTTGCCACGGGGATGCGCTACCATGGCCCTCCCTTTATTTGTTGCCTGCCAACCATGCACTGTCCCTTCTGCGGTGCCAACGACACCAAGGTCATTGACTCGCGTCTGGTCGCCGAGGGCGATCAAGTGCGTCGCCGGCGCGAATGCCTGGCCTGCGGTGAACGTTTCACCACCTTCGAAACCGCCGAACTGGTGTTGCCGCGCCTGATCAAATCCGACGGCAGCCGCCAGCCCTTCGACGAAGAAAAACTGCGCGCGGGTATGCAGCGCGCCCTGGAAAAACGCCCGGTGAGTGTCGAGCGGCTGGAGGCGGCGCTGGTGCATATCAAGCACAAGCTGCGTGCGACCGGCGAGCGCGAGGTCAAGAGCCTGGTGGTTGGAGAGCTGGTGATGGGCGAGCTGCAGAAGCTCGACGAAGTTGCCTATATCCGTTTCGCTTCGGTGTATCGACGCTTCCAGGACCTCAATGAGTTCCGCGAAGAGATCGACCGCCTGGCCCGTGAGCCTGCCAAAGAATGAACCCTCCTTCTGCCGAACAAGCTGTGCTCGATGCCCACTACATGGCCCGTGCCCTCGAATTGGCGCGCAATGGCCGCTACACCACTCACCCCAACCCACGGGTCGGCTGCGTGATTGTGCGTGACGGGCAGATCGTCGGCGAAGGTTGGCACGTGCGCACCGGCGAGCCCCATGCCGAAGTCCATGCGCTGCGTGCGGCCGGTGACCAGGCGCGCGGCGCCACGGCCTATGTGACCCTCGAGCCCTGCAGCCACTATGGGCACACTCCGCCTTGCGCCGACGCGCTGGTGAGTGCCGGGTTGGCGCGGGTGGTCGCGGCGATGCAGGACCCTAACCCGGAAGTCGCCGGGCGCGGCATGCAGCGCCTGGCCCAGGCCGGGATCGAAGTGCGCAGCGGTGTGCTGGAAGGTGAAGCGCGGGCGCTCAATAGAGGCTTCCTCAAGCGCATGGAACATGGCCTGCCGTTCGTGCGGGTAAAACTGGCCATGAGCCTGGACGGCCGCACCGCGATGGCCAGCGGCGAGAGCCAATGGATCACCGGCCCCGCCGCCCGCGCCGCCGTGCAGCGCCTGCGCGCCGAAGCCAGCGTGGTACTGACCGGCGCCGACACGGTGCTGGCCGACGGTGCTCGCCTGACCGTGCGCGCCGCCGAACTCGGCCTGGACGACGCCACCACCGCCCTGGCCATGTCGCGCCCGCCGTTGCGCGTGCTGATCGACGGTCGCCTGCGCGTGCCGCTGAACGCGCCATTCTTCAAGGCTGGCCCGGCGCTGGTCATCACTTGCGTGACCCCGGAAAACCAGTTCCCCCGTGGCCCCGAGTGCCTGGTGGTACCGGGCGTGGAGGGCCAGGTCGACCTGCGTTCGGCGCTGGTCGCCCTGGCCGCTCGTGGCGTCAACGAGGTGTTGGTGGAAGCCGGTCCAAGCCTGGCGGGTGCGTTTGCCCAGCAAGGCCTGGTGGATGAGTACGTGATATTCATCGCCGGCAAGTTCCTCGGCTCCGCCGCCCGACCCTTGCTGGACTGGCCGCTTGAGAAACTGGCCGACGCCCCCCAACTCAAGATCACTGAAATGCGCGCTGTGGGCGACGACTGGCGAGTCACTGCCATTCCTGTGCCCGCAGCGAGCGTATAATTCCCGGCCTGCGCTTGAGCGTCAGCCCCTCGTTTTCAGGAGAACGAAATGTTCACCGGCATTATCGAATCCATCGGCAGCATCCGCGCCATGACCCCCAAAGGCGGCGACGTGCGCCTGCTGGTTGAAACCGGCAAGCTGGACCTCGGCGACGTCAAGCTGGGTGACAGCATCGCCGTCAGCGGCGTGTGCCTCACCGTCATCGAGCTGCCGGGCAACGGCTTTGCCGCCGATGTCAGCCGGGAAACCCTGGACTGCACCGCGATGAACGACCTCAAGGCCGGCAGCCCGGTCAACCTGGAAAAAGCCCTGACCCCGACCACCCGCCTCGGCGGTCACCTGGTCAGCGGCCATGTCGACGGTGTCGGCGAAGTGGTCGCGCGCAGCGAGAACGCGCGCGCGGTGGAGTTCCGTATCCGCGCGCCCAAGGAGCTGGCCAAGTACATCGCCCACAAAGGCTCGATCACCGTCGACGGCACCAGCCTGACCGTGAACGCCGTGAATGGCGCCGAATTCGAATTGACGATCATTCCCCACACCCTCAGCGAAACCATCATGGCGTCTTACCAGCCGGGTCGCCGGGTGAACCTGGAAGTGGACTTGCTTGCACGTTACCTGGAGCGCCTGTTGTTGGGCGATAAGGCCGCAGAGCCCGCATCCGGTAACATCACTGAAAGTTTTCTGGCCGCTAACGGCTACCTGAAATCCTGACCAAGGGGGTGCCGCGTGGCGCTCAATAGCATCGAAGAACTGGTTGAAGACATCCGCCAAGGCAAGATGGTCATCCTGATGGATGACGAAGACCGCGAGAACGAAGGCGACATCATCATGGCCGCCGAGGCCTGCCAGGCTGAGCACATCAACTTCATGGCCAAGTACGCCCGCGGGCTGATCTGCATGCCCATGAGCCGTGAACGCTGCGAATTGCTCAAGCTGCCGTTGATGGCGCCGCGCAATGGCTCGGGTTTTGGCACCAAGTTCACCGTGTCCATCGAAGCCACCACGGGCGTCACCACCGGGATCTCCGCCGCTGACCGCGCGCGCACCGTGCAAGCGGCTGCGGCGAAAGATGCCAAGGCCGAAGACATTGTCAGCCCCGGTCACATCTTCCCGCTGATGGCCCAACCGGGCGGCACCCTGGCTCGCGCCGGCCATACCGAAGCTGCCTGCGACCTGGCGCGCATGGCCGGTTTCGAGCCGAGCGGCGTCATCTGCGAAGTCATGAATGACGACGGCACCATGGCCCGTCGCGCCGAACTCGAAGCCTTTGCCGCCGAACACAACATCAAGGTGGGCACCATTGCCGACCTGATTCACTACCGCATGATCCACGAACGTACCGTTCAGCGGATTGCCGAGCAGCCACTGGACAGCGAACTGGGCCAATTCAATCTGGTGACCTACCGTGATTCAGTGGAAGGTGACGTGCACATGGCCCTGACCCTGGGGGCCATTTGCGCCGAAGAACCGACCCTGGTGCGTGTGCACAACATGGACCCGCTGCGCGACCTGCTGATGGTCAAGCAACCCGGCCGCTGGAGCCTGCGTGCCGCGATGGCTGCGGTCTCCGCGGCAGGCAGTGGTGTGGTGCTGTTGCTCGGCCACCCGTTGGATGGCGATGTGCTGCTGGCGCATATTCGCGAAACGGCTGATCACGTGCCGGTGAAAAAACCGACCACCTACAGCATCGTGGGTGCCGGTTCGCAGATCCTGCGTGACCTGGGCGTGCGTAAAATGCGCCTGATGAGTGCACCGATGAAATTTAATGCGATATCCGGTTTCGACCTGGAAGTAGTAGAATACGTGCCCTCCGAATAAAGGCTGGCGATTTTCGCCCCTTGTTCGCGGTTCAAATATCACTAAGGGACGCGTCATACACGCGTCCCGGCTCTTTAAGAGATTTGTCGAATGACCCTGAAGACCATCGAAGGTACCTTCATCGCCCCCAAAGGCCGCTACGCCCTGGTAGTCGGCCGCTTCAACAGCTTCGTGGTTGAAAGCCTGGTAAGCGGTGCCGTGGACGCCCTGGTTCGCCACGGTGTGAGCGAGAGCGACATCACCATCATCCGCGCGCCTGGCGCCTTCGAAATTCCACTGGTTGCGCAAAAAGTTGCTCAACAGGGTGAATACGCGGCGATCATCGCCCTGGGCGCGGTCATTCGTGGCGGCACCCCGCACTTCGAATACGTGGCCGGCGAATGCACCAAGGGCCTGGCCCAGGTGTCCATGGAGTTCGGTGTGCCCGTTGCTTTCGGCGTGCTGACCGTTGATTCCATCGAGCAAGCCATCGAGCGTTCCGGCACCAAGGCCGGTAACAAAGGCGCTGAAGCTGCATTGTCCGCCCTGGAAATGGTCAGCCTGCTGTCGCAGCTGGAGGCCAAGTGATTTCCGACGAGAGCGACAACTTCAACCCGCGCGAGCCACGCCCAGCAGACGCCGGCAAGCCATCCAAGAACGAGAAGCGTCGCGCTGCTCGTCAGTTGGCGACCCAGGCGCTGTATCAGCGTCACCTGGCGGGCACCTCGTTGAACGAAATCGAGGCGCAGTTTCGCGTCGACAACGACTTCACCTTCGCCGACCTGCCGTACTTCCACGACATCCTGCACGGTGTGCATGCCCACCTGACCGAGATCGATACAGCCCTGGCGCCTTGCCTGGACCTGACCATCGAAGAGCTGGACCCGGTAGAGCTGTGCGTGATGCGCCTGTCCGCCTGGGAACTGCTGTATCGCGTCGACGTGCCGTACCGCGTGGTGATCAACGAAGGTATCGAACTGGCGAAAGTCTACGGTTCGACCGACGGCCACAAGTTCGTCAACGGCGTACTCGACAAGCTGGCTCCACGCCTGCGTGAAGCCGAAGTGAAGGCGTACAAGCGCTAATTCGCGCTTGAGTCTGATGGGTGAGTTTGAGCTGATCCGCAATTACTTCGCCGCCGCGCCCTGTGCGCAGGGCGGCGAAGGTATTGCCCTGGGGATCGGCGATGACTGCGCCTTGCTGGCGCTTCCCGCTGGGGAGCAGCTGGCAATTTCCACCGATACATTGGTGGCCGGGGTGCATTTTTCCGACCCCTGCGACCCGTTCCTGCTCGGCCAGCGCTCGTTGGCCGTGGCCGTGAGCGACCTGGCGGCCATGGGCGCCCACCCCCTTGCGTTCACCCTTGCCCTGACCACGCCGACGGTTGATGCCAACTGGCTGCAACGCTATGCCCAGGGTTTGAACCTCATGGCGCAAAGCTGTGGCGTGGGCTTGGTGGGCGGTGATACCACCCGTGGGCCCCTGAGCCTGACCATGACCGTGTTTGGCCGTGTGCCGGCTGGGCTGGCCTTGACCCGCAGCGGTGCGCGACCGGGCGACCTGTTGTGCGTCGGCGGTGAACTGGGCAATGCCGCCGGCGCATTGCCGCTGGTACTGGGCCAGCGCAGTGCGCACGCGGCTATCGCCGACCCGTTGCTGGCCCACTACTGGTCGCCGCAACCGCAGTTGGCCCTGGGGCTGGCATTGCGCGGCAAGGCCACGTCCGCGATGGATATCTCCGACGGGCTCCTGGCCGATTGCGGGCATATCGCCACGGCCTCCAGGGTCAGCCTGCTGATCGAGCGTCAACAGTTGCCTTTGTCCAAGGCGCTGCTGGCGTTTGTCGGTGATGACGAAGCACGTGTGGCGGCGTTGAGCGGGGGGGACGACTATGTGCTGGCGTTCACGCTGCCACCCGCCGAGCTGGCACCGTTACTCGCCGATGGCTGGCCGGTCCATGTGATCGGCCGGGTCGAGGCAGGGCAGGGTGTCATTTTGCTCGATGCCAACGGGCAGGACATCACGCCGGCCATCCGTGGCTATCAGCATTTTCGCGAGACCCCCTGAATCGGCATGCTGCGCTACCCTCAATAGCGATATCACGCATGCAAGGTCCTGTAGGAGTTCGTCACCATGGATGTGCGCCGCTGGCTGCTGCTCGTGCTATGTGCCTTTACCGCCGCGGGTCAGGCCCAGGACGTGCCCGGCAAGGTCGTACTGGCCAGCGAGGAATGGAGCGACTACACCAATAAAGACGGCAGCGGCCTGGCCTGGGACGTGCTGCGCCAGGTCTTCGAACCCGCCGGCATCACGTTGCAGACTCGTTCCGTGCCCTACACCCGTTCAGTCGGCCTGGCCCAACGCGGCGAGGTGGATGGCTGGGTCGGTGCCTATCGCAATGAAGTCGAGGGCGTGTTGTACCCTCGCTGGAAGTTCGATTCCGACCCTATCTACGCGCTCGGGCTGGCCAGTACTCCGGCACCGACGCTGGCCACGTTGGGCAATTACCGCCTGGCCTGGGTACGCGGCTACAAGTACGAGGGGTACTTGCCCACGGTTCGCCGTTTCAACCAGATCGAACGCCGCGATGGCATATTGCCAATGCTGGAGCACGCCCGGGCCGATTTCTACATCGATGCATTGGCCGAAGCCAAGTACGTGCTCACTCAAGCGCAGGATCCCTCGAAGTTCGCCCTGACGCGTATTGCCGAACTCCCGCTTTATATCGGGTTTGCCGATAACGAGCGGGGCCGGAGCTTGATGGCGGTGTTCGACCAGCGCATGGACGCACTGGTGAAGAGTGGTGAGTTAAAGCCGACTTTCGAACGTTGGAAACAACCCTATCCGTTCTGATCTGCATAGAACCAAGGCGAAGGCCAATCGAACCTATTGATCTTTATCAGCGATAATTCAGCTTAAGCGTCTGTAGGAACCTGCTGTTACAATGGCCGCCTCTGTAAAAACTGAAATCAGGAGCACACGGTGCCCGTCGTTTTCGTCGCCGCTTCCAAGCTGCCTACCCCTTTTGCCACGTTCACCATGAACGGCTTTCTCGAAGAAGCCACCGGGCGCGAGCACGTTGTGCTCAGCCTGGGCGATATCGATGACGGCGCGCCAGTGCTGGGCCGTGTGCACTCCGAATGCCTGACCGGCGATGCGCTGTTCAGCCAGCGCTGTGACTGCGGCTCGCAACTGGAAGCGGCCATGCGGGCCATTGCCCGGGAAGGCCGAGGCGTGCTGCTGTACTTGCGCCAGGAAGGCCGTGGCATTGGCCTGATGAACAAGATCCGCGCCTACGAGCTGCAAGATGGCGGTGCCGATACCGTCGAGGCCAACGAGCGCCTGGGGTTCGCGGCCGACCAGCGTGACTACGCGATCTGCCTGCCGATGCTGGAGCACCTGGGCGTCAAATCCCTGCGCCTGATGACCAACAACCCGCGCAAGGTCAAGGCCTTGACCGAGATGGGCATCACCGTGGCCGAGCGTGTGCCGCTGCACACCGGGCACAACCCGCACAACAAGCTCTACCTGGCCACCAAGGCCAGCAAGCTCGACCACATGATGGGTAACGAGCACCAGGGCGAGGTCGACCGCGCGTGACCCGAGGCCAGGTAAAACGGCGACTGTCCTTCAATTGGTGGCAGTACCTGGCCCTGGCTTTGCTTCCCCTCTTTGTGCTCAACCTGGTGTTCGGCCAGTCCGAATCCCTGCTGCCGGTGCTGGCCATGCCGTTTTTCATTGCCGGCGTGGCCTCGATGTTCCTCAGCCTGCGCTACTTCAACGGCTATAAACACGCGTTGATCGCCACCTCCAAAGCCCTCGATACCCCTGAAGAACCGGCTGCCTGGATCACCCTGGCGGCCCGTCGGCGCACTGCCTTGCTGATCGCTGCCGTACCGGCCTGGATCGGTGCGCTGGCGGTGTTCGTCGGCCTGGAGGCGGTGCCGCTGTTCCTGCTGGCGCTGTCGACCGTGGTGCTGTTCTACCTCTATCGCATCCCTCGTCAACTGGGATGAGGCGTTACTGGCTGGCAGTGCTGCTGGCATTGAGCGCCCAGGCGCTGGCGGCTGAGCGAGTCGTGAGCCTGGCGCCGTCCCTGTCTGAAATCGTTGCCGAACTGGGGGCTGCCAATGTGCTGGTGGGCGTGCTCGACGGTGGTGATCGCCCGGCGGCGTTGGCGCACGTACCGTCCGTGGGGCATTACGGCCAGTTGGACATGGAGCGCCTGCTCAGCCTCAGGCCCGACCTGATCCTGCTGTGGCCCGGCAGCGTCGGCCCGGCGCAGCGTGAGCAATTGCAGCGCCTGAACATTCCGGTGTACGTCGCCGAACCCCATAGCCTTGAACAGCTCACCACCCAGGTCCAGGCCATTGCCGAGCAATTGGGCCGCGCTGAAGCCGGCCGTCAGTTGGCCGCGCAATTGCGCCAACGCCTGGTCGAACTGCGCCAGCGCTACCAGCGTGCCGAGCCGTTGCGAGTGTTTTACCAGGTGTGGGATCAGCCGTTGTACACGGTGGGCGGTGGCCAGATCATCAGCGATGCGCTGACGGTGTGCGGCGCGCGCAACGTGTTCGATGACCTCAAGCTGCCCGCACCGCAGGTGAGTATCGAGTCGGTGTTGCAACGTGATCCCGAGATGATCCTGGTGGGTGATCAAGCCCAGAAGGCGGCGTGGAAAGTCTGGCCAACGATGGCGGAACGCGTGCGGCAGGTGCCCGATAAAGGCCTGGAGCGGCCCAGTGGGCAGATGTTGGAAGCGTTGGGACGGTTGTGTCAGGTGATTGCGCCGAACCGGTGATACCGCTATCGCTGGAAAGCCACCTCCCAAAGGGAGGAGCGCATTCCAAATGTGGGCGCGGGCTTGCCTGCGATGAGGCCGGTACAGCCCATTCAGATCTCAGGTGTCCACGTGACTCCCAGCATCCACACCCGACCCTCTTCGCGATAATCCTGATTGTTCAAGAACCCCGGGTCGTCATAGCTGTAACGCGCCCGCGCATAGGTTTTGTCCAGCAGGTTATCGACCTTCAGCGACAGCGATACTTCCCGGTTCAGCGCCCAACTGCTGCGCAACCCCAACAAGGCATAACCCCCCAGGCGGTGCGTGTTGTCTTCATCGTCATAGCTGTGGCTGATGGCCTGCCAGCTGGCGCCCAGCCCCAGTTTGTCGAACTGCCGATCCAGATCCAGGCTCAACGTACGCCGCGCCCGGCGGGCCAGGGTGTGGCCGCTGTCTCGGTCGCGTGGGTCGATGAGCGACAGCCCGAGGTTACCTTGCCAGCCAAACAGTTCCTGCTTGAGCGCGGCCTCAACGCCGTTGATGCGTGCAGACGCCACGTTTTGCGGCCGGCCTGCGCGGTCGAGGATGATCGCATCACTCAAGTCGGTGCGGTACAGCGAGGCTTCCAAGCGCGTGCTGTCGCTCAACTGGCTGCGCCATTGCAGCTCGTAGCTCTTCGAGGTTTCAGGTTGCAGGTCGGGGTTGCTGTACTTCGTATCGGGGTAATACAGGTCGTTGAAGGTCGGCGCTCGGAAGCCTTCGCTGTAGCTCAGTAGCAGGTCGTTGTCCGGGTTGACCGGCAATGTGACGGTGCCACTCCAACTGTTTTGCCCGCCAAACTGCTGGTTCTGGTCGCGCCGTAGCCCCAGCTCAGTGGAAAACCATTCGCCGTGGAAGCGGTGCTGCACAAAGGCGGCGCGGTTCCAGCGGCTGTTTTCGGTGAAGGTCGTGGAGCCGTGGAAGCGGTCTTCATACCAGTCGGCACCGAGGATCAGGCTGTTCTGCTCATTCAGTGTCAGGTCGTTCTGCCAGTTCACCGAGTCGCGGTAGGTATTGAACACGCTGAAGTCATCGCTGAGGGTGTCGCGCTTGGTGTCACGGTTCTCGCTATGGCCCCATTCCAGGCGCGACTGCCAGTGCTCGTTGAGCGTGGCATCGGCATAGCCACTGGCGCTGCTGACGGTGTAGTCCGTGTAGGGCTTTTGCCCAACGGTCTGCCCGGTCGCGATGTCGTAGCGGCCGAAGCTGTTGTCATACTCCGATTTGCCGCGGTTATCCAACAGGTTGAAGCCCACCTCCAGTGCATCATTGAAGGTATGGCTGAGGTTCAGGCTGAGGGATTGGTTGCGGTAGGCGTCATGGTCGCCATCGCTGGGGAATGACGTGCGGGTGGCGTTGATACCGGCGGTCTCATCCAGGCTCGCGCCCAGGTTGAAACGGGTCTGTTCATCGCCACCGGAGAGACCGAGGCTGCGCTCCCAGGTGTGATGGCTGCCGAACCCGAGCTTCAGGCGCGGTTGCAGGCCTTGTTCGGCGTTACGCCGGGTGAACACCTGAATCACGCCGCCAATCGCATCGCTGCCGTAGATCACCGAGCGTGAGCCGCGCAGCACTTCTACCCGTTCGATCTGGTCGACGTTGAGGTATTGCAGGCCGCTGTCACCGGAAGTGGCATTGGCAATGCGCTGGCCGTCCACCAGCACCAGGCTTTGCGCGGATTTGGTGCCACGGATATACACCCCGGGCAGGCTGCCACGGCCACCGGTTGGCGCTATTTGCACGCCGGGCACGCGGTTGAGCAGGTCGGTGAGGCGGGTGGGTTGCAGGCGGTCGATGTCGTCGCGGGTGAACACCGTGTTGGCGGCGCTGCTGTCATTGCGGGCCTGGACTTGGCGGTTGGCGCTGATGACGACGTTGGGGAGTTTCAAGGCATCGTCGCGGGTGTCGGCGAGCAGGTCCGGGGAGGGTAGCAGCAGCAGGGCAAGGTACAGGTGTTTCATGAACTGTCCATAGCTTTTAAAATTGACACAAAGCCAATGTGGGAGCGGGCTTGCTCGCGAATGCGATGTTTCAGTGACAGATGTCATACCTGACACACCGCATTCGCGAGCAAGCCCGCTCCCACATGTGAGTCCCTGTTTTTACCGGGACATTGGATTACAGATTCAGGAGTGCCATGCGCTCGCGCACCGACGCCTCGATGCCGGCCTCATCCAACCCGCACTCTGCCAGCATCTGCGCCGGCTTGGCGTGTTCGACGTACACATCTGGCAAGCCCAGGTGCAGCACTGACTTGAGGATATTTTCCCGCGCGAGGAATTCGCTGACCGCCGCACCGGCGCCACCCATGATGGCGTTTTCTTCGACGGTCACCAGCAGCTCATGGCTGCCGGCGATCTCGCGCACCAGCGCTTCATCCAGGGGTTTGACGAAGCGCATGTCGACCACGGTAGCGTCGATCTTCTCGGCAACCTTCAGCGCTTCGGCCAACTGCACGCCAAACACCAGGAAGGCCGTCTTGCTGCCTTGGCGACGCACGATGCCCTTGCCGATCTCGATAGGCTCCAGGTCCTTTTCGATCACCGCATTCGGGCCATTGCCGCGCGGGTAACGCACGGCAGCCGGGCCGTTGTACAAGTGGCCGGTGCTGAGCATCTTGCGCAGTTCGTTTTCGTCGCTCGGTGTCATGACCAGCATGCCAGGGATGCAGCGCAGGTAGGACAGGTCAAAGCTGCCGGCGTGGGTCGGGCCGTCTTCGCCCACCAGGCCCGCGCGGTCGATGGCGAACAGCACGTCGAGGTTTTGCACCGCCACGTCATGCACCAACTGGTCATAACCGCGTTGCAGGAATGTCGAGTAGATCGCTACCACCGGCTTGGCGCCCTCACAGGCCATACCTGCCGCGAAGGTCACCGCGTGCTGCTCGGCAATCGCCACATCGAAGTAGCGCAGCGGGAAACGCTCGCTGAACGCCACCAGGTCGGAGCCTTCCTTCATCGCCGGGGTAATGCCCACCAGGCGCGGGTCGGCAGCGGCCATGTCACACAGCCATTCACCGAACACACCGGAATACTTCGGCCCGCTGGCCTTTTTCGGCGCGGCGGCGGGAGCATCCAGGGGTTCGAGCTTGGTGATCGCGTGGTAACCGATCGGGTCGACTTCCGCCGGGGCGAAGCCTTTGCCTTTCTTGGTGACGATATGCAGGAACTGCGGGCCCTTGAGGTCGCGCATGTTGCGCAGCGTGGCGATCAGGGTGGGCAGGTCGTGGCCGTCGATCGGGCCGATGTAGTTCCAGCCCAACTCTTCGAACAGGGTGCCAGGGACCAGCATGCCCTTGGCGTACTCTTCGGTACGCCGGGCAATTTCCCACGCGCCAGGCAGGCGCGAGAGCACCTTCTTGCTGCCTTCGCGCATGCTGGCGTAGGTGCGACTGGAGAGAATCTTGGCCAGGTAATTGGACAGGCCACCGACATTGCGCGAGATCGACATGTCGTTGTCGTTGAGGATCACCAACATGTTGGCGTCCACTTCCGGCGCATGGTTGAGTGCTTCGAAGGCCATGCCCGCGGTCAGCGCGCCATCACCAATCACTGCAATCGCCTTGCGATCGCTGTTTTGCAGGCGGGCGGCAATTGCCATGCCCAGCGCTGCACTGATGGAGGTGCTGGAGTGGCCGACGCCAAAGGTGTCGTATTCGCTCTCGGAGCGCCGTGGGAAGGCGGCAACGCCGTCCTTCTGGCGCAGGGTGCCCATGCGCTCGCGGCGGCCCGTGAGGATCTTGTGCGGGTACGCCTGATGGCCTACGTCCCACACCAACCGGTCGTCCGGGGTGTCGAACACGTAGTGCAGGGCGATGGTCAGCTCGATGACACCCAAGCCGGCACCAAAATGCCCACCGGTCTGGCCGACCGTGTAGAGCAATTCCAGGCGCAACTCATCGGCCAGGGTTTCCAGCTCGGCTTCACCCAGTCGACGCAGGCCGGCCGGCGTGACGGCACGGTCAAGCAGGGGCGTGGACGGGCGCTTGCGGGGAATCTCTTGGAACGTCGTGGGCATCAGGCGAATCGTTATAGGTATAGAAGAGGCGGCAGTTTACCTCAAGCATCGCAAACTGCCCACGCAGAGCGCCGAAGTTGGCCGATATGCGGCTGCAAAGGCCGCGGTTATCAGTGCCGGCGTTCGACGATATAGCGCGCCAGGTCACGCAGTGGCTCGGCCGCCGCGTCGAAAGGTCGCAGGGCGTCCAGGGCCTGGTCACGCAGCTCCAGGGCATAGGCCTTGGCCGCTGCAAGACCGAGCAGCGCCGGATAAGTCGGCTTGTCCCGTGCGATATCAGCGCCTTGGCGTTTGCCCAGGGTCGCGGTGTCACTCTCGACGTCGAGAATGTCGTCCTGCACCTGGAACGCCAGGCCGATGGCCCGGGAATAGGTCTGCAAGGCGGCCAAATGCGCGGCTTCGGCGCGCCCGCTCGCCAGCGCGCCCAAGTGCACGGCGGCTTCGATCAGCGCGCCGGTCTTGTGGCGGTGCATGTGTTCGAGGGCCTGCTGGTCCAGCTTGAGGCTGACCGAGCCCATGTCGATTGCCTGCCCGCCGACCATGCCGGCCGGGCCAGCGGCGTGGGCCAATGCGGTGACCATGCGCAGGCGAACCTCGGCATTCACGCTGCTGAGTGCCGGGTCCAGCAGCGCGCTGAACGCCAGGCTCTGCAGGCCGTCGCCGGCCAGGATCGCATAGGCTTCATCGAAGGCTTTGTGGGTGGTCGGTTGGCCACGACGCAGATCGTCGTCGTCCATCGCCGGCAAGTCGTCGTGCACCAGGGAGTAGGCGTGAATCAACTCGACCGCGCAGGCCGCGCCATTGGCCTGCTCGGCCGGCGCGCCCAAGGCCTCGCAGGCGGCGTAGGCCAGCAACGGGCGCACACGCTTGCCGCCATTCATCACGCTATAGCGCATGGCCTCATAAAGGCGCTTCATTTCCGGGCTTGGCGCAACAAACAAGGGTTCCAACGCCGCATTGACCCGGGCTTGGCTACTGGCCTGATACGCGTCGATCATTCGGGCTGTTCCGCATCGAAAGGCTCTTCGGCCAACTCCCCGTCACGTTCCAGCAGCACCTGCACCTTCTGCTCCGCCTGCGCGAGCGCGCTCTGGCAGTCACGGGTCAGGCCGATGCCTTGCTCAAACGCTGTCAACGAGTCTTCCAGCGACAACTCGCCGTTCTCCAGACGCTCGACCAAGGTTTGCAGGTCGGCGAGGGATTGTTCGAAATCGAGTGCAACTTTTTTGCGGGCCATGGCGGCTATTCCGGTAGACGGTAAACCGGCGCGACACTAGCAGACATGGGGATTCTGGGCAAATGAGTGGGGGAGGGTGTTCAGGCTTGTGAGCCGAAAAGCCATTTTATTCGGCTCACCGCCGGTCAGGATCTTTGCGCCATTGACGAGCACTGCCCCTGCGCTGCTTTCAACTGTTCTTCAAAGGCCTGCAACCCCACGTGCATTTCCTGCAACACGGCAATTTTCAGCGCCAGCTCCTGTTTTTTTTCAGCGATGGCCTGATCTGCTCGGTCCCAAGGTAATGCACCGCCGTGATGGCCTCGAAGGATTTCCTGCAATTCCTTGAGCTTGAACCCCAACTGCTGAGCGCACTTGATAAACATCAGCCACTCAACGCTTTGCTCCGAATAGACCCGATACTGGCCTCGGCGCTGCGGTTCTGGCAGCAGCCCGATCGCCTCATAGTGACGAATCGCCTTGATGGTTGTGCCTGACAATTGCGCGGCTTTGCCGATGTACATGAAAACTCCCTTTCTCTATTAACGCGCCGGCTTGTTTCAGCCACTTGTCCCGCTGTGTCGCAGTAGAGCCCAGCACCGGCCCGAACAGCAACGTCTTGAGCGTTTTTACCCCACACAACTCCAGCGTGGTCTTGCGCATCTGATGGAGGCCCGGCATGCGGTAGAACCAGCGGTAATACCATGGCGGCGTGTCCAGGGTCACTAACAGGTGCGCGGTGCGGCCTGAGAGCAGTTTGTCAGGGAAAGCCTTGCCGTCCCGGTATTTGAAGGCAAAGCCGGGCAGGAAAACGCGGTCGATAAACCCTTTCATCACCGCGGGAATGCCGCCCCACCAGATTGGGAACACAAACGTCAGATGGGTGGCCCAAAGAATGTCGGATTGCGCGCTGAGCAAGTCGGGTTCCAGCGGTTGGATCTGGCTGTAGCCGTGGTGCAGGACGGGGTCGAAAGCCAGGTCGCCCAAGCGCAGCACGCGCACTTCATGGCCGGCGTTTTTGGCGGCGTGGGTGTAGGTGTCGGCCAGGGCTGAACAGAAGCTGGAGGTAGAGGGATGACCGAGGATAACCAGGGTGCGCGGCGGCATGAGTGTGGTCCTGAACAGGGCGTTCCAGGGTAAGGGTTACCGTATAGGGGAGAGTCAAGCGCGTGGTTCGCAATGCGCCGATTTGTCATTGCCAGCAGGACATTTCGTTAACCCGTGGAAGGCTCTTCTGAGGCGCTTTTCATGAAGGGGTTCTCACCGTGCAATCTCAAGTACATGCGTGCTTTTGCCGAGGCGTGGCCAGGCTCGGAATGTGTGCAAGAGGTGCTTGCACAGTTGCCTGGGTGTCACCAACTGGCGCCGCTGGACAAACGCCCCAGCCCCGAAACGCTAAAAGCCCAAGAGCAAGAACGAAGTCGTCGCCGAATATGCGCTGCTTGACTACAACCGATCGATTGGCGTGGCGGACTATCAGTGAGTCGAGTCGTTGCCCACAGAACGGCAAACCCACTTGCCAGGCATCGAGCAGATTGAACGTGAACGGGCAGACTAAGTCTGGAGAGTCACGCAACTCTGCTAACCAAAAAAGCCTGCTGTTTAAGGCAGGCTTAGTGGGTGCAGCGGTGGAGTCAGTCCTTGCGCGCCGTCAGCGCCGAGTAGCCGTTCATCAAGTTGCGATAGTTGGGAATGCGCTGGGACAACAGGTTTCCCAAGCCTTCGATATCGTTGCGCCAGTCGCGATGCAGCTCACAGGCCACCGAGAACCAATTCATCATCTGCGCCCCGGCCTGCGTCATCCGGCTCCACGCTGCCTGCTGCACCGTGGTGTTGAAGGTGCCCGATGCATCGGTCACCACAAACACATCAAACCCTTCCGCCAGCGCCGACAAGGTCGGGAACGCTACGCACACATCCGTGACCACACCGGCAATGATGATCTGCTTACGACCGGTGGCCTTGATCGCCTTGACGAAGTCTTCGTTGTCCCAGGCATTGATCTGGCCAGGGCGAGCGATGTACGGCGCGTCCGGGAACATCTCCTTCAACTCCGGTACCAGTGGGCCGTTGGGGCCTTGCTCGAAGCTGGTGGTGAGGATGGTCGGCAGGTTGAAGAACTTGGCCAGGTCGGCGAGGGCCAGCACGTTGTTCTTGAACTCGTTGGGCGAGAAGTCCTGCACCAGGGAGATAAGGCCGGTCTGGTGGTCGACCAGCAGGACTACGGCGTCGTCTTTGTTCAAGCGGTTGTAGGTTGGAGTGCTCATGGTTGAATCCTTTTTTGTTTAGGTTGGTTGGGCGTTGCGTTCAACATGGGCACAGATTAATGGGTGGGCTGCGGGGGATAAATCGGCTGGGATAGGTAATACCGTCAACTCAGAAGAGACAATTCCTGGTTAGGCAAGCGGACCGGTCTTTTTCGTGGCAGGAAAATGTAAGGAAAAAAATCTCACGCGTGAGCTATTGAGCCTGGCGAAAATAGCCTGTAGATTTTCTCACGCGTGAGTTTTTCACAGCGAGGTCAGTACCATGAACAGCAGCTCTCCATCGAGCCCGTCCGCAGGGCCCGGTACCGATTCCGCAAGCCTTCAGGGAGAGCGCTTGAAGCCGTCCGCGAAAAAGCCATCGAGCTTTTACATGAAGCAGATGCGCGCGGGCCTGGCTGCCGCCGGTTATGTGAAACACGAGACTTGGGTGCTTCCCGAAAACCGAAGCCTGCTCAAGCAGATGGAGAAACAGCTTCGCCAGCCGATTCTGGCTGGTTCATTCATGTCGGAGAATTTCATGAGCGCAGGTACCAACTGGAATATCGATCGCCTCTTCACGGCGCTTCAGGCCCTGGACGAAGTGGTCTCCAACGACATTACGCTTTCCCTGGTTCAAGGCTCCGAGTCCAGCATCAAGCTGGAAATGAACGACTTCGGTGGCTTGCCGATTTACATCGCGGTGGTGGGCGAGCAGATCATCGTCGACACCGTGCTGGTCGACGTCGAGTCCATCAACGATGTCGAAAAATTCAATGACGCGGTACTGCGCAGCCGGGAGATGTTCCCGCTGTCCTCCATCGGCATCGAGTCCATGCCTAACGGGCAGGTTGTCTACAACATGTTCGGCGCGTTGAGCTCCGACTCCAGCCTGACCAACATCGTGACCGAGGTGAAAACCCTCGTCGACAACGTGCAACGCGCCAGCGAAGCCTTTGAACGTTTCTTCAATTAAGCATTCGGGAGTATCCAATGACTCAATCCATCTGGAGCAAACTGTTCACCGCGCTACGTGGCGGTGCCAGCGAAGTCGGCGAATCGATCGTCGACCAACAAGCCCTGCGCATCCTCGACCAGGAAATTCGTGATGCGGACACCGCGCTGGCCAACGCCAAGCGTGAGCTGGTCAGCATCATGGCCAAGCACAAACTGGCTACTGATCGCGTCAGCGAGTACGACGCCAAGATCAAGGACCTGGAGTCCAAGGCGATGGCTGCCCTGCAGGCCAATCGTGAAGACCTCGCCCTGGAAGTCGCCGAAGCGATTTCGACCCTGACCAGCGAGCGGGACACCGAGCACAAGCAGGCCACCGAGTTCGGCGGCTACGCGGACAGCATGCGCAAGGACATCACCAAGGCCGAAAGCCGGATCAAGAGCCTGCGCCAGCAAGTGGACATGGCCAAGGCGCGCGAAAGCGTACAGAAGGCCCAGGTCAGCGCCTCTATCGCCAGCGGTGGTGCCAACGGCAAGCTGGAAACCGCCGTCGGTACGCTGAACCGCCTGCAGGCCAAGCAGCAGCAACGCGCCGCTGAACTGCAAGCCCAGGATGAACTGGTCGAGGCGTCGACGGGAACTGACCTGGAACGCAAGCTGCGCGAAGCCGGCATCACGCCGAACGAAGGCAGCGCCAATGCGATTCTGGAACGCTTGAAGCAAAAGTCGGCCGAGTAAGCATCGGCGGCGCAGGAAGGGCAGTACCTGCCCTTCTTTTTTACCTCGAGGTCAGGATGGACGCCCTGAAGGGTTTCAAGACAATCGCAGGCCTGGCGCTGTTCATGGTCGCGCTGCACGTGCTCAACGTAGCGACCGGTTACAGCCTCGTGGCGTTCGGCCTGGTTCCGAGAACGCTGCAGGGGCTGTTCGGCATCCTCACCTCACCGTTTTTACATACGTCGTTTGCCCATCTCAGCGCGAACCTGGTTGCCTTCCTGATACTGGGCACCCTGGTCATGATCGAAGGGCTCAATCGGTTCGTGACCGTCAGCTCGATCATCATCCTGCTGGGCGGCTCGTTGGTCTGGCTGTTCGGTTTTTCGGGCGTGCACGTGGGTGCCAGCGGTTGGGTCTTTGGGTTATGGGCGTACCTGTTGTCCCGCGCCTGGTTCCACAGGAGCTGGAGCAACCTGATAACGGCCGGTGTCGTGGCGGTACTGTATGGCGGACTGGTCCTTGGCTTCCTGCCTCGCCAAGGCGTTTCCTTCGAAGGGCATCTGTTTGGTGCGTTCGCCGGATTTATTGCAGCCAAGGTACTTCTCTCCACACCACGCAACGGGTTTAATGCCGGCTGAGCGCACTTGAGCATCCAGATGTCGAGGCCAAGACGTCATCAGGAATCAAGTACCCAGGGAGCCAGGGACGAAATGTCGATTTTTCTTCTGTTGCGCATGTACGCGTCCTCCCTGTTTCACCGCTTCGGTTGGGCAGGCCTGGTCATCGCCTTGGGTGTACACCTGAGCACGGCTTACCTGGGCCTGGTGTACCTGGGCGAGCAGCACCTCACCGCTCCCGCCACGTTTGTTTACTTCTATCTCACCACCACGCTGACTGTCGGCTATGGCGATCTTGCGCCGCAGACCTCGGCAGGCAGAGTGTTCGTGGCCACGTGGGTCATGCTCGGGGGCATCGCGCTGCTGACTGCAGCCATCGGCAAAACCACCAGCAGTGTCATCGATGCATGGAGAAAAGGCATGAAGGGCAAAGGCGATTTCACCGGCAAGGTCGGCCATACCGTGCTCATTGGCTGGGAAGGTGCATCCAGTGAGCGGGTCATTGAGTTGTTGCTGCAGGACGAAACCTCGAACGACAACCTGATCGTCATCTGCGATTGCACCCTCGACGAAAACCCGATGCCGGGCAAGGCGGCGTTCATCCGCGGTGAAAGCCTGTCCTCCACCGCGTTCTTACGGCGTGCAGGTGTGCCCGGTGCCGAGCGTGTGCTGGTGCGAACCCCGTCTGATGACCTGACGCTGGCCACCGTGCTGGCGGTGAACCAGTTGAACCCGATCGGGCATGTGGTCGCCCACTTCAATGAAAGCGAAATTGCCGCACTCGCCAGCTCCTATGCACCCAGCCTGGAGTGCACCTCAAGCATGGCCATCGAGATGCTGGTGCGCGCCTCTCAGGACCCGGGCTCGTCGGTGGTCATAAATGAGCTGCTGTGCGTGGGGCAGGGCGCCACCCAATACCTGATGCGATTGCCCGAGGCCTTTGAAGCCACCTTCGGCGACCTGTACACCCGAATGAAAGAACACCACAACGCCACCCTCATCGGCTATCGCGCCAAAGGCGCCCAGCAACCGTCGATCAACCCGCCCAGCGCCACGCGCGTTGAAGGCGGCGAGCTCTTCTACATTGCCTCCACCCGCCTCAAGGAAATCTCCAATGGGATGGTTTAAACAGTTGATGGGGCTTGAGGCCCCGAACGCGAACCCACAATCGAACCGCACCGCCGGCGAACCCCTGCCGACCACCGGGCCGCTGGGCCTGGCACCGGGCAAAGGCGTGATGTTCGACACCACCCTGAAACTGCTGCTCGACGGGCAAACCTCGGTGGTGATCCCCGGCTCGCAGGAGATCTGGAGTAACGGCACCGTCGACCTCGGGCAGTCGACCTGGCTGTCGCGCTATTACATGAACGACGAAGATTACTGGTTGCAGGTGCACACCACGGGCGACATCGTCGGGCAGGTCGAGTCAGTGATCCTGTTCAACTACCTGAGTTACGTCACTATCAGCAGCGAAGCGGAGCTGCGCCGGCTGGCGGGGCCACAAAGCCTGATCGGCTTGCCGACCTACACCCACGATGGCGTCGAATACGCGCGCGTGTGGGGAAGCGAGGCTGGCCAGACCGAATTGGTGGCGATGAGCGAGCGTGTGGTCAACCCCGAGGACGCCTACACCGTCGAGCACCGTTCGATGCTGTACGCCCGCGACACCGGCCTGACCGATCGCCGGGAGTTCCTGCTGTTTTCCGTCGAGGAAGACGCGGAAGGCACCATCAGCCTGAGCACATCGCTGGGCATTTCGCTGTACACAACCGACTTGAACGCGCTCTAAAAAAGGAAGAAACACATGCTAGAAGCTCTCTCCATCTCCCTGAACAAAGCGGCCGTGTTCGGGTTTGTCACGTATATCCTCGGGGCGGCGGTGCTGTTCGCGCTGTTCCAGTTCATCTACACCCGCATCACCCCGCACAAGGAGTTCGAGCTGATCCGCGCGGGCAACGTCTCCGCGGCCGTCGCCCTGGGCGGCGCGATCGTGGGCTTCGCCATTCCGGCCAGCAACGTGATTGCCTACTCGATCAGCATCCTCGACTTCGTTGTCTGGGCGGTGATCGCCGCCGTCGTCCAACTGTTGGCGTTCCTGCTGACCAGCCTGGTGCTCAAAGGCACGTCCGAGCGCATCAAGAACGGCGAACTCGCAGCCGGCATCTACGTGGCCGCCGTGGCCATCAGCGTCGGCATGTTGAATGCCGCGTGCATGACGCCTACCCAGAACTGATCGCGCACGGAGCTCCCGATGAAACGAAGCAAGTACGTCCAGCTGTCGCTGGCGGCGTCGGTCGCCATGGCGATTTCCGGCTGCGGCCCGACGGAAAAAACCTACGATCTGCAGAAGAAGTACAACTTTCAGTCTGTTCAGCAGTGCGCCGATGAAAAACTGCCGGTGGACGTCTGCTCGGACGCCTACATGACGGCCATGGCCGAACATCGCCGCATTGCACCGGTGTACGACAGCCAGGCCGATTGCGATGCCGATTTCGTCGCCGACTGGTGCCAGCAGGACTCCACCGGCAAGTTCATCCCCCGGCTGGGTGGTTTCGAACTGACCGCCGAAGGCCAGGTGACACAGTCCCAGGTCGACGCTGCCAACGCTCAGGCTGGGAACGCTCAGGCAAGTGGCGGCTCAGGCTTCTCCACCAGCAGCCTGCTGACCGGCCTGCTGATCGGCAACATGCTGAGCAACAATCGCAACAGCTACCGCTCAGAGCCGGTGTATCGCTACCGCGATGATCGCGGCAATTACGGCTCCTCGACGCTCAACCAGCGCGTCTCGAATGGCGCCACGTTTGGCCGTTCGAACCAGGCCCGCTACGGCAGCAGCAATTACACCAACACGCTGCGCACCCCCAGCAAGTCGAGCTCCGTGGCGTCGGCGACCTCCCGTGGCGGTTTCGGCAGCAAGGCCAGCGCACGCAGTGGCTGGGGCGGCGGCGGGTCGAGCAGTTAAGGAAGGCGGGCCATGAAGAAGATCCACTGCGCAGAACGTCATGACTGGAAACAGACCGCCGACAGCCTCGGCTTTCTGTTCCACACCATCGACAACGAACCCTACTGGGACGAAAGCGCGTACTACCAATTCTCGCTCAAGCAAATCGAGCACGACCTCGAAGACCCGACCACCGAGATCCATGACATGTGCATGGACCTCGTCGCCCGCGTGGTCCACAGCGAAGAACTGCTCGACCGCCTGAGCATTCCCGCGTCCTTCTACGACATGATCCGCACCTCATGGCTAGAAGGCCACCCGCACCTGTACGGGCGCATGGACTTCTCCTACAACGGCACCGGCCCCGCCAAGTTGCTCGAACTCAACTACGACACCCCCACCAGCCTCTACGAGGCCGCGGCATTTCAATGGGGCTGGCTGGAGCAATGCATCGAACGCGGCCTGCTGCCCAAGCACGCCGACCAGTTCAACAGCATCGACACCAAACTGCACCAGGCCTTCGCCCAACTGCAGGTCAACCAGCCGTTCTACTTCGCCTCCATGAAAGACTCAGTCGAAGACAAAGGCACCACCGACTACCTGCGCCTTGTCGCGGAAAAAGTCGGCATCGAATCGCGCCACATCGACATCGAAGACATCGGCCTCACCGCCGAAGGCCGCTTCGTCGACCTCGAAGATCGCTGGATCCCCCACCTGTTCAAACTGCACGCCTGGGAATTCATCTTCCACGAACCCTTCGGCACCGCGATTGCCGAGAGTGACACCCAGTTTTTCGAGCCTGCGTGGAAATCCATCATTTCCAATAAAGGCATCCTGCCGCTGCTGTGGGAATTCAACAAAGGTCACCCGAATTTGCTCGCGTCCCACTTGGATACCGACCCGGGCAAAGCCGTGCCGAAGGGCTGGGTGCGCAAGCCGTTCTTCTCGCGGGAAGGGGCCAACATCGAGTTGCAAACGGCTGATGGGGTGATTGTGAAGGAGGACGGCCCTTACACGGATGCGCCCTTTATCCTCCAGGAGTTCGCGCCGCTGCCAAGGTTTGGGGACAGCTATACGTTGATTGGGTCCTGGGTGATTGGGGACCAGGCGGCGGGGATTGGGGTGCGAGAAGACAACAGTTTGATTACCAAGGATTCGAGCCGGTTTTTGCCGCATTTGATATTGGATTGAGTTGCGCGGGTTAGGGATTTGGACTTCGTTGGCGCAAGCGTGTGACTGGGCTGTGGATCGGTACTGCTCGGAGGTGGGCGGGGCAGTAACGGATCTGCCGAGACTTTTCCCATAGGCATTAAAAAGCCGGCTTGTGGCCGGCTTCTCGGGGACTGCTTCAGCTTGTTTTTGACAAGCCTCACCAGCCTTCAAATCGCTCAGCCCACATTGCGTCGGGCTGAATAGTCGGGGCATCCGCGGGAACTCCTCCGCTTCGCCGAGCAGGGTGGATAGCCTTCGCCACCCCCTGCCAAATGTGCGGCGCATGATACCCACATTCACTTCAAATGCCCACCTCCGGATCCGATTTAGAGCCTTCCCAGCCCAACAGGTGCTCATCCAACGGAACCGGTGGGCGGCGGTTGTTGAGGGTGGACCACCAGAACACCCACCCCACGATCTGGAAGTTCTGCTCGAACCGCTGCTCGTACGTCAGGTACTCGTCGGGATGTTCGCCGGCGTTGTGGCTGCGCATCCGTAAGCCACCCCCGGGCCTGTTGTAGAGGTATTTGATGCGCAGCATCCCGTCGTGCTCCACCGCGTAGATCTCGCCGTCGATGATTTGGGTGCGGCCTCGGTCGATGGCGAGGGTGGCGCCTTGTTGGATGATGTCGATCATGCTGTTGTCGACCATGTAGGCGCCCAGGGCGCGGTCGGGGTTGACGTTGAGGGTCTGGAGGGTGTGCAGGGAGACGCGGATGCGTTCGGTGGAGGTGAATGAGGGGTGGAGGTCGATCTCCACGTCGATTTTTTCCGGAGGGCAGGCGGGGCCTGTGAGGTATTTGCCGCTGCCTTCGCGGGTGGTGGGCAGTCCTTTTCGGGTGCTGGGGCCTTCCAGTTGGAAGTTGGCCGGTGGGTGTTTGGGGCCTTCGCCAGTGCGCAGCCAACGACTGGAAATGCACAGCAGTTCTGCGATCTCGTTGAGTCGGCCCATGGGGACGCCGCGCTTGAACCAGTTGTTCACATGTTGAGGCGTGACGCCGCGGTTCTTGGCGAAATCGGAGGCGGAAAGATGAACTTCCCGTAGTAGCGCTTTTAAACGATCACCTGATGTATTCATAAACGCAGAGTTTACTGGCCGGAAAAACAGATCAAATAAACCATGCGTTGAGTGGCGCGCGTAGGGCGTTGCTTAGTTGTAGCCTGATACTTCGGATTGTGATCGAAGTTAAACGTTGTTTATAAAGCCTTGAACTTCGGGTTTAGTTTTTCCCACAAAAAAAGCCCCGAATGATCGGGGCTTTTTTATTGCCGAGGCAATGAGGAGCAGGTATCAGCCTTTGTAGGCTGCGAACGACTTCAGGATCTCGGCGCGGGCGGCGTCTGCGTTGCCCCAACCGTCGATCTTCACCCATTTGCCTTTTTCGAGGTCTTTGTAGTTCTCGAAGAAGTGCTTGATCTGTTCCAGCAGCAGTGGCGGCAGGTCGGTGTATTCCTTCACGTCCACGTACAGCTGGGACAGCTTGTCGTGTGGAACCGCGATGACTTTGGCGTCGCCGCCGCCGTCATCGGTCATGTTCAGGATGCCGACCGGGCGTGCGCGGATAACCGAGCCTGGGGTCACCGGGTAAGGGGTTACGACCAGCACGTCGAGGGGGTCACCGTCGTCAGCCAGGGTGTTAGGGATGAAACCGTAGTTGGCCGGGTAGAACATCGGGGTGGCCATGAAACGGTCAACGAACAGGCAGTCGCTGTCTTTGTCGATTTCGTATTTGATCGGCGCGTGGTTGGCCGGAATCTCGATGGCGACGTAGATGTCGTTCGGCAGGTCTTTGCCAGCCGGAATCTTGCTGTAGCTCATTGGGCGTTGCCCCCGTTAATTGGCCAAGAAACTTGGCCGGATTGGCCTAAAAGTGGCGGCGATTATAGGCATATTCCGCCGCGGATGCCATGCGCCAGACGTCGTACGGTCATTCGCCCTGCGGCTGATAACGCGGGTCGCCGGCTTGCAGTTGAGTGAGGCGGGCCAGGGGGTCCTGGCGATAAAAGCGGCTCAGCTGGGCGTACACCTGTGGATAACGATTGACCAGTAAATCCGGGGCGCTGAAAAAATATTCGCTGGTGACGGCAAAGAATTCCGCCGGGTTTTCGGCGGCGTAGGGGTCGATCCCGGTGTCCGCGTCCGGGTCGGCGTCCAACTGGCGGTTGAGGTCGTCGTAGGCGCTTTGCATCACGCTGGCCCATTCCTGCACGCGCATGTCGTTGTGCAGGGGCGGCAGGCCATTGGCGTCGCCGTTGAGCATGTCGAGCTTGTGCGCCAGTTCGTGGATGACCAAGTTGTAGCCTTCCCAGTTGCCGCTGGCGAGCACGCCGGGCCAGGCGAGGATGACCGGGCCTTGTTGCCAGGCTTCGCCGCTGTGTTCGCCGTCCCACTCGTGTTCGATGCCGCTGCTGTCGCGATGACGCTGGGGGCTGACGAAGTCGTCGGGGTACAGCACGATTTCGTGGAAGCCCTGGTACCAGTCGAGGTCGCCGAGGTTCATCAGTGGCAGTTGCGCCTGGGCGGCGAGGAGCAGGCGTTGTTCCTGGTGCAGGTCGACGCCGGGCAGGGCGGTCAGGTGTTTTTCGGCGAGGAACACCACGCAGGCTTCGCGCAGCCACTGGTCCTGCTCGGCGCTGATGCCGTCGAGGAAGGTCAGGTGGTGGCGCACCCGTTGCCAAGTGTCATCGGCAATCGGGTGCTTGGCCAGCAAGCGCCGGCGACGCCAGGCGCTGAGGGACCACATCGCCGCTTACTGCGACTTGGCTTCGGAGGACGCGCGGCCAAAACGGCTGCGGAACACGCCAATGATCATCGGCACCAGCGACAGCAGGATGATGAACACCACCAGCAGCGACAGGTTTTTCTTGATGAACGGCACGTTGCCAAAGAAGTAGCCCAGGGTCACCAGGCCGCCAACCCAGAGGATGGTGCCCAGCACACTGAAACCGAAGAACCGCGGGTAGGGCATTTTCGCGATGCCGGCGACGAACGGTGCGAAGGTGCGCAGGATCGGCAGGAAGCGCGCCAGGGTCACGGTTTTGCCGCCGTGCTTGTCGTAGAAGTCGTGGGTTTTTTGCAGGTAGTCGCGACGGAAGATCTTCGAATTCGGGTTGTTGAACAAGCGTTCGCCCACCGTTCGCCCGATCACGTAGTTGGTGCTGTCGCCGAGGATAGCCGCCAGCATCAGCAGGCCGCCCAGCAGTACCGGGTCCATGCCGCCGCCTGCCGCAACGGCGCCGGCGATAAACAGCAACGAATCACCTGGCAGGAATGGCATGACCACCAGGCCGGTTTCGCAAAAAATGACCAGAAACAGAATGGCGTAGATCCACGGACCGTAATTGGTTACCAGCAGGTCGAGGTAGACGTCGAGATGCAGGATAAGGTCGAGCGGGTTGAAATCCATGGATGGCACCTGTGTGAACGGCCCGGCTCAGCAGGCCTGTGCGGAAGCTCGGGTAATAAGGCTACAAGTGTATGCCGCATTTCTTACAACCCTGAAAGGTCCGCATTATACGGATTGAGCCGTGAAAAGCGTGTGGGTTTTGTAGCGAAGGATGTCGCGTAAACGTTGGGCCAGGGTCTGGATATTATCGAATGTCCAATGGTGGGCGCTGGCTTGCCTGCCATGCAGGCACCTCGGTGTGTCCGTAAGGCCGAGGTGATGCTATCGCAGGCAAGCCAGCGCCCACATAAGCCGATTCTCCGATTGGATAGGGGCGTGGGGTCAGTCTTCGCTGATCGGCAAGGTGTAGTTCTTGAACTCGGTGTCCTCGCGAAACCCGATCGACTCATAGGTTTTCTGCGCGACTTCGTTGTCACTGCTGGTCGACACCCGCAGCCGCACGGCGTGGGTTTCCTTGGCCATCTTCTTCGCCGTGCGCATCAGGTTGTCCGCCACCAGCTGCCGGCGGGCATCTTCAGCCACGTAGATGTCATTGAGGATCCACACCCGCTTGAGCGATAACGACGAAAAACTCGGGTACAGCTGGCAAAAACCGAGCAATTTCTTGTCGTCATCGTCGGCCAGGGCCAGGTAAATCACCGACTCCTTGCGGCGCAGGCGTTTTTCCAGGAAGGCCCGCGATGAATCCGGGAACGGCAAGGCGCCATAGAACTCACGGTATTTGACGAAGAGTGGGGTCAACAGGTCCAGGTGTTCCAGGGTCGCTTGAGTAATCCGCATGCCAGGCCTCAACTTCCAATGGGGGATGACCACACACGCGGCCGTGACTCGATGCTGCCTAATGGCGCGAAAAAGCGCAATCGGGCAGCGATCAGTCATCCGGTGAGCTGAGCAGGAAATTGCCTTTCATCAGGTCCGGATCATCGGATTCGAGGGTCTGGACCTGCGCCTCGTCCTTGAGGTTGACCCCCGACAGCTGCCGGCGACACGCCTCTCGCATCAAGTAAAGCAGGCGGTGGGCCGCCATGCCGTAGCTCAGGCCTTCCAGGCGTACGTTGGAGATGCAATTGCGATAGGCGTCGGTGAGGCCGACCTTGGGGTTGTAGGTGAAATACAGGCCCAGGCTGTCCGGTGAGCTGAGGCCGGGCCGTTCGCCGATCAGGATCACCACCATTTTGGCGCCGAGCAGTTGCCCGATTTCATCCGCCACCGCCACGCGGCCTTGTTCCACCAGAATCACCGGCGACAGGGACCACCCTTCGGCGTGAGTTTGTTCTTCCATGCGCGCCAGGAACGGCAAGGTGTGTTTATGCACGGCCAGCGCCGACAAGCCATCGGCCACCACCACCGCCAAGTCCACGCCACCGGGATTGGCCGAGGCGTATTCACGCAACGCCTGGGCCGACTCATCGCTGAGTCGCCGCCCCAGGTCCGGACGTTGCAGGTAGCTGTGCCGGTCGGTGGCGGCACTGTGCAGCAACAGGCTGTCGCGGCCGCGTTCGGCCAACTGGCGACTGAGGCCCGCGTGGTCGAAGGGCAAATGCACCGCGTCACGCGCCTGGGCGTGGGCGAACTGGAAATCCAGCTGTGCGCTGGTGGGGATGCTGGTGCCGGTGCGGCCCAGGGCAATGCGCGCCGGGGTCAGGCGGCGCAGTTCCAACCACGGGTTGTCAGGCAGGTCGAGTTGCACGGGCGGCTCCTTCATCCCAATTGCGCCAAGGCTTGGCGAAACGCCGGTGGCAGGCTGTTGCCGAAGTGCACCTTGCCGTCGGCTTGCGTGAAGATGCCCATCTTGGCCAGCCACTGTTCAAACTCCGGCGCCGGTTTCAACCCCAATGTCTGGCGGGCGTACAGCGCGTCGTGGAACGAGGTGGTCTGGTAGTTGAGCATGATGTCGTCGGAACCCGGGATGCCCATGATGAAGTTGATCCCGGCCACGCCCAGCAGGGTCAGCAGGGTGTCCATGTCGTCCTGGTCGGCTTCGGCGTGGTTGGTGTAGCAGATGTCGCAACCCATCGGCACGCCGAGCAGCTTGCCGCAGAAGTGGTCTTCGAGGCCGGCGCGGATGATCTGCTTGCCGTTGTACAGGTACTCGGGGCCGATAAAGCCGACCACCGTGTTCACCAGGAACGGCTTGAAGTGCCGGGCCACTGCATAGGCGCGGGTTTCGCAGGTTTGCTGGTCAACGCCGAAATGCGCGTTGGCCGACAAGGCGCTGCCCTGGCCGGTCTCGAAATACATCAGGTTCTGGCCCAGCGTGCCGCGATTGAGGCTCAGGCCCGCTTCGTAGCCTTCTTGCAGCACGCTCAGGCTGATGCCGAAACTGGCGTTGGCGGCCTCGGTACCGGCAATCGACTGGAACACCAGGTCCAGCGGCACACCACGGTTGATAGCCTCGATGGAGGTGGTGACGTGGGTGAGTACGCAGGCCTGGGTCGGGATCTCATAGCGCTGGATGATCGCGTCGAGCATCTCCAGCATGGCGCAGATCGAGGCGATGCTGTCGGTGGCCGGGTTGATGCCGATCATGGCGTCGCCATTGCCGTACAGCAGGCCATCGAGAATGCTCGCGGCAATGCCGGCCGGTTCGTCTGTCGGGTGGTTGGGCTGCAGCCGCGTGGACAAACGCCCGCGCAGGCCCATGGTGCCGCGAAACTGCGTGACCACGCGGATCTTCTGCGCCACCAGCACCAGGTCTTGTACACGCATGATCTTGGACACGGCGGCGGCCATTTCCGGTGTCAGCCCTGGCGCGAGGGCGCGTAGGGAATGTTCGTCGGCCGCGTCGCTGAGCAGCCAGTCGCGCAGGCCTCCGACCGTGAGGTGGCTGACTGTGGCGAACGCCTGCTTGTCGTGGGTGTCGATGATCAGCCGGGTGACTTCATCGCTTTCATACGGGATCAGCACTTCTTGCAGGAAGTGTTTCAACGGGACATTGGCCAACGCCATCTGCGCGGCCACCCGCTCACCGTCGTTCTGTGCGGCGACGCCGGCGAGAAAGTCACCGGAGCGCGCGGGGCTGGCCTTGGCCATCACGTCCTTGAGGCTGTCGAAGCGATAGGTTTGAGCACCCACCGCGTGGGAAAAACTTGCCATACAGTGTCTCCTTGACGACGCGGGCTGTTGCCCGCGTCGAGGTTTACGGCAGTTAGTGCAAGGCGGCCTCTGCGGCCTGGATCGCCGCGAATTCCTCTTCGGGCGTGCCCGCTACCAAGTGATGCCGGCTGTAGAAAGCAAAGTAAGCAATTAATACTCCATAGATGATCGCGGCGCCAATCACCACCCGTGGATCCACCAGAAAGCCCGCCACCACGGCCACGCAGGCCAGCACCAGCGCAACGCCTGAGGTGAAGATGCCACCCGGCGTGCGGTACGGACGGTCCATTTTGGGGCGACGGATGCGCAGGGTGATGTGCGCGGCCATCATCAGCACGTAGGAAATGGTCGCGCCAAACACCGCCACCAGGATCAGCAGGTCACCCTGGCCGGTCAGCGACAGGCCAAAACCGATGACGCCGGGGATGACCAGTGCCAATACAGGCGCCTTGCTTTTGTTGGTCTCGGACAGTTTGCGCGGCAGGTAACCGGCGCGGGACAGGGCGAAGATCTGCCGCGAATAGGCATAGATGATCGAGAAAAAGCTCGCGATCAGCCCGGCCAGGCCGACCAGGTTGACGAAGCTACCCATCCAGGTCGAGCCGCCGTAAGACAAGGCCAGCGCTTCCACCAGCGGGTTGCCGGATTTGATCAGCGCGTAAGTGCCGGCGCCGCCCGGCGCGATCACCAGGATCAGCAGGGCAAAACTGGTCAGCACCACAATGGCGCCGATCAGGCCGCGCGGCAGGTCGCGTTTGGGGTTTTTGGTTTCTTCGGCGGCCAGGGGCACGCCCTCTACGGCGAGGAAGAACCAGATGGCATACGGAATCGCCGCCCACACACCCACGTAGCCGAACGGCAGGAAGGTACTGGCGCCCTTGGCCTCGGTCACTGGAATGTCCAGCAGGTTGGCGACATTGAAGTGCGGCACCATGGAGACCAGGAACACGGCGAGGGCAATCGCGGCCACGGCGGTGATCACGAACATCAATTTCAAGGCCTCACCCACGCCAAAGATGTGGATGCCGATAAAGATGATGTAGAACGCCAGGTAAATCATCCAGCCGCCAATACCGAACAGCGACTCGCAATAGGCGCCGATAAACACCGCGATGGCGGCGGGGGCGATGGCGTATTCGATCAGGATGGCGGTGCCGGTGAGGAACCCGCCCCAGGGGCCGAAGGCGCTGCGGGCAAAACCGTAGCCACCGCCAGCGGTGGGGATCATGGACGACAGTTCGGCCAGGGAAAAACACATGCACAGGTACATGGTGGCCATCAGCAAAGTGGCGAGGAACATCCCGCCCCAGCCACCTTGGGCCAGGCCGAAGTTCCAGCCGGCGTAGTCGCCGGAAATCACGTAGGCAACGCCGAGGCCGACCAGCAGCACCCAGCCGGCAGCGCCTTTTTTCAGTTCGCGTTGTTGGAAGTACTGGGAGTCGACTTTTTCAAAGTCGACCGATGAACTTGTAGGTTCGCTAGGCATGGGGAAGTACCTTCCGTTCTTATTGTTTTAACTCGGCCTCTTTGTGCCGGATGAGGTAGCAGTGACTTGCGAAGTTCAAATGTGGGAGCAGGCAAGCCGGCTCCCACATTTGATTGCATTTCAAGTTGAGAGCGGGTCGCCTGCTGTAAGGCTAAGTTAGAAGAACCCGAGTGGATTAATGTCGTAGCTCACCAGCAAGTTCTTGGTCTGCTGGTAGTGATCCAGCATCATCTTGTGCGTCTCACGCCCCACGCCGGACTTCTTGTAGCCGCCGAACGCGGCATGCGCCGGGTACAGGTGGTAGCAGTTGGTCCACACGCGGCCCGCCTTGATTGCCCGGCCCATGCGGTAGGCGCGGTTGATGTCGCGGGTCCACACCCCGGCGCCCAGGCCGAACTCGGTGTCGTTGGCAATCGCCAGGGCTTCGGCTTCGTCCTTGAAGGTGGTGATGCTCACCACTGGGCCGAAGATTTCTTCCTGGAACACGCGCATTTCATTGGTGCCCTTGAGTAGGGTCGGCTGGATGTAATAGCCGCCGGCCATATCGCCAGTGAGCTTCTCGACCTTGCCGCCGGTCAGCAGTTGCGCGCCTTCGCCCTTGGCGATTTCCAGGTAGGACAGGATCTTGTCGAACTGCTGCTCGGACGCCTGGGCGCCGACCATGGTGTCGGTGTCGAGCGGGTCGCCACGTTTGATCGACTCGATCTTCTTCATCACCACTTTCATGAAGTCGTCGTAGATCGACTCTTCCACCAGTGCGCGAGAAGGGCAGGTGCACACTTCACCCTGGTTGAAGAACGCCAGCACCAGGCCTTCGGCAGCCTTTTCGATGAACGAAGGCTCGGCTTTCATGATGTCGGCGAAGAAGATGTTCGGCGACTTGCCGCCCAGCTCCACCGTAGACGGAATAATGTTCTCGGCCGCTGCATGCATGATGTGCGAGCCCACGGGCGTCGAGCCGGTGAAGGCAATCTTGGCGATGCGTTTGCTGGTGGCCAGGGCTTCGCCGGCTTCTTTGCCGAAACCGTGCACCACGTTCAGCACGCCCGGTGGCAGCAGGTCGCCGATCACTTCCAGCAACACGTTGATGCCCAGCGGGGTTTGCTCGGCAGGCTTGAGCACCACGCAGTTACCGGCGGCCAGGGCTGGGGCAAGCTTCCATGCCGCCATCAGCAGCGGGAAGTTCCACGGGATGATCTGGCCGACCACGCCCAGTGGCTCATGGAAGTGATACGACGCGGTGTGTTCGTTGATTTCGGCGCTGGTGCCTTCCTGGGCGCGAATGCAGCCGGCGAAGTAGCGGAAGTGGTCGGCTGCCAGCGGGATGTCGGCGTTGAGGGTCTCACGCACGGCCTTGCCGTTATCCCAGGTTTCGGTGATGGCCAGCAGTTCGAGGTTCTGTTCGATGCGGTCGGCGATTTTCAGCAGGACCAGCGAACGGTCCTGGGCCGAGGTCTTGCCCCAGGCGTCAGCGGCGGCATGGGCGGCGTCCAGTGCTTTGTCGATGTCTTTGGCGGTGGAGCGTGGGAATTCGGCGATGGGCTTGCCGTTGACCGGCGAGGTGTTGGTGAAATAGTTGCCATCGACCGGCGCAACGAACTCGCCGCCGATGTAGTTGCCGTACTTGGCCTTGAACGAAACGATAGCGCCTTCAGTACCGGGGTGTGCGTAACGCATGGTGGGTATCTCCTGGCTTTTATGTTTATTGGGAGCGCAGCGCAGCAAGCGCTTGATAAAGCGTAGAGCAAAGGTTGGGCCACCGCTTTGTGGGCCAGGAAAATCAAGGGGTTGGGCTTTGTTGCAAGGCGTTGCTGTAGCAGCGTTGGTACAGGTGGTGTGACAGTTTGTGCCAGGAACGGTACAGCCTGTGACCGGTGGGTCGCACCGGGATTGCATTGCCTGGATGGCTGGGGGATGCTGGGCGTTCTCACGCAGGGAGAATAATAAGAAATGCACAACGATCATTTCAGTCGCCATGCCCAGCAGGTGCTCACGGTCACACGCGGCCAAGAGCTGGCTCACGGGCCCGCTAGCGATCCGTCCATCGCCCGCTCCTGGCTGCGTTGCCTGGAGGACTACCACCTCGACCCTGCGCAAACCATCGCCCCCACGGTGCTTGAGCACGACCGCCTGCTGGAAAGCCGCGAGCGCCTGCAACAAGTGCTGCGCATTGCCGGCAGCGAGATGAACAGCCTGCATCAGCAACTCTCCGGCGCCGGCCACGCCGTGCTGCTCACCGATGCGCGGGGCGTGATCCTCAACTGTGTCACGGCGCCGTCCGAGCGCAAGATCTTCGAGCGCGCCGGACTGTGGCTGGGCGCGGATTGGAGCGAAGCCTGCGAAGGCACCAATGGCATTGGCACCTGCCTGGTGGAGCGCCAATCCCTGACCATTCATCGTGATGAACACTTTCGCGGCCGGCATACCGGGCTGACCTGTTCGGCGAGCCCGGTGTTCGACCCCCACGGCGACCTGCTGGCCGTGCTTGACGTGTCCTCGGCGCGGGAAGCGGTGTCGCGCCAGAGCCAGTTCCACACCATGGCGTTGGTGAACCTGTCGGCAAAGATGATCGAGAGCTGCTACTTCCTGCGCCACTTTGAACACCACTGGTTGCTGCGTTTTCACCTGCAGGCGGAATCGGTGGGGCTGTTCAGCGAAGGGTTGCTGGCATTCGACGGCGAAGGGCGCATCTGTGCGGTGAACCAGAGCGCGCTGAACCTGTTGGGTCAATTACGTGGCGGCTTGTTGGGCCAGCCGGTGGAGGCTTTTTTCGAATGCTCCCTGGATCAGTTGCTCGGACGCGCCAGCGCCAACGCCACCGCCAGCTGGCCGTTGCGTACCCGTGATGGTCGGCATTTGTTCGCGGCGCTGCGCGGCCAAGCGCGCAGCGTTCCCGCCGCGATCGCCAAGCCTGCCGTGGCGCAGCGCCCGCGCCTGCCCGGCATTTGCCTGGGTGACCCGGCGCTGCAACAGGACTTCAGCAAGGCGTTGCGGGTATTCGAGCGCGATGTGCCGTTGTTGATCAATGGCGAAACCGGCTCCGGCAAAGAGGCCTTCGCCAAGGCGGTGCACCTGGCCAGCCTGCGGGCCGACAAGGCATTTGTTGCGCTCAACTGCGCCGCCATCCCGGAAAGCCTGATCGAGAGCGAGCTGTTCGGCTATCGCGGCGGCAGCTTTACCGGTGCGCGCAAAGAGGGCATGCAAGGCAAGTTGCAGCAAGCCGATGGCGGCACCCTGTTCCTCGATGAAATCGGTGATATGCCCCTGGCGCTGCAAACGCGTCTATTAAGGGTGCTGGAGGATCGGCTGGTGGTGCCGCTCGGCGGTGAACCCCAGGCGGTGAATGTACGTATTGTCAGCGCAACCCACCGGAATTTGCTTGAGCGCGTGCAGGACGGTAGCTTTCGCGAGGACTTGTACTACCGGCTCAATGGCTTGGAAGTCGGCTTGCCACCGTTGCGCGAGCGCAGTGATAAATCCCAGTTGCTGGATTTCCTGCTGGCCCAGGAGGCCAATGGCGAGACGGTAGCGCTCGACCCGGCGGCGCGCATGGCGCTGTTGGCATTTGCCTGGCCGGGTAACGTCCGCCAACTGCGCACGGTGCTGCGGACCTTGGTGGCGCTGTGTGACGAAGGGCGTGTCAGCCTTGATGACCTGCCTGCGCAGATTCGCCAGGCCCGCCCCGTGGTCGTCGCGCCGGCCACGCCGCAGGAGTCGCCGCTGGAAGACGCCGAGCGCCTGGCATTGCTCACGGCGCTGCAGCAACAGCGCTGGCACATGACGCACACGGCCGAGCAACTGGGCGTCAGCCGCAACACCCTGTATAGAAAGCTGCGCAGGCACGGTATCGCACGTCACGCCCTCAGCTAAAAGGTGCGATTTTCGCCCCCCTGCGCTAACCTGCCTCGATGTTTTACGAGGTCGACTATGCACATTCATATTCTCGGTATTTGCGGCACGTTCATGGGCTCGATGGCGGTTCTGGCCAAAGAGCTCGGGCACCACGTCACGGGCTCCGACGCCAACGTCTATCCGCCCATGAGCACGCAACTCGAGGCCCAGGGTATCGAGCTGACCCAAGGCTACGACCCCGCACAATTCGACCCGGTCCCGGACCTGGTGGTGATCGGCAACGCCATGTCCCGTGGCAACCCGGCGGTCGAATACGTACTCAATAAAGGTTTGCCTTATGTGTCTGGCCCGCAGTGGCTGGCCGACCATGTGCTGCAAGGCCGCTGGGTGCTGGCGGTTGCCGGCACCCACGGCAAGACCACCACCAGCAGCATGCTGGCCTGGGTGCTGGAGCACGCAGGCATGAGCCCGGGCTTTTTGATTGGCGGTGTGCCACAGAACTTCTCGGTGTCGGCGCGCCTGGGCGACACGCCGTTCTTCGTGATCGAGGCCGATGAATACGACAGCGCCTTCTTCGACAAACGCTCCAAGTTCGTTCACTACCGCCCGCGCACGGCGATCCTGAACAACCTTGAGTTTGATCACGCCGACATCTTTCCCGACTTGGCGGCCATCGAGCGCCAGTTCCACCACTTGGTGCGCACGATCCCGAGCGAAGGCCTGGTGATCCACCCGACCACCGAGCCGGCCTTGCAGCGTGTGATCGAAATGGGCTGCTGGACCCCGGTGCAAACCACCGGCGCGGGCGGCCAGTGGCAGGTCAAGCTGCTCAGCGAAGACGGCTCCCGGTTCGAAGTGCTGTTCGAAGGCGAAGCCCAAGGCATTATCGAGTGGGACATGACCGGCCAGCACAACGTTGCCAATGCCCTGGTCAGCCTGGCGGCTGCGCGGCATGTGGGCGTGGTGCCGTCGATGGGCATTGCCGCGCTGAGCGCGTTCAAGAGCGTGAAGCGGCGGATGGAAAAAGTCGCCGAGGTGAATGGCATTACGATCTATGACGACTTTGCCCACCACCCGACCGCCATTGCCACCACCCTGGATGGCCTGCGCAAGCGGGTCGGCGCCGCGCCGATCATCGCGATTGTCGAGCCGCGTTCCAACTCCATGAAGCTCGGCGCCCACCGCGATGGCCTGCCGGAAAGCGTCAACGACGCCGACCAGGTGGTGTGGTACGCACCGGCCAATCTTGGCTGGGACCTGCCGGCGATTGCGGCACTGTGCACCGTGCCATCAGCTGTGTGCGACACCCTCGAAGGCATCATCGAGCACGTCAAGCACCAGGCCAAGCCTGGCACCCATGTGGTCGTCATGAGCAACGGCGGTTTCGGTGGCCTGCACGGCAAACTGGCCGAGGCACTGAAATGAGCGGCCCGGAACGCGTCACCCTGGCGATGACCGGCGCATCGGGCGCGCCCTATGGCTTGCGCCTGCTGGACTGCCTGGTGCGAGAAGAACGTGAGGTGCACTTCCTGATCTCCAAGGCCGCGCAGTTGGTGATGGCCACCGAGACTGATGTGGCGCTGCCGCCCAAGGTGCAGATGATGCAGGCCTTCCTCACCGAGTACACCGGTGCGGCGGCGGGGCAGATCAAGGTTTACGGTAAAGAGGACTGGATGTCGCCCGTGGCGTCCGGATCGGGTGCGCCGGCGGCGATGGTTGTAGTGCCGTGCTCCACCGGCACCTTGTCGGCGATTGCCACGGGTGCCTGCAACAACCTGATCGAACGTGCGGCGGACGTGACGCTGAAGGAACGCCGGCAGTTGATCCTGGTGCCGCGTGAGGCGCCGTATTCGAGCATTCACCTGGAGCACATGCTCAAGTTGTCGAACATGGGCGTAACGATTTTGCCAGCCTCGCCCGGTTTCTATCACCAGCCGCAGACCATCGATGACTTGGTGGACTTCGTGGTGGCGCGCATCCTCAACTTGCTGAACATTCCCCAGGACATGCTGCCACGTTGGGGCGAACACCATTTGAGCAGCGATGAATAAGGCGCTGCTGTTAGTGCTGGCGTTGCACCTCACAGGCTGCGCCACCGCGCGCACGCTGGACGCGGCAAAACCGAACGCCCCGGTGGTGTATGCCGGCACGCGGCTGGATTTGTACGCCTTGAATGGCGGCTGTTGCGCCATGGACCGGTTTGGTGCCGAGGCGCCGGGTTATCCGGGTGTCGACCTGCCGGCGAGTGCGCTGCTCGATACTTTGTTGTTGCCGCTGTCGGTGTTGACGGTGTTGGGCGTTGGCTTCAACGCCACAGGTGGCCTCTAGAGGTGCATTGCCTGGGCTGGCCTCATCGCGGGCAAGCCCGGCTCCCACCTTTAAATCCGGCTGACCCACACACCCATGTGGGAGCGGGCTTGCCCGCGAATGCGGTGTATCAGTCGACTCATACACCGGCTGACACTCCCCCTTCGCGAGCAAGCCCGCTCCCACATTTGGATCTCTGCCAGGTCGTCAAATCGGTCTATTTGCCCAGCTTACGCAACTCATCCGACTCCACCACCCGTACCCCATCCTGCTCCTCCAGCGCCAGGCGCCACATGGCGCGGGCCAGTTCGCACACTTCGATGCCGTGGTATTTGCCCGGGATCAGTCGCGACAATGGCCCGGCCAGTTGTTCTGCCAAGCGCGGCTCCAGCCGTTCCCCCAGCAACAGCGACGGCCTCACGATGGTCAGTTGTGGCCAGTCCTGGGCTTTTAACGCTTCCTCCATTTCCCCTTTGACGCGGTTGTAGAAGATCGAAGATTTCGGGTCTGCGCCGATGGCGCTGATCACGATCAGGTGCCGCGCGCCCATTTCTCGCGCGCGCTTGGCGAACGCCACGACCATGTCCAAGTCAACGGCGCGGAAGGCGGCTTCGGAGCCGGCCTGTTTGATGGTAGTACCCAGGCAGCAGAAGGCGAGATCCACCGGGCCGCTGAGTTGCGGCAGGAACACCGCCGGGTCGCCCACCGGGTTTTCCAGGTGCGGGTGTTCGGCCAAGGGCTTGCGGCTCGGTGCGAGCACGCGGGTCACGGTGGGTTCGTTGAGCAGGCGATCGAGCAGGTGTTCGCCGGTAAGGCCGGAGGCTCCGGCAAGCAAGATATGCTGAGGCGTCAGGTACATGGTGTTTCCCCCTTGTTACACAGTTCAGCTTAGTTGCCTTTGGCTTCCTTGCTATTCATTGAGACGCTTTCGAGTGCCTTTCGTGCCTGCTGCTTGCGTAATAATTGCCAGTGGGCGATGACGCCCTTGGGGGCCCAGATCTGCGGTTCGGAGGCTTCGAAGTTGTCCGCCTGTTCGCGTTCGGCCACATGCAGTTGTGCCAGCTTGAAGGCTTGCTGCAAGTCGTCGGTCTGGTTGAAGGCTTGGGCGAAGAGGGCGTCGCCGAAGTAGGTGAAGTCGGCTTCCTCGGAGCAACCGAAGGACACACGGTCAGCCCGCGAGGCGGTCATGATCAGGGTGCGGTCATCTTTCAGGGCCGGGATGAAACCGCCGGAGTAGCAGGCGGAAATCACCACGATCTTGTCGCGGTTCTTCAGCGGCGCCAGCACTGCGGCCAACTCATCGGCCGGCAGGTCGGCCAGCTCCATGCGCGGCTGGTCCAGCACCAGTTCGTGTTCGTGGGTGCCGTGGCTGGTCATGTAGATAAACACCAGGTCTTCCGGCCCCGTACGTTCGGCCAGGGTTTGCACGGCGCGCCGCAGGCTTTCGCGGGTGGCGAGCGGGCGGTCGGCGATGTGGTCGCGGTGGTTGACCAGGCGAATCTGCCCGCGCGCGCCGAAGCGGGTGGCGAGCATGTTGCTGACGTAGTCGGCCTCGCGCAGGAACACGCTTTGTTTGCCGTCGCCGGCTACGGCCAGTGTATACAGCTCGACGGCGGCGGTGGAGGCAGGCACCGCGGCGAGGGCGGCGTCGAGCAGGCGACCCTGGGCCAGCACGCCGATCTCCAGTGGGTCGGGCAGCAGCTTGCCGTCGGCGTCACGCACCCGCATGCCGTTCACCCAGGTGCCAGCTTCTACGGTGCCGTCGTTGAGCACCAGGGTGCCTTTGCCTTGATAGCTGTCGCTGTCGAAGCCGCCGATATAGAAACTGCCGTCGGTGAGGTTCAGGCGGCCTTCGCCAGTGAAGCGCCAATCGCTGAACTGGCCGACATAATGGCTGCCGTCGACGCCGATCAACTCGCCCTTGCCGCTCAGCGCACCTTCCTTGAACTGGCCGATCCACACATCGCCGTCGGCGTTCTCGTAGCGGCCCTTGCCGTTGAGCTGGTTCTGCTTGAACTGGCCGACATAAATATCGCCATCGGCGCTGTTGAAGGTGCCGTTGCCTTCCAGTTGACCATCGACGAAATGGCCGCTGAACTGGTTACCGCTGTCGTCGTTGCGCTGGCCTTCGCCGTTCGGCTTGCCGTGGGCGAACTGGCCCTGGTACTGGCTGCCGTCCGCCAGCTCCAGGCGGCCGAGGCCGGAATACTGGTCGTCCTTGAATTCGCCGCGATAGGTCATCTGCCCCTCTTTGAGGGTGCCTTCGCCGTTGCGTCGACCGTTCTTGAAGCCGCCCACATAATGGCTGCCCGCCGTGGTCAGGCTGCCCTGGCCATCGAACAGGCCTTGCTGGAACTGGCCTTTATAGACTTCACCGTTGCTGCCATGCCATTCGCCCTGGCCGTGCCACTGGCCTTTGTCGAACTGGCCGGCGTACCAACTGCCGTTGGGGTAGTCCACGCGACCCTGGCCTTGCAGCAAGCCATTGACCACATCGCCCCGATAACGGCCGCCGTCGGGCAGGCGCGCATCGGGCGGCAACAGCGATTCGCCGTCTCCGCAAGCGGTGAGCAACAGGGCAAGGGCGAGGGGAGCGAGTGGGCGCATAGCGGGATCCGGATAATTGAGCGCCGAGTATGCCGCAGCTGCGAGTTCCATACATAAATTTACATACGCTGTGGTAAGGATTGTGCCTCTCCACAGACCCGTAGGAGCCGGCTTGCCGGCGATGGTCGTTAACGATGGCGCAGGCATTCAGGGGGAATGCGGCGACTGTCCGTTCTTCGCTGGCAAGCCAGCTCCTACAGAGGACCGGGGCGGTTACACAAAGTAGAGCGACAGCGACTCCGCAATGTAAGCCGGTTTTTCCTGCCCTTCGATTTCCAGGGTGGCGGTAGCCTTGAGCAGCCATTGGCCGGGTTTTTTCTCGGTGACGTCATTGAGTGTCACGTTCAGGCGCACCTTTGAGTTGACCTTCACCGGCTGGATGAATCGCACACTGTCCAGGCCATAGTTGACGGCCATCTTCAGGCCCTCGGGCACGATCAGCAGGTCTTCCATCAGCTTGGGCATCAGCGACAGCGACAGGAAGCCGTGGGCGATGGTGCTGCCAAACGGGGTTTGCGCGGCCTTGACCGGGTCGACGTGGATGAACTGATGATCGCCGGTGGCCTCGGCGAACAGGTTGATGCGCGCCTGGTCGATGGTGAGCCATTCGGAACGTCCCAGTTCCTTGCCGACATAATCTTTGAGCTGCGCTACGGGTACATAGGGCATTGCGTCTCTCCTTGGTTCACCGATTCTGTTTTTTATGGGTTACAGAGAACCAATGTAGATCATCATGGCCAATCAGCCTGGTCAACCCACCATGCTTTTGGCGAATGCCGGTGCATAGGGCTGGCGTGCTTATAATGCGGGCGAGTCCTGAGGGGGAAGAACGGATGCTGTTACGTGGCCTGACCTGGCTGGTGCTGTTTCAACTGATCGGCACCGCGATCAACCATTTGCTGTTGCCGGTGCTGCCGGGGCCGATCATCGGGCTGCTGCTGATGCTTGGCTTTCTGGTATGGAGGGGCGAAGTCGGCGAGCCACTGAGCCTGGCGGCCAGCAGCCTGTTGCGTTACCTGCCGTTATTGCTGGTGCCGCCAGCGGTGGGGGTGATGGTGTACGCCAAGGACATCGCCGCTGATTTCTGGGCCATTGTCGGCGCACTGGTGCTGTCGCTGGTGATCGCCATGGGCTTCGTCGGCGTGCTGATGCAGCAGATGGTCAAGCGCAAGGAGAAGGACCAATGACCTTCGACTGGCAGGGCGCATGGACGGCGGTGATCCATCATCCCTTGTTCGGCATTGGCATCACCCTCGGTGCCTATCAGCTGGTGCTGGCAGGCTTTGAGAAAACCCGCTGGATCTTCCTGCAACCGGTGCTGGTCTCCATGCTGCTGGTGATCGGCGTGCTGATCAGCTGTGGCCTGAGCTACGCCGAGTACCGCAAGAGCACCGAGATCATGGGCATCCTGCTGGGCCCGGCGACGGTGGCCCTGGCCGTGCCGCTGTACCTGAACCTGCGGCGTATTCGCCAATTGTTCTGGCCGATTTTTACTACGCTGGTGATAGGCGGGGTGCTGGCCACCGGACTGTGCGTGCTGCTGGGCTGGTGGTTCGGCGCTGAACATATGATGCTGATGACCATGGCGCCCAAGTCGGTGACCTCGCCGATAGCCATGCTGGTGGCCGAGCAGATCGGCGGCGTGGCCGCGCTGGCGGCGGTGTTTGTGCTGATCACCGGGGTGATCGGTGCGATGATCGGCCCGGCGTACCTGTCGCGCCTGGGCGTGCACAGCCCCGAGGCGCGCGGCATGGCGCTGGGCATGACCGCCCACGCCGTCGGCACTTCGGTGGCCTTGCAGGAAAGCGAAGAGTGCGGCGCCTTTGCAGCGCTGGCCATGAGTCTGATGGGCGTGGCCACGGCAGTGTTCCTGCCGCTGGCCGTGTCGGTGATTGTTTAAACCGGGTTTAAGGAAACCTTTATGAGTCTGGCGTTGTTCCCGCTCAATACCGTGCTGTTCCCTGGCTGCACCCTCGACCTGCAGATATTCGAGGCGCGCTACCTGGACATGATCAGTCGCTGCATGAAAAAGGGCGAAGGCTTCGGCGTGGTGTGCATCCTCGACGGCAAGGAAGTGGGCATGGCCCCGGACGGCTACGCGCTGATCGGCTGTGAAGCGCTGATTCGCGACTTCAAGCAGCAGGACAACGGCCTGCTGGGCATTCGCGTGGAAGGCGGTCGCCGGTTCCGGGTGCGTGACGCCGGCGTGCAGAAGGACCAACTGCTGGTAGCCGATGTGCAGTGGCTCGAAGATTTGCCGGACCAGCCACTGGACGAAGAGGATGCCGACCTGCTGGCGCTGCTCCAGGCGTTGGCCGAGCACCCGATGGTGGCCTCGCTGGACATGGACGCCCACGCCGACGGCCAACAAGCCCTGGGCAATCAACTGGCGTATCTGCTGCCCTTCACAGACGCCGACAAGATCGACCTGCTGCAACTCGACGACCCGCAGCAACGGCTGGATGCGATCCAGATGTTGCTCGACGAGTTGCAGGGCGAGTTGTTCACCTAATAGGCGTAGCGCAGCAGGGCGTGGGGCGTGCCGGTGAGCGCGATGAAGCTCAGCACGGCGACCAGCGCCGGCAGCAACAGCCACCAGGCTTTTTGTGACATCGCCGGCAGCGGGCTTCGATACTGGCTGACGCTCAGGCTGAACGCACACACGGTCATTGCCAGCAGTGTGCCGGCCAGGATGTCCGTGGGCCAATGGGCGCCAAGGTAGACCCGCGACAGCGCGATGAAGGCCGCCGGAATGCAGCCCAGCAACATCCAGGTCAGGCGCAGCCGGATAGGTTGCCCGCGACCGGCCAGTATCGCCAGGGCCAGGAAAAACGCGAACGCGCCGGACGCATGGCCGCTGGGCATGCTGAAGCTGGTCAGCGGGTCGGTCAGGATTTCCGGGCGGCCACGGGCGAAAAACAGCTTGGTCCCCGTGTTGATCACCGCCGCACCGGCGAGGGTCACGCCGACAAACACCGCATGGCGCCATTGTCGCGCCAGTAGCAGCAGGCCGGTGAAGATAGCGCTGGCAACGAACATCTTCTTGAACTCACCCAGTTGGGTGATGCGCACCATCACTTCGTCCAGCCAGGCGCTGCGGTGTTCCTGCACCAGGGCGCTGAGGCCCTGGTCGAAGTCATTGAGGTGGGGGTAGCCGATAAACAGGGCGATCAACCCCGTGAGGCTGGCGCAGCCGATCCATAAGGTGGCGCGGCGATGGCCGCGCAGGCTGCTGTTCAGGCTCAAGCCCACCACCACCGCGATACAGCCGGCAACAATGCCGGCTTCAGGCCAGAAACCTTCGGGCAATGGCAGGCGGAAGGCGGCGCCGGTCGCCCATCCCGGCAGCAGGTAGGCCACCGACCAGCCCGCGGCTGCCACGATGCTGACGGCTGCGAAGCGCGGGAAGGGCATGTCGCACATCCCGGCCACCATCGGCAGCATGGGCCGCAGTGGGCCGATGAAACGCCCGACCAACAGGCTGGCGATCCCGTATTTGTGGAAGTAGGTTTCGGCGCCGTTCATCCATTCAGGGTGGTGGCGCAAGCCGGGCAGGCGCCGGATGTTCTGGTGGAAATGTCGCCCCAGGTAGTAGGACACCCCGTCACCCAATAACCCGCCGAGGAAACCCAGCAGCAGGGTTTCGCTCAGGGACAGCGCGCCGCTGCCGGCGAGTGCGGCAATGGCAAACAACAGTACCGTGCCCGGCACGATCAGCCCGGCGATGGCCAGGCATTCCACGCAAGCGACGATAAACACCGCCACCGCCAGCCATTCGGGGTTCAGGGTCAACCAGCCGGTAATGCTATCGAGCCATTGGCCCATACAAACCTCTCCATGTAGGCAAGACAAAATCTGAGACGGTGAAGATCAACGGTGTATCAGTAAGGGAACCTGTAGCTGACGCACTGCATTCGCGGGCAAGCCCGCTGCCACATTGGATCTGCGTGTTGCGGGTATCGTTTTCCAGCAAGGGCACCCGTCTCGATCACTTCAAATCAAAAAATAGTCGCGGCCTTCGACCTGGCCACGGCGCAGCGGGTTCCGCGTGCAATAAGGCGCATAGCCAGCATCGACGAAGCGGTACATAAGGTGCTCATCGCGACCGCTGGGGATGCCCAGGCGGGTGGTCTGGATGATTTGGGTCGGCGCCTGGCCCACGTCTTCAACGTAGAGCCATTCCTGGTCGAAGCGTTTTGCGTCCCACATCGGCACCTTCAACCCCAAGGCTTTGCACAGCAGGGTCTGGCCGGCGCAGAGCTTTTGCGCGGCGCGGGGGCTGCCGTCGGCATTCGGGTTGTTCAGGAGCATCTGCGCCAGGCTGGTCGGGCCAGAGACTTCATCCACCCACGGGTATGCCGATTTGATCAGCACGGCGTTACCCGGGCCTTGGGCGCTGAAGTTCAGGGAGTCGCCGCCACGGGCGTAGTACATGTAGATATGGCCACCATCCAGAAACAAAGCCTTACGCTTTTCTGTGTAGCCCAATGACGCATGGCTGCCTTTTTCGGCCACGTAATAGGCTTCGGTTTCAATAATTCGCGCCGAAAGCCAGATTTTGCCGACGCGGTGGCGTATGACTTTTCCGAGCAATTCTCGCGCGAGAATTTGCGCGTCGCGGTCGAAGAAGCTGTCGGGCAGGGCGCTTGCGGGGCGTTGCGGCGATGAACTGGGCATGGCGGTCAGGGTAAATACGGCTAAATGTGACGGAATCATAACAACTCCCACCTTAATTACCGCTGAACCCCAGGTTTTTACAGTTCATTTCGACCATCCGCCCCTCACCGCTGTCAGTCGAGCGGCGTCACAGCTATAATCTGCCGCTTTCCTCCCTGCCAAGACTCCCTGACCATGACTGAGTCCGTTCTTGACTACATGACCCGCCTGGGTCGCGCTGCCCGTCAGGCCTCGCGGTTGATCGCCCGTGCGAGCACTGCGCAGAAGAACCGTGCCCTGCTGGCGGCCGCCGACGCTCTGGATGCTTCGCGCTCCGAGCTCGCCGCCGCCAACGAACTGGACCTGGCCAACGGCCGCGCCAATGGCCTTGAGCCGGCACTGCTGGACCGCCTGGCGCTCACCCCGGCACGTATCGACGACATGATCGAAGGCCTGCGTCAGGTGGCCAAGCTGCCTGACCCCATCGGTGAAATCCGCGACATGCGCTACCTGCCGTCCGGTATCCAGGTCGGCAAGATGCGCGTGCCCCTGGGCGTGATCGGCATCATCTATGAGTCGCGTCCAAACGTGACCATCGACGCCGCGAGCCTGTGCCTCAAGTCCGGCAATGCCACCATCCTGCGTGGCGGTTCCGAGGCGATCAATTCCAACCGGGCTATCGCGGCCTGCATCCAGCAGGGCCTGGCCGTGGCCGAGTTGCCCGCCGAAGTGGTGCAGGTGGTGGAAACCACCGACCGCGCTGCCGTTGGCGCGCTGATCACCATGCCGGAGTTCGTCGACGTGATCGTGCCGCGCGGTGGCAAGAGCCTGATCGAACGCGTCAGCCGTGATGCCAAGGTGCCGGTCATCAAGCACCTGGACGGCGTGTGCCACGTATTCATCGACGTCGCCGCCGACATCGACAAGGCGATCCGTATCGCCGACAACGCCAAGACCCACCGCTACGCCCCGTGCAACACCATGGAAACCCTGCTGGTGCACGTCGGTATTGCCGATCGCGTGCTGCCGCCGCTGGCTGCCATCTACCGCGACAAGGGCGTCGAACTGCGGGGTTGCGAGCGCACCCGTGCGCTGCTGGGTGCTGACGTGATCGAAGCGACCGAGCTGGACTGGTACACCGAATACACTGCGCCGATCCTGTCGATCAAGATTGTCGACGACCTCGACGAAGCCATCGAACACATCAACACCTACGGCTCCAAGCACACCGACGCCATCGTCTCCGAGCATTTCAGCGATGCGCGGCGCTTCCTCAACGAAGTGGATTCCGCGTCGGTGATGATCAACGCCTCGACACGCTTTGCCGATGGCTTCGAGTACGGCCTGGGTGCGGAGATCGGTATCTCTACCGACAAGCTCCACGCCCGTGGCCCGGTTGGCCTGGAAGGCCTGACCAGCGAGAAGTACGTGGTGTTCGGCGACGGTCATGTGCGCACTTGATGGCTAAACGCATCGGGCTGCTCGGCGGTACCTTCGACCCCGTGCACATTGGCCATTTGCGCAGTGCCCTGGAAGTCGCGGACGCCCTCGCGCTGGACGAGCTGCGGGTGATACCCAACGCACGGCCGCCCCATCGCGACATGCCGCAGGTGTCGCCGCAGCAGCGCCTGGAAATGGTGCGCCTGGCGGTGGAAGGCATAACGCCGCTGGTGGTGGACGACCGCGAGCTCAAGCGCGATAAACCGTCCTACACTGTTGACACCCTGGAACTGATGCGCGCCGAGTTGGCCGCGCAGGACCAGTTGTTTCTGCTTTTGGGCTGGGACGCATTTTGCGGCCTGCCCTCTTGGCATCGCTGGGAGGAACTCCTCCAGCATTGCCACATCCTGGTTTTGCAACGCCCGGATGCCGACAGCGAACCGCCGGATGCCTTGCGCAACCTGCTGGCCGCGCGGTCGGTAAGTGACCCCTTGGCCCTGACCGGGCCGAACGGGAATATTGCATTCGTCTGGCAGACCCCGCTTGCGGTGTCCGCCACCCAGATCCGTCAACTGCTGGCCAGCGGGAAGTCGGTACGTTTCCTGGTGCCTGACGCGGTCCTGGCCTACATCGATGCGCACGGGCTTTACCGTGCGTCGAACTGAAAAGGCGCGCTTGAACGTACGCACAGTCGTACAGCGAGCGCCCGAACATACGAGCAAAACGAGTTTTATATGACGAACAAAGACGTAAGCAAAGTTAAGCGCAAAGGCACCTTCAAAAGCGCCCCGCTGCCAGTAGAAGCCCACACCGGCCCTGAGCTGGCTGGCGAAGAGCTGGTAAAAGTCGCCGTGGCGGCCCTGGAAGACGTCAAGGCCCAGGACATCCAGGTGCTGGACGTGCGCGACAAGCAGAGCATCACCGACTACATGATCATCGCCACCGGTACCTCGAACCGCCAGATCGGCGCGATGCTCGACAAGGTCCGCGAAGCCGTCAAGGCCCAAGGCGTGAAGCCACTGGGTGAAGAAGGCAAGGGCGACAGCGACTGGGTACTGCTGGACATGGACGACGTGATCGTTCACATGATGACGTCCAACGCCCGCCAGTTCTACGACCTGGAACGTCTGTGGAAAGGCGCCGAGCAAAGCCGTGCCGCCGATGGCAAGCACCACAGCCCGGAAGTGGGCCATGCGCACTTCGACAAGCTGAACAAAGACCAGGAATAAGGAACGGCTGTGCGCCTGCGTCTGATTGCTGTCGGTTCACGCATGCCCAAGTGGGTGGAAGAAGGCTGGCACGAGTATGCCAAGCGTCTGCCCGCTGAGCTGTCGCTGGAACTGGTGGAGATACCGCTCAATACCCGGGGCAAGAATGCCGACGTGGCGCGCTTTATCCGTCAGGAAGGCGAAGCCATGCTGGCCAAGGTCGGCCCCAACGAGCGCATCGTCACCCTCGAAGTGCACGGCAAACCCTGGAGCACCGAGCAGTTGGCGGTGGAACTGGATCGCTGGCGCCTGGACTCGCGCACGGTCAACTTCATGGTGGGCGGCCCCGAAGGGCTGGCGCCGGAAGTGTGTGCGCGGGCGGACCAGCGTTGGTCGCTGTCGGCGCTGACGCTGCCGCACCCGCTGGTAAGGATCCTGATCGGTGAACAGCTGTATCGCGCCTGGACAGTTCTGTCCGGGCACCCTTACCACAAATAATCTGCGCCCCTCCCGATGACCCAGCCGATCCGCATCAAGGACCACGAGAAAGACGCACGTCTCGTACGCGCTCGCGTGGTGTTTGGCGCAATCATGGTGGTGGCGCTGTTGGGCGTGCTGATCGCCCGCCTGTATTTCCTGCAGGTGATCCAGTACGACTATCACTCCACGCTGTCGGAGAACAACCGGGTGCATGTGCAGCCGATTCCGCCGACCCGCGGGCTGATCTTCGACCGCAATGGCGTGGTCGTCGCGGATAACCGGCCCAGCTTCAGCCTGAGCATGACCCGCGAGCGTTCCGGCGACTGGCAGCAGATCCTCGACGTGATCGTCGAGGTGCTGCAGCTGACCCCGGAAGACCGGGTGATCTTCGAGAAACGCATGAAGCAGGGGCGCCGGCCCTTCGAGCCGGTGCCGATCCTGTTTGAACTGACCGAAGAGCAGATCGCCCGGATCGCGGTGAACCAGTTCCGTTTGCCAGGTGTGGAAGTGGTGGCGCAGTTGGTGCGGCATTACCCGCAAGGGCCGCACTTTGCGCATTCCGTCGGCTACATGGGGCGGATCAACGAGAAAGAGCTCAAGACCCTCGATCCGGTCAATTACAGCGGCACCCACCATATCGGCAAGACCGGCATCGAGCGGTTCTACGAGCCCGAGCTGCACGGCCAGGTGGGTTACGAAGAAGTCGAGACCAACGCGCGCGGCCGCGTACTGCGTGTGCTCAAGCGTACCGACCCGGTGCCGGGCAAGGACATCGTGCTGAGCCTGGACATCAAGCTGCAGGAAGCGGCGGAGATGGCCCTGGGCGGTCGTCGTGGCGCAGTGGTTGCCCTCGACCCCAAGACCGGCGAAGTGCTGGCGATGGTCAGCCAGCCCAGCTTTGACCCTAACCTGTTCGTGACCGGCATCAGCTTCAAGGCCTACGCCGAGTTGCGCGACTCGATCGACCGGCCGCTGTTCAACCGCGTACTGCGCGGCCTGTATCCGCCGGGGTCGACGATCAAGCCGGCGGTGGCGATTGCCGGACTGGACGCAGGCGTGGTCACGGCCTCCAGCCGCGTGTTCGACCCGGGCTACTACATGCTGCCCAACTACGATCACAAATACCGTAACTGGAACCGCACCGGTGACGGCTATGTCGACCTGGATACCGCGATCATGCGCTCCAACGACACTTATTTTTACGACTTGGCCCATAAGCTCGGCATTGACCGCTTGTCTGCCTACATGGGCAAGTTCGGCCTTGGCCAGAAAGTCTCCCTGGACATGTTCGAGGAATCGCCAGGCTTGATGCCGTCGCGGGAGTGGAAGCGCGCGACCCGTCGCCAGGCCTGGTTCCCGGGCGAAACCCTGATCCTTGGCATCGGCCAGGGCTATATGCAGGCCACCCCGCTGCAACTGGCCCAGGCCACCGCGCTGGTGGCCAACAAAGGTATCTGGAACCGTCCGCACCTGGCCAAGACCATCGAGGGCGAAAAGCCCGTGGATGAGAACCCGATCCCGGATATCGTGCTGCGTGATGCGTCGGACTGGACCAAGGTCAACCACGGCATGCAGCAAGTGATGCACGGCGCCCGTGGTACCGCGCGCAAGGCGGCGGTGGGCGCGCAATACCGCATCGCCGGCAAGAGCGGTACCGCTCAGGTCGTGGCGATCAAGCAGGGCGAGAAATACGACCGCAGCAAGGTTCAGGAACGCCACCGCGACCACGCCTTGTTTGTCGGGTTTGCCCCGGCGGACGACCCGAAAATCGTGGTGGCGGTGATGGTCGAGAACGGCGAGTCCGGCTCCGGCGTTGCGGCACCCGTGGTGCGCCAAGTGATGGACGCCTGGCTGTTGGCCGACGACGGCAGGCTCAAGCCCGAATATGGCGGCCCCCCTTCAAGCACCGAGGTTACGGCCCGTGAAGAGTAATTTTGACCGCATCCTCTCCAGCGAGGATGTGATGCGTCGCCGTGCGACGTTGCTGCAGCGCATGCACATTGATGGCCCGCTGCTGATCCTGCTGCTGACCTTGGCGGCCGGCAGCCTGTTCGTCCTGTATTCGGCCAGCGGCAAGAACTGGGACCTGCTGATCAAGCAAGCGTCGTCGTTCGGCCTGGGGTTGCTGTCGATGGTGGTGATCGCCCAGCTCGAGCCGCGCTTCATGGCGCGCTGGGTGCCTTTGGGCTACATCGCCGGGGTGTTGCTGTTGGTGGTGGTGGACGTGATGGGCCACAACGCCATGGGCGCGACCCGCTGGATCAACATTCCGGGGGTGATTCGCTTCCAGCCGTCGGAATTCATGAAGATTTTGATGCCGGCGACCATTGCCTGGTACCTGTCCAAGCGCACCTTGCCGCCGCAACTCAAGCACGTGGGCATCAGCCTGATCCTGATCGGCGTGCCGTTTATCCTGATCGTGCGCCAGCCGGACCTTGGTACCTCGCTGCTGATCCTGGCGGGCGGTGCGTTCGTGCTGTTCATGGGCGGTCTGCGCTGGCGCTGGATCCTCAGCGTACTGGCCGCCGCCGTGCCCGTGGCCGTGGCCATGTGGTTCTTCTTTATGCATGACTACCAGAAGCAGCGGATCCTGACGTTCCTCGACCCGGAAAGCGACCCGCTGGGCACCGGCTGGAACATCATCCAGTCGAAGGCCGCCATCGGTTCCGGCGGAGTATTTGGTAAGGGTTGGTTACTGGGGACCCAGTCACACCTGGACTTTTTGCCCGAGAGCCACACCGACTTCATTATTGCGGTGATGGGCGAAGAGTTCGGCCTGGTGGGCATTTGCGCGCTGTTGCTGATCTATTTGCTGCTGATTGGTCGCGGCCTGGTGATCACTGCGCAAGCGCAGACGCTGTTCGGCAAATTGCTGGCCGGCGCCCTGACCATGACTTTTTTTGTTTACGTTTTCGTCAACATCGGTATGGTCAGTGGCCTGTTGCCGGTGGTTGGGGTGCCGTTGCCGTTCATTAGCTACGGCGGAACTTCGCTGGTGACATTGCTGTCAGCGTTTGGGGTTTTGATGTCGATTCATACGCATCGCAAATGGATCGCACAGGTTTGAATAAGGTGAAGATGTCAATGCAAGTAATGCGCGGCTGGGCGACTCGGCACGCGTCCTGGATGGGCCTGATTGGGCTGCTGGGCGCAACGCAAGAGGCGCAGGCCGGTGACTACGATGGTTCACCCCAGGTCGCCGAGTTTGTCGGTGAAATTACCCGCGACTATGGTTTCGCCGGTGAGCAACTGATGGGCGTGTTCCGCGAAGCCCAGAAAAAGCAGGCGATCCTCGACGCCATCTCCCGCCCAGCCGAACGTGTGAAGCAGTGGAAAGAATACCGCCCGATGTTCCTCACCGACGCCCGGGTGGCGCGTGGCGTGGACTTCTGGCGCCAACACGAGGCGGTACTGGCCCGCGCCGAGCAGGAATACGGCGTGCCGGCCCAAGTGATCGTCGCGATCATTGGCATTGAAACCTTCTACGGGCGTAACACCGGCAGTTACCGGGTGATCGACGCCTTGTCGACCCTGGGCTTCGATTACCCGCCCCGCGCTGATTTCTTCCGCAAGGAGCTGCGCGAATTCCTGCTGCTGGCCCGCGAGGAACAGGTCGACCCGCTGACCCTCAAGGGGTCGTACGCCGGTGCGATGGGCTTGCCGCAATTCATGCCGAGCAGCTTCCGCGCCTACGCCGTGGACTTCGACGGCGACGGGCATATCAATATCTGGAGCAACCCCGACGACGCCATCGGCAGCGTGGCCAGCTACTTCAAGCGCCATGGCTGGGTCGCTGGCGAACCGGTGGTGATCCGTGCCGATGTCAGCGGCGATCGCGCCGACGAAGGCCTGACCCAGGGCATCGAGCCGGCCAAGACGGTCGGGGAGTTGCGGGCGCTGGGCTGGTCGAGTCAGAATGCGCCACGCGATGATATGCCGGTGACGGCGTTCCGCCTCGAAGGTGAAAATGGCCCGGAATACTGGATGGGCCTGAAGAATTTCTACGCAATCACGCGTTATAACCGCAGTGTGATGTACGCCATGGCCGTGCATCAGCTGTCAGACATGCTGGTCCAAGCACGGGGCAACAAGTAATGCGGGCATCGCCGTTCAATAAACCGCTCAAGCTGGTGGCGTTCGCCGCGTTGTCCCTGCTGGTCGTCAGTTGTTCCACCAGCCGTGGTCCGGCGCAGAAGTCCGGGGGCACGGCTGTTCGTTCCCAGCCGGGCCTGGACATCAACCGCGCGCACAAAGACGGCGCGCCGTGGTGGGACGTCGACGTGTCGAAGATCCCGGACGCCACGCCCACCCTGCATACCGGTGCCTACAAGGCCAACCCGTACACCGTGTTGGGCAAGACCTATTTCCCGTTGCAGGAATCCAAGACCTACGTGCAATCGGGCACGGCGTCCTGGTACGGCACCAAGTTCCACGGCCAGAACACCGCCAACGGCGAAGTGTATGACCTGTACGGCATGAGCGCGGCGCACAAGACGTTGCCGTTGCCCAGCTATGTGCGGGTGACCAACCTGGACAACAACCGCACCGTGATCCTGCGCGTCAACGACCGTGGCCCGTTCTACTCGGACCGCATCATCGACTTGTCCTACGCCGCTGCGAAGAAACTCGGTTATGCCGAAACCGGTACTGCGCGGGTCAAGGTCGAAGGCATCGACCCGGCCCAGTACTGGGCCCAGCGTGGCAAACCGGCTCCGTTGATGCTCAACGAGCCACAGACACCGCAACCGCAAATCACCGCGTCGGCCGGCAAGGTCGAGCAGTGGACGCCGCCGCCACAGCAACACGCGCCGGACACCGTGGCCGTGCCGCAGGCCGCGCAGGGTGCTTCGCTGGCGGGTGGGCAATACCTGCAGGTGGGCGCTTTCGCCAACCCGGATGCGGCAGAACTGTTAAGGTCCAAGCTCAGCAGCATGGTCAATGCGCCGGTGTTCATCAGCTCCATCGTGCGTAACCAGCAGACGTTGCACCGAGTACGCATGGGCCCGATCGGTTCGCCGAGCGAGGTCGCGCAAGTGCAGAACAGCGTGCGCCTGGCCAACCTGGGGCAACCCAGCGTAGTGACGGCGGAATAAGCCCTGCCGAAGAATAGAGAATTGATGGTTCAGGCTCGTGCGCGGGCTTGAACCCTGGTTGTTGGCTCGTTGAAGAATAAAAACCCAGGGGCAAGGGGTGAGCGGGCAACCGAACACGTGACAGTCTGGAAGCGGGCTGTCTGAATAAGTTTTGCCCGCGAGGGCAAGTTTCCATAAGCAATTTCGAGAGACGGATGAACATCACCACCTTAGCCAAACGCACGTGCCTGCTTATCTCGCTGATCATCACCCCGGCCGCCTGGGCGGTTGAAATGGTGCCAGCTTCACCGCAACTGGCCGCCAAGTCCTGGGTCCTCATGGATGCCGCCAGTGGCAACGTGCTGGTCGAGAGCAATGGTGACCAGCGCCTGCCGCCTGCCAGCCTGACCAAACTGATGACCGCCTACATCGCGACCCTGGAAATCCGTCGCGGCCAGATCGGCGAGAACGACCCGGTGACGGTCAGCGAAAACGCCTGGCGTACCGGTGGTTCGCGGATGTTCATCAAGGTCGGCTCGCAGGTCACCGTGAGCGACCTGCTGCACGGCATCATCATCCAGTCCGGTAACGACGCCAGCGTCGCCCTGGCCGAGCACATCGCCGGCAGCGAAGACGCGTTCGCCGACATGATGAACAAAACCGTGGCCGACCTGGGCATGACCAACAGCCACTTCATGAACCCGACCGGCCTGCCGAACCCAGAGCACTACTCGTCGGCTCATGACATGGCGATCCTGGCGCGCGCGATCATCCGTGTCGACCCGGTGCACTACGCGATCTACTCCCAGAAGGAATTCTTCTGGAACAACATCAAGCAGCCTAACCGCAACCTGCTGCTGTGGCGCGACAAGACTGTCGATGGCCTGAAAACCGGCCACACCGACGAAGCCGGCTACTGCATGGTGTCGTCTGCTGTCCGTGACGGCCAACGCCTGATCGCCGTAGTCTTCGGCACCAACAGCGAACAGGCCCGTGCGGCCGAGACGCAAAAACTGCTGACCTACGGTTTCCGTTTCTTCGAAACCCAGACCTTCTACCAGAAGGGTGCTGAGCTGGCGACCGCGCCGGTGTGGAAAGGCGCTACCTCCCAGGTCAAGGCCGGCCTGGCTGACGACCTGACCCTGACCATGCCTAAAGGCCAGCTGAAAAAGCTCGCGGCCAGCATGACCATGAACCCGCAATTGGTTGCCCCAATCGCCAAGGGTGATGTGATCGGCAAGGTCGAAGTGAAGCTGGACGACAAAGTGGTGCACAGTGCCGACCTGATCGCGCTGGACGCCGTCGACGAGGGTGGTATCTTCCGCCGCGTCTGGGATAGCATCCGTCTATTCTTCTACAGCTTGTTCAACTGATAGTGTGCACCTGCAAAGCCCCGTGTTGATCCGACACGGGGCTTTGCCCGTCGCCACGGCTTACGCTTACGAGGCCGTTACGCCATGACCGATAAAGAAGTAGAAGTAAAGGCGCCCAAGATCGAATTCCCAGTGACGGATTATCCCGTCAAGGTGATCAGCGATACCGGCGTGGGCCGCAAGGACAAGATTCTCGAGATCGTCAGAAAGTACGCGACGATCAACGACAACCGCGTGGACGAGCGTCAAAGCTCCACGGGTAAATACACCACGATCCAGTTGCACATCGTTGCGACGGATCAGGACCAGCTCTACAACATCAACAGCGAACTGCGGGCTACCGGCTTCGTGCACATGGTGCTGTGATGTCACAGGTCCTGGGCTTTCGCGAGCTCGGTCGGATGGACTACGAGCCCGTCTGGCACGCCATGCAGCGGTTCACAAATGAGCGCGGCACGTCGGCCCCCGATGAGATCTGGCTGGTCGAACACCCGCCGGTCTTCACCCAGGGCCAGGCTGGCAAGGCTGAGCATCTGTTGTTGCCGGGTGATATTCCGGTGGTGCAGGTCGACCGAGGTGGCCAAGTGACTTACCATGGTCCGGGCCAACTGGTGGCTTACCTGCTGCTGGATGTGCGCAAGCTGGGGTTTGGCGTGCGCGACCTGGTCAGCCGCATGGAGGCTTGCCTGATCGAACTGTTGGCCAGTTACGGCGTGACCGCCGCGGCCAAGCCGGATGCACCGGGTGTGTATGTCGACGGCGCGAAAATCGCCTCCCTGGGCCTGCGCATTCGCCACGGTTGTTCCTTTCATGGCCTGGCCCTGAACGTGGACATGGACCTGGCACCGTTCCGGCGGATCAACCCGTGTGGTTATGCCGGGTTGGCGATGACGCAACTGAGTGACCACGCCACACCGATTAAATTTGCCGAGGTAAGTGCCCGGCTGCGTGCGCAGCTCGTCAAACACCTCGACTATGCTGAGCAGACGACCCTCACGGGCGGAATCGACTGATTATGACTACTGATGCAGTGCAAACCATGATCCCGACGCTGGACGTCACCGAACGTCCGGCCCCGGCCCCGCGTGCCAAGGTGGAAGCCGGCGTCAAGCTGCGCGGCGCCGAGAAGGTTGCACGCATCCCGGTGAAGATCATTCCGACCACCGAACTGCCGAAGAAGCCTGACTGGATCCGCGTGCGCATCCCGGTTTCGCCGGAAGTCGACCGTATCAAGGCCCTGCTGCGCAAGCACAAGCTGCACAGCGTGTGCGAAGAAGCGTCCTGCCCGAACCTGGGTGAGTGCTTCTCCGGCGGCACCGCCACTTTCATGATCATGGGTGACATCTGCACCCGTCGTTGTCCGTTCTGCGACGTGGGCCACGGTCGTCCGAAACCACTGGACGTCAATGAGCCGGAAAGCCTGGCCATCGCCATCGCCGACCTGAAACTCAAGTATGTAGTGATCACTTCGGTAGACCGCGACGACCTGCGTGACGGCGGTGCCCAGCACTTTGCCGACTGCATCCGCGAAATCCGCAAGCTGTCGCCGAACGTGATGCTCGAAACCCTGGTCCCGGACTACCGTGGGCGTATGGACGTGGCGCTGGAAATCACCGCCGCCGAGCCGCCGGATGTGTTCAACCACAACCTTGAAACCGTGCCGCGCCTGTACAAGGCTGCCCGCCCCGGTTCGGACTACCAGTGGTCGCTGACCCTGCTGCAGAAATTCAAGCAGATGATGCCGCACATCCCGACCAAGTCCGGCTTGATGCTGGGCCTTGGCGAGACCGACGAAGAAGTGATCGAAGTCATGAAACGCATGCGCGAACACGACATCGACATGTTGACCCTGGGCCAGTACCTGCAACCGTCCCGCAGCCACTTGCCAGTGCAGCGTTTCGTGCACCCGGACACCTTCGCCTGGTTCGCCGAAGAAGGCTACAAGATGGGCTTCAAGAACGTGGCCTCGGGCCCGTTGGTCCGTTCCTCGTACCATGCGGACGAGCAGGCCAAGCTGGTCAAGGCGAGCCTGGTCTCGTAAGCCGCACCGCAATTGAATGTGGAGGCGGGCTTGTGTGGGAGCGGGCTTGCTCGCGAAATCGGTGTATCAGTCACCTGGTTTATAGGCTGATACTCCGCGTTCGCGAGCAAGCCCGCTCCCACATTGGGTTCTGCGTCGATGTTGGGGAGACCATGGATGACCGGTAAAGTAACCGCCGCTGTACCCGCCCTTCGCCCCGAAGGCACGATCGCCCTGATCGCCCCCGCCGGCCCTGCCGCGCTGGACGTCGAAAAAGCCGGCCAATGGATGCGCGCACGCGGCTATGAGTTGCGAATCTTCCCGGGTGTCTATGAGCGCGACGGCTACCTCGCCGGCAGCGATAAAGTCCGCCTTGCCGACCTTCACAATGCCTTTGCCGACCCTGAAATCGACGCCGTTTTCTGCCTGCGCGGCGGCTACGGTACGCCACGTCTGCTCGATAGCCTGGACTTCGACCTGCTACGTGCCAACCCCAAGCCCTTCGTGGGTTACAGCGACATCACCGCGCTGCATCTGGCAATCAGCCGCTACGCGGGTTTTGTGACCTTCCACGGACCGATGCTCAACGCCGATCTGCTCGGCGACAAGCAACAACCCACCGAGTCCTCCCTGTTCAACCTGCTACGCGGCCACTTGAGCGCCGGCAGTGAGTTGATGCACCCGGTGGCCTATCCACTGACCACCCTCGAACCTGGCATCGCCTGCGGGCGCTTGCTGGGTGGCAACCTGTCGATGATCGCGGCGGTCATGGGCACGCCTTACGAGATCGATGCAGAAGGCATCATCCTGCTGATCGAGGACGTCAACGAGCCGATTTATCGCATTGACCGCCTGCTGACGCACCTGCGTCTTGCCGGCAAGTTGGCACAGGTTGCTGGCGTGCTGGTGGGTGATGTGGCGGGCGTGGATAACATGGCGTTGGCGCGGTTGCTGAAGCAGACCTTCGCGCCACTGGGTATCCCGGTATTGGCCGGCTGGCGCAGTGGGCATTGTGACCCGAACTTGACGTTGCCAATGGGCGCGCGGGTGCGGCTGGATGCGGGGGAGAAGAGGCTGGTGTTGGAGCAGGATGTCGTGCTCAAACCCTGAGCGTGATGGTGTTTCCCCGGTCGTCTTTACAGGCATGCCAGCGCCCACGGTTGGAACGCATTCCCGTGGGGGCTGGCTTGCCTGCGATAGCGGTAGTTGCCTTACGACGATCTACCGACCCTGCAACGATTCCAGCAGTTTTACCGTCGGATAGCCATCTGCCGGCCAGCCCAGCGCCTGCTGTGCCGCACGGATCGCCTTGCGCGTGTTGGCGCCAATAATCCCGTCCGGGTTGCCCGCGTCATAGCCGTTGGCACTCAGGGCCGTCTGCAAGTCGATGCGCTGGGAGCGGCTCAGCGGCAGCTCGTCCTTCGGCCAATCGCCGCGAATCACGCCACCACCACCGAAGCGTTCCGACAGCAGGCCAACCGCCAGCGCGTAGGACGACGAGTTGTTGTACTTGAGGATTGCGCGGAAGTTATCCAGCACCAGGAACGCAGGGCCGCGATAACCCGCCGGCAGCAGCAGGGCGGCGGACAGTTGGTCGACGTTGGGCGGCATGCTCGCGCCAGGCGGCAGTTGGATGCCCAGTTTCAGCCACTCGGCGATGGTTTTGCGCACGCCACCGTCAGCCAGGGCGTAGTCGAAGTTCGCCGGCAGCTGTTTCACCTCGAAGCCCCACGGCTGGCCTTTCTGCCAGCCAGAGCTTTGCAGGTAATGCGCGGTGGAGGCTAGGGCATCGGCCGGGCTGTTCCAGATGTCGCGGCGACCGTCGCCATCGAAGTCCACGGCGTGGGTGTTATAGGTGGTCGGGATAAATTGGGTCTGGCCCATGGCCCCGGCCCAGGAGCCTTTCATCTGGTCAGCCTGGATGTCGCCGTGCTGGATGATTTGCAACGCCGCCAGCAACTGCGCCTGGGCAAACGCCGGGCGACGGCCTTCGTAGGCCAGGGTCGCCAGCGAGCGGATCACCGAGTTGTTGCCCTGGAACTGGCCAAAGTTGCTCTCCATGCCCCAGACCGACACCAGCGCCTGGCGGTCGACGCCATACCGCTGTTCGATGCTTTGCAGGATATCGGCGTACTTGATCAGCAATGCCTGGCCATTACGCACGCGCACGGGCGACAGGGCGCCGTCGAGGTATTCCCACACCGGCCGGGAAAATTCCGGCTGGCTGCGGTCGGCGCGGATCACCGCCATGTCGGGGGTGACATTGGCGAAGGCATTGTCGAAAACGGCCGCGGTGATACCGGCCTGCAGGGCCTGCACGCGAAAGCCAGCCTGCCATTCGGCAAAGGTCTGGGTCGGCTGGATATCGAGGTTGTCCACGGCCAGCGGTGCCACGACAGCGGGCGCTACCACGGGGGCGGTCTGGAGCTTGGGCAGCGGTTGAGCGTCGGCGGCGGTGGGTTTCTCCGCACAGGCGACAAGCAGAATGAGGCTGGAGGCAGCGATCAGTTGGCGAAGGTGCCAACGACGGGAAAGACTAGAGGGCATGCACAGGTCCAGGGATTACAAATCAGGTACAGACCTTATCATGCCAGAGGGGCGCTTGCCTTCAGGCAGCCAGAAAGTAAGAAGCCTCCCAGCTATTAGACTGGAAGGCTTCGCGGCGGTAGCTGCCTTTGCCCTTGCCGGCGCGTTCCTGACGGCTGCGGAACAGTGGCTGGGCGATGATGGACTTGGCCTTGTTGGGGCCATGCTTGGATGGCTTTTTGCTCATGGCTGGTGCTCTCGTGGAGTGGGAGGAAGCGGCGCAAATCATCTGCCGAAGTCCAGCCGCTGTAAAGCCCGTCGATGTGTAGGACATATAGAAAATTTGAAGGTGTACACGGTCAAAATGTGTGAGCGGGCCTGCCCGCTTAAGGCGGCGTGCCAGTCACTGCAAGTGTCAGCTGAACCACCGCATTCGCGGGCAAGCCCGCTCCTACATGGGAGCTGTGGTGTTTTTGAGAGAAGGTTATTCGGCGGGCAAGGTCAGGCGCTGGCCGGCCATCAACAGCGACAAACGGCTCAGGCTCATCCATGGCGAACCGGCCGCCTGGCCCTTGATCTGCGCGTCGATTCGTTGCGCTTCCAGCAGCAATTGCGCCCAGCGTTGCGCCGAGTGCCGTTGCAGCGCTTTGCTCATCAGCGGCTTGCGCTTGTCCCATACCGGCGGCCGGGCTTGGCTGAAGGCCTTGTCCAATGGCGTGCCCTGGCTGTATTGCAGGGCAATATTGGCCAGTACCCGCAGTTCCCGGGCCAGGGCCCAGAGAATCACCGGTGGTTCCACGCCTTCACCGCGCAGGCCTTCAAGCATGCGCAGGGCATGGGCAGGTTCGCCATTGAGAATCGCGTCGACTAGCCCGAACACGTCAAAGCGCGCGCTATCCGCCACGGCCCCCTGCACGGTTTCGACGGTAATCTGCCCGTCTTCGGCCATCAGCTTGAGCTTTTCGATCTCCTGAGCGGCGGCCAGCAAGTTGCCTTCGACCCGGGCCGCGATCAACTCCACCGCGTCCTGGGTCGCCGACAACCCTGATTGGGACAGGCGTTGGCGAATCCATTGCGGCAACTGGTTGCTGTCCACCGGCCAGATCTGGATGAACTGGGTGTGCGCCCCTTCCACCAGGGCCTTGCCCCATTTGGTCTTCTGCGCGCTGCCGTCGAGCTTGGGCAGGCTGATCAACAGCACCGTGTCTTCGGCCGGTCGCGAGCAGTATTCCATGAGGGCGGCTGCACCTTTGTCGCCGGGTTTGCCCGAAGGCAGGCGCAGTTCCAGCAGGCGTTTCTCGGCGAACAGCGACATGCTTGCGCCGGCTTGCAGCAATGTGCCCCAGTCGAAACTGGCGTCGGCGCTGAAGACCTGGCGTTCGTCGAAACCCTGCTGGCGAACAGCGGTGCGGATGGCGTCGGCGGCTTCCTGGCACAGCAGCGGGTCATCACCGCTGACGATATAGACAGGCGCGAGGCCACCTTGCAGGTGTTTGGCGAGTTGGGCGGGGGCGAGCTTCATAGGCAGGGTAAACGGGGCGCTTGGGGCGCCCCGTTTGTCTTACTCGACTGGTACTTCAACAGGCGACTGTTTCGGCGTGTTGTTTTCATACTCTTGCGCGGCTTTCAGGGCGTCGGCATCAGCCTTGGCCTTGTCGTCAGCGCGCTGCTGCAAGGTCTCGAGTTGTTCCGGGGTGATCATCGACAGGCGCAGGACCATGCGCTGTACCAGCTCGCGGCGCATTTCCTTGCGTACCTGGATAATCTCGGAGTCCGAACCTACCAGGTTGTTACCGTCGTGGCTGACGATCTTCTGTACCTGAATGCTGTCAGCCATCAGGGGCAGGTGGTCGCGGCCCTGGACTTCAAAGTTGAGCTGGGTGCTCAGTTCGATATCGGAGGCACGCCCGGCGCTGGCGTAGCTCAGGTTGCGCTGGGTTTCTTTTTCACCGGCCAGGAACAGCTTGTAGGTCGCGCCTGTGTAGACGTGAACGCCGCTGTTTTCCAGGACCTGACGCAGCTGGGTCACCGTTTCGCTGTAGGCGTCGCGGGCACTGACGTCCAATTCCTTGATCGCCATTTCGTTGGTACCGGTACCGCGCAGCTGGAAGCCGCAAGCGCTCAGCAGCACGGCGAGGCCCATAACCAGCAGGTTGCGTTTGATCATTTTGTTGCTCCCCTTGAAACCATGTGGGCCTTATCGAGGCCCTGAAGGCTTTGTTCGGCGCAGGGCCCAAGCCCTGCGCCCGATCCGATTAGCTAGCGACGATATTGACCAGTTTGCCAGGCACCACGATCACTTTGCGGATCGTGAGGCCTTCGGTAAAGCGCAGCACGTTTTCGTTGACGCGGGCAGCCGCCTCGACGTCTTCGCGGCTGGCGGTAGCCGGCATGTCGATCTGGCCACGGAGTTTGCCGTTCACCTGGATCACCAGTTGCAGCGTGTCCTGTACCAGTGCGCTGTCATCCTGCACCGGCCAGCGCGCGTCGATGACGGCGTCGCTGTGGCCCAGGCGGTTCCACAGGTCGTGGCTGATGTGCGGCGTGATCGGGGCCAGCAGCAGGGTGACCGTCTCCAGGCCTTCCTGTACCAGCGCGCGATCCTGCTCAGTGGCTTGTGGTGCTTTTTCCAACACGTTCATCAGCGTCATCACCTGGGCGATGGCGGTGTTGAACTTGTGGTTCTGGCCCACGTCCTGGCTGGCTTGCTTGATGGCCAGGTGGGTGCTGCGGCGAATGAGTTTCTGCTCGTCGCTCAAGGCTGCCACGTCCAGTTTGCCCGGCAGGCCCTGGCTGATGTGGGCGTGCGCCAGGCGCCAGACGCGCTTGAGGAAGCGGTGCGAGCCTTCGACGCCGGAGTCGGACCACTCGGCGCTCATGTCGGGCGGCGAGGCGAACATCATGAACAGGCGGCAGGTGTCGGCGCCGAACTGATCGATCATCGACTGTGGGTCGACGCCGTTGTTCTTCGACTTGGCCATCTTCTCGGTGCCGCCGATTTCGACCGGCAGGCCGTCGGCGATCAGCTTGGCGCTGATGACCTTGGCTTTGCTGTCACGCTCAAGCTCGACATCGGCCGGGTTGAACCAGGTGTAGGCGCCATTGGCTTCACGGCGGTAGTAAGTCTCGGCGACCACCATGCCCTGGGTCAGCAGGTTCTTGAACGGCTCATCGGAGCTCACCAGGCCTTCGTCACGCATCAGCTTGTGGAAGAAGCGCGCATACAGCAGGTGAAGGATGGCGTGTTCGATACCGCCGATGTACTGGTCGACCGGCAGCCAGTGGTCGGCCGCGGATTTTTCTACCAGGCCGCCTTCATAGTGCGGCGAGGCGTAGCGGGCGTAGTACCACGAGGACTCGACGAAGGTGTCCATGGTGTCGGTTTCACGCTTGGCAGGCTGGCCGCATTTCGGGCAGTTGCACTCGTAGAACTCGGGCATGCGCGCCAGTGGCGAGCCTGCGCCGTCCGGCACCACGTCTTCCGGCAGGACGACCGGCAATTGGTCTTCCGGTACGGGCACGTCGCCACAGCTTTCGCAGTGGATGATCGGGATCGGGCAGCCCCAGTAGCGCTGGCGGCTGATGCCCCAGTCGCGCAGGCGGAACTGGGTGCGCGAGGCGCCGAGGTTTTTCTTGATCAGGGCGACTTCGATGGCGTCGAACGCGCCCTGGAAGTCCAGGCCGTCGAACTCGCCGGAATTGATCAGTTCACCGTGCTCGCCGTAGGCGTCTTGCCACGGGGCCGGGTTGGTGTCGCCCGAGCTGGTGCGCACCACGGATTTGATCGGCAGGTTGTATTTGGTGGCGAATTCGAAGTCGCGCTCGTCGTGAGCCGGCACAGCCATTACTGCGCCATCGCCGTAGTGCATCAGCACGTAGTTGGCGACCCACACCGGCAGTTTTTCACCGGTCAGCGGGTGCTCGACGAACAGGCCGGTCGGCAGGCCTTTTTTCTCTTGGGTGGCGACGTCGGCTTCGGCCACGCTGCCGCCTTTGCATTCGGCGATGAATGCCTGCAGCTCAGGATTGTTCTGGGCCGCCTGGGTGGCCAGCGGGTGTTCGGCGGCCACGGCGACGTAGGTTGCGCCCATCAGCGTGTCGGGACGGGTGGTAAAGACTTTGAGTGCGCCCGCTGCGCCGATCGAGTCGACGTTGTACGGGAACTGCACTTCCATGCCCTTGGACTTGCCGATCCAGTTGCGTTGCATGGTCTTGACCTGTTCAGGCCAGCCCGGCAGGTCGTCGAGGCTCGACAAGAGCTCATCCGCGTACGCGGTGATCTTGAAGTAGTACATCGGGATTTCGCGCTTTTCGATCAGCGCGCCGGAGCGCCAGCCGCGGCCGTCGATTACCTGTTCGTTGGCCAGTACGGTCTGGTCGAGCGGGTCCCAGTTAACGGTGCCGCTTTTCTTGTAGATCACGCCTTTTTCGAACAGGCGAGTGAACAGCCATTGTTCCCAGCGGTAGTAGTCCGGCTTGCAGGTGGTCACTTCGCGGGACCAGTCCACCGCCAGGCCCAGGCTGCGCAGCTGGCTCTTCATGTAGGCGATGTTTTCGTAGGTCCACTTGGCGGGGGCTACGTTGTTTTTCATCGCGGCGTTTTCCGCCGGCATGCCGAAGGCGTCCCAACCCATGGGTTGCAGGACGTTCTTGCCTTGCATGCGCTGGTAGCGGGAAATCACGTCGCCGATGGTGTAGTTGCGCACATGCCCCATGTGTAGCTTGCCGCTGGGGTAAGGGAACATCGATAGGCAGTAGTAAGTCTCCTTGCCTGGCTGTTCACTGACTTCAAAGGACTTTTGCTCGTCCCAGAAGGTTTGGGCGGCATTTTCTATTTCACGGGGCTGATATTGTTCGTGCATGGCTACTTTTGAACTGAATAGGGGTGGCCTAATCCTCTTCGGTGCAACATTCAGGTTGAGCGACACCAAAAAGCGGCGCGTCCGTGCCCAAACCCTGCGGGAAGTGGAGTTACAGGAAGCGCCGTAGCATACATGACCCCACTCTATCGAGGGAAACCCTGATTGCGCAGGCAGGGCCGTCTGTCGCGGCGCCAGGCAGGTGCAGCCATGGGGGCTACGCTGTTTATTGGGGAGTGAGTCATATCTTCAATGAGGTGAGGGGATGGTTGAATCGCAGCGAATCGTAACGAAACCCGATATCTATGAAGGACTGATCGACCGATTGGGTCGTGCATTGGATGCAGCGAGGACAGCGGGCCGATTGCGTGATGAGCGGCCTGTGGAGCTGGAACTGCGTGGCTTGAGCCGTGCGGAGCTGGAACTGATCAATGTTTATCTGGAACGCAATGGGCGCAGTGCGCCTCCCTGGGTGGCAACCCCACCCATCAAGGAGCCTACGCATTCAGCCAAGGTGGTGTGGCTCAAGGACTTGTCGGCCGGTCGTGGCCCGGAAAAGCTCCGGTCCGCCCGCTACAAGTAATTCGCTCCCCCCTGAACGGCATCATCGCTCTAGTTCACCGTAAAGCATGTCACCGTAAAGATTGTCGCTAAACCCCGTTACACCTTAGGCTTCGGGCATCTTTGGAGATGCCCGATGCCTATTCGTTACTTCATCAAACAATTGCTTCTGCCGCCCGGCATTCTCTTGCTGTTGCTGGCGCTTGCCTGGTGGTTTCGTCGCAGCCGTCCGCGCTTGGCGGCGTGCTGCTTTGCCTTGGGGCTTGGGGGCATGTGGCTGATCAGCCTGCCAGTGATGGTGGAGTGGGGCGCGCGGGTGCTGGAAACCGAGCCGCCGTTGGCCCGCGAGGACTGGTCTACCCTGGCCCAGCGTGCCGATGCCATCGTGGTTTTGGGTTCGGGGCGTGAACGCGGTGACCCGGCCTGGGGCTCCGACCAACCCACGGGTATCGGCCTCGAGCGCCAGCGCTATGCCGCACGCTTGGCCAAGGCCTCCGGGTTGCCAGTATTGACCACCGGGGGCCTGCATTACGGCACGCCGCCCAGCGAGGCCGAGTTGATGGCGGTGTCGATGCAGGATGACTTTGGCGTCAAGGTGCGATGGAAGGAAGAGCGTAGCCGCACCACCTGGGAAAATGCGCAGATGAGCGCCGAGATCCTGCTGCCCGAAGGCATCAAGCGCGTGGTGGTCGTGACCCAAGCCTGGCACATGCCGCGTTCGGTGTGGAGTTTCGAGAAGGCCGGCTTTACCGTGGTGCCAGCGCCCGTGGGGTTCCTGGGGGTGGACAACGCCCGGCCGTTAGGAGGCTGGATGCCGGAGTTCAAGTCGATATGGCAGAGCGGGCAATTGCTCAATGAGGCGGTGGGGCAGGTGGGGTATCGAGTGTTCTACCGATAACACCGCACATGCAAATGGGGGAGCAGGCTGCCAGCCTGCACATTGGCTGGCTGACCCACCGCTATCGCAGGCCAGCCAGCTGCCACATTGTCATAAGCCTGTCGGTCAGACGGTCTTGGACATCCGGCCGGCCAATAGCGCCCAACCAAACAGGCCCAGGCACACAATGATCAACGGCCACGAACGCCATTGCAGGTACGGCGTGAGGTTGTGCATGGGCACCACTTCGCCGTAGAGGATGCCGCGCTCGAACTGCGGGATCTGCTCGGTAATCTGCCCAAAGGGGTTGATCAGGCCGGTGACGCCGTTGTTGGTGGCGCGGATCATCCAGCGGCCGGCTTCCAGCGCACGCATCTGCGCCATTTGCAGGTGCTGCAGGGGGCCGATGGAGCGACCGAACCAGGTGTCGTTGCTGATGGTCAGCAGCAGATCGCTCTGGGCCGACAAGCCGGCAGCGAACTCGGGGTACACCACTTCGTAGCAAATGAACGGCGCAATCTGATACCCCTTGGCCTGTAGCATCGCCTGGTCGGACGGGCCACGGGCGAAGTCCGACATCGGCAGGTCGAAGAAGGCAATCAGGCCGCGCAGCATGTCTTGCAGCGGTACGTACTCGCCGAAAGGCACCAGCTTCTGCTTGAGGTAGGTGCCGTCGCCTTCACCGACCACGGTGATGCCGTTGAAGTAGCGCTTATGATGGTGCACTTCCTGGCGAATCGGTACGCCGGTAATCAGCGCGGTATGCCGGTCGGCGGCGAACTTGCCCATCATGCCCAGGTAGCCCTCGACGGACTCCTTGAGCACCGGTACCGCAGTTTCCGGCCACACCAGCAAATCGACACGCTTGGAGCTCAAGCTCATGTCGCGGTACAGCGCGAGCTGCGCATTGAGCTGCTCTGGGTCCCACTTCATGCTCTGTTCGACATTGCCCTGGATGGCTGCCACGGTCAGTGGAGCGCCGGACGGGCTGGTCCAGGCGTGGTGCTTGAGGGCCAGGCCGATCGCCCAGGGGGCTACCAGCAACACCAGGCCTGCGCCGATAAACGCGTTGCGCTTGCCGGCCAGCAGGCGCGGCAGGTTGCACAGCAAGGCCGCCGTGAGTGCCAGGGCGAAGGAGATCAGCCACATTCCGCCCACTGGCGCGAGGCCGGTGAGGGGGCCGTCGAGTTGGCTGTAGCCGGAGTACAACCACGGGAACCCGGTGAGGAACCAGCCGCGAAACGCTTCCTGGCCCACCCACAACGCGGCAAACGTCAGTGCATCGGCCAATGGCGCCTCATTGCGACGCAACCAGCGTGCCCACAGCCAGGCGGGCAGGGCGAAGAACCAGGCAATTGCGGCGGTAAACAGCAGCATCAAGAACCCAGCCAGCAGCACCGAAGCGCCGCCGAAGTGGTGGATGCTGTAGTAGATCCAGCTGGTGCCAGCGCCAAACAGGCCGAAACCGAAGCACCAGCCACGGCCCAGGGCCTGGCGTGGGCTCAGGTCCCGCAGCCCGACATAGAACAATCCGACCGCCACCAGCGCAAACGGCCACAGGTCGAACGGCGCCAGCGCCAGGGTGGTGATGGCGCCGGCCACCACGGCCAGCAGGTTACCGGGCCAGCCGGGTGCGATCAGACGGCGCATGTAGGGGTGGGTCATCAGCTATTTCCTGTGTCGCGCCGGCCTGCTGCGGCACAGGGCAAGGCGCGAGGCGTGTGGTGTGGTTTTTCCAAATGAACGACGAGTAACGCAGCCCTGTGTCGCAGCAGGCCCGGCCCTACGGGTTGCCCCTGGGAGCGGGCCATGCTGCGTTGCAGGCCTTGAAAAGGGGGCGCCATTCCCTGCGGCCTGCGCCTTGCCTGGCCCGCTCTCAGGGGCAACGCGACACAGGAAACAGCTGATGACCCACCCCTTCCTTAGCGGGCAATAGGTGTCAGGCGGATCAGATGGATCCTGCGGCTATCGGCATTCAGGATGCGGAAGCGATAGGCGCCGATCTCGGTGGTCTCGTTACGCTTGGGCAGGTGCCCGAACGCACTCATCACCAGGCCACCGACGGTGTCGAACTCGTCATCGGAGAATTCGCTGTCGAAGAACTCGTTGAAGTTCTCGATCGGCGTCAAGGCCTTGATCAGGAAGTCACCGCTGGGCAGCGGCTTGATGTAGCTGTCTTCCTCGACGTCGTGCTCGTCCTCGATGTCGCCGACGATCTGTTCCAGCACGTCTTCGATGGTCACCAGGCCAGCCACGCCGCCGTATTCGTCGATCACAATGGCCATGTGATTGTGGTTGGCGCGGAATTCGCGCAGCAGCACGTTGAGGCGCTTGGATTCGGGCACGAAGGTGGCCGGACGCAGCAGGTCCTTGATGTTGAAGCTGTCGCCGTTCTCCTTGAGGATCAGCGGCAGCAGGTCCTTGGCCAGCAGGACGCCCATGACGTCGTCATGGCTTTCACCGATCACCGGGTAGCGCGAGTGCGCCGAGTCGATCACGGCCGGGAGGAATTCCCGCGGCGTCTGGGTCGCCTTGATGCTGATCATCTGCGAGCGCGGGACCATGATGTCCCGTACTTGCAGGTCAGCCACCTGGATGGCGCCTTCGACGATGGCCAGCGCTTCGCTGTCCAGCAACTTGTTCTGATGGGCCTCGCGCAGCAGCTCAAGCAGCTCCTGGCGGTTTTTCGGCTCGTGGGCAAAAGCCTGGGTCAGTTTACCCAGCCATGACTTCTGCCCGTTGCTCGATCGGTCTTCGCTCATAGCGATTACTCTGAATCCTTTATTGTTACAGTTGAGTGTTTTTAGACTTCGTCGTCCGCATACGGGTCCGGATGACCCAACTCTGCAAGCAACGTTTGTTCCAGTGTTTCCATTTCTTCGGCTTCGTCATCGTCTATATGGTCGTAACCCAAGAGATGCAAGCAGCCGTGGATGACTAGATGGGCCCAGTGGGCTTCTAGTTCCTTGCCTTGTTCCTTCGCCTCGCGCTCCACCACCGCGACACAGATGACCAGGTCGCCCAACAACGGGATATCCAGCAATTCATCCGGTACGTCGGCGGGGAAGGACAGCACGTTGGTCGCGTAGTCCTTCTGGCGCCAGGTGCGGTTCAGCTCGCGGCCCTCGGGCTCGTCCACCAGGCGAATGGTCAGTTCCGAGTCAGCAGTGCGCTGGCGCAGGGCCAGGGCGCACCATTGGCGAAACTGTGCTTCGCTGGGGGCGGGCGCTTCGGTGGCCAGCTGCAGGTCTAGCTCAAGCATCGTGGCGAACGTCCTTGGCCGGTGCATCGTCGCGGTGGTCGAAGCGCTCGTAGGCTTCGACGATGCGCTGCACCAGCGGGTGGCGAACCACGTCCTTAGGCATGAAGTGCGTGAAGCTGATGCCCGGCACGTCCTTGAGCACCTCGATCACCTGGGCCAGGCCCGACTTGGTGCCCTTGGGCAGGTCGACCTGGGTCACGTCGCCAGTGATCACGGCGGTGGAACCGAAACCGATCCGGGTGAGGAACATCTTCATTTGCTCGACCGTGGTGTTCTGGCTTTCGTCGAGGATGATGAAGCTGTTGTTCAAGGTACGGCCACGCATGTAGGCCAGCGGGGCGATCTCGATCACCTGGCGCTCGATCAGCTTGGCGACATATTCGAAGCCGAGCATCTCGTACAGTGCGTCGTAGAGCGGGCGCAGGTACGGGTCGATCTTCTGGGCCAGGTCGCCGGGCAGGAAACCGAGCTTTTCGCCAGCCTCGACCGCCGGGCGCACCAGCAGGATGCGGCGGACTTGCTCGCGCTCCAGTGCGTCGACCGCGCAGGCCACGGCCAGGTAGGTCTTGCCGGTACCGGCAGGGCCGATGCCGAAGTTGATATCGTTGCCGAGGATTTCCTTGACGTACTTCTGCTGATTCAAGCCGCGTGGGCGAATCATGCCTTTTTTGGTACGCAGGGCCACGCTGGCTTCGGCCACAGGGTTGTTGGCCAAGTCTTCCACCGCCGATTCCTGCAGGTACAGGTGCACCGTTTCCGGCGACAGCTCACTGCCCTTGGTTTCACGGTATAGACGGCGCAGCAGGTTTTCTGCGGACGTGGTGTGTTGGGGTTCACCAATGAGCTCGAATTGATTGCCGCGGTTGCGGATCTCGATGCTCAGGCGTTGTTCGATCAGGCGCAGGTGCTCGTCGAACTGTCCGCACAGGTTGGCGAAACGGCGAGCCTCAAACGGCTCGAGGAGAAAACGATGGGGTTCTACTATGGGTGCGTTCAAGGTCGCTTTTAGCCGCCCTTTGGCTGTTGAGGTGAAAGAGAGAATAACGCCAGTGGCGCGGGTACGAAAGCACTTACGTTATCGGAACGCTGCGCGGTCTAAATGTGGGAGCGGGCTTGCTCGCGAAGGCGCTGTGTCAGCCAATACAGGTATCGACGCAAGCGCCACCTTCGCGAGCAAGCCCGCTCCCACATTTTGATCTCCATCAGCCAGCATTCTTGATGGGTTACTGAATCAACGACCCGCGCAACGAATGGGGCTGGGCCGCATCGATGTGCACATCGGCAAACTGGCCGATCAGGGTCGGATTATCGCAACGGAAGTTTACGATTCGATTGTTCTCGGTACGGCCCTGCAATTCGCCCGGGTCTTTTTTCGAGTAGTCGGTGACCAGGATGCGCTGGATGGAACCGACCATTTGTCGGCTGATCTCGAAACCCTGCTGGTTCAAGCGATGTTGCAGCGCGTTGAGGCGCTCTTTTTTCAACGCTTCCGGGGTTTCATCCACCAGGTCGGCGGCCGGGGTGCCAGGCCGCTGGCTGTAGACGAATGAGTAGGAGAAGTCGAAGCCGACGTCTTCGATCAGCTTCATGGTCTGCTCGAAGTCTTTCTCGGTTTCACCGGGGAAGCCGACGATAAAGTCCGAGCTGATGCAGATGCCCGGCACCGCTGCGCGCAATTTGCGCAGCTTGGATTTGTATTCCAGGGCGGTGTGGTTGCGCTTCATGGCGGCCAGGATGCGGTCCGAACCCGATTGCACCGGCAAGTGCAGGTGCTTGACCAGTTCCGGTACTTCCGCGTGGGCCTGGATCAGGCTGTCGGAGAACTCCAGCGGGTGCGAGGTGGTGTAGCGAATCCGCTCGATACCGTCCACGGCAGCCACTACGCGGATCAGCTCCGCCAGGTCGGCCAGGCGACCGTCGTGGGTCAGGCCGCGGTAGCCATTGACGTTCTGGCCCAGCAGGGTGACCTCACGCACGCCGTTCTCGGCCAGGTGGATGATTTCCGATAGCACGTCGTCAAAGGGCCGGCTGACTTCTTCGCCACGGGTGTAAGGCACCACGCAAAAGGTGCAGTACTTGCTGCAGCCTTCCATGACCGACACGTAGGCGCTCGGGCCATCGATACGTGGCTCGGGCAAATGGTCGAATTTTTCGATCTCCGGGAACGATACGTCGACCTGCGGCAGCTTGGTGACGCGTGCGGCGTCGATCATTTCCGGCAGGCGGTGCAGGGTCTGCGGGCCGAAGACCACGTCGACATAGGGCGCGCGATCACGGATCGCGGCGCCTTCCTGGCTGGCCACGCAACCGCCGACGGCGATCACCATGTCCGGGTTGGCCAGTTTCAATTCGCGCCAGCGGCCCAGCTGCGAGTACACACGGTCCTGGGCCCGCTCGCGGATCGAGCAGGTATTGAGCAGGATTACGTCGGCATCTTCGGCGCGGGCGGTGACTTCCAGGGCCTGGTGTTCGCCCAGCAGATCGACCATGCGCGAGCTGTCGTACTCGTTCATCTGGCAACCGTGGGTTTCGATGTAAAGCTTCTTGGCCATGGGAATCGTCAACTGGTGGTAAAGAACCGCGCATTATAGGGGGCATGCCCATTGGTTCCTAGCGTTGTGCATCGGGTGCCATGCTATAGTTCGCGCCCTCTTTTATATCCCCGATGTGTTGTTCGCCCACCATGACCAAACGTGAAGCTCCAATCTACAAGGTGATTTTCCTCAACCAGGGCCAGGTGTTCGAAATGTACGCCAAGCAGATCTATCAGAGCGATCTGTGGGGTTTCCTGGAGGTGGAAGAGTTCGTCTTTGGCGAGCGCACCCAATTGGTCGTCGATCCGGGCGAAGAGAAGCTCAAGGCTCAGTTTGAAGGCGTGGTGCGCAGTTTTGTACCGATGCATTCGATTGTGCGCATCGATGAAGTCGAGCGCTTGGGCACGCCGAAGATCAGCGAGGCGCGGGGCGTGAGCAATGTCATGCCGTTTCCGATGCCGATGCCTGAAAAGTAGGGCTTTAATCGCGCCGCGCCCATCGCAGGCAAGCCAGCGCCCACAGTTGGCAGCATTCCAATGTTGGAACTCGGTCGAGTGTGCGGGCTGGCTTGCCTGCGATAGCGATAGAAGGGTCTAGATGAATTCAGGGCAGGGGTGAAAAGGGCGAACGCCCATCGGCACTCTGCAGTTCCTGCAGGTAGTTGCGGAAGATCTGGCCCAACACCTGGGTCGCCACTTCCAGCTCATCGCGCTGCATGTGCTCGGCGACTTCGTCAGCCGTGTCCAGCGCGTCTTCGGCGCCATTGACCGCCGCCATTTTCAGCACGATGTAGGCCTGGACGTTATTGGCTGGCACGCCTTCGCCCTTGAAGAACATGTTACCCAGTTCGAATTGCGCTTGCGCATGGCCCTGCAACGAGGCTTTCTCGAAGTAGCTCAAGGCTTTGTTGAGGTCACGGGCAGGGTTTTTGCTGTCGTGGAAGTACTCGCCCAACTCGTATTGCGCCTGCGCATCCCCACCGTCGGCCTGTTTCTGGCACGCGCTCAGCGCTTCGGCCTGGCTGTCTGGCTGGGTATTGAGGGTGCAACGACCCATCGCTGGGATTAACAACGAGTTGCCGCCTGCTTGTGCATGTGCCAGCAGCGGCTGAAGGAGCAACAGGCAGCCCAGAACCAGGGTGCGGCCGGTGCGTTTCATGGGAATCGACTTACCTCTGACGGGGCACGCGGATCCTCGGGGGATCCAATAAGCGCGCATTATGAAATAAGCAGGCCTCTGCTTACAAAGTCTTTACTCGTTTTTCTGCTGCTTGGGCAAGTTATCCGCCGGATTGCAGGTGATTTCTCGAAAAAACTCGGAAATCTCTGTAAGCAAAGTAGCAAATCAGACACCGTTTGCTCGGTGCCTGATGGTTGCGGCCTGTTATTTCAGTGCGGCGAAGGCGCGTTCGGCAGCGTCGAGGGTCAGTTTCAGCTCGGCGTCGCCGTGGGCGATCGAGGTGAAGCCGGCTTCGAAGGCGCTCGGTGCCAGGTACACGCCGCCTTCCAGCATCAGGTGGAAGAAGCGCTTGAACAGGTCGGCATCGCTGCCCATCACGTCATCGAAGGTGACAATATCGTCGGCGCCGCTGAAATACAGGCCGAACATACCGCCCGCCTGGGTGGTAACAAATGGGATACCGGCGGCATCGGCGCGCTGTTGCAGGCCGTCGAGCAGGCGCGTGGTGTAGTCGGTCAGCTCGGCGTGGAAGCCCGGGCGGCTGATCAGGCGCAGAGTGGTCAGGCCGGCGGCCATGGCCAGCGGGTTACCCGACAACGTACCGGCTTGGTACACCGGGCCCAGCGGCGCGATGTGCTGCATGATCTCGCGCTTGCCGCCGAAGCAGCCCACCGGCATGCCACCACCGATGATCTTGCCGAAGGTGCTCAGGTCCGGCGTGACGCCGTAGTGCGCCTGGGCGCCGCCGAGGGCAACGCGAAAACCGGTCATCACTTCGTCGAAAATCAGCACCACGCCGTGCTTGTCGCACTGCTCGCGCAGGCCTTCGAGGAAGCCCGGCGCTGGCGGTACGCAGTTCATGTTGCCGGCCACCGGCTCAACGATGATGCACGCCACGTCCTGGCCGACTTCATTGAGCATTTGCTCGACGGCGGCGATGTCGTTGAACGGCAGGGTGAGGGTGTGCTTGGCGAACGCGGCAGGTACGCCGGCCGAGCTCGGTACGCCCTGGGTCAGCGCGCCGGAGCCGGCCTTGACCAGCAGGCTGTCGGAATGGCCGTGGTAGCAGCCTTCGAACTTGATGATGCTGTCGCGGCCGGTGAAACCACGGGCCAGGCGAATCGCGCTCATGGTGGCTTCGGTGCCGGAGCTGACCATGCGCACCATTTCCATCGACGGCACGATGCTGCAGACCAGGTCCGCCATTTCGGTTTCCATGGCGGTCGGCGCGCCGTAGGACAGGCCGTGTTCCAGCTGCTTGCGCACTGCGTCCAGCACGTCTGGGTGGCTGTGGCCGAGGATCATCGGGCCCCAGGAACCGACGTAGTCCACATAACGCTTGTCATCTTCGTCGGTGACGTAGGCGCCTTCGGCATGTTTGAAGAACAACGGCGTGCCACCGACGCTCTTGAACGCACGCACGGGGGAGTTCACACCGCCGGGGATGTGTTTCTGGGCATTGGCAAACAGCGTTTCGGAACGGGACATGATGGGGCTCTCTAAACTGAAATTTTAAGCAGATCGTTGAACGCGCGAGCGCGGCGCGTGACTTCCTGGGTACTGTCGGCGCCAAACAGGCCGTGCACCACCGCCAGCAGGTCGGCACCGTGGGCCACCAGGGGTTCGGCGTTCTCCAGGGTAATGCCGCCGATCACGCAGATCGGTAGCTGCAGGCGCGCGCGGGCCTGGGCCAGCATCTCCAAGGTAGCGGCCGGGGCGCCGGGCTTGGTGTTGGAGTTGAAGAAGCGGCCGAAGGCGACGTAGCTGGCGCCTTCCTTGGCGGCCTGCTCGGCCAGTTCGATCTGGCTGTGGCAAGTCGCGCCGATGATCGCCCTGGAGCCGAGCAGTGCACGGGCAGGGGTCAACGGGCCATCGGTCTGGCCCAGGTGCACGCCGACGCCTAGGCGTGCGGCCAACTCGGCGTCGTCGTTGATGATCAGTTGGGTCTTGTAGCGCGAGCAGAGCTCACGCAACTTCTCGGCCTCACGCAGGCGCCGGGCTTCGTCGCTGCTTTTATCGCGGTACTGCAACAGGGTCACGCCACCGTCCAGCGCCGCTTCGACGTAGGCGAGGAATTTGCCGGCCAACAGTTGGCTGTCGGTAATGGCGTACAGGCCACGTAGTTTCATCAGGCAGGCCTCTTGCTGTTAAGAGCAGAAATCCAGCGGCAGGCGGCGCGGTACAAACTGGCCCTGACCGAGTTGTTCGGCGTCACGCAGGGTGCGCCAAGTGTAGTTGAGTGCCGATTGCACGGCGCTGACCAACCCTTCGCCCTGGGCAATCCGGCCGGCCAGTGCGCTGGCCAACGTGCAGCCCGAACCATGGTAGCTGCCGGGCAGGCGTTGGCAGGTAAAGGTTTGGCGCGTGCCGTCGCGGCCGTACAGGCGGTTGTGCACTTCGTGCTCGTCGCCATGGCCGCCGGTGATCAGCAGGTGCCTGATGTACGGCAGCAGCTTCTCGGCGCATTCGTCCGCGGTGCCTTCGGGCAGTTCGGCGAGGATGCGCGCTTCGGGCAGGTTCGGCGTGGCGATCAGCGACAACGGCAGCAGCCGCTCACGCATCGCGTAACCGACTTCGTCCTTGCCCAGGCTGCCACCGCCGCCGGCACGCAGCACCGGATCGCACACCACGGGCAGGTGCGGATGCGCCTGCAGCAGTTCGACCACGGTGTCGACCATCGCGGTGGAGCCGAGCATGCCCAGCTTCACCGCCGCCACTTCGGAGTCGCCGAGTACGGCATTGGCCTGGGCCAGTACCCACTCGCGGTCGAGCACACGGAAATCGCTGACGTTGACCGTATTCTGCACGGTCAGGGCGGTGACGGCCGGAGCCGCATGGCAACCCTGGGCGAGCAGGGCTTCGATATCTGCCTGCAAGCCGGCGCCACCACTGGGATCATGGCCGGAGAGACAGAGGACAACGGGGCGAGAGCTGTAGATATTCATGGTGCGCGAGCTTACCACCAAACGCTTTTGGCGGGGCCGTCTGGCGATGGCTGAATTTTGCCCGGTGCGTGACGCTTTTTTGGCGCACGAGTAGCGGTTAAAACCTTCTGTAATGCTTGTTCTAGAGCCTTTCAAAAAATTATTTCAATGGTGTCCAATAGCCTTTAATGGCTATGCTAGAGTGGATCCAAACAACTAACTGTATTGCCGGTGTACGTCTTCTCAAAAGGAATGGGGGGCTTTTTGACATAACCGGACAGGCCACGCTGGGGCTCTATGCGCTATTTGCTGATTTTATTGTTGTGCGGGCTGCCCATGCTCGCCAGCGCCGTCGAGTTCAACCAAGACACGCGTCGCCTGCCACTGGGCCGGGTCATGCAAGTGCTCGAAGACCCGACCGATGCCCTCACAATTGCTGATGTCAGCGCGCCATCCGCCAACTCGCAGTTCAAGCCCCACGATAAAGACACCCTGAATGCCGGCTACTCGCGCTCGGTGTTCTGGCTCAAGTTGAACCTGCATTACGTGCCGCAAGCCACCGACGCGCAACGCACCTGGCTGCTGGAACTGGCCTACCCGCCGCTCGACCATCTTGACCTGTATCTACCCGACAGCACCGGCACCTACCGCCTGGCCGGGCGCACGGGGGATGCGTTGCCGTTCTCTGCTCGCGAGATTCGCCAGAACAACTACCTGTTCAAGCTCGACTTCACGCCGGGCGAGGCGAAAACCGTCTACCTGCGCCTGCAAAGCGAAGGCTCGATCCAGGCGCCATTGACGCTCTGGTCCAGCACGGCCTACCTGGAGCAACAACCGTTGCGCCTGTATGTGCTGGGCCTGATCTATGGCGTGTTGCTGGGGATGCTGGTCTACAACCTGTTCATCTACCTCAGCGTGCGCGACACCAGCTACCTCTATTACATCCTTTATATCGCCTCGTTCGGCCTGTACCAGTTGTCGGTCAACGGCGCGGCGGTGGAGTATTTCTGGCCGAACAACCCGTGGTGGGCGAATGCCGCGACACCGTTCCTGATCGGTTCGGCGGCGCTGTTCGGCAGCCTGTTTGCGCGCAGCTTTTTGCACACGGCGCAGCACAGTCGCTGGATCAACCGTTTGCTGCTGGCGCTGGTGGCCGGTGGTGGCGTGGTGATGCTGCTGTCGTTGATGACCAGCTACGCCCTGGCGCTGCGCCTGGCCACCGGCTTGGCGCTGGTGTTTACCGTGACCATTTTTGTGGCCGCCATCAAGGCCTGGTATTGCGGGCAGCGGGTGGCGCGCTATTTCATCATTGCCTGGTCGGCATTCCTGCTGGGTGGGGTGATCAATACGATGATGGTGTTGGGCTACCTGCCCAATGTGTTCCTGACGATGTACGCCAGCCAGATCGGTTCTGCGATCGAAGTGGCGCTGTTGTCCCTGGCCTTGGCCGACCGCATCAATTCCATGCGTGAGCAACAGGCGCAGATCCTGTTCGATGCCAGCCAGAAGCTTGAAGTGCTCAACCAGCAATTGGCCCGCAGCAACCGGCTAAAGGATGAATTCCTCGCCACCCTGACCCACGAACTGCGTACGCCCATGAATGGCGTGATCGGCTCCCTCGAGCTGATGCAGACGGTGCCGCTGGACGCGGACCTGGCGCAATACCAGCAAACCGCCGCCGGTTCGGCGCGGGACATGATGCGCATGGTCAACGGTATCCTCACCCTCACCGAATTGCAGGCCGGACGCTTGAGTGCCCAGCCCCAGGTGTTCAGCCTGCGCGGTACGCTCGACACCTTGCGCCAGCAGTTCAGCGCCAGCGCCCAGAGCAAAGGCCTGGCGTTTTCCATCGACGTGGCAGACGAACTGCCGGACCGCGTACAGGGCGACGTCGACAAACTGCTGCAGTGCCTGGATTGTCTGCTGGATAACGCCTTCAAGTTCACTCATGAAGGCTCGGTACGCTTGCGTGTGGTCGGCGTGCCCCACAGTGACGGTGGCGTGCGCCTGAGCTTTATTGTTACCGACACCGGTATCGGCTTTGCTTCCCTCGACGAGGCTACCCTGTATCAGCGTTTCTTCCAGCTCGATGGCTCCATGACACGCGAGTACGGCGGCCTGGGCATCGGCCTGGCGATCTGCCGCCAACTGATCGAGCTGCTGGGCGGGCGCCTCACCCATCATTCCGAACCGGGCAAAGGCAGCCGCTTCCAGCTGGAAGTGGACGTCAGCCCGGTGCCGGCCGAGTCCAAGCCTGCGCCAGATAAGCAACGTGCACCCCACGAGTGTTCGGTGCTGTTGGTGGATGACAACAGCGTCGGCCAGTTGGTGGTGCGTGGCATGCTGCTCAAGCTTGGTTACCGGGTGAAAACCGTGGACACGGGCGCGAGCGCGCTGGCGGCGTTGCAGAGTGCGAATTTCGACGCGGTATTGTTGGATATTCCCGAAGGTGGTTTCTCATTGTGCTGCCAGATTCGTGCATTGCCGGGTTGTGGAGAGTTGCCGGTGATTGCCTTGAGTGCCTCGCTGAATGTGTCGGCGCGCGAGCATTGCCATGGTGTCGGTGTCTCGGATCGCCTGGCCAAACCTGTGCGTTTCGAGGCCTTGCAGGCGATGTTGGAGCGCCGTTTGTTGTGCCCGGTTGAGGGCGAAAGCGCCGGACATTCGGCGCGTATGCCACTTTTTTAAGGCGTATGACGGTGCTTAACTGAATTTCAGGCCTCAACTGAACGTGGCCTTTTCAGGAGGCCCGTCATGAACCTGCATCAGTTTGCCGAAACCCACGACGTCACCAACCAGCCGCCGTCCCTGGATGGCGCCAACTTGTATCGTATCGACGTGCCCCTGCAGGAGTGGTCACGCCGCTTCGGCGCCGGCTGGGCGCAGGCGCGCATCGATGCCTATGGTGCGCTGGCCGGCGGGCCGTTGATGGACGCAGGGTTCCTGGCGAACCAGAACAAGCCGGTGTTCAGCAGTCATGACCGTTATGGCCATCGCATCGACCTGGTTGAGTTTCATCCGGCCTATCACGAACTGATGCGCACCGCCGTCGAGCATGGCCTGCCGTCGTTGCCCTGGGCGCACCCACAGCCCGGTGCTCATGTGGCGCGCGCCGCCATGACCTACCTGCACAGCCAGGCCGAAGCGGGCACCGGCTGCCCGCTGACCATGACGTTCGCCTGTGTGCCCGCCCTGCGTCTGCAGCCTGACCTGGCTGGCATCTGGCTGCCGAAAATCCTCAGTACCCAATACGATCCACGCAATGTCGGCATTGCCCATAAGGCCGGTGCCACCATCGGCATGGCCATGACCGAGAAGCAGGGCGGTACTGACGTGCGCGCGAACACTACCCGTGCTTACCCGGTGGGCGCGGGCGGCACGGGCCAGGCGTATGAACTGGTGGGGCACAAGTGGTTCTGCTCGGCGCCGATGTGCGATGCGTTTCTCACCTTGGCGCAGACCGACAAGGGGCTCACGTGTTTCCTGCTGCCCCGGCATCGTCCGGATGACACGCGCAATGAGTTCTACATCCAGCGCCTGAAGAACAAACTGGGCAACTGCTCCAATGCTTCCAGTGAAGTGGAGTTCCGCGGTGCCCTGGCCTGGATGATCGGCGAAGAAGGCCGTGGCGTGCCGACCATCATCGAGATGGTCGCCATGACCCGTTTCGATTGCATGGTCGGCTCCAGTGCCCTGATGCGTCAGGCGCTGACCCAGGCCAGCCATCATTGTGCCCATCGTTCGGTCGGCGGCCGCGTACTCAGTAAGCAACCGCTGATGCAAAACGTGCTGGCTGACCTGGCGCTGGAAAGCGAGTCCGCGCTGGCCCTGAGCCTGCGCATGGGCCGCGCGCTGGATCATGTGGGGGATGAGCAGGAAGCCAAGTTCACCCGTCTGGTGACGGCGGTGGGCAAGTACTGGATCTGCAAGCGCGCCCCGGCCATGATCAACGAGGCGGCCGAGTGCATGGGCGGTGCCGGGTATGTCGAGGACAGCATCCTGCCGCGCCTGTACCGTGAGGCACCGGTGAACTCGACGTGGGAAGGTTCCGGCAACGTGCAATGCCTGGACGTGCTGCGGGCGTTGTCCAAGGAGCCGGGTGTGTTGGAAGCACTGTTTGTCGAACTGGGCGATGGGCATGGTGACCGGCTGTTGGCGCGGCATATCGAGCAATTGAAGTCGGCGTTCATGGACACTCAGGACATCCAGTACCGTGCGCGGCAACTTACCGAGGACATCGCCGTGGCGTTGCAGGCCAAGCTCTTGCTGGAGGCGGGGAATGCGGCGGTCAGTGATGGCTTTATTGCCAGCCGGCTGGGCGACTCGTCCGGCCGGGTGTATGGCACCTTGCCGCGGGGGGTGGACGTAGAGGCGATTGTCGCCCGTTCAACGCCGCCTTCCCTCTGATTGCACGCGGCCCAGAAGTGGGCGCTGGCGTGCAGCCAGTGGCGGTGTGCCAGCTCATAAATGGATGACTGGACCAACGCCATCGTGGGCAAGCCCGGCGCCCACATTGATCGCATTCCCGCTGGGATACAGGCAAGATAAAGGCCTGCAAGTCAGAACACAGGATGCTTACCGTGACCGAAGCTTTTGTTGTCGTGCAAACCGCTGAAGAAGCCGTGGATCGGCTGGCGGCCCTGCATGAGCGTGCCACTGGCGCGCTCAATCAAGCCCTCAAGCAATACCTCAAAGACCGCGTCGAGCCCGACGCCGAACAACGTGCGCTGTTTCGTTACCCGGAACTGCGCCTGACTTACCACTGCCACGGCGAAGTCCCACAGACCACTCGGGCGTATGCCAAAGTCCAGTTGCCGGGGACCTACAGCGTCACCGTCACCCATCCTGCGGCGTTCCGTAAGTACCTGCTGGAGCAATTGGTGCCGCTGATGCACGACTTCACCGTGACGGTGGAAGTCGGCGTCAGCCAGCAGAACATTCCCTACCCGTACGTGGTGGAGCAGGGCGATGAACTGGCCGGCTCCGGTGTGACCGCCGCGACCCTGGCTCGCGTGTTCCCCAGCACCGACCTGTCGGCCGCAACGGATGGCATCGCCGACGGCCTGTACGACTGGGAAAACACCGACCCGCTGCCCCTGGCGCTGTTCGATGCGGCCCGTGTGGACTTCTCCCTGCGCCGGCTGGTGCATTACACCGGCAGCGACTGGCGCCATGTGCAGCCGTGGATCCTGCTGACCAACTACCACCGTTATGTCGACCAGTTCATCCTGCATGGCCTGGAGCAACTGCGCAGCGACCCGCGGTTCATCCGCATGGTGCTGCCGGGCAACGTGGTGATCGACAAGAGCATGGACCACGGTGAAGCGTCCGCCATTGCCGCTGGCGTGGTGTGGCACCGTTACCAGATGCCGGCCTATCACCTGCAGGCCACTGATGGCCACGGCGTGACCCTGGTGAACATCGGCGTCGGCCCGTCCAATGCCAAGAACATCACCGACCACCTGGCCGTGCTGCGTCCGCATTGCTGGCTGATGATCGGCCACTGTGGCGGCCTGCGCCAATCCCAGACGATCGGCGACTACGTGCTGGCTCATGCCTATATGCGCCGCGACGGGATTCTCGACCGCGTGGTACCGCCGAACATCCCGATCCCGGCGTTGGCCGAAGTGCAGTTGGCCTTGCAGCAAGCGGCCGCCAACGTCACCGGCGAAAAAGGCGAAGAGCTGAAAAAACGCCTGCGCACCGGCACCGTACTGACCTACGACGACCGCAACTGGGAACTGCGCTGGGCCCAGGAGCGCCCGTTGATCAACCTGTCCCGCGCCGTGGCCGTGGACATGGAAAGCGGCACCATCGCCGCCCAGGGGTATCGCCTGCGGGTGCCGTATGGCACGTTGCTGTGCGTGTCGGACAAACCGCTGCACAGCGAAATCAAGCTGCCAGGTTCTGCCAACGCGTTCTATGAACGTGCGGTGAGCCAGCACTTGAAGATCGGCATCGAGGCGGTGGACTTGCTGCGCACCGAACTCAACTCGCTGCACTCGCGCAAACTGCGCAGCTTCGACGAGCCGCCGTTCCGCTAAGCGGTTGGGATGGTCATTTAACGGTCAGGCCACTAGCATTGTCGGTCCTGACCGTTAGATGTTCCTTTGCCATGTCCCGTCCCACTCGTCCCGATTCACGCCGCCCTGGCGTGAAACCTCCCTATTCCGCTGCTCGGCGTGTCGCCAAGGCACCGCCGTCCGAGCCGAAGTTGATCCTGTTCAATAAACCGTTCGATGTGCTGACCCAGTTCAGCGACGAAGGTGGGCGCGCGACGCTCAAGGATTTCATCGACATCCCCGGCATTTACCCGGCGGGCCGCCTGGACCGTGACAGCGAAGGCCTGTTGCTGCTGACCAATGACGGCCAGTTGCAGGCGCGGATTGCCGACCCCAAGCACAAGTTGGCAAAAACCTACTGGGTGCAGGTCGAGGGCGAACCCAGCGAAGAGCAGCTGCAACGCCTGCGCGATGGCGTCGAGCTGAATGACGGCATGACCTTGCCCGCCGAAGCCCGGCCGTTGGACGAGCCCGAACTATGGCCGCGCAACCCACCCGTACGGTTTCGCAAAAGCATCCCGACTCACTGGCTGGAGCTGGTCATTCGTGAGGGCCGCAACCGCCAGGTACGGCGCATGACCGCCGCCGTCGGGTTGCCCACGTTGCGCTTGGTGCGCGTACGGATTGGTGACTGGTCGATCGAGGGCCTGGACCAAGGCCAATGGAAGGAAGTGCCGGCGCGCTTATAAAGCGCCGGACTCGATCAGGCCGATCACTACGCTCTTGATGATGAACGCGGCCACGCCCAGGCCCAGCACGAAGAACAGGATGAACGAGCCAAAGCGCCCGGCCTTGGACTTCTTCGCCAGGTCCCACACGATAAAGCCCATGAAAATGATCAGGAGGGTGACCAGGCCGGTCATCATCCATTCTTCAAACAGGGCGGGGTCGATGTTGTTCATGGGGGGCTTCCGACAAGGCAGGCGACAAAGTATACGGCAGCGCTAGAGGCACACCATTGATCTGGATCGAAGTGCAATGCAAATGTGGGAAAGGGCTTGCCCGCTCCCACAGGCGTTCGGCAGTGTGATTGAGGTCAGGTGCGCAGGTGGGTCAGGGGCAGTTCGGTGCTATTCAAGACCTGGTTCAGCACAAAACTTGAACGCACGCTGGTGACGCCTTCAATGCGGGTCAGGTGGCCGAGCAACAGTTTCTGGTAGTGATCCATGTCCGGCACCACCACTTTCAATTGATAGTCAGCATCCATCCCCGTCACCAGGCTGCACTCCAGCACCTGGGGCAAGGTGCGGATCGCCGCTTCGAAATTCTCGAAACGCTCGGGCGTGTGGCGGTCCATGCCGATCAGCACATAGGCCGTGAGGCTCAAGCCGAGCATCTTGCGGTCGAGCAGGGCGACCTGGCGGGCGATGTAGCCATCGTCTTCCAACTGCTTGACCCGGCGCGAGCACGGCGACGGCGACAAGCCGATGCGTTCGGCCAACTCCTGGTTGGAGATCCTCGCGTCGCGCTGCAATTCCGCCAAAATACTCAGGTCGTATCGGTCAAGCTTGCTCATTGGGATGGCCTTTGTCGTAACTATTGCGGTGAATTATCCATGAAGGGTTAAAAATTGCGCAAGCACTGTTTATTGACGCAATCTTCGCAATCATCTGTCGGGCGCTGGCGGGTATCTTTATCAACAGAATCACCGCCTGGACAACAGTCCACAGCAGCTCGCCCAATCAGGCCCGCTGCGGCCGCCACCCCAGCAGGGTTGAGCCGGCCTCCAGGCTGCACACTGTCCACAAGACGGCGTGAGGTGAGCCAACGTCAAAAGCGTTGAGCCAGGACGAAGTTCTCAAGGGGTGGCCGACGGGTCACCCCTTTTCTTTTGCCTGCTGATAACCTGTGCGAGAACCGGGCCTCGCTTTTCCAGTCTCATGGACAGGCCCTAATCCGCAGTGAGGAATAGCATGAAGCGCATCTGGCATATGGCAGGTGTAGGTTTGCTGGTGGTCACCGTTGGCACGCAGGTAATGGCCGATGAGCGCGATAACTCACCGGGGCAAGGGCAGCGACCGCAAGGCGGTGGTGGGCAGCATGAGCGAGGCCCTGAGGGGGGCGGGCGGCCAGGCAATAATCAGCCACGGCCGGAGAACACTCAACCGCGCCCGCAAAACCCGCATGTCGATCGCGGCGGCCAGAATGGCGGCGGTCAATGGCAGGGGCGTCCCCAGGGCAATGAGCAGTCCCGCCCTGCGCCACAACCGCAACCGTCGAACAACCTGCCGATCCAGGGTCGCCCCGACACCGTCCGCCAGACCCAGGAACCCCGCCAGGGCTATTACCGCGACATCCCTCGACGCACCGATGGCAACCCGCACTGGGAAGCCGGCGGCCCGGGCTCTCGGCCCGGTAACAATGGCGGCGGGTACAACAATGGCAATGGCCGTCCCGGCGACAACCGTTGGCCAGGGCGCCCCGACGGGCACGGAAATGGCTGGGGCCCAGGCCCGCAACATCGCCCCGGTTATGTGATCGACCGCTTCCCTGATCGCAATTACCGCGTGCCTTACCGTGGCCAGGACTATTTCTACTCCGGTGGCTACTGGTACCGTCCGCAAGGCCCGCGCTATGTAGTGGTGACGCCACCGTACGGCATTCGCGTGCACTACCTGCCGGACTACGCACGTGAAGTGTGGGTGGGCAGTGCGCTGTTCTTCCTCGCGGCCGGTGCCTACTACACCTACGAAAGCAGCTCCCAGCAGTACGTGGTGGTGCAACCGCCGACCGCCGTGCCGGCGCCGCAGCCCACGCCGCAAGGCAATGGCTATGACGTGGTGGCGTATCCCGCCAACGGCCAGTCACCGGCCCAGGTGCAGCAGGACGGCTATGACTGTTATCGCTGGGCGGTGCAGCAAAGCGGTTTCGACCCGCAGCAAGTCACCTACGCCCCCGACCCGGCCGTGGTGCAAACCTACCGCCAGGCCCAGGGCAACTGCCTGAGCAGTCGGGGTTATCAGGTGCAATATTAAGCCGCAGTAAGCCTCGAGCTTTTAGCCTCAAGCTTGAGGCTTGTCACGTGTTGCTTGTAGCTGATCCGCAGGGTCAGCATGCACCAGCACTTCGGCGCGGGGGTAGGCCTTGTGAATCGCATCGGCGGCTTGGTCGCTGATGCCGTGGGCCACTGACAGCGTCAATTCCCCCGGCAACTCCAGGTGCAGTTGCACAAACCAGTGGCTGCCGGAAATACGTGTGCGCAAATCATGCGCACCCAACACTCCCGGTACGCCACGGGCCAGTTCCAGCATGTGCTGGCTGACGTCTGGCGGCAGCTCTTCATCCATCAACACCGCAAAGCTTTCCCGGGCGATCTGGATCGCGCTCCACAAGATGTAGGCGGCGATGCCCAGGCCGAACCAGGCGTCGAATTGATGAAAGCCCATCCCGGCCAGCACCAGTGCCACGAGGATGCTGCCGTTGAGCATCAAGTCCGAGCGGTAGTGCAGCGAATCTGCGCGCACGGCGTTGGAGCCGGTTTCGCGGATCACCCGGTGTTGCAGCATCAACAGGGCCACGGTCAGCACCAGGGAAAAGATGATCACACCGATGCTCAGCCACGGTGCGCCCACCGGTTCCGGATGCTGCAGGCGCTCGTAGGCCTGGAACGCAATCAGCATCGCACTGCCGCCGATAAACAGCGCCTGCGCCATGCCCGCCAGCGACTCTGCCTTGCCATGCCCATACCGGTGATCATCATCGGCGGGGCGCAGGGCGTAATGCACGGCCAGCAGGTTCAGCAGCGACGTCACGCCATCCAGCAGTGAGTCGGTCAACCCGGCAAGCATGCTCACCGAGCCGCTGAGCCACCACGCGATGGCCTTGGTGATAATCAGCGCACTGGCCACGCCCACCGACGCACGGGTGGCCAGGCGCAAGAGCCTGGCGTGTTCGGGACTGCTGGTCATAGGCGGGTCGAATCCTTAAGCGGCGGGTTGCAGGCCCAGGCTGGCGAGTTGTTGCACGCTGCCTTTGAACTGGATCATGCGCGGGTCGTCCAGCGGCAGGCTACGCCCGGTTTCTTTCTGGATGATGCTTTGCAGCTTGGCGTTGTCGACCTTGCCGTCGGCACCGATGGCTTCGTGGAGGGTTTGCGGGTCGACCTGGGCGGTCTTGCCCGGTTCGAAGTAGATCGCGCCGGTGGCGAAGTCCACACCAAACGCGATCAGGCCAGGAATCACATAGAACAGCAGGCCCACGGCATCGAGCACGGCAATGGTCGGGTCGATCTTGCCGTCGATCTGGCCACGGCGGTCTGGGTAGAAGATCGAACCGCAGGCCGTCAGTTGGCTCAGCAGGGTGACGGCGAGGACACCGCCGATGACACGGGAAGCGATACGCATGAAAATTCTCCTGAACACGATTTAAAGATGACTATAAGCCAGCTCCCACCTTTTGATGCAGCCACAATTGAAGGGGGTGGCGCTTCTGAGACCTGCATCAGCATCCTGCAGTTCGCCGTTATACTCGCCGCTCTGCTTTGGAGCCAGTATGAATTCGTTGCCGATTGATGAAGTTTTACCCGCCCTGCGTGACGCCTTGGCGAATCGCCATGAAGCCGTGCTGGAAGCGCCCCCCGGCGCCGGTAAAACCACCCGTGTGCCCTTGGCGTTGTTGAACGAACCCTGGCTGGCCGGGCAGACCATCCTGATGCTCGAGCCCCGCCGTCTGGCAGCTCGTGCAGCGGCCGAACGCTTGGCCAGTGAATTGGGCGAGAAGGTCGGTGAAACCGTCGGCTACCGCATCCGCCTCGACAGTAAAGTCGGCCCCAACACCCGCATCGAAGTGGTCACCGAAGGGATCCTCACCCGTCGCCTGCAGGACGACCCGGCACTGGACGGCGTGGGCCTGCTGATCTTCGACGAATTCCACGAGCGCAGCCTCGACGCCGACCTGGCGCTGGCCTTGAGCCTGAACGGCCGCGAACTGTTTCGCGATGAGCAGCCGCTGAAGATCCTGCTGATGTCCGCCACCCTCGAAGGCGAGCGCCTTGCCAGCCTGCTGGATGACGCGCCGATCCTGCGCAGCGAAGGGCGCATGTTCCCGGTGCAGATGCGCTGGGGCCGGCCGTACCAGCCCGGTGAATTCATCGAGCCGCGTGTGGTGCAAACCATTCTCGACGCCCTGCACGACGAAACCGGCAGCGTGCTGGTGTTCTTGCCGGGGCAGGCGGAGATTCGCCGGGTCAACCAGCAACTGGCCGATGCCTTGGGCGACCGCAGTGAGGTGCTGCTATGCCCGCTGCATGGCGAGTTGGACCTCAATGCGCAGCGCGCTGCTATTGACCCGGCGCCTGTGGGTAAACGCAAAGTCGTGCTGGCGACCAACATCGCCGAGACCAGCCTCACCATCAACGGCGTGCGTGTAGTGATCGATGCCGGGTTGGCGCGGGTGCCGCGTTTCGACCCGGGCAGCGGCATGACCCGCCTCGACACCCAGCGCATTTCCCGCGCCAGCGCCACCCAGCGTGCCGGCCGGGCCGGGCGCCTGGAGCCGGGCGTGTGTTATCGCCTGTGGTCCGAAGACCAGCATGAAGGCCTGGCCGCCCACGGCAGTGCGGAAATTCTTGCCGCCGACCTCGCCGGCTTGGCCTTGCAGTTGGCGCGTTGGGGCGTCACGCCTGCACAGTTGGTGTGGTTGGATGCGCCGCCGACCGCTGCGTATGCCCAGGCCCAGGACCTGTTGCAGCGCCTTGGCGCCTTGAATGACGACACACTCACCGCCCACGGGCAGAAGATGGCCGAACTGCCGGCCCATCCGCGTATCGCCCACCTGCTGCTGCGCGGTCAGGACTTGGGGCTGGCGGCGACGGCTTGCGAGGTGGCTGCGCTGCTGGGAGAGCGTGATATCTTGCGCGGTGGCGGGGCGGATTTGCACAGTCGTCTCGCGCTGTTGTCCGGCGAAGAGCGCGCACGGGGTACTCAAGGCGGCGTGCAACGGGCCAGGCAACTGGCGCGGCAGTATCGCGGTTATCTGAGAGGCCAGGCCACGCAACCGGTGGCCGACCCCGACCACCCACGCTGGCTCGGCGCCTTGCTGGCGCTGGCCTACCCGGACCGTGTCGCCCAGCAGCGTCGCGCCGGCGGCGCCGAGTACCGCCTGGCCAACGGCCGTGCGGCACTGTTCGCCGAAGCTGACAGCCTGATGAAACAACCCTGGCTGGTGATCGCCGACCTGGGCAGCCGCCAGGGCCAGCGTGAAGAACGCATCTACCTGGCGGCGGATTTTGACCCGGCGCTGTTCGACACGGTACTTGCCGAGCAGGTGCGCAATGTCGACCAACTCGACTGGGACGAACGCGAAGGCGTACTGCGTGCCGAACGCCAGCGCAAGGTCGGTGAGCTGGTGCTCAGCCGTGAACCCTTGACCGGTCTCGACGAGTCCGCCCGCAGCCAGGCACTGGTCAACCTGGTGCGCCGCAAAGGCCTGGAGCTGCTGCCCTGGACTCCTGAGCTGCGCCAATGGCAGGCCCGTGTGATGCTGTTGCGTCAACTGGACGCCGGCAAACCTGGTGAGTGGCCCGATCTCAGCGACAAGGCCCTGCTCGCCAGCCTGGAACACTGGCTGATGCCGTACCTGGGCAAAGTCTCGCGGCTGAGCCATTTTGCCAACCTGGACATCTCCAGCTTCCTGCACAACCTGCTGCCCTGGCCGCTGCCCCAGCGCCTCGACGAACTCGCGCCGCAGCATGTGAAAGTGCCATCGGGTTCGTCGGTGCGCCTGGACTACAGCGAACAGCCGCCGATCCTGGCAGTGCGCTTGCAGGAATTGTTCGGGCTGGCCGACACCCCGCGCATTGCCGGCGGGCGCCAGGTGGTGAAGCTGCACTTGCTGTCCCCCGCGCGCCGGCCGGTACAGGTGACCCAGGACCTGGCTAACTTCTGGCGCAGCACGTACGCCGAGGTGAAGAAGGATTTGAAGGGGCGGTACCCCAAGCACTATTGGCCGGATGACCCGTTGGTGGCCGAGGCGACGGCGCGGATCAAACCGCGCAAGTAGGCGCGACAGAGGTCAAATGTGGGCGCAGGCAAGCACGCTCCCACAGGTGTTGGGTGTGTTTGTTATGGCGCGGCCGGCAACAGGAACCGCGCAATCACCGGCAAGTGGTTGGAAATACGCAACGTATCCTCCTGCCGCACCTTCGCCTCCACTCGCTTGATCCTTGGGCTGTAGAACAGGTAGTCCAGTGTGCGGTCCGGCCCGTCCACGCTCGGGTCGTTGGGGAAGTTCGTCAACCACTTCTCACGGTCGATCCCGCTGGACTGGCTATTGCTCGGAATCATCGGGTACTTGTCCCACAGCAAATGCAACTCGCTGTCCGGCGAATACTGCCCACGTTTGCCGGCGTCCAGGCGCAGGAATTGGCCGAGGGGCAGCAGGTTGAAATCCCCGCCGATCAGCCAGGGCGTGCCACGCCCTTCGAATTTATCCAGCAGCCTGACCGTGGTTTGTACCTGCTCCTGCACCGCACTGCGTCCCGGTGCGTCGCCGTCCAGGCGGGTGTTGAGCACGGCCAGTTGGCCACCGTCGCTCAACGGCAGGTAGGTCAACAGCAAGGCTGGCTTGGGTTGGAACTGGCGGCTGATGAAGTTGGCCTCGGGCGCGGGTAATTGCAGGCGTTCGGCGTGTTCGATCTGGTAGCGGCTCAGGGTCGCCAATTTGCGGCCGACGCTGCCGAAGATATGCAGGTCTGGCACGAAGTCGGCTTTCCAGTCGAACGCTTGGGCACTGCAGGGGTAGAGGTCGATCAGGCGCTCCTGCAACAGTGCGAGTTGGTCCTGGTAGTGGGAGGGCTTGGCGTTTTCATCGAGCTCCTGCAGCAGCAGGACGTCGGGTTGTTCGTCGCGAATCACCCGCGCCACTTCGTCGAGGCTGGCGGCCATGTCCTCAACGGTGGGGCGGTCGTCCGGGCCACTGCCGTCGGCGGTGTCGTACCAGAACACGTAGTTCTTGCCGGCCAGGTATTGCACGTTCCAGGTCATGACCTTGAGCGCCTGCCCCGGCAGCAACGTGGGCGCACGGGGTGCGACGCAGCTCACCGGTAGGGTTTCCTTCGCTTCTGGGCGCCAGGTCAGGCTGTAGATCAGGGCGACGAGCAGGCCTGCGATAATCAGCAGGCCCAGCAGGGTGATGCGCAATAAACGGGTCATCGGCTCGGCTTATATGCGTGTCAGAAGAGGCACGGAGCATATCACCGCGCGTCGGCATCGCCACCGATCAGCATGAATAAACGAAACAGCACCACACTGGTAAACAGCTGCAGGAAGCTGTGGATGCTGTCCAGCAACAGGCCCAGCAGCGGCGCAGGCGTTGGATACGCCGCAACACTGGCGCCCTTGAGCAGCCACAGGGGTGTCATCACGCACAGCAGGCACACCAGGATCAGCCAGAAATGCCCACGGCTCAGGCGGAAGCTTTCCTTCATCGCCTCCAGCGCCGGCATGCCGCGCAGCACCAGCAGGTACTCGGCAAACGCCAGCACCACCATCAGCCACAGGCCCGGCAGGAAATACAACGACAACCCCAGCAGGATCAGCAGCGTGCTCATGGCCGTGAGCAGGGCGAAGCGCGGCCACAGGGTCAGGGCCATGGCCCACACATCCTGGGTGCGCGGCGACTCGCCCCGGGTGCGGGCGTCCAGGAACAGGATCAGTGCCCCGGTGTACAGCGGGTACACCAGCAAACCCACCACCACGCTGTAGCCGGGGAACGCATCCGGGCCCACCACATGGTTGAGCACCTGTTGCAGCAGGGCTTCGAAAATCACCAATGGCAAACACAACTGGACGATGGCGCCCAGGTTACGTTGGGTGAAACGCAAGGAGTCGCGCAGTACATCTAACGGATTCATCAAGTTCATCGCAGGCCTGAAAGCAAGGGCAACACTTTAACCGATCATCACGGGCGGTAAGCAAACGTAAACCTTGAGTAAAGACCATTGAAACAACTCGTAACACCCCCATAACTGGAAACGCGCCTGATCACAGGCGAGATCACGATTTCTACCGGCAATCTAACGAGGTCGCCATGAACAGCGAAGAGCAAAGCCTGATCGATGGACTGTTTTCACGGTTGCAACAAGCCGAAACGGACTCAGCCCCGCGCGATGCCCAGGCCGAGGCGCGGATCAAGGAACACATGACTCGCCAGCCAGCGGCCGGGTACTACATGACCCAGTCGATCCTGGTTCAGGAGCACGCGCTCAAGAGTCTCGACGCGCAGAACAAGCAGCAGGCGCAACAGATCCAGCAGTTGCAGGAAGAGCTGCAACGGGCCAAGTCCGCGCAACCTGCCCCGGCGAGCAGCGGTGGTTTCCTGTCGAGCATCTTCGGCGGTGGCGGTTCCCGTGACCCGCAACCCGCTCAAAGCGCTCCGGCGTCTTCCGGTGGTGGCTGGCGCGAACCGGCGCGGCCGGCGTTCAGTCAACCTGCGCCGCAGCAGAATTATCAACAACCGGCTCCAGCCGCTCCGGTTGGCAGCGGATTCCTCGGCGGGGCAATGAAAACCGCTGCCGGCGTGGCCGGCGGTGTACTGCTGGCCGAGGGTATCAGCAGCCTGTTCAACCACAACTCGCAACAGCCGCAAGTGGTGGAAGAAATCATCCGTGAAGAGCCTGCACCGGCCAGTGACAACGGCAACTGGGGCAACGACGACCAGAAGTTTGCCGGCAATGACAATTGGGGCAATGACAATGCCTCTGACGGCTTTGCCGACAACGACTACTCCGACGATTCCTCTTCCTTCGGCGACGACGACTCCTTCGTCTGAGCCCTGTTCAACCGGGGCGCTTTGTCGCCCCGGTCTGATTTTTCCCGGAAACATTCCCTCGGCTGGCATACTGGCGTCTTTGCGGACCTTCGCGTCTGGGGTCCAAGCGGCAGTCATGGGGAAGTGCGGTGAAGAAAATTGCAGTGTTCGCCGATGTTCAAAACCTCTACTACACCGTGCGCCAGGCGTATGGCTGCCACTTCAACTATGCCGCCCTGTGGGCTGATATCAGCTCGCGCGGGCAGATCGTCGAGGCGTACGCCTATGCCATCGACCGTGGTGACAGCAAGCAGCAGCAATTCCAGCAGATCCTGCGCAACCTGGGTTTCACGGTAAAACTCAAGCCCTACATCCAGCGCAGCGACGGCTCGGCCAAGGGCGACTGGGACGTGGGCATCACCATCGACATCATGGACGCCGCCGACCACGTCGACGAAATCGTGCTGGCCTCCGGCGACGGTGATTTCGACATGCTGCTCGACCGCATCATCCACAAGCATGGCGTCGAAGCCGTGGCCTATGGCGTACCGGGGCTGACGGCCAACTCGCTGATACGCGCCGCCAGCCGCTACGTGCCGATCGAAGGCGCGTTGCTGCTCAAATAGAGCGCTGTGGCTTAATAAACAGTTAGACGGAGTTGGAACAGGTTTGGAACGTATAGCGGTCATCGACTTTGAAACCACCGGCATCACCCCGAGCAGCCACTGCCGGGCCACGGAAATCGCGGTGGTCATCCTCGAGCGCGGGCAGATCGTGGATCGCTACCAGAGCCTGATGAATGCCGGCGTGCGCGTGCCGGGTTTTATCGAGCAACTCACGGGTATCAGCAACGCCATGCTGCGCAGCGCGCCGCCGGCCGAGCGGGTGATGAACGAGGTGCATGAATTTGTCGGCACCACACCGCTAATGGCGCACAACGCCGCGTTCGACCAGAAGTTCTGGGACTTTGAACTGGGTTTGATTCGCCGTACCCGCCTGCAGAAGTTCGCCTGTTCCCTGCTGCTGGCCCGTCGCCTGATGCCCGCTGCGCCCAACCACAAGCTCGGCACCCTCAACAGCTACGCCCAACTGCCCCATACCGGCAAGGCTCACCGGGCGATGGCCGATGCGGAAATGGCGGCCAATCTCACGGCCCATCTGGCCCGGGAACTGCGCGGCACCCATGGCTTGCGTGAACTGTCCCACGACCTGCTGTGCACCTTGCAGAAAGTGCCTGCGGCGAAGATCAACGAGCATCTGAAGAAGCATCGCGGGTTCTAACCCCACCACAACGCCAAGAACACAGAAGATTCAAATGTGGGAGCGGGCTTGCTCGCGAAAGCGGTGGATCAGTCGCCGGATATATTGACTGACACATCGCCTTCACGAGCAAGCCCGCTCCCACAGGGGTTAAGTGTCGTTCATCGAGACTGTGTGCAGTCCAGCGCCTGATCCACGACTTGATGCAACGGACGTCATCGCAGGCCGGCTCCTACAGTTGGAATGCATTTCAAATGTGGGAGCCGGGCTTGCCCGCGATGGCGGCGGTTCAACCACAATTTTTCCCATTACCCTCCAACTGCCCCAACGGCACCCGCCGCTCTATCGCGCTCGACAAAATGATCGAGGTCTTGCTGAACCCGAACTTCGCCACCCGATTAATCAGGTTTTCCAGCTCTGGCATGGTGCCCACTGCCGCTTGCATGATCACGCACGGATCACCCGTTACCCGATGACACTCGGTCAGCTCAGGGATTTGCGCCAGGGCGTCGTAGGTCTTTTGGCTGCCATGGTTCGTCAGCCGCAACTCCATCACGCATTGAATCGGCAAGCCGACTTTGGACAGGTCCACCTTGGCCTGATAACCCGTGATCACGCCACTGGCCTCGAGCTTGGCCACTCGCTCAGCGACCGCGGGGGCGGAGAGGTTTACCTTGCGGGCGAGTTGCGCGTAGGACGCGCGGCCGTCTTCCAGCAGGGCGCTGAGGAGCATGCGGTCGTATTTGTCCATGATAAGGCTCCGGTGACGCGTGGCTTTCGAAAGCACGGTTTATAGCCTTCACAACCATGCTTTGAAAAGTGTAACGGCGTTTTAAACAGGTTTTGTAACTTATGTTTAACGACCTGTCTTTTTAGAATAAAGCTCCTATCTTCTGCCGCAGAGCTACCCAATGCCTGGCCCACGTCGCTTTCCCTTACCGCTGATCGCTGCCTTCTTTGCGCTGTATGTGATTTGGGGGTCTACCTACCTGGTGATCCGCATTGGGGTGGAGTACTGGCCGCCGTTATTGCTGGCCGGGATTCGGTTTTGCACGGCGGGTGCGTTGATGTATGGGTTCCTCAGATGGCGCGGGGTGCCGGCGCCGACGTGGGCGCAATGGAAGGCCGCCGGGATGATCGGCATTTTGCTGCTCACCGTCGGAAACGGCGGCGTCAGCGTGGCGGAGCACATGGGGGTGTCGTCCGGCGTCGCTGCGCTGGCGGTGGCGACCGTGCCGCTGTTCACCTTGCTGTGTGGGTATTTCTGGGGCGCGCGCAATACCCGACTGGAATGGGCCGGGGTGATCCTGGGGATCGTCGGCATTGCCATGCTCAACATGGGCAATACCTTGCAGTCGAGTCCGATGGGCGCTGTTTTGCTGTTACTGGCGGCAGCATCCTGGGCGTTCGGTTCAGTCTGGAGTCGACAACTGCCACTGCCTCAGGGCGCCATGGCCAGTGCTGCGGAAATGCTGGTAGCCGGTGTTGCGCTGCTGATCGTCAGCGCGCTGTCCGGTGAGCGCCTGCAGGCGATGCCGCCAGTGGAAGGATGGCTGGCCCTGGGCTACCTGATCGTGTTCGGCTCGATCATCGCCTTCAACGCCTATATGTACCTGCTCAAGCACGTGCGCCCGGCGGCAGCGACCAGCTATGCCTACGTCAACCCGGCGGTGGCGGTATTGCTGGGGATTGTGTTTGTCGGCGAGACCATCGGCCTGGAAGAGGCGTTGGCCATGCTGGTGATCATCAGCGCGGTGCTGTTGATCAGCCTGCCCCAGTGGCGAAAGCCCAAGCCGGAAATAAGGTAAACTGCGGCGCATTACGCCCTTGCGCTGAATTTTTCCTACGGTAAACACATGACTTTCGCCACCCTTGGCCTGATCGAACCCTTGCTGCGCGCCCTTGAGACGCTTGGCTACCAGACCCCAACGCCGGTGCAGGCGCAAGCCATTCCGGCGGTGCTGGCCGGTCGCGACCTGATGGCCGCGGCCCAGACCGGCACCGGCAAGACTGCCGGTTTCGCCTTGCCGCTCCTGCAACTGCTGACGATGGAAGGGCCGAAAGTCGCCGCCAACTCGGCGCGCGCGCTGATCCTGTGCCCGACCCGCGAACTGGCCGAGCAGGTTCACGCCAGCGTTGCCGAGTACGCCCAACACCTGCCTCTCACCACGTATGCGGTGTACGGCGGCGTAAGCATCAACCCGCAGATGATGAAGCTGCGCAAGGGCGTCGACATTCTGGTCGCCACGCCTGGCCGCCTGATCGACCTGTTTCGCCAGAACGCACTGAAACTCAACCAGTTGCAAACCCTGGTGCTCGACGAAGCCGACCGCATGCTCGACCTGGGCTTTTCCGAAGAGCTTGCCAACATTTATCGGATGCTGCCGAAAAAGCGCCAGACGCTGCTGTTTTCCGCGACGTTCTCCGATGACATCCGCCTGCTGGCCGGGCAGATGCTCAACGACCCGCTGAGCATTGAAGTCAGCCCGCGCAACGTCGCCGCCAACACCGTGAAGCAATGGGTGGTGCCGGTGGACAAGAAACGCAAGCCGGAGCTGTTTGTGCACCTGATGCGCAAAGGGCGCTGGAAGCAGGTGCTGGTGTTCGCCAAGACCCGTAACGGCGTGGATGCGCTGGTGGATAAGTTGCAGGGCCTGGGCATCAATGCCGACGGCATCCATGGCGACAAGCCCCAGGCGACCCGCCAACGTGCGCTGGACCGCTTCAAATCCAGTGACGTGCAGATCCTGGTGGCCACCGACGTGGCAGCCCGTGGCCTGGACATCGAAGACCTGCCGCTGGTGGTCAACTTCGATTTGCCGATCGTGGCCGAGGACTACATCCACCGTATCGGCCGTACCGGGCGTGCGGGCAACACCGGTGAGGCGATTTCCCTGGTGTGTGCCGATGAAGTGAACATGCTGTCGGCCATCGAGATGCTCACGCGTCAGACCTTGACCCGCAAGACGGAACCAGACTTCGAACCGGAACACCGCGTGCCAGACACCGATGCCAGCGGGCAGGTGGTGAAGAAGCCGAAAAAGCCGAAGAAGCCAAAAGCGTCGGGCGGTGGCGGTAAGCGCAACCTCGGCAAGTGGGTGGACAGCGGGGACGTGGCGCCGGCGGAGCCGTCGATCAAACCGGTGCGCAAGGTGCCGGTGTTCAATACCGGGCCGCGCAAGAAGAAGTAATTCTTCGGCGCTGTTGATGGCCTCTTCGCGAGCAAGCCCGCTCCCTCATTTGACTGTATTCCAACGTTGGAACTCGATTGAATGTGGGAGCGGGCTTGCTCGCGAATGCGGCTTTGAATCCAGCGCAAGACTCAGCGGCCAAGCCACTCCAACAGGCCGCGCCCGGCAGCCCGTCCGCTGGCAAAGCACCCGGTTAGCAGGTAGCCCCCCGTCGGCGCTTCCCAGTCCAGCATTTCCCCCGCACAAAACACTCCCGGCAATTGCTTGAGCATCAAGCGCTCATCCAACGCCTCGAATGGCACGCCACCCGCCGTGCTGATCGCCTCATCCATCGGCCGTGTCTTCACCAGGGTCAATGGCAGCGCCTTGATATCCACCGCCAACTGCGCTGGATCATTGAAGTGCTCTGCCGGTGCCAATTCACGCAGCAGCGCGGCTTTCACCCCGTCCAACCCCAGCTGGCTGTGCAGATGCTTGCTCATCGAGCGTGAGCCACGCGGTTTGGCCAGCGCAGCCTGGACCTTGTCCAGCGGCTTGCTCGGCAGCAGGTCGATATGCACGGTTGCCGAACCATGGTGGTTGATCGCTTCCCGAATCGGCGCCGACAGCGCGTAGATCAGGCTGCCCTCGATCCCCATGGCGGTGACCACGCATTCGCCCAGGCGAGGCTTGTCATCCCCCAGCCCGATGGCGACGTTTTTCAACGGCGCGCCAGCGAATTTACTGACCATCAATTCGCTCCAGGCCGACACTTCGAAGCCACAGTTGCTCGGCTGCAGCGGGGCGTAGGGCACGCCCCGGTCTTCCAGCAATTTGAGCCAGGCACCGTCGGAACCCAAGCGCGACCAGCTGCCGCCACCAAGGGCCAGCAGCACGGCATCGCTGTGGACAGTTTTTTCGCCGTCGGGGCTGTGGATAAGTAAATCGCCCTCGGCATTCCAGCCCAGCCAACGATGACGGGTGTGGATAACCACGCCCTGGTCACGCAGGCGCTTGAGCCAGGCGCGCAGCAGCGGCGCGGCTTTCATGTCCGTCGGAAACACCCGGCCGGAGGTGCCGATAAACGTCTCGATACCCAAGCCGTGAATCCATTCGCACAACGCGTCGGCACCAAACGCCCGCAGCAATGGCGCCATGTGCGGCGCGCGTTCGGCGTAGCGCGACAGGAATGCCGGGTAAGCCTCGGAGTGGGTGATGTTCATACCGCCCACGCCGGCCAGCAGGAATTTACGCCCCACTGACGGCATGCCGTCGTACAGATCCACGCGCACGCCCGCCAGGCTCAGGACTTCAGCGGCCATCAGCCCGGCGGGGCCGCCGCCGATAATGGAGACGTGTTGGGGAGGAGTCAGGGGCATGGGCAAGGCTACGGTCGCTTGAATAGGCCGCACATTCTACCCGAGGACGGCGCACGTGCCTGATCAAAAAACGTACAGCTTCGCGCAGGCTATACGGTTACGGGGCTTCAGACGCTTACGCTCAAGTTATCCACAGGCCGTTCCACAGGCATTGTGGGTAACGCCCATAGTTCAGTGACAACCTGATGACGTCCATACCCGTTGCGCACTGTGGTGCAGGATACCGTGGCGGCGGGCGAGGGCCGGGCGGTCCTTGCTGTAGCCACCACCGATCACGCCCATCACCGGGATGTCGCGCCCCAGGCAGTGGCGCATCACGCTTTCATCACGGGCGGCGACGCCTTGGTCTGTCAGCTTGAGGTAGCCGAGGGCGTCGTCCTTGTGCACGTCGACGCCGGCGTCGTACAGCACCAGGTCGGGCTGGTAGAGCGGCAACAGGTAGTTGAGCGCGTCGTCCACCACCTTGAGGTAGTCGGCATCGCCCATGCCCATCGGCAGTGGGATGTCCCAGTCACTCTGGGCCTTGCGAGCCGGGAAGTTCTTTTCGCAGTGCAGCGATACGGTGATGGCGTCCGGTGTGTCGTGGAGGATGCGCGCAGTGCCATCGCCCTGGTGCACGTCGCAATCGAAGATCAACACCCGACTCACCCGGCCGCTGGCCAGCAGGTAATGGCTGATCACCGCCAGGTCATTGAAAATGCAGAAACCTGCGGGGTAATCGTAATGGGCGTGGTGCGTGCCGCCCGCCAGGTGGCAGGCCAGGCCGTGTTCCAGCGCCTGCTCCGCCGCCAGGATCGAACCGCCAACCGCCCGCACTGTGCGCCGGGCCAGGGCTTCGTTCCAGGGCAGGCCGAGGCGGCGCTGGTCTTCGCGGGACAGCTCGCCGCCCATGTAGCGTTCGATATAGCCCTTGTCATGGGCCAGGGCGAGAATCTCTGGCGGGCACAGCTGCGGGCGCAGCAGTTGGCTGTCCTGGGTCAGGCCGCTGTCCACCAAGTGGTCGCGCAGCAGGCGGAACTTGTCCATGGGGAACCGATGGTCCGCCGGGAACTCTGGGCTGTAGTCATCGTGGTAGATCAATGGCAAAGGCATGGGATTTTCTGACGGGAACCTGCGACGGATCTTAACAGCGCTGTACACTCACGCACATGGCAAGGGAGGGGATCCATGGAGCCGATACTGGAATTGGAAAGTGCGCGCCTGGTGCTGCGCCAATGGCGCGACGGCGACTTGCAGGATTTCGCGCGCATGTGCGCCGACCCGCAGGTGATGCGTTATTTCCCAGCCAAGCTGAGCCACTTGGAAAGCGCCGCGTTGATCGGCCGCATTCGCGGCCACTTCGCCGAATACGGCTTTGGCCTGTGGGCCTTGCAACGCAAGGACACCGGCGAATTCATCGGCCTTACCGGGTTGCTGAATGTCAGCTTTGAGGCGGACTTTGCCCCCGCGGTGGAGATCGGCTGGCGCCTGGCTCGCGAACACTGGGGCCTGGGTTACGCCAGCGAGGCTGCGTGGACCGCATTGCGCTGTGGGTTTGATCGCTTGAGCCTGGACGAGATTGTTGCCTTCACCACGCAAGCCAATCTGCCATCACAAAAAGTCATGCAGGCCATCGGTATGCATTACGATCCGCTGGCAGATTTTGAACACCCCAAGGTCGCAGCCGATGACCCGCTGCGCCATCATGTTTTGTATCGCATCACCCGCGCCCAATGGTTGGACACGCTGCATGGATAGGCAGCCCGGAATGCCCCATAGATTTTAGGAGTTGCTCTATGAGCCAAGTATTGGAAGATCTGGTGGACTTGCTGACCCTGGAGCCGATCGAGGAAAACCTCTTTCGCGGCCGCAGCCAGGACCTGGGTTTTCGCCAACTGTTCGGCGGCCAAGTGCTCGGCCAGTCACTGTCGGCAGCCAGCCAGACCGTAGAAGAAGCGCGGCACGTGCATTCCCTGCACGGTTATTTCCTGCGCCCCGGCGATGCGAAGTTGCCGGTGGTGTACTCGGTGGACCGCGTGCGCGATGGTGGCAGCTTCAGTACGCGCCGCGTGACGGCGATCCAGAAGGGGCATCCGATCTTCACCTGCACCACGTCGTTCCAGTACGACGAGCAAGGCTTCGATCACCAGACCACCATGCCCGTGGTGGTCGGCCCGGAAAACCTGCCGTCGGAGCTGGAACTCACTCAACAGCGTGCGCACCTGATCCCCGAGCACATGCGCGACAAGCTCCTGTGCCCCAAGCCCATCGAAGTGCGCCCGGTGACGGAGAAAGACCCGTTCAACCCGCAGCCGTCCGACCCGGTCAAGTACGTGTGGTTCCGCGCCGATGGCGCCCTGGCCGACGCGCCGGCGCTGCACAAGTATCTGTTGGCCTACGCCTCGGACTTCGGCCTGCTGACCACCTCGCTGCTGCCCCATGGCAAGACCGTGTGGCAGAAAGACATGCAGGTCGCCAGCCTCGACCACGCGCTGTGGTTCCACGCCGACCTGCGTGCCGATGACTGGCTGCTGTACGCCATGGACAGCCCGTGGGCCGGCAATTCCCGTGGGTTCTCCCGTGGCAGCGTGTACAACCGCGCCGGGCAACTGGTGGCCTCGGTGACCCAGGAAGGCTTGATTCGCCATCGCAAGGATTGGGCATGAGCCTGTCGGACGTCAGGCACTGGGTGTTCGACATGGATGGCACCCTGACGGTGGCCGTGCATGACTTTGCCGCCATTCGTGTCGCCCTCGAGATTCCGCCCGAGGACGACATCCTCACTCACCTGGCCGCGTTGCCGGCCGAGGTTGCGGCGGCCAAGCACGCCTGGCTGCTGGAGCATGAGCGGGCGTTGGCGCTGGGTTCGGTGGCGGCCGAAGGCGCCGTGGAACTGGTGCGCGCGCTGGCCGAGCGGGGTTATCGATTGGGCATCCTGACCCGCAATGCGCGGGAGTTGGCGCACATCACCCTGGAAGCGATTGGCCTGGCGGACTGCTTTGCCGTCGAGGATGTGCTGGGGCGTGAGGATGCGCCGCCCAAGCCTGATCCGGGTGGCTTGCTGAAGCTGGCGGCCGCTTGGGAGGTGGTGCCTAGCGAGATGGTGATGGTCGGCGATTACCGCTTCGACCTCGATTGTGGCCGGGCGGCGGGGTCGCGGACGGTGTTGGTGAACGTGCCGCAGAACCCGTGGCCGGAGTTGGCGGACTGGCATGCCCCAGACTGCGTGGTCTTACTCGGGATGATCCAGCCCAGGCAATAGAGCTCAAATGTGGGAGCGGGTGTCTTCAGGGGGTGTTATTGGAAGAGTACCTGCTGGCCTTCCGGCGACGTAAACATCCCATCCCCGTTATGCCCCACCCCCGGCACTTCCACCAGCTTATGGCGCAACTGGGGATGCCGCTGCTTGAGGTAGTCAAAATAGTTGTGCCCGCGAATCAGGCGATACGCGCCCTGGGTTTCGGCGGCGCAGCTTTTATCCAGCGCGGGGTGGTTCGGGTCGGTGTCTTGCTGGCCCAGCAGGTAGGTGATGTCGCGTGATACATAGGCTTGCTCAAGCTGCTCGGCGCCCTGGCCCTTGGCGTAGGCCGGCAGGTTTTGCATGCCGTACTTCCAGTCGTTGAAGCCGGGGCAACTGGCGGTGTCGAATTTCACCGGACGCTGCGCAGTGAAGTAGGCATAGGACGACGGATTGGCCACCACGTAACGCAGGCTGATGCCTTCGGTTTGCAGGGTCGGGTGATCGTGACCGGTGAGTGCGAAACGCTGCACCACCTGGCCGCCCCCGGAATGGCCGGCGACCACGATTTCCTTGAGTGCCGGGAACAGCTTGCGGTTGCCCAGGTGCTTGATGATCTGGTCGAGCGCACCGTAGGCGCTGATCTGGCCCGGGCCGACGGAGGGCGCGCCGGCCATCCAGTCATTGCCATTCCAGTGCAGTACCTGAGTATCCAGAGGGTTGCGCTTGATGTCGGACGCATTGAGAAATTGCGGGGCAATCACCAGTGTGTTGGCGGCCTGGCCTGCCTGTTCGGCGGCGTCTTCACCACTTTGCAGGTAGGTTTGCGCGTTGCGCAGGCGCCCATGCACGATGATCAACGCGCGGGTGACCTGGGGCAGCGGCTGGTGCCAGTCCTGGCTCAAGCCCAGGCTGAGTTCGCCGGCATCCAGGTGAAAACGATCGGGACTGACCACCTTGACGCCATGTGCTTTCTCGGCGGCCCAGGTGGGTGAGGAACAGGTAATCAGCACGCCCAACAGCAATCCCAATCGTTTATTCATCTAAAGACTCTTGGCGGTAAAGGTGTCGCATTGAGTGATCTGGCCCTGGGCGAAGCCGGTCTTGAACCAGCGAACCCGCTGTGCCGAGGTGCCGTGGGTAAACGAGTCCGGCACAACGCGGCCTTGACCCTGTTGTTGCAGGCGGTCATCGCCAATGGCGTTGGCCGCATTCAGCGCTTCTTCAATGTCGCCGGGTTCGAGCCAGTTCAGGCGCTTTTGGGCACGGTTGGCCCACACCCCGGCGAAGCAATCGGCCTGCAGTTCCTGGCGAACCAGCAGGCCACCATCGCCTTGCATCTGCCGGCCCTGTTGGCGCGCGGCCTGGATCTTCGACGAGATGCCGAGGAGCGTCTGCACGTGGTGCCCGACTTCGTGGGCGATCACATACGCCTGTGCAAAATCGCCGGCGGCCTGGAAGCGTTGCGACATTTCCCGGAAGAAATCCAGGTCCAGGTAGACCTGTTGGTCAGCCGGGCAGTAAAACGGGCCACTGGCCGACGTGGCGCCACCGCAGGCCGAATTCACCCGGCCGCGGAACAGAATCAGTTTCGGGTTCTTGTAGGTCAGCCCGTTTTCCTGGAACACCTGGCCCCAGGTGTCTTCGGTATCGCCCAGTACGGCACGCACAAAATCAGCGTGTTCATCGTTGGCCGGCGGCGCCTGGCGCGACTGCGTGCTCACCGAGGGTGCCTGTTCCATTTGGCCGGTCAGTTGGCCGAGGATCTGCAACGGGTCCTGGCCGGTCAGCCAGCCAATGCCGACGATCAGCACGATGGCCGTGAGGCTCAGGCCCTTGCCGCCCCCAAAGCGCATGCCACCGCCCCCACCGCCGCCACTGCCATCGCGGGCATCCACCACGTTGTCGCTGCGTCGGCCTTTTTTCCATAGCATGGGGCAATCCTCTCGATGAACTCTGAAACAGTGTTGTTGGTGCGTAGGAATGGCGCCAGCCCGGCTGTCCGAGAAGTTTGAGAGCTGCTTAGTATCGCTGCTCTCAGCCCGTTCCGGCAGGGGCGCCAGATGAAGTGTGTGTCAGCAAAACCAGGTCAGTCGCGGCAATAACCTTCGCCGGTGTCCACCACCAGGCAATCTTTTTTATCCGCCAGCCATTTCAGCCCGGTGGCGGGCCCGTCGCCGGCGCGCAGCAGTTGCGGGCCATCGGGACGGGTAAAGGCGATGCCGTCTTCGGCAGCTTCACCCTTGAAGGTGCCCGAGTCATCGGCGTCGAGGCCGTATTGCATGGTGAGGATGTAGTGACCACGGCCGATGCTGTCGTCCTTGGCGATGGTCAGGTTGAGGCCTTCGACGCCAATCCATTTGCCCACCCATTTGTCGGTGGGCGGGGTTTGCGGCACGAGGGTGGCCTGCACGGAAGGCGGCGCGGGCTTGGGCGCTTCCTTGGACTCCTGGTTACAGGCGGTCAGCAGGGCGAGGGCAGAAAGAACAAAGAGTGTTTTTTTCATAGCGGCAGGGCCTTGGTTAAAAAGTGTACAACGCAGAGGCTAAGGTGCAGCGTTGGACTCGAATCCCATGATTTAGTGCGCTGTTCGCACGGTGTTTAGTTATGCTCTTGGGGCAGACTCCGGCCCGGCTGCTAGATTACCGGGTTGAGTCCCACCGTGCGCCACGCAAGAGAATTCAATGACTGTCAGTACCCCGCTTTCCGGCGTCAACCACCCCTTCAAAGGCATCCTGCTGATTGTGGTGGCGACGTTTCTGTTTTCCAGCCATGACGCCTTGTCCAAATACCTGGCGGGGTTCTATCCGATCGTGATGGTGGTGTGGGCTCGTTACCTGGTGCACACCTTATTGATGGCGGGCATCTTCCTGCCGCAATCGGGCCTGCGGGTGCTGCGCAGCAAGCGGCCGGGGATGCAGGTGGTGCGGGCGCTGTGCCTGTTGGGCACCAGCCTGTTTTTCACCGCGGCGCTGCATTACATCCCGCTGGCGGAAGCCACGGCGGTGAACTTTCTCGCGCCGATCCTGGTGACAGCGCTGTCGGTGCCGCTGCTCGGCGAGCACGTGACGCGGGGCCAATGGCTGGCGGTGATCTGCGGGTTTGTCGGCGTGCTGATCATCATCCACCCCGGCGGCGAACTGTTCACCCCGGCGGTGTTGCTGCCGCTGTGTTCGGCGCTGTTCTTCTGCTTCTACCAACTGCTGACGCGCATCCTCAGCCAATACGACACGCCCACCACCAGCAACTTCTTCGCCGGCCTGTGCAATACCCTGGTGATGAGTGCGATGGTGCCGTTCTTCTGGCAGGTCCCCACGCTGTGGCACGGCGTATTGATGCTGGCCTTGGGCACGTGCGGGATGACCGCCCACTTGATGCTGACCCAGGCGTTCCGCTTTGCGGCGCCGGCCTTGCTGGCGCCGTTCGGCTATTGCCAGATCGTGTTCGCGGGGTTGTTGGGCTGGTTGGTGTTCAACCACACCCCGGACCTGACCACAGTGGTCGGTATCGGGGTGATCTGCATGAGCGGGCTGGCCGCTGCCTGGCAGCAGCGGCGCAGGTAGATCAGGCGTCTACGGTAGGAATCTTGCGCGGTGCCATGAAGTACATCCAGGTCAGTGCGATGAAGTACATCGCCGGGATCAGGGTGAACAACACGGTGTAGTTGTTGTTGGTGACGGTGAGGATGTGGCCGACTATCTGGGTCATGAACATGCCACCGATGGCCGCGCACATGCCGCCGAACCCGAACACGGTGCTCATCATGTGCTTGGGCGTGTAGTCCATGACCAGGCTCCAGATGTTGGCCGTCCAGGCCTGGTGCGCGCCAATCGCCAGGGAGATGGCAAACACCGCGACCCACAGCTGGCTGGAACCGGCCGCCATGATCACGCCGACGATGCAGCAGGCAAACAGCAGCATTGACAGCAACCGCGCCTTGATCGAGTTCATGCCACGGCCGATCAGGAACGACGACAGAATCCCTCCACCCACGCTGCCGAAGTCGGCGGTCAGGTAAATGATGATCAGCGGGATGCCCATCTGGGTGACGTTGATGCCCAGGTTGTATTGCTGGTTCAGGAACGGCGGCAGCCAATACAGGTAGAACCAGAACACCGGTGCGGTCAGCGAGTAGGCGAGGGCAAAGGCCCAGGTGCCGCGCATGCGCAGGATACGGCTGAAGGGGACGCGGGGTTGCTCCGGTTCGACTTCCTGTTGCACGTAGTCCAGTTCGGATTGTTTGACGGTGGGATGGTCTTCGGGGTTGAAGTACTTCAAGCCCCAGAACAGTAGCCAGATCCCGCCGAGCGCCGACATGCACAGGAACGCCGCCTGCCAGCCCCACACGTGCAGGATCAATGGCAGCAACATCGGCGTCATCATCGCACCGACGTTGGTGCCGGCGTTGAAGATACCAGTGGCCACCGCACGTTCACCCGCCGGGAACCACAAGCGTGTGGTCTTGACGCAGGCGGGGTAGTTGGCGGCTTCGGTCAGCCCGAGGATAAACCGGCACACCATGAACCCTACTGCAGAGGTGGCCAGGCCGTGGGCGCCGGTTGCCAGGCTCCACAACAAGACTGCGCAGAAGAACACGCGTTTCACGCCCACGCGGTCGATCAAGCGACCCTGCAGCACGAAGCCGATGGCGTAGCCGACCTGGAACCAGAAGTTGATGTTGGCGTAGTCCATCGCCGTCCAACTCATCTCTTTGGCCAGGATGGGCTGCATCACGCCCAGGGCGGCGCGGTCGATGTAGTTCAGGGTGGTGGCGAAGAACACCAGGGCCAGCATGCCCCAGCGCGTTTTACCCACGGCCAGGGCGCCGCGGATCTTGTCGCCGATGCCGGCGTGCGGGTTGCCCGGGCGGTCGGCCAGGGCGGAGTTTTGCAGAGGCATGAGGTCGTACCCGTTTTTTGAAATTTTTATGGTGTGTTCTGGGTCTTTGTTACGGGGTCGATGGTGAGCAGCGGTTAAAAAACCGTCAATTCGCCAAAGCGGCATAGTGTTCGATAATCGCACCAAAAACTAACCGGTTCGTACATTTTAATTGCTGTGAACAGTTTAGCGGCCAATAATTTGCCGTAAATAAGACGAGCCTCAAATGCCGGGAGTCGCCGATGCAACGCTCTATTGCCACCGTTTCCCTGAGCGGAACCCTGCCGGAAAAACTCGAAGCCATCGCGGCCGCCGGGTTTGATGGCGTAGAAATCTTCGAAAACGATCTGCTGTATTACGATGGCAGCCCGCGTGAAGTTAGGCAGATGTGCGCCGACCTCGGCATTGCCATCACGTTGTTTCAGCCGTTTCGCGACTTCGAAGGCTGCCGCCGTGACCGCCTGGCACGCAATCTGGAGCGCGCCGAACGCAAATTCGATCTGATGCAGGAACTGGGCACCGACCTGGTGCTGGTGTGCAGCAACGCCTCGGCCGACTGCATGGGTGACGAGCGTATTCTGCTCGATGACCTCGGCCTGCTGGCCGAACAGGCCGGGCGTCGTGGCCTGCGCATTGGCTATGAAGCGCTGGCCTGGGGCAAGCATGTGAACACCTGGCAGCAGGTATGGAACCTGGTGCGTCAGGTTGATCACCCCAGCCTTGGCGTACTGCTCGACAGCTTCCATACCTTGTCCCTCAAGGGCGATCCAAGCGCGATTGCCGATATCCCTGGCGACAAGATCTTCTTTGTGCAAATGGCCGACGCGCCGATCCTGGCCATGGACGTCCTGGAGTGGAGCCGACATTTCCGCTGTTTCCCCGGCCAAGGCGAATTCGACCTCGCGGGGTTTCTTGCGCCGATCATCAAGAGTGGCTACACCGGGCCGCTGTCCCTCGAGATTTTCAACGACGGCTTCCGCGCCGCGCCAACTCGGGCAAACGCGGCAGACGGCCTGCGCTCCTTGCTGTACCTGGAAGAAAAGACCCGCGAGCGTCTGCAACAGGAAGCGCCGGTGCAGCCGGTCGAGATTCTGTTTGATACCCCGGCGGCCAGCGAGTACGACGGCATCGAGTTCCTCGAATTTGCCGTGGACGAAAGTCTCGGCGCGAAGCTGACCCACTGGCTGGAACGCCTGGGGTTCGTCAAGGCCGGGCAGCATCGCTCCAAGAGCGTCAGCCTGTTACGCCAGGGTGATATCAACCTGATCCTCAACTGCGAGCCCTATTCGTTCGCCCACAATTTTTTCGAAGCCCACGGGCCGTCGTTGTGCGCCACCGCGATCCGCGTCAAGGACAGCGCCAAGGCCCTGGAGCGTGCGGTGGCTTACAAGGGCCAGCCGTATCGCGGCCTGGTGGGGCCCAACGAACTGGAACTGGCGGCGGTGCGTGCGCCGGATGGCAGTCTGATTTACCTGGTGGACCCGAGCGAAGGCGGCCTCTACGACACCGACTTCAACCTGCAACCCGCCACGTCATCCAGCGGCGGCTTGCTGCGCATCGACCACATGGCCATGGCCTTGCCGGCCGACAGCCTCGACAGTTGGGTGCTGTTCTACAAGAGCCTGCTGGATTTCGAAGCCGATGACGAGGTGGTGCTGCCTGACCCTTACGGCCTGGTGAAAAGCCGTGCCCTGCGCAGCCGCTGCAGCTCGATTCGCTTGCCGCTGAATATCTCCGAGAACCGCAATACGGCAATTTCCCACGCACTGTCGAGCTATCGCGGCTCGGGTGTGCACCACATTGCCTTCGACTGCGCGGATATTTTCGCCGAAGTTCGCCGCGCCAAAGAGGCTGGGGTGCCGCTGCTGGATATCCCGCTCAACTATTACGATGACCTGGCGGCGCGTTTCGATTTCGACGATGAGTTCCTCAGCGAACTGGCGTACTACAACGTGCTGTACGACCGCGACGCCCAAGGCGGTGAGTTGTTTCACGTGTACACCGAACCTTTCGAAGGGCGGTTTTTCTTCGAGATCATCCAGCGCAAGCATGGTTATGCCGGCTATGGCGCGGCCAACGTGGCGGTGCGTCTGGCGGCGATGGCCAAATCACGCAGCGGTGCGGTACGCCAGGCGCGCTTATAACGGCGGGCCGGGTGCTTCCTTCGGCGAGCATCGCGGCCCATAATCACGGCCTGCATAACACTGGCCGTGAGCGCACCATGACCTCCGAGGCACCCCGCAAGAGTCGTAAGAACAATCCGGAAAAGACCCGCGAGAACATACTCCAGGAAGCCATCGTCGAGTTTGTCCAGCAGGGCCTTTCCGGCGCTCGCGTGGACGCGATCGCCGAGCGCATCCACACCTCCAAACGCATGATCTACTACTACTTCGGCAGCAAGGAGCAGTTGTACGTCGAGGTGCTGGAGAAGCTTTACGGCGACATCCGCAACACCGAAACCCGCATGAACCTCACCGCCCTGGAGCCACGGGAAGCGATCCGCCGGCTGGTGGAGTTCACCTTTGATCACCACGACCAGAACGTGGATTTCGTGCGCATTGTCAGCATCGAAAATATCCACAACGCCGAATACGTGAAGCGCTCGGACTCGATCAAGGCAATGAACAGCAACATCCTCGAAGCACTGGGCGCGACGTTGCGTCGTGGGGCTGAGATGGGGCTGTTTCGCGAGGGGTTGGAGCCATTGGACGTGCACCTGCTGATCAACTCGTTCAGCTTTTACCGCGTGTCCAACCGCCATACGTTCAGTGAGATCTTTCAGATCGAGCTGTCGGATGAGGCGATCAAGCAGCGGCATCGCGAGATGATTTGTGATTCGGTGATGCGGTACTTGCAGGCCTGAACAAACGCGATTCCCTAAGTTGAAATGCAATCCATGTGGGAGCGGGCTTGCCCGCGATGGCGGCGCGTCAGGTATGCAAATGTCGGCTGGCAAGCCGCTATCGCAGGCAAGCCAGCTCCCACAGGTTGATCCGGTTTTGTCAGTTAGGTATTCATGCTCTGGAAGTGCGCCAGCATCCGCTGTGCATCCGGCATCTGCCCACTGAACAACTCAAACGCCTTCACTGCCTGGAATACCGCCATGTTGCCGCCATCCAATGTGCGGCAGCCAAGGGCCCGCGCATCTCGCAGCAGTTCGGTTTCCAGCGGAAAGTACACAATCTCCGCTACCCACAGTTGCGCCCGCAACCACGCTGCAGGTACTGGCGTGCCGGGCAGCTTGGCCATGCCCATCGGCGTGGTGTTCACCAATCCATCGGCCTCGGCCATCGCGTTTTCCAGATGGTGGCCAACCTGCGCACGACCGGCGCCGAAACGCTGCGCAAGGTTATCCACAAGGTCGCGCGCACGGCTGGCGTCCACGTCGAAAACACTCAAGTGCTCCACACCTTCCGCCAGCAGCGCATGGGCCACCGCCGCGCCAGCGCCACCGGCGCCCATCTGCACTACGCGTTGGCGGGCGACATCATTCAAGTTGCGGCGAAAACCTTCGGCGAACCCGAGGCAATCGGTGTTGTGGCCAATGCGCTTGCCGTCCTTGAAGACCACCGTGTTGACGGCGCCAATGCCGCGGGCCTCGTCGGACAATTCATGGAGCAACGGCAGGATGGCTTGCTTGCACGGGTAGGTGATGTTCAGCCCGGTGAAGTGCATGAGTTCGGCGGCGTGCAGCAGGTCGGGCAGGGCGTTGATGTCCAGGCGCAGGAGGTCGAGATCAATCAGGCGATACAGGTAGCGCAGCCCCTGGGCGTCACCTTCCTGTTCATGCAAGGCAGGCGTGCGGGAGGCCTGGATACCGGCGCCTATCAAGCCGGCGAGGATGCGCGGTTTCATCGGCACGACCCTTTGAACAGCTGGCTGAAGTGCTCCAGGGCCAAGTGATAACCATGGCTGCCGAACCCGGCCAGCACCGCCTTGGCGATAGGCGATACAAAGGAGTGATGACGGAAGGCTTCACGGGCATGCACGTTGGAGAGATGCACTTCGATCACCGGCACTTCGCTGGCGACCAGCGCATCGCGAATCGCCACCGAGGTGTGCGTCCAGGCCGCCGGGTTGATCACGATGCCGGCGCAGCGGGCGCGGGCGCCGTGGATCCAGTCGAGCAATTCGCCTTCGTGGTTGGTCTGGCGAAATTCGATTTTCAAGCCGAGCTGTTCGGCGCTGCGGCCGCACAGGGCAGCGATATCGGCCAGGGTTTCATGGCCGTAGGTGGCGGGCTCGCGGGTGCCGAGCAGGTTGAGGTTGGGGCCGTTGAGCACCAGCACGATAGGCGGCATGGGAGAGTCTCCACAGTTCTTGTTAGTTGTGTGGATAAAATGTACTGGTTGGTTAATTTGGTCAATTGATGGCAGCGGATGTGTTCGATTACCGAACTGTTAATCAGAATGTTCGTACGCTCGAATCGGATTAGATATCAATTGAAAATCATTCTCGACAACGCTTAAGATGCCCGCCTGTTTCCTTAACATTCCAGGGAGTCGGTTTGTCGGACGTGGATCTCAAGGGCCTGTTTCTCAAGCATGCCGATACCCTGCGCGGGTATCTGGCGCGCAAGGTACGTGACCCGCAGTTGGCCGCAGACCTGGTGCAGGAAAGTTTCCTGCGCCTGGCCGAAAAACCGGCCGGCGAGCGCATCGACAACTCCCAGGGCTATCTCTATCGAACGGCGAGCAATCTGCTGATCGACCATATTCGCCAGGAAGCGCGGCGCAAGACTGATTCCGTGCCCCACGAGGCGCTGGCCGAGATTGAAGATGAAGTGGCCGGGTTGGAGGCTCAGGCAATGGCGCAGCAACAGCGACAGGCATTGAAGCAGGCACTGGCGGAGTTACCGGAACGCACCCAGCAGATTTTCCGCCTCAACCGCATCGAAGGCATGACCCACGCTCAGGTCGCCCGGCACCTGGACATCTCTGACAGCTCCGTGCAAAAGCACCTGGCCAAGGCGTTGGCTTACGTGATGCAGCGCCTGCAGGACGGCGAGGTGGCGCCATCCGACGAATGAATTACCGAAAAACGTCAGGTCAGTCGTCACAGCGTTACATAACGAAAAATTCGAGATTCACACGTGAATAGCCAGGGTCCGCAACAGCACAGCATTACCGAGGCGGCCGCCGAGTGGGCGGTGCGCTTGCACGCCGGTGCCCTGACCGACCAGGAACAGGCCCAGCTGCAGCATTGGATCGCCTGCGACAGTCGCCATGAAGCGGCATTGCGCTTTGCCGAGCAGACGTGGGCGGCGTTGGGCGACGTGTACAAGGAAGAGCCGGTGCACCGTCAACGCCCGTCGGCGGCGCCGCTGCCTGCGCGCCGGCCAAAGCGGCACAGGCCATGGCAGCGTGTCGCCGCCGTCGCGCTGGTCGTGGTGGTGGCCGGTGTGGGCTGGGTGCGCGGGCCGGACGTGGTGCTGCGCATGCAGGCCGACTACATCACCCAGAAAGGCGAGGTGCGCACTGTGCACCTGGCCGATGGCAGCCAGGTCGAGCTGGACTCCGACAGTGCCATCCGCCTGGACTACGACGGTGTGCAGCGCCGCATCAGCCTGCTCCAGGGCTCGGCGATCTTTGATGTGGCGCCGATGGTGGGCGAGGAAACCCGGCCGTTCGTGGTGCAGAGCGCCGGGGGGCAAACCCGCGCGCTGGGCACACGGTTTGTGGTGGGACGCGAAGGCAATAGCCAGGCCTGGGTCGGCGTGCTGGAACACAGTGTGGAGGTTTCCCTGCAAGCCATCCCGAAAAAGGGCCCGGCTGACAGGGTGCTCAAGGAAGGCGTGGCCGCACGCTATAACCTTCAGCAAGGTATCGTGCCCCTTGAGCCGTTCGATGTAGAGCGCGCCACCAGTTGGCGACGCGGCGTGCTGATCTTTGATCGCCAGCCGCTGGCCAACGTCATCGAGCAACTCAACCGCTACCGCCCCGGGCGCGTGGTGCTGGCCGACTCGGCACTGGGTGATCGCGAGGTCAGCGGTGTGTTTCGTCTCGACATGCTCGACACGGCCCTTGGCACGCTTACCCAGGAGTTGCAGGTGCAACGCTTGGACCTGGCAGGCCTGAGCCTGATCTATTGATTGGCCTGTAGACGCGGGCCAGCCCAAGTTAGTGGCCTGACCGCCATCTAACGGTCACCCCCACGATCCAACTGTGGGAGCGGGCTTGCCCGCGAAGGCGGCCTGACAGCCAACCACTCTCTTCCTGACACCCCACGATCCAAAAATGTGGGAGCGGGCTTGCTCGCGAAAGCGCCCTGACAGCCAACCACTCTCTTCCTGACACCCCGCGACCCAAAACTGTGGGAGCGGGCTTGCCCGCGAAGGCGCCCTGACAGTCAACCACTCTCTTCCTGACACCCCGCGATCCAACTGTGGGAGCGGGCTTGCCCGCGAAGGCGGCCTGACAGCCGACCTGGAGGTTGGATCAGACCGGGTATATATCCGTTATTTAGGTGATGGCGGCTATGGGTTCCGCTCTTACAGCGGCTCACTTTTGAACAGCGCAAAAGTAAGCAAAACGCTCTTGCCCCAACACTCGGCACCTCGCTCACGCTCGGTGTGCCCGTAATCCGACAGGGATTTGGGGGGCCGCCGCCACGCGCCCTCCATGGCGCGGGGCGGCTAAACCGGCATCCCTGCCGGTTTACCCCCCAAATCCCTGTCGAATTCCGGCCAGCGTGTTTGATGGGGCGCCTGAGATCAAAAGCACGATCAAGAGCAACAGCAACAGCAACAGCAACAGCAACAGCGGCTCGCTTCGCATCGTGGGTAGCTGTTGTTACCGCGTTGTGTCGGTAGCTATCGCTATTGCCGGCAAGTCGGCGCCTGCCGTTTTCCGGGCTGAAATCCCTTTGTTAAAAAACTTTTGAAAAAACCTTACTGACTTCCTGCGCGTCGTACGTCTTGCTAGGTGAGAAGCATTCGCATAAACAAAAACGCTTAGTGCAGGGAACAACCGAAAATGTCAGCACACAACAAGGGGCGTATTACCGGTAGCCGGTTAGCCCTGGCCATTCACCTGGGCGTGTTCGCTGCTGTCACGCCGGTGTATGCCGCGCAGCCTCAATCGGGTGCTACCCAGCCTGCCGTGCTGGCGTTCGATGTTCCCGCGCAATCTCTTGGCAGTGCCGTGCTGGCCTTCGCCGACCAGGCTGGCTTGCAGGTGCTGTTCGACAGTCAGCGCTTGCAAGGGTTGAGCAGCACCGCGATCAAGGGCAGTTTCAGCGTGCAGGAGGGCCTGGGCCGTTTGCTCGGTGCCGCGCCGGTGGAGTATCGGTTTACCAGTGAGCGCCAGGTCACCCTCAGCCGTGTCAGCGACGACCACGCCGGCGCCATGACCGTAGGCACCACCACCATCACGGGCAACACAAATGGCCAGGCGAGCGATTGGGTGTACCAGACCCCAAAGTCCGTGGCCGTCATCAGCCGTGACATGATCGACAAACGCCCGCCCCGTCACGCTGCCGACATGCTTGAAGAAACCGCGGGCGTCTACACCGCCGTCAACCAGCGTGACCCCGGTCTGTCGGTGAACATTCGTGGCGTGCAGGATTACGGCCGCGTGAACATGAACATCGACGGCATGCGGCAGAACTTCAACGTCAACGGCCACCAGCAGCGCAACGGCACCATGGTGATCGACCCGGAGTTCCTCTCCAGCGTCGAGATCGACAAGGGCAGCCAGTCGGGGCAGGGCGGGGCGGCCGTACTCGGCGGGATAGCCTCGTTCAAGACGCTGGAGGCCAGCGAGTTCCTCAAGGACGGTAAGGAACTTGGCGGACGTTTTCGCGCGGGCAGTGGTCTCGGTGAGTTGGGCAACGGTACCTACTTCAATGGCAGTGGCGTGTTTGCCTTTGGTGATGAGCGCGGCGATGTGCTGCTCGGCTACAGCGAGCGACATTTCGGCAACTACCGCGCCGGCACGCACAACGACCAGAAGCTGGGCACCAACCTGCGTGCGCGCAAGGTCATGCCCGCCGCGTTCGATGATTGGCTGAACAGCGAAGTCGGCGACATGGGCAGCGTGACCCGCTCACAGATCATCAAGCTCGGCCTCAACCTGCCCAATGACCAGCGCGTGCAACTGAGCTACCTGGAGAGTGACAGCGACAGCAACGACGCTTGGGCCTATACCTCCGATGACAATCAAAGCGTGTTCTATCAGCGTGTCAGCAAGAACAACCTCAACGCCAAGAACTTCGCGCTGGACTACAGCTACACGCCAGATAACCCACTGGTCGATCTGAAGGCCAAGGTTTACTACGTGACCACCCAACTGGACCGTGGCAACACACCGAACATGTCGTCGGTAGGCACCGGCAACTACGTGGGGGCCTACACCGATCACTTCCAGACCGACACCTGGGGTTTGCAGGGCGACAACACCTCGCGTTTCGATTTCGGCGAGCGGGGTCATGTGAGCTGGAACTACGGCATGGAGCTGTACCAGGACGAGTTCAAGCCGCGGACCAACAAGGTCGAGGCCGTCAACCAGCTCGGCCTGCTGCCCTACGCCGAAGGCGGCACGCCAGGCGGTAAACGGACCATCGCCAGCCTGTTCAATAACCTGCAGTACGAATACGGCGATTGGCTGACCGTCGATGGCGGCCTGCGTTACGACCGCTATCGGCTGGAGGGCGAGACCGGCATGACGCTGTACCGGCGCGATCGCTTCTACAGCAGCCTGGTGGGGCCCAAGCGGGTCTCCGAAGTGATTGATATCGACCGTGAGGAGGGCCAGTTTTCGCCGACCTTCGGTATCGCCGTCAAACCCGGAGTGGATTGGCTGCAGCTCTACACCCGCTGGGGCAAGGGCTGGCGCCCGCCAGGGGTGACCGAAACCTTCATGACAGGTCGCCCCCATGGCGGCGGGTCGGGTGAGCGGGTGTTTCCAAACCCTTATCTCAAGCCCGAGGAATCCAAGGATTGGGAAGTGGGCATGAACGTGTTCAAGGAAGGGCTGTTGTTCAGTGACGATCGCCTGGGCATGAAGGTGGCGTACTTCGATACCAAGATCGAGAATTTCTCGTTCCTGAACACCAGCGTCAGCCTGCCGGAAACCACCGTCGGCGGCTTTCTCGGCACCATGGCCTACGTCAACAACACCAACCCCACGCGCTTTCGCGGCATGGAGTACCAGCTCAACTACGACATGGGCCGGGCGTACGCCAACTTCAGCTACACCCACATGATCGGCAGCAACGAGTTCTGTTCGAAAAACTATTACCTGGGCGGTGCGAAGAAAAACGGGCCGAGCACTTCGCGTATCGAGCGCTATGTGGACGCAAACGGCGTTTCACGCATTCGCTTCGTGACCCGCTATGAAGTGCTGGACGATGAGGTCGCCAACAACAAGGAAAGTTGTGGCCGGATCATGGGCAATGCCACGTACATGCCTGCCGACCGCGGCTCCCTGACCCTGGGCGCGCGCTTCCTGGACAAACGCCTGGATACCGGCGTGCGTGTGCGCTACAGCGCGGGCAACGGGGAGAACCTGAATCAGCAGGGTTACGACCTGATCGACCAGGCACTCTGGCCCCAGTACACCCTGTATGACCTTTACGCCAGTTACTGGATGACCGACCACTTGAACATTGCGCTGGCGTTGGAGAACGCCACCGATGAGGCCTATTTCGTCGCCATGGGCGATGCCAACAACCTCAGCCTGGCCCGCGGCCGGACCCTGAGCGGAATGTTGGAATACAAATTCTGATCAGTAGCAGCCTTGCACTGGATCAATGGTTTTACCCAACGGTGGGTAAAAAGTGCGCCCCTTGTGCGTGCTCATCAATAGCGTTGTTTAACGAGGTTTAGTGATGACTATTTCTGTTAGCTACGATTCTGGCTTGGGTTCTTTCACGGTTGGCGAGTACCTGAGCGCCTGGGCCCTGGGCTTCGCCACGGCGGGTCACGGCAGTAGCAATACCGGTGGTTTCAGCAACGGCTCCCTCAGCGGTGACCAGTACGCGACCCACGGCGCCAATAGCTCGGATTACGCCTTTATCGCCGACAGCGACACCAGCAATGGCCTGCACTATGTGTTCAACCCTGCGCTGCCTGCCAGCAGCAACCAGAACCACTTCCTGTGGGGCGAGCTGGATAACGTGCAACTGGGCACCGGCCTGGGTGGCGGCGGCGGCAGTGATTTCAGCCTCACCGACTTCAAGGTTGCGTTCAACGGCCTCGACCTGAGCGCTGCTTCGGATGCCGGTCGCGTGGGCAACGAAGTGCAGAGCGTGATCTATGGCCTCATGCAGGGCAACACGTCCGCCCTGGAAACCGTCCTCACTGATCTGCTGGGGTCGATCGGCGAGGGCCTCGACAGCACCTTCGACGACATCGCCGCTGCCGTCGCCAGCCACTCGGCCTCCGCTGCCAACACCGAAGTTGCTCTGGTGGGTGTGCAAGACGTGGCACAGGACTGGGCACTCGCGGCCTAGAGCCCTGGCTGCATGAAAAAAGCGAATGGAAGATCGCTCTCCCATTCGCCGCATGACACACCGCCGTCGCCCAAGCCTTCTACTTCTTCAGCGACGGCGGTGCCGAATTCTGCGCAGCGTCGCATGGCCTGTCAACGCGGCGACGCTGCCCGCTCACCCTTTCGAGAATTCCCAGATGCGCCACGCCGGCAACGAAACCCTGGCCGCCCTCATGGCCTATAGAAGTGGCTTCTTCAACATCGGCCTGTTCTCGGCAGTGATCAACCTGTTGATGCTCGCCCCGGCGCTGTACATGCTGCAGGTGTACGATCGGGTGCTGGCCTCGGGCAACCAGATGACCCTGTTGATGCTGACGCTGATGATCCTCGGCCTGTTCGGGCTGATGGGCGCGTTGGAGTGGGTGCGCAGCCAGGTCGTGATCCGCCTCGGCACGCAGATGGACATGCGCTTGAACCAGCGGGTGTACGACGCCGCGTTCGAAGCACAACTCAAGGGCGGCACCCAGGCGGCCGGCCAGGCGCTGCATGACCTGACCACCCTGCGCCAGTTCGCCACCGGCCAGGCGTTGTTCGCGTTTTTCGATGCACCTTGGTTTCCGGTGTACCTGTTGGTGATCTTTCTGTTCCACCCCTGGCTCGGCCTGCTCGCACTGGTCGGTGCGGTGCTATTGATCGCGCTGGCGTGGGTCAACCATTACGTCAGCCAGGCGCCGATGACCCTGGCCAGCCAGTTGTCCATCAGCGCGAGCCAGCAGGCCACGGCCAACCTGCGCAATGCCGACACCATCGAAGCCATGGGCATGCTCGGCACGTTGCGCGCGCGTTGGTTCGACCAGCATCAAGCCTTCCTGGCCCAGCAAAACCTGGCCAGCGAAAAGACCGCGGCCGTCAGCGCCTGGTCCAAGGGCGTGCGCTTGGCGTTGCAATCCCTGGTACTGGGCTTGGGCGCGTTGCTGGCGGTGCAGGGCGAGATCACGCCGGGGATGATGATTGCCGGCTCGATCCTCATGGGCCGGGTGTTGACCCCCATCGACCAACTGATCGGCGTATGGAAACAATGGGGCTCGGCGCGGCTGGCGTACCAACGCTTGTCGCAGATGCTGGAGGCCAACCCGGCGCGGCCAGCCCGTATGAGCCTGCCGGTGCCCAAGGGCCAATTGAGCGTCGAGCAAGTCAGTGCCTGTGCCCCTGGCAGCCGTCGGCCAGCGTTGGCCAACCTGGGTTTCAACCTGGCCGCGGGCGATGTGCTCGGCGTGATCGGGCCGTCGGGCTGCGGCAAGTCCACCCTGGCCCGGCTACTGGTGGGCGCCTGGGCGCCCCTGGCCGGCAAGGTTCGGCTGGACGGTGCCGACCTGGCCCTGTGGGACAAACAACAGCTGGGTCCGCACATCGGCTACCTGCCGCAAGACATTCAATTGTTCGCCGGCAGCATCGCGCAAAACATCGCACGCTTGGCTGAGGTCGACGCGGATAAGGTCCTCGCGGCCGCGCAAATGGCCGGTGTGCATGAGCTGATCCTGCAACTGCCCCAGGGCTATGACACCCCGTTGGGGGAGGGCGGTGCCGGCCTGTCCGGTGGCCAGAAACAACGCGTCGCGCTGGCCCGTGCGCTGTACGGCTTGCCTGCGCTGATCGTGCTGGACGAACCCAACGCCAACCTTGATGAAGTGGGCGAGCAGGCCCTGCTACAGGCCATCGCCCAGCTCAAGCAACAACGCCGTACTGTGATCCTGATCACCCACAAACCCAACGTGCTGTCCCTGACGGACCAACTGCTGATCCTCAAGGACGGCCAATTGCAGGCGTTCGGGCCGACCGCGCGCGTGTTGGAGGCGCGGCACAAGCCCGCCGCGAACAAGCCCGTATCGACCCTGAGCATGAGCTACCGCCTCGGTGAAGGAAAGCAGGCATGAGCCAGGGCAAACCAGTGTTGATCAGCGATGCGCCGAACAATGTACTGGCGCTGGACGACAAACAGTATTCGCGCCTGGGGTGGCTGTTGGTGCTCGGTGGCTTTGCCGGTTTTCTCGGCTGGGCGGCGCTGGCGCCCTTGGACAAGGGCGTCGCGGTGTCGGGCAAGGTCATGGTCTCGGGCCATCGCAAGACCGTGCAACACCCGGCCGGGGGCATCGTCGAGCGTATCGAAGTGCGCGATGGTGAGGTGGTCAGCGCCGGCCAGGTGCTGCTACGCCTCAAGGAAACCCCGTTGCGCGGGCAGATGCAGTCCCTGCGCAGCCAGTACCTGGCTTCCCTGGCCAGCGAAGCGCGCTTGAGTGCCGAAAGCGAGGGGGCGACCGCGATCACCTTCGGCCCCGAATTGCTCAATGATCCGGAGGCGGCGGGCACCCTGAACCTGCAACGACAGCTGTTCAATAGCCGCGCCCAGGCCTTGGCCATCGAGCAACAAGGCCTGCGTGAAACCATCGCTGGCGCCGAGGCGCAGTTGCGCGGGACGCGGGACTCGCAAGCCAGCAAAGTCCAGCAACGCGCGGCATTGAATGAGCAACTGCAGGGCCTGCGCGAGTTGGCGCGTGACGGTTATATCCCGCGCAATCGCCTGCTCGACAGCGAGCGCTTGTACGCCCAGGTCGACGGCGCCATCGCCGAGGACTACGGCCGTATCGGCCAGTTGCAACGCCAGGTGCTGGAGCTGCGCCTGCGGATCCGCCAGTTGGGCGAAGACTTCCAGAAAGACCTGCGCAGCCAGTTGGCCGACACCCGCACCCGCACCGACGACCTGCGCAATCGCCTCGCCTCTGCCGAGTTCGAACTGGCCAACAGCCTGGTACGCGCGCCGGCCTCCGGCGTGGTGGTGGGACTGGATGTGTACACCGAAGGCGGGGTGATCAAACCCGGCCAGGCGTTGATGGACATCGTGCCCCAGGGCGAACCCTTGCTGGTGGAGGCCCGTGTGCCGGTGCAGATGGTCGACAAGGTCCACCCGGGCTTGCCGGTGGAGTTGCTGTTCTCGGCGTTCAACCAGGCCACCACGCCACGGGTGGCCGGTGAAGTCACCCTGGTTTCGGCGGACCGCCAGGTCGATGAACGGACCGACGAGCCTTACTACACGCTGCGCGCCCAAGTCAGCGCGGCCGGAATGCAACAACTGGACGGCGTACGGATCAGGCCGGGCATGCCGGTGGAAACCTTCGTCAAGACCGGTGAGCGCTCGATGCTCAACTACCTGTTCAAACCGCTCTTGGATCGCACCCACATGGCCCTGGTGGAAGAATGAAGGCGCTGTTGTTTACCTTGTGTTTCGGTTGTACCTCGGCGGCGCATGCCCTGGGTTTGCTGGACGCCTACGACTTGGCCCTGCGCAACGACCCGACCTTTCAGGCGGCTATCCAGGCGCGTGAAGCCGGTGAGGAAAATCGCGCGATCGGGCGTGCGGCGTTGTTGCCGAATTTGTCATGGAGCTATAACAACTCGCGCAACGAATCCGAAGTGACGGCGGCTGATGCCACCAGCGACCGCGACTACCGCAGTTATGCGTCGACCCTGACCTTGCAGCAACCGCTGCTGGATTACGAGGCCTACGCGCGGTTTCGCCAGGGCACCGCCCAGGCCTTGATGGCCGACGAGCGTTTTCGCGGCAAGAGCCAGGAACTGGCGGTGCGGGTGCTCAATGCCTACAGCCAGGCCTTGCTGGCCCAGGAACGTATCGAGCTGAGTCGTGCACAGAAACGCGCGTATGCCGAGCGCCTGCAACTCAATGATCGCCTGCTCAAGGGCGGTGAAGGCACGCGCACCGATGTGCTGGAAACCCAGGCGCGCCTGAGCCTGGCCCAGGCCGAAGAGATCGAATCCCAGGATGCCCAGGACAGCGCCCTGCGCGAACTGGAAGCCATTGTCGGCCAACCGCTGCAGATCGAAGAGCTGGCGCCGCTGACGCCTCAATTCGACATCCCGCCCCTGCAGCCCAACCGTTTCGAAACCTGGCGCGAAATGGCCATGGCCAATAACCCGGAGCTTAAATCCCAGCACCATGCTCTGGAGGTGGCCTCCTATGAAGTGGAGCGCAAACGCGCTGGTCACCTGCCCAAGGTCAGCCTGTACGCCACCAGCCGCCAGACCCGCTCCGACTCGGAAAGCAGCTACAACCAGAAGTACGACACCAACAGTGTTGGCATCCAGGTCAGCCTGCCGCTGTTTGCCGGCGGCGGGGTATCGGCCTCCACCCGCCAGGCGGCGAACCAGCTGTCCCAGGCCCAATATGAGCTGGACGCGCAAACCTCCACCACGCTGGTGGAGTTGCGCAAGCAGTTCAACCTCAACACCAGCGGCGCGGCGAAGGTGCGCGCCTATGAAATGGCCGTCAGCTCGGCCACCGCCTTGGTCACGGCGACCCAGAAAAGTGTCACCGGCGGCGAACGGGTCAACCTCGACGTGCTCGACGCCGAACAGCAACTTTTCACCGCACGCCGCGACCTGGCGAATGCGCGGCATGCGTATTTGCTGGCGAGGATTCAGTTGAAGTATTACGCGGGGGTGCTGAGCGAACAGGATTTGCGCGCGTTGGCGGGGTATTTCCGGCCCTCGGCATGAGGGGTGGTTGCCACAAACAACCCCTGATGGACTTGGCCACCCGCCTGGCTGCCCCGTGCAACGGTTGCACAAGAGCGCCGCCAAGGCCGCCGCCGCCCGCGCCAATGGCATGAAGGGCGGGCGGCCGCGCAAGGAGGAACCGGAAGACGTTGAGTTACCGCCGGGTCAATAACACCCCGGATTCCATGTGGTGCGTCCACGGGAACTGGTCAAACATTGCACACTGGGTAATGCGGTGCGTGTCATGCAGTTGCGCAATGTTCGCCGCCAGCGTTTCCGGGTTGCAGGAGATGTACAGGATGTTGTCGAAGCGCCGGGTCAGTTCGCAGGTGTCCGGGTCCATGCCGGCGCGCGGCGGGTCGACGAAGACGCTGCCGAACTCGTAGCGCTTCAAATCGATGCCGTGCAGGCGGCGGAACGGGCGCACTTCGTTGAGCGCTTCGGTGAGTTCTTCGGCGGAGAGGCGCACCAGGGTTACGTTACCCACCGCGTTTTCATCGAGGTTGCTCAGGGCGGCATTCACCGAGGTCTTGCTGATTTCGGTCGCCAGCACGTTACGCACGCGCGTTGCCAAAGGCAGGGTGAAGTTGCCGTTGCCGCAGTAGAGCTCGAGCAAATCATCCGGGCGATCGCCCAGGGCCTCATAGGCCCAGTTGAGCATCTTCTGGTTCACCGTACCGTTGGGCTGTGTGAAGGCCCCCTCAGGTTGGCGGTAGCTGAAGGTACGGCCGCCGACGTCGAGTTTTTCCACCACGTAGTCATGGCCGATCACATCACGCTTGCCCTTGGAGCGGCCGATGATGCTGACATTCAAGTCGGCCGCCAGCTGGCGTGCGGCGGTGTGCCAGTGTTCATCCAGCGGGCGGTGATAACACAGGGTGATCATCGCATCGCCGGCCAGGGTGGTGAGGAACTCCACCTGGAACAGCTTGTGGCTCAGGGCGGCGCTCGCTTGCCAGGCAGCCTTGAGTTGCGGCATCAACTGGTTGATGCGCTGGCTGGCGATGGGGAACGCTTCGATCAGGATCGGCGTGCGCTTGTCGTCCTGGGAGAACATCGCGTAGTGGCGCTCACCGCCTTCGCGCCACAGTCGGAACTCCGCGCGCAGGCGGAAGTTCTGCAGCGGCGAGTCGAAGACCTGCGGCTCTGGCGCGTCGAACGGGGCCAGCAGGTCACGCAAGCGCGTGACCTTGTCTTGCAGTTGAGCGGTGTAGCTTGTGGCGTCAAAAGTCATGCGTTGAACCAGCCCAGCTTGATCACGAACAGAATCGACAGAATCACCAGGGCCGGGTTCAGCTCACGGTAGCGGCCCGAAAGCAGCTTGATGGCGGTCCAGGCGATGAAACCGAAGGCGATGCCGTTGGCGATGGAGTAAGTGAAGGGCATCGCCAGGGCGGTGACCACCACCGGCGCTGCAACAGTGATGTCGTCCCAGTCGATTTCGGCCAGGCCCTGGGTCATCAGCACCGCCACGAACAGCAGTGCAGGCGCTGTGGCGTAGGCCGGCACGCTGGCGGCCAGTGGCGAGAAGAACAACGCCAGCAGGAACAGGAGGGCGACCACAATGGCGGTCAGGCCGGTGCGGCCGCCGGCGCTCACGCCTGCAGCCGACTCGATGTAGCTGGTGGTGGTCGAAGTGCCCAGCAGGGAACCGGCCATGGCAGCGGTACTGTCGGCGATCAGCGCACGGCCCATTTTCGGCATGTGGCCGTCCTTGCCCATCAGGCCGGCGCGCTTGGCCACGCCGATCAAGGTGCCGGAGTTATCGAACAGGTCGACGAACAGGAAGGCGAAGATCACGCTGACCAGGCCGATGTCCAGCGCGCCTTTGATATCCAGTTGCAGGAAGGTCGGGGCCAGGGACGGTGGTACCGAGGTGACACCGATGAATGGGGTAAAGCCCAACACGATGGACGCGATGGTCACCGCCAGGATGCCGATCAGCACCGCACCGCGAACGGCCAGGGCTTCCAGCGCGACGATCAGCACGAAACCCAGGGTGGCCAGGATCGGCGCCGGTTGTTTCAGATCGCCCAGGCCCACCATGGTGGCCGGGTTGCTCACCACGATACCGGCGTTATGCAAGGCGATCAGCGCCAGGAACAGGCCGATACCGGCGGCAATCGCCGAGCGCAGGGGCAAGGGGATCGCGTTGATGATCCATTCACGAATGCGGAAGATCGACAGCAGGAAGAACAGCACCGCCGAGATAAATACCGCACCCAGCGCCACCTGCCAGGTGTGGCCCATGTGCAGGACCACGGTGTAGGTAAAGAAGGCATTGAGGCCCATGCCCGGCGCGAGTGCGATCGGGTAGTTGGCGATCAGGCCCATTACGGTCGAACCGATCGCGGCTGCCAGGCAGGTCGCGACGAAGACTGCGCCCTTGTCCATGCCGGTCTCGCCGAGGATGCTCGGGTTCACGAACAGAATGTAGGCCATGGCCAGGAATGTCGTGATGCCCGCGAGTATCTCGGTGCGCACGTTGGTGTTGTGTGCCTTGAGTTGAAACAGCTTTTCCAGCATGCCTGCTCCCTGTGACGCTATGTTGCGTCGTGATTTGTTGACCTCTAAGTCAAAGCACAAACTGCGCCAAGCGCCTGTGGTTTCAGAGAGGATCGGAAAAAGCGGCGCATCATACCAGCAGCCGAGGCCTTGAGGCATACTGCGCCGACGTTTAAACGAAGGTCACCCGCAGCATGAAAAACGCCAGCCCGTGGAGTCTAGCCCTGATCCCCTGTATCAGCCTGTTGCTCGGCGCAGCACCGGCCTGGGGCGCGACTGCACCGCCCTTGAGCGAAGTGCGCGTGTTCAAGGTTGAGTCGGCGCGTTGCACCGAAACCATTCCCGAACGCGCTCAGAGCACGCAGATGTGCACGCACCGCGGGCCTACCAAGGTTTCTGTCATGGAAGTGGGCCTGGGCAACAACCCCATGGGCCGCTTTGATGGCGCGGAACTGAACGGGCAGCGCACGCCGGTCTGCCAGGTGGGTAACGTCAGCGAGGCCTGTAATGGTCAAGGCACGTTAATGGGCTACATCTATGTATTTGACCTGAATGTCGAAGCCCAGGGCTGGTTCCAATACAGCAACTCTTCCATCAACCCGCCGCAAAGTACGCTGACGACGCTGCTTAATATCCGCTGATCAATCACCTTGAACGCTCAATACCCGAGGAAGTCGTACCCCTGAGACGGCGACTTTCCTGAACGCCGCGGATGTATACCGACCCGTGAGGTGTTTATGAGCGCGACCCCCAATGGCGCGGCGGCCCAACCGTTCGCCAGCCACTCGATACGCCTGAGCCTCAACGGCCAGGACCGCCAACTGGATGTGTTGCCCTGGACCACGCTCCTCGACCTGTTGCGCGAGCAGCTCGACCTGGTCGGCAGCAAAAAAGGGTGCGACCACGGCCAATGCGGCGCCTGCACGGTGTTGCGCGACGGCAAGCGAATCAATGCCTGCCTGACCTTGGCGGTGATGTGCGACGGTGCCGAGCTGACCACCATCGAGGGCCTGGCCGACGGCGACCAGCTGCACCCCATGCAGCAAGCCTTTATCAAGCACGATGCCTTCCAGTGCGGTTACTGCACACCCGGCCAAATCTGTTCCGCCGTGGGCCTGGCCAATGAAGGCCGCGCCCACGACACCGCGCAAATCAAAGAGCTGATGAGCGGCAACCTGTGCCGCTGTGGCGCCTACAGCAATATCCGCGATGCCATCGAGGAAGTCGTGGGAGGTGAGCAATGAACCCCTTCCATTACAGCAAGCCGGCCGACGTTCAGGAGGCCGTGCACCTGAGCAGTGGCGTCTCGCGCTTTATTGCCGGTGGCACCAACCTGCTGGACCTGATGAAAGAAAACATCAGCCGCCCCGAGCATCTCATTGATATCACCGGCCTGCCGTTGCATGACATTCAGGAAACGGCCGAGGGCGGGCTGTTGATTGGCGCCCTGGTGAGCAATGCCGACCTGGCTTGGCACCCGCTGATCGAACAGCGTTACCCACTGCTGTCCCAGGCCATCCTGGCCGGTGCCTCGCCGCAGCTGCGCAACATGGCCAGCACCGGCGGCAACCTGTTGCAGCGCACCCGTTGCTATTACTTCTATGACGCCACCGTGCCGTGCAACAAGCGCCAGCCCGGCAGTGGTTGCCCGGCGCGAACCGGCTTGAACCGCATCCACGCGATCCTTGGCGCCAGTGAACAGTGCGTGGCAACCCATCCGTCGGACATGTGCGTTGCCTTGGCCGCGTTGCAAGCGCGTGTGCATGTCGAAGGGCGTGCCGGTGCGCGGATCATCGAGTTTGCCGATTTCCACCGCCTGCCCGGTGACACACCACAACGTGACAACCTGCTGGCCGACGATGAGCTGATCACCGCTATCGAGCTGCCCGCCGATAACCTGGCGAGCCACAGCAACTATCTGAAAATCCGCGACCGTGCGTCTTATGCCTTCGCCCTGGTGTCCGTTGCCGCAGCGCTTGAGTTGGACGGCGACGTCATCGTCGATGCACGCCTGGCCCTGGGCGGCGTGGCCCACAAGCCTTGGCGCGACCGCGCCGTGGAAGCCGGGCTGATCGGCCGGGTCGTCAGCCGCGAAACCTTCAGCCACGCCGCCGACGCCCTGCTGCAAGACGCCGAGCCACTGGCGCACAACGGCTTCAAGATCAAGCTGGCACGCCGGGGGATCATTCGTGCCCTGAGTGACGCCGCTGTCGCAGGAGAACGCCCATGACCGCTATCGGCAAACCGTTGGACCGGGTTGACGGTCTGCTCAAGGTCACCGGCCAGGCCCGTTATGCCGGTGAGTTTCCCGAGGACGGCCTGCTGCATGGCAGCGTGGTGTCCAGCACCGTCGCCAAGGGCCGCGTACTGCGCATCGACGCTTCCAGGGCGCTGGCGCTGCCGGGTGTGGTAGAGGTGATCCATCACCTCAATCGGCCAGCAATCGCCAGCTACGACGAGGCGTTCCAGGACGACGACGCCGCTGACGGCTCGCCGTTTCGCCCGCTGTACAACGACCGCGTGTTGTACAGCGGCCAGCCCCTGGCGTTGGTGATCGCCGATAACCTTGAGTTGGCGCGGCATGCCGGTTCCCTGGTGGACATCGAGTACGAAACCGAAGCCTTCGAAACCGACCTGGTAGCCTTGCAGGAACAGGCGTATGTCTCGCCGCAAACCCCGCCTGCGCCGCGCGGCAACTTCCAGGCCGAGTGGGCCGGCGCCGCTGTCAGCCTGGATGTGCACTACAGCACGCCCATCGAGCACCACAATCCGATGGAGCCCCACGCCAGCACCGTGCTGTATCAGCCGGACGGCACCCTGCATATCCATGACAAGACCCAGGGCCCGCAGAATTGCCAGGCCTATGTGCAAGACGTCTTCGGCCTGGATAAAAGCCAGGTGCGCGTCTTCGCCGCCTTCGTTGGCGGCGCCTTTGGCTCCGGCTTGCGCCCGCAGTACCAGTTACCCCTGGCGGTGATGGCGTCCCTGGCGCTCAAGCGCTCGGTGCGCGTCACCTTGACCCGCCAACAGATGTTCACCTTCGGCTACCGCCCGCGCACCTTGCAGCGTTTGCAAATGGGCGCCGCCGCCAATGGACGCCTGCTGGCACTGGGGCACACCGCCATCGGCCAGACATCGCGCTTTGAGGATTTCAGCGAACATGTAGTGGAGTGGAGCGGCATGCTTTACCACTGCGATAACGTGCAACTGACCTACAAACTGGTGCCACTGGACGTGTTCACCCCGCTGGATATGCGCGCACCTGGCGCGGCCCTTGGGGTGATCGGCCTGGAGTGCGCGATGGATGAACTGGCCTGCGAACTGGGCATCGACCCGGTGCAACTGCGCCTGATCAACTACGCCGAGCGTAACCAGAACGAAGACAAACCCTGGTCGAGCAAGGCCCTGCGCGAGTGTTACAGCGAAGGCGCCGAGCGGTTCGGCTGGCGCCAGCGCAACCCGGAACCGCGCAGCATGCGCGACGGCCGCCAGTTGATCGGTTGGGGCATGGCCGGCGGGGTGTGGGAAGCCATGCAGATGAAGGCCAGCGCCAAGGCGCGGATCGACGCCCAGGGCAAGCTGACGGTCAGCAGCGCCACCACCGATATCGGCACCGGCACCTACACGGTGATGACCCAGATCGCGGCGCAAGCCAGTGGCGTGGCGGTCGAGGATGTCGCCTTTCTGTTGGGCGACTCGTCATTGCCCACCGCACCGCTGCAGGGCGGTTCGTTTACCGTGTCGTCCGTGGGCACGGCCGTGCAGCAAGCCTGCCAAGCGTTGACCGGCAAACTGCTGGCCGTTGCCCGGCAGACGTATCCGGTGTTCAAGGATGCCGAGTCCGTACGCTTCGAAGACGGTCAGTTGCATACCGGCGACGTGAGTGTGTCGCTGGCGCAGCTGGTCAAGGACAGTGGCGAAGACACGCTGGAAGTACAGGTCGACAGTGAGCCCGACAAAAAACGCGAGGGCTACAGCACCGCCACCCACTCGGCAGTCTTCGTCGAGGTGCAGGTGGATGAAGACCTGGGCACCATCAAGGTCAGCCGGGTAGTCAGTGCGATCGCCGCCGGGCGGGTGGTCAACCCGAAGATGGCTCGCAGCCAGATCCTTGGCGGCGTGGTGTGGGGCATCGGCATGGCCCTGCACGAAGAAACCCAGATCGACCATCAGTTGGGGCGCTACATGAACCACAGCCTGGCCGAGTACCACATCCCGGTAAACGCGGATATTGGCGAGATTGATGTGGTGTTTGTCGAGGAACAGGACGAGATCGTCAATGCCCTGGGGTCCAAGGGCGTGGGTGAGATCGGCATTGTCGGGGTCGCGGCGGCAGTGGCGAATGCGATTTACCACGCCACCGGCAAGCGGGTGCGGGAGTTTCCCATCACCCTGGAGAAGGTCCTCTGACCCGACCTATGACCCGCTGAAGATCCACTGTGGGAGCTGGCTTGCCTGACACACCGCTATCGCGGGCAAGCCCGGCTCCCACAGCAACTGAGGCACACCTCAGGCTTTGGGCTCTTCCACCGGCACGTGCATGCGGTCGCGATTGGCCAGGCTCGGGAACAACTTGATCCAGACCCCGGTCACCACCAGCGTACCGATTCCGCCCATGACCACGGCGGGCACGGTGCCGAACCAGTGGGCGGTAATGCCGGACTCGAACTCGCCCAATTGGTTGGACGCGCCAATAAACAGGCCGTTGACGGCACTGACGCGCCCGCGCATTTCATCTGGGGTTTCCAGCTGCACGAACGATGCGCGAATCACCATGCTGATCATGTCCGCCGCTCCCAGCACCACCAGCACTGCCAGGGAGAACCAGAACGAAGTGGACAGGCCAAAAGCAATGGTCGCTACTCCGAACACACCGACGGCGGTGAACATGACGCGGCCGACATGGCGATCCACGGAGAACCGCGCCAGCCACAGCGACATCAACAACGCACCCACCGCCGGCGCCGACCGCAGCAAGCCCAGGCCCCAGGCGCCGGTCAGCAGGATGTCCTTGGCGAACACCGGCAGCAACGCGGTGGCGCCGCCCAGCAACACGGCGAACAGGTCGAGGGAGATGGCGCCGAGGATGTCCGGGCGACTGCGGATAAAACGGATCCCGGCCAGCAGCGAATCCAGGGTGGCCTTGCCTTTGTTGAGTGGGGTCTGGCGGGCGGGCAGGTTGAGGGTCAGCACGCAGGCGATGAGGTACAGCGCGACAGTGGGGCCATACACCCAGACGCTGCCAAAGGCATAGAGCAAACCGCCGAGCGCCGGCGCGACAATGGTCGCCAGTTGCTGGGCCGACTGCGACGAGGCCACCGCGCGCGGGAACAATGCGCTGGGTACGATGCTCGGCAGCATGGCCTGGGTGGTGGGCATTTCGAACGAGCGTGCCGCGCCGAGCAGGAAGGCGAGGATGAAGATCATCTCGCGGGTCACGTTGCCGGTCAGGCCGCCAATGGCCAGGGACAGGGCGATCAATGCCTGCACGGTCTGGCAGATGGCGGCGACCTTGCGCCGCTCATAGCGGTCGGCCACGTGCCCGGTGTGCAACATGAACAGCACGCGCGGCACGAACTCCACCAGGCCGACCAAGCCGAGGTCCAGCACATTGCCGGTCAATTGGTAGAGGTTCCAGCCGATGGCCACGGTGAGCATTTGGAAGCCGCTGGCGGTGAAGATACGCGCCAGCCAGAACGCAATGAAAGGGCGGTGGTGGCGCAACAGCAACGCGGGTTCGCTAGGCATCGAGGATTCAGGTCAGGGCCGGAAGAAGCGCCGAGATTATCACTAAGTTGTAACAGATAGTTGCAACAACTGAGCTGAGGCAGTCTGTCACGCGGCAAAAGACCACACAGTTCAATCCTGAAAATGGGACTACTCTTTCAGTAATGCTTGATCCAGATCAATGTTCGCCCGGACATCGCTCTGGCGGCCTCAGGGCCAGATTCCCTGCGTGGTTGGTTAAAAAAAGAAACGAATTGAAATTCGCCAGACTCCATATCCGTGGGGGCAGTGGGTGCAGGCTTCCGCCAGCAGCCGGTATTACCTGACAGAGGAAGACTTATGTTCGGTTTGGAGGCGCTAGATCTCGCCCGAATTCAATTTGCGTTCACCATCTCTTTCCACATCCTGTTCCCGGCGATCACCATCGGCCTGGCCAGTTACCTTGCGGTACTGGAAGGGTTGTGGCTCAAGACCCACAACGACACCTACCGAGACCTCTACCACTTCTGGTCGAAGATCTTTGCCGTCAACTTCGGCATGGGCGTGGTCTCCGGCCTGGTCATGGCCTACCAGTTCGGCACCAACTGGAGCCGTTTCTCGGACTTCGCCGGCGCCGTCACCGGACCGCTTCTGACCTACGAAGTGCTCACCGCCTTCTTCCTCGAAGCCGGATTCCTCGGCGTGATGCTGTTCGGCTGGAACAAGGTCGGGCGTAACCTGCACTTCTTCTCCACCGTGATGGTGGCCGTCGGTACGCTGATTTCCACGTTCTGGATCCTCTCGTCCAACAGCTGGATGCAGACGCCCCAGGGCTTTGAAATCATCGATGGCCGCGTGATTCCGACCGATTGGTTCGCCGTCGTCTTCAACCCGTCGTTCCCCTATCGCCTGGCGCACATGGCCACGGCGGCCTTCGTGGCCACCGCGTTCTTCGTCGGTTCCTCGGCGGCTTGGCACTTGTTGCGCGGCAAGGACAACCCGGCGATCCGTAAAATGTTGTCGATGGCCATGTGGATGGCCCTGATCGTCGCGCCTATCCAGGCGGTGATCGGCGACTTCCATGGCCTCAATACCTTGAAGCACCAGCCGGCCAAAATCGCTGCCATTGAAGGCCACTGGGAAAACATCGGCAACGAACCGACGCCGCTCATCCTCTTCGGCTGGCCCGACATGAAGGCCGAGAAAACCAAGTACGCGGTGGAGATCCCTTACCTGGGCAGCCTGATCCTTACCCACTCCCTGGATAAGCAGGTGCCGGCCCTCAAGGATTTCCCACCCGAGGACCGCCCCAACTCGACCATCGTGTTCTGGTCGTTCCGGGTCATGGTCGGCCTGGGGTTCCTGATGATCTTCACCGGACTGTTCAGCCTCTGGCTGCGCCGGGGCGACAAGATGTACACGTCCAAACCGTTCCTGTACCTGGCGTTGTGGATGGGCCCGTCCGGCTTGATCGCGATTCTCGCCGGCTGGTTCACCACCGAGATCGGCCGCCAGCCGTGGGTGGTCTACGGCTTGATGCGCACGGCAGACGCTTCTTCCGGGCATAGCCTGGCGCAGATGACGATCACCCTGGTGTTGTTCGTGGTGGTGTACTTCGCGCTCTTCGGTGCGGGCCTGGGCTACATGATGCGCCTGGTGCGCAAAGGGCCCCAGACCCACGAAGGCAGCGAGCCTACCCACGGTGGCCCTGGCCAGAAACGCACGCCGGCTCGTCCGTTGTCTGCCGCCGATGACGGCAGCGACGACGACCACGCGCACATCCAGCACAAGGGGAATTGAGATGGGTATTGATCTTCCGCTGATCTGGGCCGTGATCATCATCTTCGGCATCATGATGTACGTGGTCATGGACGGCTTCGACCTGGGTATCGGCATCCTGTTTCCGTTTATCCCGGGCAAGACCGACCGTGACGTGATGATGAACACCGTGGCCCCGGTCTGGGACGGTAACGAAACCTGGCTGGTATTGGGGGGCGCGGCATTGTTTGGCGCGTTCCCACTGGCCTACTCGGTGGTGTTGTCGGCGTTGTACCTGCCGCTGATCCTGATGCTGATCGGCTTGATCTTCCGTGGCGTTGCCTTCGAGTTCCGCTTCAAGGCCAAGGACCACAAGCGTCACCTGTGGGACAAGGCCTTCATCGGCGGCTCGCTGGCGGCGACATTCTTCCAGGGCGTGGCGCTAGGCGCGTTTATCGATGGCATCCCGGTGGTGAACCGCCAGTTCGCCGGCGGTTCGCTGGACTGGCTCACGCCGTTCACGATGTTCTGCGGGGTGGCGCTGATCGTGGCCTATGCGTTGCTTGGCTGCACCTGGCTGATCATGAAGACCGAAGGCCCGTTGCAGGAGAAAATGCACAACCTGGCACGGCCGTTGGCCTTCGTGGTACTGGCGGTGATTGGCATCGTGAGTGTCTGGACGCCGCTGACGCACCCGGAAATCGCCTCGCGCTGGTTTACGCTGCCGAATCTGCTCTGGTTCCTGCCGGTGCCGATCCTGGTGCTGGTCACCATGTATGGACTGATCCGCGCGGTGGCCCGTAATGCGCACTACACGCCGTTCCTGCTGACGCTGGTGCTGATCTTCCTCGGCTACAGCGGACTTGGGATCAGCCTGTGGCCAAACATCATCCCGCCATCGGTGTCGATCTGGGATGCTGCCGCGCCGCCGCAAAGCCAGGGCTTCATGCTGGTGGGCACGCTATTCATCATCCCGTTCATCCTGGGCTACACCTTCTGGAGCTACTACGTGTTCCGCGGCAAGGTCACCCACGAAGACGGTTATCACTAGGAGGGTCGTTCCATGTCCGGCAAACCTTCGTTGCACGAGATTGAACAGGCCGAGAAGCAGCCGTTGTGGCGGCGCCTGGGGTGGCTGGCGATGATCTGGACCGGCAGCGTGCTGGCCCTGTTCGTCGTGGCCAGCCTGATGCGCATGTTCATGAATGCCGCCGGCCTGACCACCCACTGACATCCCGATCCGGGCTTCGCGGCCCGGCTTTTCAACCCTGCCTTTCGCGAGAGAAGCAGGGTTTTTTTATTTGCGCGCCTTGAGGATCACGAACTTCGGCGTCGTGGCGACTTGCTCGACACCCCGGAACAAGCGCGCCAGCTTGGTGTGATAGCCCAGGTGGCGGTTGCCGACTATATAGAGGGCTCCGCCCACTACCAGCGCTTCACGTGCCTGTTGGAACATGCGCCAGGCGAGGAAATCACCGACCACCTGTTGCTGATGGAACGGCGGGTTGCACAGCACCACGTCCAGCGATTGCGGTTCTTGCCCGGCCAGGCCGTCGGCGGCACGCACGACGGCATCGCGCTCACCGAGTGCAGCGTGCCAGTTTTCGGCTGCCGATTGCACCGCCATGTAGGACTCGTCTACCAGCGTGTATTGCGCCTCGGGGTTTTGCAGGGCGCTGGCGATCGCCAGTACGCCGTTGCCGCACCCCAGGTCTGCCACACGGGCGCTGCCGAGGTTGTTCGGCAGGTGGGGCAGGAATGCGCGGGTGCCGATGTCCAGGCTCTCGCGGCAGAACACATTGGCGTGGTTCAGTAGCTCGATGGCCGGCGCGTCCAGCGTGTAGCGGGTGGGGTAGGGCGAGACGGCAACGGGGCGGTCTTCAACGGTGGCGATCAGCAGGCGGGCCTTTTTTACCGCGAGCGACGCGTGCATCGGGCCGACATACCGTTCCAGCAACTCGCCCGCTGCCCGTGGCAAGTGCTTGACCATCGCCCCGGCGATCACTTCGGCACCCGGCGCCAGTTGGCCCTGCAAGCGGATCAATTGCTCTTCCAGCAAGGCCAGGGTTTTCGGCACGCGGACCAGCACGCGATCAAAAGGCCCGACCGGGGCCTGGCTGGCGGGAATGAAGGTCACCGCATCAAAGGCCTTGCCGTTGCGCACCAGGTTTTTTTCCAGCCCCTGGGCCGCCAGGAACGAATCGCCGCTGGAGGTGACCTGCACCCGGCCCTGAAGGCTGGCGGCCAGCGCGCCGAAGCTGTCATTGAGTACCAGCACACGGGTATCGGCAGTCGGCTGCTGTTCGGCCAAATGGCTGAGCAGGTACTCATCGGCGGCATCGAAGGCTTGCAGCGGATCGTTATGTTGCTCTGGCTGGCGGATCAGATCGAGCTGGGCGAAGGGGCTTTCGAGCAGGGGCATGGCGGGGGAGGCTCTGGGTAAACGATGGGTGTCCGGCGGTCGCTAGCCGAACCGTCTGAGTGAACATCGGGCCGCACCCCAGGGGGCTGCTCAGCACTCAGAATTGACCCTAAATGTTACGTTTTTTTCGAGGGGATTACATGCGCTGTTTCTGAATCGCTTAAATCCACCCCGCTTGCGCTGCACAGAGCACTGCGGCGATCTTGTTGTTGACGCCCAGTTTTTTGAAGCAACTGCAGATATGAAAGCCGACAGTGCGCTCGGACAGGCAGAGGATGGTGGCGATGTCTGCTGCGGTCTTGCCTTTGCCGGACCACATGAGGATTTCCTTTTCTCGCGCAGTCAACTTGCTGACCGGGCTGGCGTCGGTGTTCTCGGCATATTTCTGCGCGACGACCAAATGCATCGCATGGCATAGCCACAACACTTGGCCGGCTTTCTCGTACAGTTCCTCCGGAAGAACCTCCGGCTCGCTGCGTGCCAGGGTCAGCATACTGAATACCCCGCGGAAGTCATGTACCGCTTGGGTCCAGGCCACGCTGACATCTAGCGTTTGCGCCAAAGACCATAAACTGGGCGAGCCTTCAAACGTTTTTTCCTCCCAGACAATGGGTAATACGGACGCTTTGCAGTGTTTTACAACGGGGTCTACGTCGAAGAAGCGCGCTTGTTCATAGACGGTTGTCCACTCTTTTGGATAGTTGGTGAGTTCAATCGGCTGGGTCGGCTGCCTGGGTAATTGAGCGCTCATCTTGAAGGAACAATACTGGAAACCAAGTTCATGGGTTTTGTTGATAACCATCTCGAATACATGGGTAATCTCGCTCTCGCTTTCCAGCTTGGGGAGCCTTGTATTTCGCCAGTTAACCATCGGTCACTCTCCGTGGGGTCATGAGACTTGGGGACATCCTGGCTCCCAATGCTGCACGAAAATGAGTGTAGGATAATGCCTACATCACGACAGGAAATTTTCGCTCTTGCGTGGCTGGGTTTAAGAATGTTTTGCCACAGGGTTAGTTGGGCTATTGAAAGGGTTAGTTGTGAAAATCCAGCTTTATTAGGGGCTTGAGGAAACCTGTAACGACCAACTAACAGTGCGGATATGAGCGTGCATTGAAGGCTAATAGCGAATTGATTAGCGGTGCAATTAAGTTGCCATCATTGCGTGCTGCGCGATGCCACTACCAACCATAGGTGTTTCCGCGCGCGACTTTGAGGGACACTAGGGCACCTGTAGAACGGAGCCCCCCATGACGGCCAGTGCTGAGAAATTTACCCGCCAGACCCTGCTCGACGTGCAATCGCTGACCCCCAGCCTGTTTACCTTGCGCACCACCCGCGACCCGGGCTTTCGTTTTACCGCGGGCCAGTTTGTACGCCTGGGGGTGACCAAGGCGGATGGCAGCACCGTATGGCGTGCCTATTCCTTGGTGTCTTCCCCGTTCGACGAGCACTTGGACTTCTTCTCGATCGTCGTCCCGGACGGTGAGTTCACCAGTGAGCTGAGTCGTCTGCGGGTGGGCGATACCCTGATGGTGGAACGCCAGGCCACCGGATTCCTGACGTTGAACCGGTTCGTAGATGGCCGTGACTTGTGGATGCTGGGCACCGGCACCGGGGTGGCGCCGTTCTTGTCGATCCTGCAGGACTTCGAGGTCTGGGAGAAATTCGAGCGCATCATCCTGGTGTACAGCGCACGTGAAGCCAAGGAGTTGGCTTATCAGGCATTGATCAAGGCGTTGGGCGAGCGCGAGTACCTGGCCGAGTACGCGCACAAATTGACCTATGTCCCTATCGTCACCCGTGAACAGCATCCCGGCGCGCTGAATGGGCGCATTACCACGCTGATCGAAAATGGCGAGTTGGAGCGCGCAGCCGGCGTTGAACTGACCCCGGAACATTCCCGCGTGTTGATCTGCGGCAACCCGCAGATGGTCGATGACACGCGTCAGTTGCTCAAGCAGCGCGATATGAATCTGAGCTTGAGTCGTCGCCCTGGCCAGGTTGCAGTAGAAAACTACTGGTAATAAAAAAGGCGCCTCAAGCAGGCGCCTTTTTTTCAAGCCGACAGTTACTGAAGCGGCTTGTCGTTCTGTGCCTTGAGCAGATCGCGGATCTCACCCAGCAACACTTCTTCCTTGCTCGGCGTCGGTGGCAGGCTTGGCGCCACGGCCTCTTCACGCTTCAAGCGGTTGATTGCCTTCACACCCATGAAGATCGCGAACGCGATGATCACAAAGTCGATGACGCTCTGGATGAACTTGCCGTACGCCAGCACAACCGCGGGCAGATCGCCTTGCGCGGCCTTGAGCGTTATCGCCAAGTCGCCGAAGTCCACACCCCCGATCAACAGACCGAGCGGCGGCATCACCACGTCGCCTACAAACGAGGAAACAATTTTGCCGAAGGCTGCGCCGATGATAATACCGACGGCCATGTCGACCACATTACCTTTGACCGCGAAGGCCTTGAACTCACTGATCACGCCCATAGGTTATTCCTTGTTACAGATGAGAAGGGTGGAGCTCAGTGTAAATCACTCATAGCAGGCTTGCCTGACACAACTGTTAACACTGTTAGTTTTTATCGACACATCAAATCGCAAATAGTTTGCAAAGTGCCACCAGTCGCGCGCGAAATACCCGTGATATCAGTGGTTTACCACATTAATTTATTAATCGGGTTGGTACGGCTTTTCTATTTATCTTCTGACTCCCGGGTCACTAGCCTCTGGCAAGCACAACTGAATGTGCACTAAAAAAACCAGAGGAAACCTCGATGAACAATCCAATGAGCCGCAGGCCTGTTTCAGCGCGATCCGCGCTGGTGCTGGTGACTGCCAGCCTGCTTTCCCTGTCGGTGCAAGCCGCCAACCTGACCCGCGATAATGGCGCTGCGGTGGGCGACAACCAGAACTCGCAGACCGCCGGCGCTAATGGCCCGGTGTTGTTGCAAGACGTGCAACTGATCCAGAAGCTGCAACGCTTCGACCGCGAGCGCATCCCTGAGCGCGTGGTACACGCGCGTGGTACCGGGGCACACGGCACCTTCACCGTCACCGACAACCTCAGCGACCTGACCAAGGCCAAGGTGTTCGCGGCAGGCGAATCCACGCCGGTGTTCGTGCGCTTCTCCGCCGTCGTCCATGGCAACCACTCCCCGGAAACCCTGCGCGACCCACGCGGTTTCGCCACCAAGTTCTACACCGCCGATGGCAACTGGGACCTGGTAGGCAACAACTTCCCGACGTTTTTCATCCGTGATGCCATCAAGTTCCCGGACATGGTCCACGCCTTCAAGCCGGACCCGCGCACCAACCTGGATGACGATTCCCGTCGCTTCGACTTCTTCTCCCATGTACCCGAGGCCACGCGTACGCTGACCGAGCTGTACTCCGACTCCGGCACCCCGGCCAGCTACCGGGAGATGGACGGCAATGGCGTGCATGCCTACAAGCTGATCAACGCCAAGGGCGAGGTGCACTACGTCAAGTTCCACTGGAAGAGCCTGCAAGGCATCAAGAACCTCGATCCCAAGCAGGTCACCGACGTGCAGGGGCGTGACTACAGCCACATGACCAACGACCTGGTCACCCATATCAACAAGGGCGACTTCCCCAAGTGGGACCTGTACGTGCAGGTGCTCAAGCCTGAAGACCTGGCCAAGTTCGACTTCGATCCGCTGGACGCCACCAAGATCTGGCCGAATGTGCCCGAGCGTAAAGTCGGGCAGATGGTGCTGAACCGCAACCCGGCCAACGTGTTCCAGGAAACCGAGCAGGTCGCCATGGCCCCGGCCAACCTGGTACCGGGTATCGAACCGTCGGAAGACCGCCTGCTGCAAGGTCGCGTGTTCTCCTACGCGGACACCCAGATGTACCGCCTGGGCGCCAATGCCCTGCAACTGCCGATCAATGCCCCACGGGTGGCCGTCAACAACGGCAACCAGGACGGCGCGATGAACGTCGGCAAGACCACCACCGGCGTGAACTACCAGCCAAGCCGCCTGCTGCCACGGGACGAGCCGCAAACCGCGCGCTACAGCCAGTCGGCCCTGTCAGGTAGCACCCAGCAGGCGAAGATCCAGCGCGAGCAGAACTTCAAGCAGGCCGGTGATCTGTATCGCTCTTTCAATAAGAAAGAGCGTCAGGACTTGATCGACAACTTCGGTGGCTCGCTGGCGACCACCGATGACGAGAGCAAGCACATCATCCTGTCGTTCCTCTACAAAGCCGACCCGGAGTACGGCACCGGCGTGGCCAAGGTTGCCAAGGGTGACCTGGCGCGTGTGAAGGCGCTGGCGGAAAAACTCACCGACTAACCACGTTGCCCCCTGCAGGAGCCGCTTGCCGGCTCCTGCAGGGGGGCTATGCAGAGGATCTGGATGATGCGTACCTTCATATTGGCTGTTCTGGCCTGCTGGTCGCTGAACGCATTGGCCGGGCAGCCTGCCCCCAATGACCCGGCCGCGCTCAAGGCCCAGCTGCAGGATTACTATTTCGACGCCGCCCGCCGTGGCGACGTCGACATGCTCAACACCTTCGTCGACTCCGGTTACAGCCTCAACACCCAAGACGACAAGGGCTACACCGCGCTGATCCTCGCCGCCTACCACGGCCAGGACGCGTTCGTGGAGCGCCTGCTCAGTGCCGGGGCCGACGCCTGCGTGCAGGACAAACGCGGCAACACCGCGTTGATGGGTGCGATTTTCAAGGGCGAGCTGAAAATCGCCCAACGCTTGCTGGCGACCGACTGCAACCCCGACCAGCGCAACGGTGCCGGGCAGACGGCGGCCATGTACGCCGGGCTGTTCAAGCGCGTCGAACTGCTCGATGCGTTGAAAGCCAAAGGCGCCGATCTCAATGCCGAAGACCCGGTCGGTAACAGTGCTTCACGATTGGCCAGCGGTGAAATCCGGACCCCGGCGTCGCGCTGAGCTATCATCGCGTTTTTTCGGTTGGAGGTTCTCAAATGGCAAAGGCCAAGCGCATGTACGGCTGCACGGAGTGCGGCGCGACCTTTCCCAAGTGGGCTGGCCAGTGCACCGAGTGCGGCGCATGGAACACCCTGACTGAAACCATGATCGAGAGTGGCGGTGCTGCGGCGCCCACCGGGCGTGCCGGTTGGACGGGGCAGCAGGCGCAGATCAAGACCCTGGCCGAAGTCAGCGTCGAAGAAATCCCGCGCTTTTCCACAGCCTCCGGCGAGTTGGACCGCGTGCTGGGCGGCGGCTTGGTGGACGGCTCGGTCGTCCTGATCGGTGGCGACCCCGGTATCGGCAAGTCGACCATCCTGTTGCAGACCCTCTGTAGCATCGCCAGCCGCATGCCGGCGCTGTACGTCACCGGTGAAGAGTCCCAGCAACAAGTCGCCATGCGCGCCCGTCGCCTGGGTTTGCCCCAGGACCAGTTGCGGGTCATGACCGAAACCTGCATCGAAAGCATCATTGCCACGGCCCGTATCGAAAAACCCAAGGTGATGGTGATCGACTCGATCCAGACGATTTTCACCGAGCAATTGCAGTCCGCGCCGGGCGGTGTCTCCCAAGTGCGCGAGAGTGCGGCGCTGCTGGTGCGTTATGCCAAGCAGAGCGGCACGGCGATCTTCCTGGTCGGTCATGTCACCAAAGAAGGCGCGCTGGCCGGGCCACGGGTGCTGGAGCACATGGTCGACACCGTGCTGTATTTCGAGGGTGAGTCCGACGGACGCCTGCGCCTGCTACGGGCGGTGAAGAACCGCTTCGGCGCAGTGAACGAGTTGGGTGTGTTCGCCATGACTGACCGCGGGTTGAAAGAAGTCTCCAACCCATCGGCGATCTTTCTGACCCGCGCCCAGGAGGAAGTCCCGGGCAGTGTCGTGATGGCAACGTGGGAAGGCACCCGGCCGATGCTGGTGGAGGTGCAGGCATTGGTGGATGACAGCCATTTGGCCAACCCGCGCCGCGTGACCCTGGGCCTGGATCAGAACCGCCTGGCGATGCTGCTGGCGGTATTGCACCGTCACGGCGGCATCCCCACCCACGACCAGGACGTGTTCCTCAACGTGGTCGGCGGGGTCAAGGTGCTGGAGACCGCGTCCGACCTGGCGTTGATGGCTGCGGTGATGTCGAGCCTGCGTAACCGGCCGCTGCCCCATGATCTGCTGGTGTTCGGTGAAGTTGGTTTGTCGGGTGAAGTCCGCCCGGTGCCCAGTGGCCAGGAGCGCTTGAAGGAAGCGGCCAAGCATGGTTTCAAGCGGGCGATCGTGCCTAAGGGCAATGCGCCCAAGGAATCGCCGCCGGGCATTCGGATCATTGGGGTGACGCGCCTGGAACAGGCCCTGGATGCACTCTTCGAATAATCAACGATCCCGCTGGCACACTGTTCAATGTGCCAGCTCCCCTATGTTGATAGGCGTTGGTCGTTAGGCCTCTAACAATGCCGCCATCTCCCGGTGCAGTTCTTCCTCGTCACCCAGGTTCAACTCGATCAGGCGCCGCAAATGACTGATCGAGTCCACGTCGATATGCACGCACACAAAGCCCAACTGGCCATGATCGTCGTGGGCGAGCTTTACCTGCATCTTTATATGGGCGTCTGGGTCGAGGCGGATCTCCACGTCGAAGGGCGCCGCGCGATTGCCGCGCCAGTCGTCGGGTCGTTGCACCAGTAGGCCCTTGAGCGATAAATCCACCAGTTGCACCGGCCAATTCCAGTCGTCTTGTGCAATAGTCGTGCGCGCATCGAAGGCAATACGGCGAAAACGACGGCGATCCGAGTGCTGCTCGCTCATGGTCAAATCCTCTGTGGGTAGGAGGATTGTAGCCCCGAGCCATCATCGGGCCTGTATTTCTGTTTTTTTTGCCGCTGCAAGGCTCTAGACCAACGTAGGGGGGTGGCCTTTAAGGCCAGTAGCGCTAAACTCCGGATGGCTGTCCTTTCTGTCCACCCTGGCTGGAATATAAAAATGAAAAATAATAATAGCCTGCTACGCCACCTACCCTGGCTGGTGCTGGCAATCGTAGGAGCGTGCGCCCTTGGCGTAGTGGCCTTGCGCCGCGGCGAGGCGATCAACGCCTTGTGGATTGTGGTCGCTGCTGTGGCCATCTATCTGGTTGCGTACCGCTACTACAGTCTGTTCATCGCTAACAACGTGATGCAACTCGATCCACGGCGGGCCACCCCCGCAGTGCTCAACAATGACGGTCTGGACTATGTGCCGACCAACAAACACATCCTTTTCGGTCACCACTTTGCGGCGATTGCCGGTGCAGGCCCGTTGGTCGGCCCGGTGCTGGCGGCGCAAATGGGCTACCTGCCCGGAACGCTCTGGCTGATTGCCGGCGTGGTACTGGCCGGTGCGGTTCAGGACTTCATGATCCTGTTCCTGTCCACACGTCGTAACGGCCGTTCCCTGGGGGACATGGTTCGCGAAGAGATGGGCCGTATCCCAGGCACCATCGCGCTGTTCGGCTGCTTCCTGATCATGATCATCATCCTCGCGGTGCTGGCGCTGATCGTGGTCAAAGCGTTGGCCGAGAGCCCGTGGGGCATCTTCACGGTGATGGCGACCATCCCGATCGCGATGTTCATGGGCATCTACATGCGCTACATCCGCCCTGGCCGCATTGGCGAAATCTCGATCATCGGGGTGCTGTTGCTGCTGGGCTCGATCTGGCTGGGCGGCCAGATCGCTGCTGACCCGGTCTGGGCCAAGGCGTTCACCTTCACCGGGATCCAGATCACCTGGATGCTGATCGGCTACGGCTTCGTGGCCGCGGTACTGCCGGTGTGGCTGATCCTGGCACCGCGTGACTACCTCTCCACGTTCCTGAAAATCGGCACCATCATTGCGCTGGCAATCGGCATCCTGGTGACCATGCCCGACCTTAAAATGCCGGCACTGACCCAGTTCATCGACGGCACTGGCCCGGTGTGGAAGGGCGGCCTGTTCCCGTTCCTGTTCATCACCATCGCCTGTGGCGCGGTCTCGGGGTTCCACGCGCTGATCTCTTCCGGCACCACGCCGAAGTTGCTGGCTAATGAAAGCCATGCCCGCTACATCGGTTATGGCGGCATGTTGATGGAGTCCTTCGTGGCCATCATGGCGATGGTTGCTGCGTCGGTGATCGAGCCGGGTGTGTACTTCGCCATGAACAGCCCGGCCGCGATTGTCGGCACCGACGTCGTCACCGTGGCACAGACCGTCAGCAGCTGGGGCTTTGCGATCACGCCTGAGGCGCTGTCTGCGGTGGCCCATGACATCGGTGAAACCACTATCCTGGCGCGTGCCGGCGGTGCACCGACACTGGCGGTGGGGATCGCGCAGATCCTGCACAGCGTACTGCCGGGTGAAAACACCATGGCGTTCTGGTACCACTTTGCAATCCTGTTCGAAGCGCTGTTCATCCTGACGGCAGTCGACGCCGGTACCCGTGCCGGTCGCTTCATGCTGCAGGACCTGCTGGGCTCCTTCGTTCCGGCGTTGAAACGCACCGAGTCGTGGACCGCCAACCTGATCGCGACTGCCGGTTGCGTGGCCATGTGGGGTTACCTGCTGTACCAGGGCGTGATCGACCCACTGGGCGGTATCAACACCTTGTGGCCGCTGTTCGGTATCTCCAACCAGATGCTGGCCGGTATCGCGCTGATGCTCGCTACCGTTGTGCTGATCAAAATGAAACGCCAACGCTACATCTGGGTGACCATGCTGCCAGCCGTCTGGCTGCTGATCTGCACCACCACGGCGGGCTTCATCAAGCTGTTCGACGCTAACCCCGCGATCGGCTTCCTGTCGCTGGCCAAGAAGTACAGCGACGCGCTGGCCAACGGTCAGATCCTGGCCCCGGCCAAGAGCATTGACCAGATGCAGCACGTGATCTGGAACGCCTATACCAACGCAACGCTGACGGCGCTGTTCCTGTTCGTGGTATTCAGCATCCTGTTCTATGCGCTCAAGGTTGGCGTCGCCGCCTGGGGCAACAAAGAGCGTACGGATAAAGAAGCCCCATTCCAGGCTGTTCCGGACGCGTGATCGAGGATTGCAATCATGTTCAATGACATCAGTCGCCTCGGTAAATACCTCGGTCAGGCCGCGCGCCTGATGGTCGGCATGCCCGACTACGACACCTACGTCGAGCATATGCAAACCAAACACCCGGACAAGCCGGTGATGGACTACAAGGCGTTCTTCCGGGAACGCCAGGAAGCCCGTTACGGCGGCAAGGGTGGGCCTAAGTGCTGCTAACCCGGCACTCGGGCTTGCGGTGATCCATGGTGGGAGCGGGCTTGCTCGCGAAGGCGGTGTGTCAGCAGTTGTAGGTGCTGACGCAGACACCGCGTTCGCGAGCAAGCCCGCTCCCACATTTGTCTTGTGTTCCTTGCGTTATAAGGAGAACTGTTTTTGTCCGCTCCCATTCCGGTCACCGTCCTCAGCGGCTTCCTCGGCGCCGGCAAGACCACCTTGCTGCGCCACCTGCTCAAGACCGAGCACGGCCTTAAAATCGCCGTGATCGAAAACGAATTCAGTGACGCCGGTATCGACACCCAGCTGTTGGGCACAGAGCCGGTGCAAGTCATGACGCTGTCCAACGGTTGCGTGTGCTGCACCATCCACACCGACCTGACCAAAGCCCTGTACCTGCTGCTTGAGCGCCTGGACAGCGGCGAGATCGCCTTCGACCGCCTGGTGATCGAGTGCACTGGCCTGGCTGACCCGGCGCCGGTGGCCCAGACCTTTTTCATCGACGAAGAACTGCGCGAACGCTACATCCTCGACGGCATCATTACCCTGGTGGATGCGGCCCACGCCGAGCACCACCTGACCCAGACCATCGCCCAGGCCCAGATCGGCTTTGCCGACCGCCTGCTGGTGAGCAAACGCGACCTGGTCGATGACGCCACCTTTGACGCGCTCAGCGAACGCCTCACCCGCATCAATCGCCGTGCACCGATTCATGTGGTGGACCATGGCAACATCGACCTGGCGCAATTGCTCGATGTACGCGGCTTCAACCTCAACGCTGGCATGAGCCTGCGCCCGGTGAGTGCCGCGCCGTCCATCGACCGTATTTCCAGCCTGGTGCTGCGTACCGAAGAGCCGTTGGACATAGACCGGCTCAGCGCGTTCATGAACGAACTGCTGGAAGACCACGGCAAACAATTGCTGCGCTATAAGGGCGTGTTGAACATTGCTGGGGAGGACCGGCGCATGGTGTTCCAGGGCGTGCTGAAGTTGTACGGCTTCGATTGGGATACCGAGTGGGCCGAAGGCGAGGTGCGCGAAAGCGTGATCGTGTTTATTGCCGATGAGTTGCCGGAGCAAAAGATTCGCGAAGGCTTTGCCAAGGTTTACCAGCCCTGACTTGAGACACGGCCCACTGTGGGAGCTGGCTTGCCAGCAATTGCGGTGGGGCGGCCCCTGATGTGCCAGCTGACAGGCCGCTCTCGCAGGCAAGCCAGCACTCATTTCAGAGTGGAAGCGCAGTATTTTCAGGCATAAAAAAGCCCGGCTCTAGCGCCGGGCTTCTTGTTCAAGCAACTGCTATCAAGCGCCGTATACCGGCAGCTTTTTGCAGATGGCCTTGACCTTCTCACGTACCGCGTCGATCACGGCTTCGTTGTTCAGGTCTGCCAGGATGTCGCAGATCCAGCCAGCCAGTTCCTTGCACTCCGCTTCCTTGAAACCACGGGTGGTCACAGCCGGGGTGCCGAAGCGCAGGCCGGAGGTGACGAACGGCGAACGTGGGTCGTTCGGCACGGAGTTCTTGTTCACGGTGATGAAGGCTTTGCCCAAGGCAGCGTCAGCATCCTTACCGGAAATGTCCTGCTTGATCAGCGACAGCAGGAACAGGTGGTTCTCAGTACCGCCGGATACCACGTCGAAGCCGCGTTCGATAAACACGCTGGCCATGGTCTGGGCGTTTTTCACCACTTGTTGCTGGTAAGTCTTGAACTCAGGCTGCAGCGCTTCCTTGAAGCAGATCGCCTTGGCGGCGATCACGTGCTCCAGCGGGCCACCTTGGGCGCCCGGGAATACAGCGGAGTTCAGCTTTTTCTCGATCTCGGCGTTGGCGCGCGCCAGGATCAGGCCGCCACGCGGGCCGCGCAGGGTCTTGTGGGTGGTGGTGGTCACCACGTCAGCGTAAGGCACCGGGTTCGGGTAGACGCCAGCAGCGACCAGGCCTGCTACGTGAGCCATGTCGACGAACAGGTAGGCGCCAACCTTGTCGGCGATAGCGCGAAAGCGTGGGAAGTCCAGGATCTGCGAGTAGGCAGAGAAACCGGCCACGATCATTTTTGGCTTGTGCTCGACCGCCAGGCGCTCGACTTCGTCGTAGTCGATCAGGCCGTTGGCATCGATACCGTATTGAACGGCGTTGTACAGCTTGCCGGAGGAGGAAACGCTGGCGCCGTGGGTCAGGTGACCGCCGTGGGCCAGGCTCATGCCCAGGATGGTGTCGCCGCCTTGCAGCAGGGCCAGGTACACGGCGCTGTTGGCTTGGGAGCCGGCGTGTGGCTGGACGTTGGCGTAATCGGCGCCGAACAGTTCTTTTGCACGGTCGATGGCCAGTTGCTCAACCACGTCGACGTACTCGCAACCACCGTAGTAGCGCTTGCCTGGGTAGCCTTCGGCGTACTTGTTGGTCAGAACCGAACCTTGAGCCTCCATCACCGCAGGGCTGGTGTAGTTTTCCGAAGCGATCAGCTCAATGTGCTCTTCCTGGCGCACGGCTTCTTGCTCCATGGCGGCGAAGAGATCGGCGTCGTACTTGGCAATAGTCAAATCACGGCTGAACATGGCGGTCCTCAAGGATCGGGGGCAGAAAAGGAGGGCATTCTAACCCAATGGGTTTTAGATGGCATATGAAAGGACATCATGTCGCGGACAAGTGGGGCTCATCTGGGGATAAGCGGTGCCTGCGCTGGCGCCATCGCAGGCAAGCCAGCGCCCACATCGGCAAGGCATTCCCCTGTGGGAACCGGGCTTGCCCGCGATGAGGCCGGTGGCTCCACTGCAGGGTTTCAGTCGAACATGAACAGCGCGTCATTACTGAACTGCGCTTCGAACCGATTCGCCGGCATCGGCCGCCCGAACAGGTAGCCCTGCACTTCATCGCAGCCATGTTCGCGCAGGAAGTCCAACTGCTCATGGGTTTCCACACCCTCGGCGATTACCGCCAGGTTGAGGCTGTGGGCCATGGCAATAATGGCGCGGGCGATCTGCGCATCCTGTTCGCCGGAGGGCAGGCCATCCACGAACGTGCGGTCGATCTTCAACACGTCGATGGGGAATTGCTTGAGGTAGTTGAGCGATGAATAACCCGTGCCAAAGTCGTCGACCGCAATGCTCAGGCCCAGGTTTTTCAGGCTGTCGAGGATCTGCATGGCCTCGTTCACTTCGCGCATCAGGATACTTTCGGTCAGCTCCAGCTCCAGGCATGCCGGCGGCAGGCCGGTGTCCTTGAGAATGGTGGCGATGCGCGTGCCCAACTGGCCGTCGGAGAACTGCCGTGCGGAGATGTTCACCGAGACTTTCGGCACGCGCACCTTGTTCTGGTGCCAGGTCTTGAGCTGGCGACAGGCTTCGCTGATCACCCAGTCGCCCACGTCCACGACCAGGCCCAACTCTTCCAGCACCGGAATGAAGTCGCCCGGTGGCACCAGGCCGCGGCGTGGGTGACGCCAGCGCAGCAAGGCTTCGGCGCCGGTCAGGCGTTTGCCGTCGCCGCTGAACTGCGGTTGGTAATAGAGCACGAATTCGTTCTGGTCCAGGGCATGGCGCAAATCGCTTTCCAGCTCGAGCCGTTCCAGGGCACTGGCGTTCATGTCCGCCTGGTAGAACTGGAAGTTGTTCTTGCCGCGTTCCTTGGCGTGGTACATCGCGGTGTCGGCGTTTTTCATCAGCTGGCTCAGCTCATTGCCGTCCTGCGGGCTGAGGGCGATGCCGATACTGGCGGTCACAAAGAACTCGCGGCCCTCTAGCACGAAAGGCTTCACCAGGCTCGCGAGGATCTGCTCGGCCACGTGAATCGCACGGTTCAGTGCCATTTCGCGGCTGACCCGGGGTTGCAGGAGCAAGGTGAACTCGTCGCCCCCCATGCGCGCCACGGTGTCGTCCTCGGCCACGCAACCCAGCAGGCGCGTGGCCATTTCCTTGAGCATGCGGTCGCCGGCGGCGTGGCCCAGGGAGTCGTTGATCGGTTTGAAACGGTCGAGGTCGAGGAACATCAACACCACCCACGACTTCTGCCGTTCGGCGGACTGCAGCGCGGTGTGCAGGCGGTCCTGGAACAGCGTGCGGTTGGGCAGGTGGGTCAGGGCGTCGTAGTAGGCCAGGCGGTGGATGCGCTGCTCGCTGGCCTTGCGCTCGCTGATGTCGCTGAAGAAACACACATAGCTGGCCAGGTCGCCTTCATCGTCGAACACGGCGGTAATGCCGACCCACGCGGGGTAATGCTCGCCGTTGCGACGCTTGAGCCACACCTCGCCTTCCCAGGTGCTGTGCTGGTGCAACTGCTTGAGCACGTAGCGCAGATGGGCTTCCTGCTGTTCGTCGACGGTGAGCATGTTCGGTAACTGGTCGAGTACATCGCTCACGGCATAGCCACTGACCCGGCTGAACGCCTCGTTGGCCTGCACGATATAGCCTGCGGGGTCGGTGATCAGGATCGCCGAAGTGGAGTGCTCGAATACCGTAGCGGCCATGCGCAGGTCTTTCTCGGCGCGGCGTTGCTGGCTGATATCGCGGCCCACGCCAAGGATGCCTTCGAAGGCGCCGTGTTCGTCCCACACCAGCACCATGCGCAGCTCGATCGGCACCTTGCGACCGTCTGCGCGCAGGCAGTCGAACAGGAACAGCTGGGTTTGAATCTCATCGCGCAGTTTGTTCAGTGCGTCGATATCGCCCAATGCGCGGCTGACTTGTTCCACCAGGCTATAAATGCCGGTCAGTTGCTGCGGGTTGGCGATGATCGACTGCCAGCCGTTCTTGAACACCCAGTCCACGTCATAGCCCAGCACGGCGTTGACCGAGGGGCTTATATAGTTGAGCACCAACTGGCTGTCGGTGGAGCAGATCACGTCGCTGATGCTTTCAGCGAGCATGCGGTAGCGCTGCTCGCTGTCGCGCAGGGATTCGCTGGCTTCGATCTGGTCGGTGATGTCCTTGGCCACGCCGATGATGCGGGTGATTTGCGCGGTCTTGTCGCGGGCCAGGGCTTGCTCGCGGATATCAAAGCGCCGCCATTGGTTGTTGCGGTGGCGGAAACGCAGCTGGCATTGCAGTTGGGTGGTGTAGCCAACCTGGCGTTGCTGCTGGCGCAGGTCGTGGTAATGCTCGCCATCCTCGGGGTGCAGCAGGATTTCCCAGAAGTACTCGCCCATTTGCTGCAGTTCGGCCTTGTTATAGCCGAGGGTGTGGCCCAAATGGTGGTTGCTGAAAATCATCCGCTGGCTGATCACGTCCTGCACGTACAGGTGGTCGGGCACGGTGCGCACCACGTCCGACCAGAAGCTCTCACGCTCCACCAGCGACAGTTCGATCAGCTTGCGGCTGGTGATATCGCTGATGCTGAGGATCACGGCCTTGAAATCGTCCTGCTGCTCCGGCAAACGCATCACCAGCCACAGGTATTGCTCGTTGCCGGCCACGTCCTTGAGCTGGATCTCCAGCTCCAACTGGTGCTGTTGGGTCAGGACGGCTTCGAGGATCTGGTAGCCGATGGACGTGGCGTTGCGCGGGCAGTCATCGATCAGGCGTTCCCATGCTTCTTCGCAGGAGCCTACGTTCAATAGGCGCACCGCCACCTGGTTGACCTCGGTGATGCGCAACTCCTTGAGCAGTTGCTGGCGTTCGTCGGGGTTGTCCTGCAGCCAGGCGTGCAGTTGCTCGCGGGTCTCCAGTTGAGTCCTGTCGAAGAACGCGTTCAGGCCCGACAGGTCAAGCACGCACAAGGCCACGCCGGTGCCTTCGAAAATGTCCTGGTAGCGCCGCCGCCCTTCATGCACTTGGCGCTGGCGGCGGCGCATGTTCAGTAGCACGATCACCGGGATCAGCGAGAACGCCAGGCCCAATAGGCACTTGCCGATAAACGCCGGCAGCAGTTCCTCCAGCACCGCAGTACGGTCGAACAGCCCGCGCAATTGCCAGTCGCTTTTGCTCAGGGGAGTGACCAGTACGCTTTTATTCAGCTCGTCCGGGGTGAGGGCGCCGGCCCATTGGGCGGGCATGCCGCTGTCGCGGCTGATCACGCGGTGGTTGACGCGATTCTCGATGACCCACATCGGGCGGTGGCCCTGGCCGTCCTGGCGGGTGAGGTTGGCCAGGTAAGTGGGCGCCAGGCGCAACACCCAGTACATGCGCGAGCCGCCGCTGGGCTGGTGCAGCAACAGGTAGATGATGGTGCCGTCGTTGCTGTTGCTCAGGTAATAGGATTGGGCGTGGCTGCGCTGTGCCAGCTCTTCCAGCAAGGCGCTGTCCTGGCTGTCAGTGGCGCTGTCACTGATCATCGCGCCGCTGGGGGCGAGCAGGGCGACGCTGCGCAGTTCCGGCAGCGAGCGTTGCAAGGTGCGCATCAATGCCAGCTGTTGTTCGCTGTCGCGCGGCGGCTCGACCATCGGCAGCAGGTTCAGCGCGATTTTTGCGCTCAGGGCCATGTTCAGGCTGATTTGTTCTGCCAGGTCGGCGCTGTAGTCGATGGTGTATTGCTGTTGATTCTTCTGGTTTTGCTGCAGCTGGTCGAGCAGTTGCCAGAACAATAAGGCGAGCAGCATGAGGACAAGCGTCGCCAACGCGCCTTTGAAGGTGCCGTGCAGGGGCGCTCCCGGCGCTATATGAGCGGCGCGCAGGGGAGTTGGCGGCGTGACTTTGGACAAGCTGTGATCCTGCGGTTTGGCTGGACTGGCGCGCGACGTGCACTATAAGCCGGACGCCCGGAGGGCGGCTAGCATGCCTTGACTTGTGGCAAAGTGCCAGCCCCGCCTGGCGGGACTAAAGCACGCCGCCGGTGCTGATCAGGCTGCCCGCCAGCCGCGACAGGATCGCCAGCGTAAATACGCAGATAACCACAGAGGCCGTGCGGTTGATCGTGTGCGGCGTCAACCAGGTGTATTCGCCCCTTTTGATGCGAGCACCGAACAACACCCAGGTGCACCCCACCGGTATCACCACCAGCGTGAATTGCGCGACAAACTGCATATAAAGGCTCAAGTCGGCAAATGTCTGCATCGGGACGATAAACGAGACGATCAGCAAGCCCTTGGGGTTGATCAACGTCAGTAAAAAGAAGTGGAGCCGGGATACGCGGGCTTCAGGCGCGGATTTGAGTGTTTCGTCGGGATTGCACCACAGCAGGTACGAAGTCCTGATCAAATAACACACCGAAGCGAACTGCACGAGCTTCAGCCCCCAGGGCGCGCTGTCGCCCAGATGGCTGAGCAGGTAGCCCCAGAAGGATATCTGCAGCAGGTACGCCAGGCACTCCAGCAGGCTCAGTGGCCAGGCGCGCCTGAACCCGGTGAGCAAGCCCGAGCGCAACAGCAGCGTGTTGGTGGGGCCCGGCATTAACAGCAGCAACCCGAGTGCAGACATGACGCTGAGCATGAAGGGTGTTTCCTGAAGCCGCTGGGGGGGGATGGCCGGCTAATCTAACAGATAGATTTCGATACGCTCGGCCACTTAGGTTAACCTTGAGGATTCGCAATGCTATGTACAGCGCCATGACGCTACGTAGGCCTGTTCTCACTTTTTCATGAGGTCCACATTTTGGCTCAATACGTCTTCACCATGCATCGGCTGGGTAAAGTTGTCCCTCCGAAGCGGGAAATCCTGAAAAACATTTCGCTGTCCTTCTTCCCTGGCGCCAAGATCGGCGTGCTCGGCCTCAACGGTTCGGGTAAGTCCACGTTGCTGAAAATCATGGCCGGCGTCGACACCGAGTTCGAAGGCGAAGCCCGCCCGATGCCTGAGCTGAACATCGGCTACCTGCCGCAAGAGCCTCAATTGGACCCGGCCAAGACCGTGCGTGAAGTGGTCGAGGAAGCCGTCAGCGTGATCAAGGACGCCCAGGCGCGCCTGGATGAGGTCTACGCCGCTTACGCCGAGCCAGATGCCGACTTCGACAAGCTTGCCGCCGAACAGGCCAAGCTCGAAGCGATCCTGCAGGCCGGCGACGGTCACAACCTGGAGCGCCAGCTGGAAGTCGCCGCCGACGCGCTGCGCCTGCCGGCCTGGGATGCCAAGGTCGAACACCTGTCCGGTGGTGAGAAGCGTCGTGTGGCCCTGTGCCGCCTGCTGCTGTCGGCCCCCGACATGCTGCTGCTCGACGAACCCACCAACCACTTGGACGCCGATTCCGTCGCCTGGCTGGAACATTTCCTCCACGACTTCCCGGGCACTGTGGTTGCGATCACGCACGACCGTTACTTCCTGGACAACGTTGCGGGTTGGATCCTCGAGCTCGACCGTGGCGCCGGTATCCCTTACGAGGGCAACTACTCCGGTTGGCTGGAAGCCAAGTCCGACCGTCTGGCGGCCGAATCCAAGCAGCAATCGGCCCACGAAAAAGCCATGAAGGAAGAACTGGAATGGGTGCGCAAAGGCGCCAAGGCCCGCCAGTCCAAGTCCAAGGCACGTCTGCAACGCTTTGAAGAAATGCAGTCGCAGGAATTCCAGAAGCGCAGCGAGACCAACGAGATCTACATCCCGGCCGGCCCGCGCCTGGGTGACAAGGTCATCGAGTTCAAGAACGTTTCCAAAGGCTATGGCGACCGCGTGCTGATCGACAACCTGTCGTTCTCCATGCCAAAAGGCGCGATCGTCGGCGTTATCGGTGGTAACGGTGCGGGTAAATCCACCCTGTTCCGCATGCTGATGGGCAAGGAAACCCCGGACTCCGGCAGCATCGAGATCGGCGAAACCGTGCAACTGGCCTGTGTGGACCAGAGCCGCGACGACCTCGATGGCAGCAAGACGGTGTTCCAGCAGATCTCCGACGGTTCCGACCAGATCCGCATCGGCAACTATGAAATCCCGTCACGCACCTACGTGGGGCGTTTCAACTTCAAGGGCGGCGACCAGCAGAAATTCGTCAAGGACCTGTCCGGTGGTGAGCGCGGTCGCTTGCACCTGGCCTTGACCCTGAAGGAGGGTGGCAACGTCCTGCTGCTCGACGAACCTTCCAACGACCTCGACGTTGAAACCCTGCGTTCCCTGGAAGAAGCCCTGCTGGACTTCCCGGGCGCTGCCATTGTGATCTCTCACGATCGGTGGTTCCTTGACCGCGTCGCGACGCATATCCTGGCGTACGAGGACGACTCGCAAGCGGTGTTCTTCGAAGGTAACTACACCGAGTACGAAGCGGACCGTAAAAAGCGCCTGGGCGATGCAGCGGCCCAGCCGCACCGTGTACGGCACAAAAAACTGGCCTGATTCAGGTTGGTGGCGTGAAAGAACGGAGCCTTCGGGCTCCGTTTTTTGTGGGTGCAATTCAGGTGCGCCAAAGTGACTTCATCGCAGGCAAGCCAGCTCCCACACTCGACCGATGTGCAGCGGCGCACGCTGTCAAATGTGGGAGCTGGCTTGCCTGCGGTAGCGGTTTCACGGGTGGTGCATGTCTCGGGTTCAAATCCCTGTTAAGGGGCAAAAAAACAGTGCTATTTATATCTAATGCACCATTTAAATTCACAAAGGCGACATTTTGCCCTGTCGCGGTGCGACATGAATTGCTAAAGTCCGGCTCAATCTCATTTAAAAACAATCAATTTGCCGAGACATTTCATGATCGAATCCGTCGAATCCTTCCTTGCCCGCCTCAAGAAACGCGACCCCGACCAGCCAGAATTCCACCAGGCCGTGGAAGAAGTCCTGCGCAGCCTCTGGCCGTTCCTTGAAGCCAACCCCCACTACCTGAACTCGGGCATCCTGGAGCGCATCTGCGAGCCGGAACGCGCCATTACATTCCGGGTCTCGTGGGTGGATGATCACGGCAAGGTCCAGGTCAATCGCGGTTTCCGTATCCAGATGAACAGCGCCATCGGCCCCTACAAGGGCGGCCTGCGTTTCCACCCGTCGGTGAACCTGGGCGTGCTGAAATTCCTCGCCTTCGAGCAGACCTTCAAGAATTCCCTGACCTCGCTGCCCATGGGCGGCGGCAAAGGCGGTTCGGACTTCGACCCCAAGGGCAAGAGCGACGCTGAAGTCATGCGCTTCTGCCAGGCCTTCATGAGTGAGCTGTACCGCCACATTGGCGCAGACGTCGACGTGCCGGCCGGCGATATCGGCGTGGGCGCCCGTGAAATTGGCTTCCTGTTCGGCCAGTACAAACGCCTGAGCAACCAGTTCACCTCGGTGTTGACCGGCAAGGGCATGACCTATGGCGGCAGCCTGATCCGTCCGGAAGCCACCGGTTTCGGTTGTGTGTACTTCGCCGAAGAAATGCTCAAGCGCAACCACCAGCGGGTAGAAGGCAAGCGTGTCGCGGTGTCCGGCTCCGGCAACGTGGCGCAATACGCCGCACGCAAAGTGATGGACCTGGGCGGCAAGGTCATTTCCCTGTCCGACTCCGAAGGCACCCTGTACGCCGAAAGCGGCTTGACCGAAGCGCAATGGTCAGCGCTGCTGGAGCTGAAGAACGTGCAGCGCGGCCGCATCAGCGAACTGGCCGAGCGTTTCGGCCTGGAATTCCGCAAGGGCAAAAGCCCGTGGGAACTGGCCTGCGACATCGCGCTGCCTTGCGCGACCCAGAACGAACTCGACGCCGAAGCCGCCCGCACGCTGTTGCGCAATGGCTGCGTCTGCGTGGCCGAGGGCGCCAACATGCCGACCACCCTTGAGGCGGTGGATATCTTTATCGAGGCGGGCATTCTGTTCGCGCCGGGCAAGGCGTCCAATGCCGGTGGCGTCGCGGTGAGTGGCCTGGAAATGTCGCAGAACGCCATGCGCCTGCTGTGGACGGCGGGTGAAGTGGACAGCAAGCTGCACCACATCATGCAATCGATCCACCATGCCTGCGTGCATTACGGCGAAGAAAACGGCCGGGTCAACTACGTCAAAGGCGCCAACATCGCAGGCTTTGTGAAAGTCGCCGACGCGATGCTGGCCCAAGGCATCGTCTAAGCCTCGGCTTCGATGCGCAGCACTTCGATCAACTGATCGCCGACGGGGCGTTGCCACAGGACCTCGTCGCCGACTTGGGCGCCCAACAAGGCACGGCCCAGGGGAGAGCCCCAGTTGATCAAGCCGGCGCCGGCATCGGCCTGGTCTTCACCGACCAATTGAATGCGCTGCTGCTCGTCCTGCTCATTGGCGAAGGTCACCCAACTGCCGATCTGCACCTTGTCGGTGGAGGTGGCCGGCGCCACGACTTGGGCGCTTTGCACCCGCTGATTGAAGTAACGCAAATCCCGTTCAAGATCGGCCTGGCGTTGTTTATCGGCCTGTTCGCCCCTGGCGGATTCGGCACTGTACTCGCTCTGTAGCTGCGCAACCTTGGCCTGCAACTGCGCCAAGCCTTGCGCGGTGAGGCGATTGGGTTGCTCGCTGACCTGACGCTCTACCGGCTGGTCGGCCTGGGCGGCGGCGTTGTCCTCGTTAACAAAAGCTCGGCTCATGACATTCTCCCTCTATGGAGTTTGGGCCATGTTCGCCGTGCTTTAGTTTCGATGGATGTCTGAAAGCGACCTATTGCGAGCGATAGGCCCGGGCGGCGTCACGGTCTTTCTCCTGTTGCCATTCGCGATCCCGGTCATCCCAGTGGCGCTGCTTATAGTCCCGCAGTTCCTCGTTCTCGCGCATCGCCTTGCACTGGCGAAAGCCATCTTCCCAGCCTTCGGCGTATGGCCGGTCCTTCAGGTAACGCGGCACGTTCTTGCGAAACTCCCCGGTAATCACCCCGGCCGCCTGGCGACCACTGCTGCAGCCATCGTCAAAACCGTCGGCAAACGCCGGAGGGTACCCTTTGGCCAGCAACTCCTGATGAGTCGATTGGCAACCCGCCAACCCCACCACCGCACACAGCATTACCGCATACCGCCACATGGCGTACTCCCTGGCCGTTTCACGGCTGATACGGAGAGTCTAGAAGGGGATTCGTTGGAGGGATGTGAAAGGGAGGTGAGAAAGGTGTTGTGCATACATTGGCCAGACACATAAGCCAATGTGGGAGCGGGCTTGCCCGCGAAAGCGGTGTATCAGCCACGTTTCCAGTGACTGACACTCTGCTTTCGCGAGCAAGCCCGCTCCCACATTGGATGTTCGCCAGGTCCTACAGATCAGTAGTGATACCACTTCACTTCGAGCATCACTTCATTCACCGGCGTCGACAAATGGCTGTACTCGCGCTGTGCACTCAGGCGCAGGCCCAGGTTGCGGGACAATTCCCACTGCTGGTTCAGGCTGATGCTGCGGCGCACTTCGCCGTTGGTGAAGAAGTCGCCCTTGGCTTCCAGGCTCAGGTTACCCAGTGGGTTTTTCCACAGCACGCCCGTATTGAACCCTGCCGCCGGGGAAATGGCTTCGTTGAAGTCGTTGTTGTGTTCCACGCGCACGGTGCCGAGGGCGAAGCCGAGCATGTCGTCGCGCAGTTGCCAGGTGCCGCCGGCGCCGCCGTTGACGTGGGCGACCAGGGTTTCATCGTCGTGTTTGCCGGGTACCCGCTCAAGGCCGCCGGTGACTTGCCAGGACCACGGCTGCAACAGAGCGTTGCGTGGGGTCAGGGAGCGGATGGTGGCCAGGTCCAGTTGCTGCAGTTGCCAATGGTTGCCTTCGTACTGGCGCAGTTTCATCTGCAGGATTTCGATCTGCGCGCCGAGGGGGAAGCCTTCGGCGTTGTCGTTGAGGTCGTGGTAGGCCATGCGCAGGCCGTACTCACCGAAGGCCTTGTCGCCCCGGGTGCCGATCCCGGCTTGCCAGGTGCGCGATTCATGGCCGTTTTCCGGTAGGCCAGGGGGCGTGATCTTGAGGTCGGGCGCTGGGTTCTGGTTGATTGCGCGCAGCAATTCGAAGCTGCGCTGGGAGCGTGCGGTGTCGCGTTCCAGGCCGTTGGCGCGGTAGCGGCCGAGGCGGTAGGCGGCGTCGATGATCAGGGCCTGGCGTTCGCGGGGCAGGGCTTTGAAGGCCGGCTCCTGCAATTGCTTCTGGTCGTCGCTGACCTTCAATACCCATTGCTGCTCGTCGCTGTCCAGCGGCTTGGCGCGCTCCAGCAACTCGCGTTCACGGGAGGGCCGGTAGTCGATTTTCTCCACCAGGCCGGCGTCTTTCACGGCCTTGACCGTGTCGGTCGGGATGGCTGTGAGAGGGAATTGTTCGGTCAGGCGCAGGCCAGGACGTGCCACTTGCAGCAGTTCCAGCAGGCGATACGAGCAGTTTTCGTCAAAGAAGAAGTAGTCGAACTGGATCTGCTTGAGCTCCCACACGTGCTCGACCATGCGTTCGGTCTCGACTTGCGTGAGGTTGAGCCGGTATTCCCACAGGTCACGGTTCTCGAGGCTGCGGTATTCCGACAGCTTCTCCTGGTAAGGCACCAGGGCGAACAGGCCGGGATAACCGCCCATCAGGCCTTTCCAGGCGTAGAGGATGCTGTTGTCGGAGCCTTCGATGTAGGCGCCGAAGTTGATCGCGTAGCTGAGCAGGGCGGTGTTGTTGCTTTGCACGTCGGCCTGGTCGATGCGCAGCAGGGTGTGGCCGAACATCGAGGACGGGCTGTTGAGGTAAGCCGCCGGGAAGATCATCACCGCGCTGTGGGGGGCGACGTCCTTGAACCATTGCTTGAATTCTGTGCAGTCCACGGTGGGCAGGTCAGTGAGGTGCAACTGATCCTTGAGCCAGCGGGTACGTGCGGGGTAAACGCATTGGGCGTGTTTTTCACCCAGGCTGGCCGGCGCATAGAGTGCGTTAACGGTGGCCTTGAGTTCGGCATCCGGGTGGTGGGCACCGTCGGCTGCGAGGAAGAACTTCTTGTCGCTGACGTAACTGCGCCAGCCACTGATCTTGCCGGCTTCGTAATGGCCGAGGGACAGCCAGAACGGATCGTTGGCCAGTTGCTGCAAACGTTGATCATCAAGATGCGGGGCCGCGTACAGCGGGGCGCAGGCAAAGAGTGCCATCCAGGCAAAGCGTTTGAGCATAGGGGCAACTTAAGTCGGAAATAATAAAGACCCAAGGAGGAGGCGGGTCCAAAAATAAAACCCGCGCCTTGGAAGGCGCGGGCTGGTCGAGCTTAAGCCTGGGTAGCGTATTTCGCCAGACGGGCATCACTTTTCAGTACAGCAATGGTGTTGTTGTGCACGTCATCAGCGGTCACGTCAGCCTTGCTGAAGATCTGCTGGAAGTGCTCGTGGGTCACGGCAGCGAAGTGCTCACGATCTTCTGGTGCAACACCCAGTACCACGGCGTAGGTAGTCAGCGCTTCGCCGTTACCCTTGGCCATGTCTTCGGACAGCTCGTTCATCATGCCATTCATGGCAATCCAAGACTTGCCGCCGTAGGTCAGGGCGCTGTTGGTGCTGCAACCGTTGGTGCCCGAGGTCATGCCGAAGGTGGCGTTACCCGAGGTGCCGTTGGTGGTGGAGGCCAGGAAGTGAGCTGGAGTACCGCGCTGGCCTTCGAACAACATGTTGCCCCAACCACAGTTCGGGCCACCTGGTGCTTCTGCCATTGCATTGAGGGAGACGACGGTGAAGAGAGTACCGAGAAGGATCCGTTTCATAGCTTTGTTCTCTTTGTGTGCAAACCAATGGACAAGGGTTCAGGCACTTCATAGCGCCCTAGGGATCGGTTATTAGTCCAACCCGCGCAGTTTGGAGTTTAGGCATGTTCCAAGGGTTCCGTGTGTTTTTATAAAACAATCAGCGTTATCGCGATTTTTTTGTAGGACGCCTCTCCTGTCTAAGCTTTCCCACAAGCGCGCCTTGCCAGGGTGCATAACCGGGAGCCAGAATGCCGTCATCTGCCCCGCCTGATGTAAGGAAGCCCGATGCCTGATCCTGTTGCTGCCAGCTTGCGTCTAGCGCCCGAAGCGCTGACTCGCCCTTTCTCCGCTGAACAGTTCAGCTTCTCGACCACCAATGATTTGGAGCCCTTTCGCGGTGTGCTTGGCCAGGAACGTGCGGTTGAAGCCTTGCAGTTCGGTGTGGCCATGCCACGCCCCGGTTACAACGTATTTGTGATGGGCGAGCCGGGCACCGGCCGCTTTTCGTTCGTCAAACGCTACCTGAAGGCCGAAGGCAAGCGCCTGCAGACCCCGGCAGACTGGGTCTACGTGAACAATTTCGATGAGCCTCGCGAACCCCGTGCCCTGGAATTGCCGGGCGGTGCGGCGGCGGCGTTCATTGCCGATATCAACGGGTTGGTCGACAACCTGGTGGCCACCTTCCCCGCAGTCTTCGAGCACCCGACGTATCAACAGCGCAAAAGCGCCATCGACCGGGCGTTCAACCAGCGCTACGACAAGGCCCTGGACGTGATCGAACGCCTGGCCCTGGAAAAGGATGTGGCGCTTTACCGTGACAGCTCCAACATCGCGTTCACGCCGATGCTCGACGGCAAGGCGCTGGACGAGGCCGAGTTCTCGCAGTTGCCGGACGTTGACCGCGAGCGCTTCCACTCGGATATTTCCGAGCTCGAAGAACGCCTCAATGAAGAGCTGGCGAGCCTGCCGCAGTGGAAGCGCGAGTCCAACAACCAACTGCGTCAGTTCAACGAAGAAACCATCACCCTGGCGCTGCAGCCGTTGCTTGCGCCGCTGTCGGAAAAGTACGCGGAAAATGCCGCCGTCTGCGGTTACCTGCAGGCCATGCAGGTGTACTTGCTCAAGACGGTGGTCGAGCAACTGGTCGACGACGCCAAGACCGACGCCCAGGCGCGCAAGCTGCTCGAGGAGCAATATTGCCCAAGCCTGGTGGTGGGCCATGCGGTCAACGGTGGCGCACCGGTAGTGTTTGAACCGCACCCGACCTACGACAACCTGTTCGGACGGATCGAATACAGCACCGACCAGGGCGCGCTCTACACCACCTATCGCCAGTTGCGCCCGGGCGCCCTGCACCGTGCCAACGGTGGTTTCCTGATTCTGGAAGCCGAGAAAATGCTCAGCGAGCCGTTCGTATGGGACGCCCTCAAGCGTTCCCTGCAATCGCGCAAGCTGAAAATGGAATCGCCGCTGGGCGAGCTGGGCCGCTTGGCGACCGTGACCCTCAACCCGCAGATGATCCCGCTGCAGGTCAAGGTGATCATCATCGGTTCGCGTCAGCTGTACTACGCGTTGCAGGACGCCGATCCGGACTTCCAGGAAATGTTCCGGGTGCTGGTGGACTTCGATGAAGACATCCCGATGGTCGACGAAAGCCTGGAGCAGTTCGCGCAGTTGCTCAAAACCCGCACGTCGGAAGAAGGCATGGCGCCGCTGACCTCGGACGCGGTGGCGCGGTTGGCCACTTACAGCGCACGCCTGGCCGAGCACCAGGGGCGCTTGTCGGCGCGCATTGGGGACTTGTTCCAACTGGTCAGCGAGGCGGACTTCATTCGTCACCTGGCGGGTGACGAGATGACCGACGCCGGTCACATCGAGCGTGCACTCAAGGCCAAGGCCACGCGCACCGGGCGGGTGTCCGCGCGGATTCTCGATGACATGCTTGCCGGTGTCATCCTGATCGACACGGCCGGTGCAGCGGTGGGCAAGTGCAACGGCCTGACGGTACTGGAAGTGGGCGACTCCGCCTTCGGCGTGCCGGCGCGGATTTCCGCCACGGTGTACCCCGGCGGCAGCGGTATTGTCGACATCGAGCGTGAGGTCAACCTTGGCCAGCCGATCCACTCCAAGGGCGTGATGATCCTCACCGGTTACCTGGGCAGCCGTTATGCCCAGGAATTCCCGCTGGCGATCTCCGCGAGCATCGCGTTGGAGCAGTCCTACGGCTACGTGGACGGCGACAGTGCCTCCCTGGGCGAGGCGTGCACCTTGATCTCGGCCTTGTCGAAAACACCGCTCAAGCAGTGCTTTGCCATCACCGGCTCGATCAACCAGTTTGGTGAAGTGCAGGCGGTGGGTGGGGTCAACGAGAAGATCGAAGGTTTCTTCCGCCTCTGTGAAGCCCGCGGTCTGACCGGCGAGCAGGGCGCGATCATTCCACAAGCCAACGTTGCCACGTTGATGCTCGATGAGAAGGTCTTGCAGGCCGTACGCGCCGGGCAGTTCCATATCTATGCCGTGCGCCAGGCGGATGAGGCGTTGAGCCTGCTGGTGGGCGAGCCTGCTGGTGAGCCGGACGCCGAGGGGCAATTTCCTGAGGGCTCGGTGAATGCGCGGGTGGTCGAGCGGTTGCGCGCGATTGCCGAGATGATCAGCGAAGAAGACTTGAAGGAGGCCGAGAAGGAACTGGCACAGCAGGCGCTGGCGGAAGCCAAGCCGACCTGACACACCCCCTGGAGCCGGCAACCCGGCTCCTACCGGGGGGATGTCATTAAATTGACTGGTAAATCGGGGGCCAATGCCCGTTGGTCCCTACAACCTTGGTTTGTCTTGGTTTTATTCTATTCTGTGATCAAGGGATATCCACAGGAGTCGCTGGATAGAAACAGCCTCGCCCAGGCGCAGGTTGAACACCGATCTACCGAGGGTCGCCGCCATGCCGCGCAACCTCTGCCTTACCCGCCAGTGCTTTGGCCTGGTCACCCGTATCGAATGTTCCATTCGCCCTCTAGCGGGGGATAACGGGATGTGGACCTTGTTGTTTGCCGCCGGAATGACCGGCGAACAGCCATCCACCATCAAGTCCCAAGGCCCGTTTCCAGGGCCATTCGCCGCGGAAAATATTCTGGAATCCATCGTGGACAGCCTGACCCTGCACGGCTATGAGCTGGCGGGCGACCCACAGATCTGGTGCCTGCACATGCAGGCCCATCTGCGCCAGCTCAACGGCGGGCATGACCGGTTGGCCCTGTAGGCGCCGGTTATTTGTTCTCGGGTTTGTCCAGCTTGACCTCGAAACCGTATTGCACGGTAGTCAGGTCGGTGCGCTGGTAGCTTTCCAGGGTCGTCGGCTGGCCGTAGAAGTAATGCACGTCAAACATCGCCGTGCCGTACTCCTCGGCGCGGTGGCTCACGCCGAGGATTTCCTTGAGGTAGTTGCCTCTGGCGTCCTTGGCGTAGAAGCGCCAGCCGTCAGCGGGGAATTCCTTCTGGTCGACGATCAGCGCGTTGTCCTTGAGGGTCAGCCCTTTGGGCAGCTGGGTCACGTCTATCTCGGCTTTCTCGATGGTCGCCAGGAACAGTGGAATCGAACCCACGACATAGGCCGGGTTTTCCGGGAACAGGTTCAGGTCGTAGGTAAGGGTGCCGCGCGCCGGGTTCAGTTCAAAGGCCTCGGTCGGCAATTCGATCGGCTCGCCGCGCTGGCCTTTTTCATCGGCAGTGAAGAAGGTCACGGGGGATTCGCTGCTGTTGCGCTCGCTGCCCACCAGGTCGTCATTGAAGGTGAAGGGGTGATCGAACGCGATGTGCGCGGCGCTGGCATCTTCGACCGACTGGCTGATGGTGACGCTGTTTTTCAGTTGGTCCTCGGTCATGCTCGCGTCTTTGAGCCAGCTGGCGGCGCCGTCGTCATACACGGTGACCGGCATGGGCAGCGCTTGTACGGTCTTCTGCAGGCTGTTCTTGTCGAAGCGCAGTACCGGCAGGTCGAGGTCTTTGCGGGTGAGGGTCGCGGTGGAGAAATCCAGTACGTTGACCTGCAGGTTGTCGATCAAGCCATTGAAATACACTTTGGCGTAATGGCTGCTCTGCTTGTGTTCGAAGGCTTTTTGCTCATCGGTCAGCTGTTTCTCGAACGCCTCCGACCAGGCCTTCTGCTTTTGCATCTCGGCCAGCTGTTTCTCGTAGAACGCCACCTGTGCGCTGCTTTCATTGATCGAGCCCGAGCGCGTAAGGAATTGCCCGGTGGTGTCCCGCGCTTGCACTAATAGCGGGTTGGGCGACTCGTCGCCGATTTCGGGTGCCAGCGGTTGGCTGTTGGTCAGCTCGATCTCGGCGTAATTTTTCTCCAGGAGCAGCAGCTTGAGGCTGATATTGCCTTCGGTGCGCGTGTGGCCGACGTCCTTTTTCGACAGGTCAAACGTCAACACCTTGCCCGGCGCGATCACTTCGACTGTGCCCTTGAGGCTGACGGGCTGTGGCTGGCTCTTGTTTTCCGTCTCGATGCCATCGAAGAACGGGTAGGTCACCGTCAGGTCGTCGGGGTTGGTGAGGTTGGAACTGCTGGGGCTCAGCTGAATGCCGGGATCGGTTTCCGACCATTCTGGCTGGAAGGGGATGACCTTGTTGTTGCTCAAGGTCACCGACTGCCATTCCAGGCCGTGGGGGAAGGGGAACTGGTCCGGGATGTTGAAGTTGAACGGGAACACCGGCTGCAAATCGGTCAGGTAGTCGGAATGGGAGGTCTTGCGCAGCACGAACAGGCCATTGATGTAGGTGTCCACCAGCGCTTGGGGCGTGGGGTAATGCTTGAGCAAGGCCAGGGTGTCCTCGCCGTATTCGGCTTCGATGGGTTTGGTGGCGAGCTTGACCCGCGCCCGCTCCAGTAATAGCAGCGAACCGCCCAGGTCGGCGACGGCGTCGCGCAGCTTGGGGTCCTGGATGCTGTCGAGGGACTGTTCGAACTTGGCGCTTTTCTCTTCGAGGGTGGTCTGCTTCTGCTCGTCGCTGGGGGAGCAGCCGCCGGCCAGCAGCAATGCCGCGCACAGGCCGATACTGGCCAAGGGGGATCGCACATCCATCATCTGAGTTTTTCCTGTTCGACGTCATCGAGCCGATTTATTGGGCTCGACACTAGCAGAAAAATTCCCTTACAGATGCCGCCCACGTCAGTTTTCTCGTGGTTACAGGTGACTTGTAGCGGCTGGTATACTCGCCGCCATTTCTAGCCAAGCTGTGTGAGATCCAATGGAACGCTTTATCGAAAATGCTATGTACGCCTCGCGCTGGCTGCTGGCGCCGATCTATTTCGGCTTGTCCCTGGGGTTGCTGGCGCTGGCGCTGAAATTCTTCCAGGAAGTGATTCACCTGCTGCCGAGTGTGTTCTCGATGGCCGAGTCCGAGCTGATCCTGGTGCTGCTGTCGTTGATCGACATGGCCCTGGTCGGTGGCTTGCTGGTGATGGTGATGATCTCCGGCTACGAGAACTTCGTCTCGCAGCTGGATATCGATGACAACAAAGAGAAGCTCAACTGGCTGGGCACCATGGACTCTTCGTCGTTGAAGATGAAAGTGGCGGCCTCCATCGTGGCGATTTCGTCCATCCACTTGCTGCGCATCTTCATGGACGCCAAGAACGTCGATCCGCAGCACTTGATGTGGTACGTGATCATCCACATGACCTTCGTGGTCTCGGCATTTGCCATGGGTTACCTGGACAAGGTCACCAAGCACTGATGCCCTGCGCCAGCCTTACTGCTCCACGAAGGCGTAAGGCTGGCGATTGATCGACATCTGCTTGAACACCTTCACCGGGGTAACCAGGTCGTCGGTAGGGTCCAGCAACGCAACGTTGCCGGGCTTTGCACTGAGGTAACTGTGCAGCTGCGCTTCCGTTTGCAGGATCGGCAAGTAGGCCTGCAGGTAGAACACGCTGGCCCCGGCGATGCGTTCGTTGGGCCGGAACAGCACCACTTCCCTGCCTTCATCTTTCAATGCCTGGACTTGGCTGATCACCGGTACGAACGAGTGACGCACGTCGGCCTTGGGCGCAAACCAGAAGGCCGCGATCAGGTAGCAACCCACGGCCAGGGTGAACACACCGCCCACTACGGGTCTGTGGTGCTTGTGCAATGCGGGTTTGTGGGCCTTCAGCCAGTCCAGCAGTGCCCGTGCATATTCCGCGGCCAGCACGGCGGCGGCGGGCGTGAGTGCCATCAGGTACACAGTGCGTTTGCTCGACGCCAGGGTGAGCAGGGTGAACTGCGCCACCAGCCAGACGCTGAAGAACAGGTGGTAGCGGTTGCGCACCAGGCTTTTACGGAAATGCCACAGGCCCAGGTACACCAGGATATTCCAGGGCAGGAAGGCTTCGGGCAACTTGGCGATGTAGTAGTAGAACGGCTCGTAATGCCCGGCCTCGACAAATGAGCCGCTGAACCGCCCGACGCTGTTGGTCAACAGCACTTCGGCCACCGCCTGCATCCCGCCGCGTTGGTACAGGAAGCCCAGCCAGATGATCAGCGGCACCAACGCCAACAGGGTCAACAGTGCCGGCTTGAGCCAGTCGCCAATGTGCAGGCGCTTGTCCATCAGGCTGGTGCTGGCCAGGTACACAAAAATCACAATGCCCGGCATCGCCAACCCCAGCACGCCTTTACTGAGGGTGGCGATCACCATCCCCGCCGTAAACAGTGCCCATGCGCCTACGCTGGAGCCTTGACGATCTGGCCGCACGGCCTGATAGAACGCCAGCAGCGCAGCGGTCACGCCGAGGGTGAGCAGTGAGTCCTCACCCACGCCGCGTACATTGCTCCAGTAGCTGGCCATGGTTGCCAGGATCAAGGCCGCGCTGAACGCCAGTGTTTGCGACCGCCCAAACCTTCGCAGCATGGCGTAGAGCAGCATCACGCTCAACAATCCGGCAAACGCCGACGCCAGGCGCACAGCCCAGGTGGTGCCGCCGAAGAGGCGAATCGCCCCGGCGTCGATCCACAGGCTCAGGGGCGGCTTTTCCAGGAAGGGCTCCCGAAACAACTGGGGCACCACCCAGTTATTGTCCAGGTGCATGGCCATGGCGATCCCGGCGACGCGGGCCTCGGTGGAGCCTTGCAGCTCATGGTTACCCAGGGCAAAGAAGAACAACAGACCAGCAAGCAGGAGCAGCAGGGGGGCGGGACGCGTCATGAATGGGGCTACCAAGGCAGGAGGACCGTCCGGGGGAACGGTCATTGCAATGGGCTAGTATCCGTTGGTGTTTCTGAATATTTCGTGAATGGATGTTGGATTTTTGTAAGGTCGATCAGGGAGCCATCAAGCTAGGCAGTGCGGCTTGACCTTGCGGGCTCAGCACGGGCTGCAGTTGCTCCCAAGTGAAGCTCAGCTCGTTATCGCAGCCATCGCCCTGAGCGGGTGTCGACAGTTGCAGCCCTTGGGTGTTGAAGCTCAAGTCGAACGAGGAATAGCTGGTCACGGCTGGGCATCCTTCGTCCGTGGTGGTCTGCTTGGCCAACCAGGTGCTGAAAGCGGCCGGCAGTTTGACCTGGCCCGAATAGGGCGTGTCCCATTGCTCATGGCCGCCCAGCCACGTCCAGGGATCGACCTTTTCGCCGGTTTGCAGGTTCCAACTGTGCAGACCCCAACTGATACCCCCGCGCCCGTAGCCTGCCGACCAGCGATAGAAACGCACGGTGATCCAGTGCGATGACCAGTAGAACGGTTCCACTGTGATCTCGCTGGTCGCGGTGCCGCCGCTCTGGTCCAGTGAATTGCGCCGTTCTCGGTAGAACTCGGCCTGGCCTTGCGGGTTGATCGCCAGGCGTGCGAGGTCGCGATTGATCTTGTCGAGGGCCGCCCCGTCGCCTTCCAGTTTCAGGATGACCTGCCCACCTTGGGTCTTCACTTGATAGGCGTGCTCGGCGAAGGTCTTCCTCTCGACTTTTACCGCAGGCGGCAGGGCTTCAAGCGCGTTGTTGTAGGTGTCGCTGGCGCACCCATCGGAGTCTGCACGGTTGAGCACCAACGCCAGGCTTTTACCGCCCAAGGCTTTGCTCCAGGTGCCGGTCAACCTGTCGCCCTGCGGATCGTCCAACTGCCAGAAACCCGTTTGTCCGTCTTCCACCCACGGCTCACTGGCATTGGCCTGGGTCAGCTGAATGGGCGTGAGAATACGTTGGTAGTAGTAACTTCCATTCGCACCGTGGGCACCGTTGAAACACGCGGTGATCGCGGATTTACCCAGGGTACCCGTCCAGACACCGGCCAGGTCGGCGGCGGTTGCGAGCACAGGGGCGCAGGCGAGGGTGAGAACGGCGAGGGGCTTGAGCACGGGTATCGGACTTCCGGTTGTCTGATAGAGGAGAGCAGGGTAATCGCAAGTGTGGCGGGATTCCAGACGCACAAACAAAGGCCGAGTCGCTGAACGCGTCTCGGCCTTTTTGTTACTGGAATGTTTGTGTGTCTTGGGTGAGGACCAGCACTCGCTCGACCAGCAGTTCGCCCAGCACGACCAGTTGTTGGGTGGCCAGCAGCTTGTGACGGTGGGCGCCTTCGAGTTCGAAAGCCAGGTCGGTGGTCATGGCGTTGAGCGAGGCGAGGGTTTCGCTGGCTTGGATTAGTAGGGCTTCGGAGGTGACGTCCGGAGCGATAGTGAAGAGGGTTGCGGAGGGGGGATTGGGGGTGATCTTTTTCATGATTAAGCTCCCACACTGTTTAAGGAGCTGCCGCCCCCTGCTGTCAAACAGGAATGGGTGGCAGCTGTACGCGGGTTGACAGACCGGAAGTGTAGGAACCCGGCGCACCCGAAGATGCCCCACGCACAGCCGCCATGAACGAGGCGGAGTGCGTCAAGCATGCCGTCTTATCAAGGGGTGTGAAAGGTTACACTTTTCGGCCTGTCAAAGCCGGTCGCTGATGAGCAGCGACTGTGGGAAGTTAGCGTTGTGGCGCGGATTGCGCCAGTTCATCAATGGCGCGGTAGCTTGAAGGAAAATTCTGAAGGTTCATCCTGTCGGGTTTTCCAAACCCTAAAAACAACAAAACCCGCGCTAGGCGGGTTTTGTTGATGCTTGGAATTGCCGGGGTAATTTGAAACAAGGCGGTATCTAGTTGTTTTGGCTGGTAAACAAAATGTTTGGTCAACTTGCTTGGAATACCAGTTGGAACGCTGTGTGGACTGGATTCCGATGGACGGTGCTTTTTCAGCTCCGCCCCCTAAAACGAATCGGAGCCGAATCTATCAAGCAGATGGTCGCGCTGTTGATTGTTGCCCTTGGGCTCGCAGGTCAGGGGCTCATAGGCTCCGTACGAGAAGAGGTGTCGCAAAAACCGCATGGAACAAGCCAGCGATACCCTAGCTGCATAGCTTTTCGCGAGCTTGTCCAAGCGTGTCACGATCCGGCGGTTCTCCTTCTCCCAGCCAAACATGCGCTCGATGATGTTGCGCTGTCGATACTTGGGCCAGATCAAACAGTCTGGCTATGCTGTTACTGCCGCCAGTAGTAGCCCGAACACTCATGCTGAAGTGCGTCAGGAAAGTCCCAATTCCTGACCAGAAAGCGCTCAGAACCTTCCATTGCGCAGTCGATATGCACGCGGTTCAGAGCTGGTTTGTGAGCAGCGACTAAGATCGACTCTACGAAACGGATTTCTTGTGGCATGAGTTTCTGGTTGCAGTCTGGGGTGCCAAGTGCGACGGACAGGTTGGCGTGGTACCAAAATCGCCCTTTTAGGTGTTCACCTAGCCGATCTCGAAAGGACCGGCCACTCTCCGTCTCCTTCGTTTCGCCGATGTACAGAAGCACGTCAGGGCCGTAAACGGGATGGCGCCCATAGACGCAATAGAACCCGTTTCCATCCATATCGCCGTTCCCAGGAGGGATGTACGTCTGCTTTTGGGCGTCATATTGGAGCTTGGTCCGTTCGGTCCAGTAAATATCGACAATGGTCAACTCGGTCATGAGGCTATCTCGGTAGATTGCAGCTGCATCGGGATCTCGCTTGCAAGGGGCGCGGGTTTTCCAATCTGGATCAGGCCGACATGTGAGAGGATCTAACAGAGCAACTCCCCCGGGGTACAATCGCCGCTGACGCGGATGCGCCTCCAGATCGACGGATTGAGTTGCATCTGCTCCAGTTAGATGTGCAGGGTGTAGAGAATCGGCGGCGTGACCACGTATTTACCTTTGCTCAGTGGTACAGCCAAGGCTGCAGCTCATCCAGGTTGGCGACGACAATCTGCTGCGCTGTCGCCTTGGCATGCACTTTGGTTGGGTCGATCTGATAGCGCTGCAGCACGTATTGCACTAGTGAGCCACGGGTTTCGATTGGCAGTCGGCCATCCCGCATGCCGTAGTCGGCCTCGATGATGGCGCGTTGTTCCGGTTTCAGACGCGAGTCGGGTTCGATGATCACCTGCAGCAAGGTGGTCCAGCCCGGATCACTCTCGCGGCCGTGGTCTGTAGGATCATCCATCAGATCCGGTATGCCGCGGAATCGGCTCAGAACGAAGTCGCGATAATCCCGATTCTTCTCGCAATAGGCCCGCACGTGCCAGCGCATTCCGGTGTAAACCAAGGTGTGCGGGGCGATCAGGCGAGTTTCGCCACCGGGGCTGGTGAAGGACACATACTCGCACTCCAGGCGCAGACCATCCCGGCAGGCTTTTAGCAGCGGACGCAGCACTTCCGGCCGTACCGAGCGATCCGGCACTGCTAATACCTCTGTGTGTGCATAAGCAAGTGCCAGACCCTCGATGTGTGGGGCGCGCTCATGGTTCTGGTTGAGAAGGTGCAGATAGGCACTGGCGCTGTCATCGATGAACAGCGGTTGGAAGCGGCGGCTTGGGACGTATCCCTTCAAATGCTTGTCATATTCGAGGTTCTTCGGCGCATGTTCGTTGATGTAGGTGTTGATGTCCTTCGACGCTTGTTGACGGCTGATGCCGAAGCTCTGCATCAGGTGATTGGTGGTCAGGCGGCCTTCCCACCAGACCACTGTCTCGATCAGACGATAGCGCAGTGCTAGATCCCAACGTATGGACTCGATCGACTGCTTGCGTTTCATGGTCCCTCCATCTGTTCGAAAACTTTACCTGTACAGGTAAACACTCTAGATGAGTCGCTAAAGATTACATATCGTGATTGCCGAACTCAATCAAAGGCTTGCATAGTGCGGAGTGGCCGCTTGATCGCAGCAGTACGGGCGCTTGATCAGAATGGAGCGGGAGGCCAAGCGGATGCATCCTCACGAAGGAGGGCGTTTTTCATTGAGCCCGGCCGTAACTTCTTGAATGTTTACAGCTCTACAAGGAAGTCCAATGTCATCTGTCATTTATCGCTACCTTGACAAGATTCAATCTAGGCAGCCCATCAATTTTGATGCACTGATTGCCAAGCTTTTGGCTGCTGGCGTGGCACGTGCAGATATCAGTCGAATATTTTTTTCCAAGAAGCTTAAAAAAAATAGTTATCACGTCGAAGTGCTTCTTTCGGCTGCATTCGATGAGCTCTTGATGAGGTTCAGGCCTTCTGATGTTGGGGGGCGAGTCGGTGCTGCTATAGACGGCAACAGTCATCGAATTGGTGTCTCCGAGTCGCTACTGATGTTTCGCTCTTTTCAGCACCGGCATCCGGCTGTTGCGGTGACTGAGGCTGGGTCTTGGGTGCTGCCGCGCGTGTTGGGCAAGGTGGGAGTTATTGTCGAGAATCTGGAGAACTTCCTTCGAGTCGATGAAACGCTGCCATTCATTGCTGAAATTTTGGCTGTTACTGCTAGTGATATTGAGTTGATTTCCGGTTCGGGCAACCAGGTGACTAACAGGCTGAATGCAAAAATGTTAGGTCAGTTCGATAGGCTGTATTGCTTGTTTGATGTGGACATTGGGGGGCTACGGATGTTCGCTTCCTTGACCACCTTGCTGCACGACAAGCCCCCCGTATTCCTTGTGCCGCCTGACGTGAGAGAGCGCCTGGCTCAGTCAAAGTACGCGTTGACTGATCAGCAACGCCAAGAGGTAATTAAATATCAGGGGTTATCACCTGAAACAGATCAATTGATCCAGTTTATGCGTGAGACTAGCAAAGTACTTGAGCAAGAAACCTACTTGGGTCAGTAGTATTTGGGGAGCGGCCATGAGCATTGAATCTATGTTTCACGAAACCTTTAAAATGAAGCAGATCGTTTTGATAAATAGCGGGGCATACTGCTATACGAAGGTTCGTATCGACCAACACACAGCCTTGCTCGGCGATAATAATAAGGGTAAGACTTCAATGCTCAATGCATTGAAGTTCTTTCTTTTGCCCGAAGAAAACCTCCACGATTGTGAGAGAAAGTTTGGATTCAAAAGCACAAAAGGCTATTACGGTCGAGATGCGACTTTTGGATTTTATTTTCCCGAGCGAAACTCCTTCATGGTTCTTGAAGCGGAAAACCCGCATGGTCCGTTTTGTATCATCCTTAACGTGGGAACCAAGCAATACAGCTATGAGCGTACTGCTGTGCCAGTGCAATATTCGGAAATCGAGCACCTGTTCTGGAATCATGAATCTAGCCTCAATGGAGGGATGGGCGCACCAATTGAAGAGTTGTCGAGATCACAGATTGAACTGCCCCTGAAAAGGCTAGGCGCTGTTGTGATCAAGGATGTAGCTAATATCAAGGAGCGAATTTACAAGCACCAGCCGACACGCCCTGATGCCGGACGCTTTTGTCTGCTGCCGCTCAAGAGTGGGGGGGGGCAGGCTCGCGAGATTGATGCCTGGAAGCGCCTGATCCACCTGGCCTTTGACATTGCAGCCAAAGACAAACGTACTCTGCCGGACACCATCGCCACGATTATTGAAGGCAGAAAGGATCGTACGGAGGCTGAGCTGAACGTCAACCTCATCGAAATTCTGTCGCGCTATGAAACCCTGAGCTCGGTAAAAAATCGGCTCCAGATGATTCGTAACGGACAGCCGTACTGGGACCGTTTCAATCAAGGCTTCGCAGATTTTTATGCTCAAAGTTCGGATCTGATGAACTTATTGTGTGACGTTGAGCAGAGCATCAACGAGCAGGGCTCTGCCTACCTCGACGTTCGCATGCAGTGCTCTGCGAACTACAGTGCGGTCAAAGAAGGTGCTGACCATCAGCGTGAGCAGGCGATTAGCAAAAATACCCAGCTCAAGGAGCTAAAAGGCGCAATCGGCGAGATTAGGAAGAACTACGACCGGATCAAGAAGGATTCCATCGACCTCTCAACGGCAATGCATGGCTACGCGTCTATGACCCCGGAAGAGATTGCTGCGGCACTGGCGGCGCAGGTCGAGGAGGATCGAGCCGACATTAAGGCTCTGAAGGACGATGGCGAGTTTCGCCGTGAGTTCGAGCAGTTAACGCGCGAAATCAACAAAGGCAGCCAGAAGGTCAAAGACCTTGAAATCCTTATTGAAGGTGCGAGGCCATCACTCCTGGATCTGGATCAGATCCCCAGCCGCACAGCGGACATCCTCTACTCGCTGAACCAGGAGGTCTTCACCGGCGAGTGCCCGCCATTGCTCGAGGGCAATATTGAGACGATCAGTGATTTCACCGCGCTTTTTAATGAGCTGGATGGCTCGCTCACGTTTCTGAGCAGACCGACTCCAGTCCCGGTTAAACACTACGATGCTGGAAAGCTGCTACAGAGCCGTAAGGACGAATTGGCATCTGTTGGAAAGCGCCTTACCCAGCAAAAGCGCCGCGCCAATGATCTTGCCAATAAGACGAAAATGTCAGTCGAGCAGATCGAAGCCACTATTGCTGCTAAGCAGGCTCAGATCGAGAAGGATGAACGCAACATTGCTCTTCTGAAACGCCATGAGTTCATTGAACAGGAGTTCGTGCGGCTTGGGCAGGAGCACGGCGAGACCACCGAGCAGTACGCAATTCTTGAGGCTCGTTGTCTTGAGCTCAACCAGCAGCTCGACGAGGCCAACCGTCTGGTTGATCAGGCCAGGACGGCATTAGAGGCCGCCAAGGAGCGTGAACAATCCATGCTCCGCTGGGGTAGGACAGTCAACGACATCCTGCATTCCCGTCTGGAGTACTTGAATACCGGTTACCAGCGTGCAGAGCGGCAGGAGATCGTGGTCACTCAGGATTTGATGGATACCATCGAAAGTCGCAGCCAAGCCACCACCCGTAGTTTTAACCAGATCAAGTTGCTGGTATCCGATCTGTTGGATGTGGTGGCTCTTGACGATGATGCCGAGCATGCCCATCGCAGCGCCATCAGCCTAGAAACGCTAACCAATTTGCATGAGAAGTACCGGGTTCTTTACGGTCGTCTCGATATGGAGGAGAGCAACCATTTCAACCAAGTGGTTCAGCATAACGACGACACGATGATCCAGATTCAGTCGATCAGGCACGCGCGCACCCTGATCAGCACCTTTATCAAGGAGATCGAGAATCACCTGTCGTCAATCAAGGTATCCAACCTCACGGCTGTGGCTATCGACTGCAAGCTCCATCCCCAGTTTGATGAGTTGCTGAAGACCGTAGATTCGGTGAATCTGACCGGTGGTGAGCTACCACCACAAGTCCTCTACGACCGTCTGGGGAGTTTCTGCACTCAGTTCGTCGAGTCCGATCAACGTCGCGATGCCACCCTAAACATGGCTCGCCTGATTGTCAGCGTCGATTACCGCGTCAAGCTTCACGGCAGTGACGAGTTCACTGTAGAAGCGCAATCAACCGGCACTTCAGTGATGATTAACTGCCGCCTGCTGGCTTTCCTGCTCAAAGAGTTGCTGCAAGCCGACACCAAGGTCAGCTTGCCGCTGTTCATCGATGAGCTATCCAATCTTGATGATAAGAATCTGCGCTCTGCCCGCGACATCGCCGACGCGGATGGCTTCTGTGTGTTCGGGGCCACGCCTGGCCTGACCTCCGGTATCAGCAAAGTGCTGGGCAACTACATGAATCTCGACTACTTCAACGCAACTGACCAGTCCTACAGCCCGAACCGGACGATTCTTTATACCGGAGTAAGTGAGTCATTGATCGCCCTGGAGTGCCTTGAGGCTGTCGAGCCGGATCTTGCTGCCGAAATGGAAGAGTAGAGGATCTGATGGTCGTCAAAACAGACGTTGCACTGATCAACATGATCCAGAACAAGGGGGTTTTCCTTGATCTGATTGACCACATGGATAAAGTTGGTGAAGGCGAGGAAGTACGCATTGTCATGTACCAGCAGAAGTTACGCGCCCTGCTGGACTCTGTAGCACCGTTACCTAATACGCGGGTTTTACGTGAGGTGCCGGCCGAGCGGCGCAAACTAGAAAGTGCTCTTTGTGTTGAAAATCTTGAGCGTGTTGGGCTAGTCATTCAGGTAGACAGCGCTCGTGGCGTGATGGTTTTTGCCCCCTTCGTGATCGAGATGTTCCGTCACTTCGACGGAGCGCGTCTGCGTCATTTGAACAGTGCTGATTATGAGTTGATCCGGGCCTCGTTCAATCGACTATACGAAGTGTTTGTCACTCTGCCCTCCCTGAGCAATGAAGATATCGGTTTTCAGGAGCAGGTGAGCGTGCTGCGCAAGGAGATACGCGCTGCAACCGCCAAGATGAAGGAGTGTGTGGATGCGCTACAGGGCCGGCTCCAGCGACTCGGTGAGATCGTCGATCGGATGCGCTATGACGTAATTGATGAGGTGGCTAAGGCTCAGGAAGCCTTGGGGGAGATCAACAACATCTATCTACGCAACATCCTGCCTGCTTTGCAGTTTCTGGGGGAGCACACTGACCTGAAGGGGACTAAGCCTGCTCTTACAGCACTGACCTGCATCGGCGATCAACTGGCTCACTATGGTCACGACAAGCTGGCCAGCTCGGTTTATTACTCCGTCGAGTCGATTCGCTCATACCGGCATGACATTTCGATCATCAGCGGTTCGTTGATGCGCTATGTCCAGCAGAGTGAGGCGCACCGTCGTGCCTATGACAAGATCGAACAGGCTTGGAATCGTCTCTATGGCAGCGTGCGTGAGCTGCATGATGGGAGTTTGAAGGACAATATTTTGCCCAGCACGCACCCTGTCTTCGCCCATCTGAACACCTACTCCGGGCTGAAAATGCGAGTGTTCGAAGCAAAAGTTGAGTGGCCAGACGCTAATCAGCGCTTGGCGCTGGCAGAGCATCTGCGCGCAACGCTGCCCAACATCAAGATCAGCACCGGGAAGATTCACCAGCTCAGCGGGCAGGCCAACGAGTCGGGCGAGCTCAAGCGTCGGCGCGATGCTCGCTTGTTGGCCATCGGTAATCTGGTCGAGGAGTGGGAGCCACGGCTTACCGATGACGCCCATGTCGCCATGCATGAACACCTGAAAGGCCGACTTAAAGGGTACGAGTTGACTGATCTTTTAATATCGGTGGGCTGGCTGCGCAAGCGAGAAGGAATTTGCCTCATCCCGCACTACCATATCGGCAACCTCGCAACTGACTGCGAGAGCCTGAGGTACTACAAGCTACAAGTGGAGACTGAACATGTTTGACCACGAACCTTCGCTGCCGATTGCACAGGCCAAAGTGATTAATCGAAAGCTGTCTGTAGAGCTCTATGGTCAGCTCATGTACGGAAAGATGATCAACCGCACCGTCTTTATTGATGGTGGCTTGAAGTCAAATCCGTACTTCGAGGAGGTACTGAATAATTTCGATCATTACCGCAGTTTCTACGATCTGATTGGGTACGAGCTGGTCATGCGTGATGGCTTTGCCTACATCCGCACCAGTGATGGTATTGATGCCAGAGATGATCTAGCACGCAACATCCAAGGCCTGCTGCTGGTGCTGTTTCGGGGAGCATTGGAGTTGGGATTCACAATGGACGTGCTGCTGAAAGACTCGGCGGGTCTGTCAAACATCCATATCGAAGAAATCGGCAAGGCGGAGGATAAGGTTGAGGTTTTGATAGCGTGTGGGATGAAAAGCGGTATGTTAATGGAGCACATCAAGAAGCTCGAAACACGAGCCATTGCTTACCGTAACGGAAGGGGGAATTTAGTCTTATCTGAATCAGGCGCCGCTTTTTTTGATGATCTCCTTGGTGAAGGCGATCTCGACGTTTAGGGTGAGCTGACCCCAGAGAGGTACGTATGCCAGGGAAATTGGGCGCAACTCAATCCTTGGGTATATGGCCATGCCTACATTGCTGCCGCATCAGTGGGTGCCGACCTGACTTACGTAAGGCGAGTTGGGTGGACGCTTACGATTATCGCCCCTGTGCGTACGATGTCCCCACTCACATGAACAGGGGCTTCTAGCAAACGATAGCGTCAATGATTGCTGTGCTGGCTAAGCCGACTCTCGAAGTATTGCGTAGTCTCTTTGTCGGTGCAGTACAGGTAGCAACCCTTCATCCCGCGTGTCATCAGAGTTCGATAGGTATTTTTGATGATCAGGTCTGTTTCATTTTTCGCGAGGGTAGGTTGCTCTTTCATCATTTTTTTCCAGCCGCGAGTCGATTTATCATGCTTGTCGCGCTCATCTGGGGATGTCACTACCTTACCGTCACGTACAACTAGGTCTGGCCCGATGATCACCCCGATGTAGTCCACTTCCAAACCTTGGCAGGTATGAATGCAGCCAACCTGCTCGATGGAGTTCTCAGCGATGATCCATAGGCTGCCGTCCTGATCCAGGTTCCATTGGCGTTTGTAGTCACCAATGACGATGTCAGCGGCGGTGGGGTCTTTCTTGCTCAACCAAGGCCAGCAATAGCCCGCGACCACACGAGCTTTGTTTCCGTGGTTTTTCTCGTTGATTGCTTCATGCATCGCCTGAGGTGAGTCGAACACCTTAAACTCGTACTCTTGAGTCTCAAGCGTCGGATTTGCCGTCGAGCGAATGCCTAGCGTGTCATCCAGCCATGCTAGGTAACCGTCAGAACCACTGCAGCGAAACTGCGAAGACAGCACGTGTTCTTCAACCACAGCACCCTTGGCTTTTGCAAAGGCGCGTATCGCCTGCTTGCTGCCGATATCCCTCAAGGTTACACGCTGGTCTTCATCAATGAAGAAAATTGAGCATTTCGCTGAATCAATCAGCTCCTTGATCTGGTTTTCCCCAAGGTTTCCATAAAGCCCGCTTTTCTCATTCAGCCGGTGAGCTTCGTCTACGATAAGCGCATCGAATGTGTTGGGCTCAGTCTCGATGAACGCCCCTGAGCCTGAAAAGAAGTTGGAGAAGTGGCTGCGTTTGACGGTGCCAACCAATTTGCTTTCGTAGACCTTGCGCGGGGCAGCATTCTTGGAGACGTATTTGCTCAACAGCTTCAATTCGGTGAGCCTCACCAGCAGATTGATAGCTAGAACAGTTTTCCCGGTGCCTGGTCCCCCCTCGATGATCAGCACCTTTGGCGTCTGTTCCGAAGCCTCGCTTGCCGCTGCGAGCGCCGACTCGAAAATTGCCTTCTGATCGTCAATCAATACGAACTCAGGCTTGCCTTTCATCAGCCCGCCCAGGGCCTCGGCTAGTGCTTTTGACGGGCGGATTTTTCCATCGGACAGTTCGTAAAGGACCTCTTTGTTGTCGCCGTGAGCAATATGATTTTTCAGAAAGCTTCGGAGCTTGCTGAGCTCTTCAGGGCCTTTCAGAAACAGTGGAGCTTTGCTGATATGAGGCTCGTAGTGCGCTGAGTCTATGATGCCGTCGCTGACGTAGTTATGGAGGTAGGCACACGGGCGGATCTCGATGCTTTTGTTGTACACGGCCTCGTTGAAGCCTTCGAGCAGCGCTGCGTATGACCATACCTGATAGGACGGGTGAATGGTTTCAACGAGGCCGCCACCTAGCGCCGTTTTGACGATGGCATCCTTGGTCGTGGCGTTGGCTTTGCTCCATTGCTTCAATTCGATCAATACAGCTTTTTTTGCTTGGTTTTCGTCGCGACCGGTGAGCAGAAAATCGATCCGTTTCGACGACTGCGGAATGTGCAATTCGATGGCCAAGCCTGCGTCGTTCGGCAAGCCTTCATCTCTAAGGACCTTGGCCATGTACGTAAGGGATCCTTGCCACGACCTGATTTCCGAACTGCCAACGTTCTTGCCGGTAGCTTCCTTGTAGTGCCTGAGGATCACCTCCTCGATGTCATCGTTATCGTTGTCTTTTAGAAATTGCTGTTTGGTCGCAGCGTAAACGATCACGGGCTGTCCTTAGATTCGAGTTGTTCAGAGTCGGTCGTACTTTTTGCTGCTGCTTTTGGCTTTATCCACGGGGTACTTCTGGCCGTTCGAGGCGAGTTTCCGTGTCACCGCCTCGTTGAGGTCGATGCCGAGCACGCTGCTCAGGCGAACCAGGTACATCAGTACGTCCGCCAATTCGTCTTTTACGGCTAGGCCGATTTCGGGATCTTTAGCTACGGAGAGCGAATCGGCATCGCTCATCCATTGGAAAATCTCGCACAGCTCTCCTACCTCGCCAGTGAGCGCCAGGATGAGATTTTTTGGGGAGTGGAACTGCTGCCAGTCGCGATCATCTGCGAAACGCTGAGGGGATGCGGCAAGCTTCACTACGTCAACCAGTGGCGCGGATGAGCTGTCTGAGTCACTCACGGGGCTATCTCTTGAGTATCGGGGGGCAAAAAAATGTGTAGGAAGTCTGGCGTAAGATTGTAAGAGTTTTCGCCGCTTGCGCAGCTTTTTTGTGTTTTTTCTCACACGCTCTCTGCTGGCCGCATTACTTGCCAGTATTCGCTAGGTGCTTTGAGCGTGGCTAAGTAGGCCGCGACGACCCCCATGCCCACCGACTAGCGGCCTTTTCTCCCTCTGTTCGTTAGTTTGCAGAATGGGCCGTTTCTGGCTAGCAGGTGATGGCAATCGGCACCAGGCGAACGGATGTTGGCCGTGACGTAAATTATTGCTGGGGCTGGACACTTCCTCTCCGAACTGGTCAGCGGCAACAGCCCTGAGAGGGCCTCCGGCAAGAGGTCCACCTTTGCTCTTCTTCGACGGGAAGCGCGTCGGCGGAGGAGGTGAGGACCTTTTCAGCTGATTTTTTAGCGACTAGAGTAATGGACTTAAGGTGGCAACAATCGGAACACCACACCCCAATTGTTGCCGCTACTAATTTTTTCTGTCAGGACATAATAATTGTATTTTTTATTTCGTTAAGCACCTCTTCTAGTGGGGTTTTATGTTCGAGCTTTAGCTTCTCAAGTGCTGATATTAGGTCTGCGTCAGTTAATGGTATAATTAAGCCGTGGCCATTTTTAAATGAGTCTCTGCATCTTTCAATGAATAATTCTTTTTTAGATATCTCTCTGCATGTTATGATTCCAAGCATTCCTCGATTAACGGTTAATCGTCCAATCATTTGATCAAGCTCGGGGTTTTGTATGTCCTTTGAGTAGTTCTTGCATTCGATAATTAGATACGGGCAGGGTATCTTGTGAATCATATGGAGTGTATGAAAAAAGCCTTCCTTGGCTGAGTTTTCGAAGTATATATCAATCCTCTTTCTGCCCTGGTTTATCTCGGCTTCGAGTACAGGTGATGAGGCGTTTGGATAAAGTAGCATTTCAAGAATGCCAACTATTGTTTTGTGATAATCTGATGCCGTTGATGGCCCCTGCTTAATCGAGCGTAGTTTCGCAATCAGGTGATCTACTACTGAATTCAAGTTGAGCTCGGGATCAATTGAATCAGATGGGAGAGATCTAACCTGCTGCGCTTGCTGATCTCTGAAGGATTTAAAAACCAGTGGGTGTTTTTCTGTGAAGTCGAATAACCATTCCTTGGTAAAATCTTTTACTACATTTTCTTTTAGACTCTTTTTTGAAATATAAGGAGTTCCATCCTTGCGATGCTCGACCCATATGCTACCTGTTCTTATGTGCTCATGTTGGAGATACTCAAGTACATGTTTATTATAGTAATTCTCAGGGGCATAAGCCTTGCTATAAGAAACGATTCCTTTCGGGGTGAGAAGGATCTTTTTCCCTTCAACAAGCAGTGTGTCTTCGTGAGTAAATATCCACTTTTTTCGGGGTACATCCCATATAGGTCCGGCGGAAACACCAGCTGTTAATTTTATTTTATGTAGTTTGCATTGGGCCTGCGTATAGGTAATGAGGCTGCCTCGTATGAGGTTGGTAGTCATATCTGAAACTTTATCTTTGCCGATTCCTGGAATAAATAGTCTAAAGTCTTCTAGGTCGGTAATTTTTCCGGACTGTATTGCCTTACTTCCCATGATGCTTTCGAAAAGTTTCTTTGCGTCCTCACTACCAATTCCGTTACCCCTAGGTTTCCCTGAAGAAAGCCCGAGGCAGGTCTCATTAGGCTCATGAAGATGTGAGAAGAGTTCAAAAGCATCGTCCTCTTTCCCTTGGCGAACTAGATCTAAGAAATGAGAAAAAAAGGACCTTACTGAACTGGCAGCCTTTATCGACCAGCGATCCGGTCTTAATCCAAGAAGATAAGGGTCCACAAATAATCGCGTGTCAAAATCAGTATCAATATCGACAAAGTCCAGTTCGAATTGAGTTTTGGAGAGTTTGAATCGTTCCGAAAGCTTCATGTTTTTGCCTTTTGCAGTCTAAGCTAGATAAGTAATAAAATTAATGTGCGGAGGTGCCGGAGGGTGATTGTTCTTGGCGTTCACGAAATTTCAGATTCGAAATAAAGGGCTTCAATCCGAGAATAATTATCTGCATCCTTGACCTCTAGGGTTTAGCGAGTTTCTTTGCGCAAGCTGTGAACTTTAGATCAATAGAGGCATTTTGCAATCAGTGGGGCGGACGAGCGCTTGGTAGTGGAGACAGACGGACGGTTGTTGGCCGTGGGGTCCCGGTTTTCGCGGGGCTGGAATTGTGTGGATTTTTTGACGTACCTCATAGGGTATCTATAAACAAATCAGCTAGTTATGGCTTTCGATGGAATCGAATCGGGAGTTTTTCCACAATCTAGCAAAGAAGTTACGCGTGACATGGCGCAATCAGCGCTCTGCGCCAGCAAGGTGGCACCTTGCCACTCAATGCGCCTGCACTATAAGCTCCGGCCCTCATTGACTCTTTTATTGAGCCCAGCAACGACTCCGCTGTGGGCTCGGCAACTGAACGCTTAAAGGGACCTGACGTTGAGACATATCTGGCGAGCCCCAGAGCTACAACCCACCGCACTGCGCAGCGAGTCGCTGGCAAAAGAAATGGATCTGCTACGTGCCCACTTCGAGCTGCCAGATGACGAGCGCTTGAGCCGGCGCCCGAACCTCGATTCTCGCCTCTGGAATCAGCCCAGCGTCAGAATGGCTCTTCTTGAGGTGTTCGAGAACAAATGCGGTTATTGCGAAAGCCCGCTGAGCGTTCAGGATTTCGCTGTTCATCACCACCGACCGTTGATGAATGCAAAAGGACGTTTAAGGTATGAAACTACGACAAGTGCAGACCATTATGTGTGGTATGCGTACGAGTGGAACAACCTGATTCCGGCCTGTCCGGTATGTGCAAGATTCAAAGCAAACCAATACCCTACAACATCAAAGCGTGTACCGCCGTTTACCCCGTGGCACGATGCAGAAATCGAGTCGCCTGTACTAATCGACCCCTGTCGCGACAAGCCATTCGATCATATAGCCTTCAGATTCAATGGCACATGTACTCATAAAACTAGCCGTGGCCGGGAAACGATTGAAACGCTGAAGCTCAATCGTAGTAACCTCATGGTCCACCGGTCTGCATACTTTTCTGACCTCTGGGCGCGCTTGGGCCAATTGCGTGGTAACAAGTACGAGACCATACTCCCTACGCTGGAAGAGTTATTCAATAAACGTCTGCCATTCGTAGGCGCCGCGAAACTTTGGTTGCTCGGAGCACTTCTAGAAACGTCCATCAGAAAATCTCCGCCCATGGAGGGCGAATTTTCCAGCGAGCTGGCGGGATTCATTGCGGAGACCTCCACAGCAGAGTGGCAGGCGTTCATGAATCGCCTCGCCGGGATCACCCCGGCTTTTACCGAGCAAGTCGTTACCGTTCGAAACCCTGAAGCGAACCCAGAAAAGCCCCACTTCTCCCGAATCCGGGTCATTGAAATCGAGCATTTCAAGGGGATTCAAAAGCTAAAAATAAACTTTGGTCACCACGCCACCCAAGAACGCGGCATTGCCCCGGCAACAGTGCTTCTGGGAGAAAACTCAGTAGGTAAGAGCTCGATTCTTCAGGCGATTGCATTGGGTGTGATGAGCCCAAAATTGAGGTCCCGAATAAATTTTGATTGGGAGTCAACCCTGCCCAGAGATACCTTGGCAGAGGGTACAGACGATCAACCTCACGTAGTTCAGTCAAACATTAGAGTCACCTTCGATGACGGCGAAGCTAGCGATATCTGTATTCGTCGGGACGGCTCTTTCTCAAGCCAAAATCTGCGCAGTGGCTTAATTCTTGGCTATGGTGCGCATCGTTCATTTCACGATGAGCAGTCTAGTTCTAGAATCATCAGAAAAACTTCGAGCATTGCTTCCCTGTTCGAAAAAAACAAACCACTACCCCACTCAGCTGCCTGGTTGGAATTACTTGGTGAAAAGGCTTTTTTCCCGGTGGCGCGAGCGCTGCGCGAGATCCTGAATCTCGACACGTACGACGAGATATATCGGCTGGCGTCGGGTGAGGTGCTCGTACGAAGACACAACGAAAGCATCCCGATCTTTCGCTTGAGCGATGGGTATCGCTCGCTATTTGCTATGAGCCTGGACATCATCCGTAACATGCTCCGGACTTGGGAAAATCTTGAAGATGCCCGTGGAATAGTACTGATCGACGAAATCGAATTGCATTTGCACCCCCGATGGAAAATGCAGATCGTTTCTGCATTGCGCCGCGCTATGCCTCAAGTGCAGTTCATCTACACCACCCACGACCCCCTTTGCCTAAGAGGTATGTTCGACGGCGAGGTTCATGTACTTATCAAGGACGATGAAGGCTGCGTCCAGGAAATGACGGGCTTGCCGGACGTCACCGCCATGCGCGCAGAACAACTGCTGACCTCGGAGTATTTCGGTCTGGCTAGCACCGTGGAACCCGAGACCGTACTCAAGCTTGACCGGATCGTGTTGTCCAATTCACGCAGCACTTCGCCTGATGCGCATTTCTCGGAACAGATGAACGCCTTTTCCATTATCGGTGACACGCCTGAAAAGCAGGTGGTCAATGAAGCATTGCGCCGGCACATCATCGAACAGCTTCGTTCAGATACCCTTGATAGGACAGCAGTACGAGAAGATGCCGTAAACCTTATCCTCGAACGCCTGCGGGCTGACTCCAATGGAGTGGATCAGTGATTTCCATAGATCGAAGCACGGTAGCAGAGCCATTATCGCTGGCATCGCCAAACGGCAGAGGGGCTAAGGAAAGGCTACGCGCCATCAAGCATTTCGCAGCACTAGCAACCAAACCCGCAGTGGCCAAGGCAAAAGCCACGAAAAAAAAAGGCAAAATAACAAAAGCTAAAATTCCCGAAAAGTTTAACTTCGCAGCATACCGTTCCAAAGATGTTAAAGAAGCGCTGGACAAACTATTTCATGACAAATGCGCCTACTGTGAATCTAGCTATAGAGCCGTGATGTCCGCTCAGGTTGAACACTTTCGCCCCAAAGGACGCGTTGTCGAAGACTCGAGCCACAAGGGTTACTGGTGGCTAGCCTCAACGTGGACAAATCTGTTACCAAGTTGCAGCCATTGCAATATTTCGGAATATCATGAAATACATAAATTGACTGTCGAACAGCCTTATCAGCAAAAAACACAATCAGGTAAATACAAACTGGGAAAATATGACCATTTCCCAATTGGTGGCCAGCGGGCGGTAGCCGAAGGTGATGACCTCGACCTTGAAGACGCCTACCTTATCGACCCTACCCGCCGGAACCCTAATGATCACTTGGATTGGATTGTTGAGGGTGGACTAAGCCTGATTGCGCCAAATAGGGTGGGAAACGCTTGGGACCCTTATGGACTACATACCTATCAAATTTTTGGCTTGAACCGCAAAAAACTGGTCGAAACACGTACATCATTAATGCTTGAAGTAACGAATCAACTCCTCAAAGCGCGTAATAAGCTGATGGATGCGGCCACCAAAAAGCCAGGTGAACTATTCGATTATCTGTACAACGATGCAATGGATATCTTCAAAGATTTAGACAAACTAAAGGCTCCTTCGATGCCCTACTCTGCTATGGTGAAAAAACTTTTGGACAAAGAGCGCACCGAGATTATGGCAGCGTTCACGGCTCTCGCCAGGCGACCATAAACCCTTGGTCAGAGTGTGTAAAAACCGACTTTCGGTCTACCGCAGGCAAGACAAATCCTACAACGATTGGCGAACACAATTTCGTACAGAGCATAGGGCCGCTACCGTGGGTGGGCGACAGCAGCGACCCGTGCTACCGAATATAGAGTGCCGGGCTACTTGTACCACTCTGCTTTAATTTCCGCGAAGTCCATTTCCTTCCATTCTTTCTTCCATAGTTGCCAATAAGGAATGTCATTGGACGAGGGGCATGAGTGCATGGAGCACCCATGACTTTCCTAGTCGACGAGCGATCAGCCGCACAGTCAGCAAATAGTAGTATCTGGTCCCCTCACTGCTCTGAGCAAGGCGATGTTCTAGGAACCAATCCAGATGCTTTCGCTGCCAGGCCCAAGGTTTCTCTCGCTGCCAACGTTTAGCAATCTCGGCTTGGATATGCTTTGCTTGCCGCAAATGGCGTTGCCGCGTCGCGTGCGATCCGGTCAGCACGCCAGCCAAGAACAACTCCATATCGAATGGCTTACTCATGACTGCCCTCCAATGTACGCGGAGACTACGGCGATCCGACCGTGCCCCAGCTCATAGCTGATTTGTCTCCGGGCCTGACGATCAAGATTCCTATCTACCTGGCAACATTGGCCGCCGTTGATAGGCGCGTGATGTTGGGTGATTTGCTCATAGCGCTCACATGCGTACGCCGCTCGTAGCTCATGGAAGCCTTTGAGGATGTGTGCATGCAGGATGTCCCGCGCAGGGCGGATGATTTCTTGCAGAAAATTCAGGTAGCTTTCGTGTGGCGCAAGCAGGTTGCGGCTACCCGCAGGCGACACTTGCCGTGCAAACCCAAGTGCACCTCGAACATAGCCATCCACCGCAATCCAACGTGGAGCCGAGGCACCGGCGCGGCCGCCTTTGGTGCCATCCTGAATGTTAATCCTGCCTAAATCCTTAGCCTCACGGCTTAGCCGTGGCAGGTCAGCCAGGATAGCCTCACGCAAGCGCATGCCGGTGGCTCGCGCCAACAGAACGATCGCTGCCGCTCGTAGCTGATGACAGCTGCAAAGCGCATCGACGATCTGCTTAACCTGTTCGCGGTCTTGGCCTTGCGGCACTGATTGTCGAACCCCGGTGCGCTGCATACCTAACGCCTTGCTCGGGCTGGGCAACTTCACGCACTGATCACCGCGAAGCGCCGCCATGGTTCTGTTAACGCTGGATATCCGGTTTTGTGCAGTGCTGACGGCGAGCTCACCGCGCCCAACTACGTCGCGCAAATGCGCCGCATAGTCGGCCAACACCTTCAGATCAATCTGCCGCGCATCATTGATACCGGGCCCCAGTTCGGAACGGCACCATTTGACGAATACCTGCCACCGATCACAGTGCGCTTTGACTGTGCCGTAATGGCCGCCGCCGAACATATCTTTCAGCGCCTGCAGTCCTGCATAGCTCAATTGCCTGCCGTAGCCGAAATTGCGGCCATCGCGTCTCCCCACCAATGCCATGTCGGTCACCTCATCGTCCGCTCTCCGATCCTCGCCCCACGTCATCCCGCCAAGAATGTTGAGTGTTATCAGGGATCAAGGCCCCTGCGACCTGTGGGGAGTGTCCACTACGCAGGACTGGCGGCTCCTTACAACCGGGAGCAAGGGCATCTCATGATCTGGCCTCCTGAGCACCGATACCGGTGGACGGGTGGAGGCTGCACTGGCTGACGAGACCAGCGCCTGAAGATCTTGAGCTGGGTGAACTCAGCGATGCGATGACCGGGGCATACCTGACTGTCAGTCAGGTGCAGTCCATTCCGTGGTCTGCGGCACCATCATCTACAGCGCTGTTGCTGGTGACGTCGGCGTTTGTCACGCCAATTGTCACGAGAGGAGTTGCCGCAAAGCCAAGTGCGATGAGGTCTGCAGCAGTGTTTGAAGCGCCCGTCTCTTTCCAGGAGAAAGAGACGGGCGCAGGTTGGCGCAAGATTCGGCCAAGCGGATAGGTTGCTGCAGGGCAGCGAAGTAGGAAGTGTCGTCTGGCGCACGAGGGCCATGATCTGAAGTAGGCATCCATCACCGGGGAGGTGACCGGGCGAGCTGCCGGACGCGAATCGCCTTTTGGGGGGAACCACCGCGGGAGCGGCGTGGCCTTCAAGGTTCGGGCCACCTGGGTTGCTGTCATCGACAGCGCTTGCACGGCCAGTTCTACGCCTGTGGATAAACCCGGTCAAGGTTCGAAATTCAGCGCCACTTTGGACTTGAAGAGCGTTTATCCACCGGTGGAATTCCGTGGTAAATCCTGGACAACGTGGTCGCTTTTTTGCTCTTCAAAGTAAGGTCCATCCAAACAGGGCGGCTTTGCAGCCCTGTTTGGATGGACCCGCGCTTAGAAGCGGATAAGCGAGGCTGCTTGCCCCGAATCTTGAACGTTCAGTTGTTGCTGCAGTTCTTGCGCCTGTACAGCGCTAGCGAATCGGCACCACGTCCTTGTCTCTGATTTGGCCGTACGCTGAGGCGAGCAGGCTGCCGGTGGCGGCTTTCTGGATGTACTCACTCCACCAGGCCATCATCGGGCGCCGGCGCTCGATGTAGTCGGCTCGGTTGTAGGCGCTCCGCACCTCATCCTTGTCGACGTGCGCCAGGGCCACTTCGATGAGCTCAGGATCCCAGCCATGTTCATTCAAGATGGTGCTGGCCATCGAGCGCATGCCGTGGCTGACCAAGCGATCCTGGAAGCCCATGCGTTTCAATGCCATGTTGGCGGTCTGGCTATTGGCGTGGGTGCGTGGATTTCTGTCTGCCGGGAAGACGTATTCGCGATGGCCGCTGTGAGTCTTCAGTGACACTAACAGTGCGACAGCGTGATCACTCAACGGGATGCTGTGAGGGCGGCGCTTTTTCATCCGCTCCGATGGGATAGTCCAGACACGCCTTTCAAAGTCGATGTCAGCCCAGCGAGTAGTCGCCGCCTCGGCGGGACGAGTCATCGTGTGCAACTGCCATTCGATCAGGCAGCGGGTCGTGCGTTTGATGCTGGCGTTCGCGATCTCCAGCATGAGCTCGGGGAGTTCTTCGGGCGGAAGCGCAGCCATATTCTCTTTCTTGGGCTTCTTGAATACTGCCCTAATGCCGGTGAGCGGGTTGGCGAAGATCAGGCCGGAATTTACGCCGTAGGTCATGATCTCGTTTAGCCGCTGGCTAAGACGTTTGACCGTCTCCAGGCTGCCTTTCGCTTCGATTGGACGAAGCAATCCGATCACCATCGGTGCGGTGATTTTAGCGAGTGGTGTAGTCCTCAAGTCCGGGAGCACATGCAGCGTGAGCGACCGCCAAATGTCCTCGGCGTAGGCTGGGGTGACCGAGTCTTTCTTGAGCTCGAACCAGGCGGTGGCCACGTTCTCGAAGGTGTGTTCCGTTTCTGCGCGCTTGGCTTCATTCAACGTATTGCGTTGCACCTTCGGATCGATGCCTTGGGCGAGCAGCTCGCGCGCTTCGACTGCCTTCTTTCGTGCGTTCGCCAGTGACAGTTCGGGGTAGGTCCCGAAACCGATGTTGATGCGCTTTTTGGTCACCGGTTCGCGGTAGTTGAAACTCCACAGCAACGAGCCGTTGCTGCGTACGCGGAGCCGCAAACCGTCACCGTCCGTGAGGACGTAATCCTTGGACGCGGGTTTGACTCCCTTGAGCTGTCGATCGGAGAGGCGGAGGTTTTGAGCAGGCATGAGATTGTCCTCAAGCACTGATTCGGTATTCCAAAGATTAGCACCGGATGAGCTGGAATACCGTCTGGAATACCCGAATGGCTGGAACTCAAAAAATCTCAAAAGACCGCAAAAGCGCTGGAAGCCGCGTATTTACTGAATCGCAGGCACAAAAAAAGACGTCCGTGGACGTCTTTAGATGATGAATTGGTGGAGCCGGGGGGATTTGAACCCCCGTCCGCCAGTACTCCGCTGTCGGTACTACATGCGTAGCCGTTTCTATTAAGTTAACCCTCAGCGACCCGAAGGGCAGGGTGCTTTGGGCGAGTTGTGTAAGTTTTAGCCGCTTCGTCCACAACGTACTGCACGGCGATTCTGTTCTATATGACAATCACTTTGGGTTTACAGACATCCCCTGGTGATTGCTGGACCCGAAGGTACCAGAAGCTCAGGGCTAAGGCTGCTTACGCAGCGAGAGCGAATTCCTGGCCGTAGTTTTCGTCATTGGCAACTATAAGAAGTTGCAACAGTGGATTTACGAGTTCTGTTACCAACTCGGCATGCACCTAAAGTTTCGCGACCGGCGTCGAATCCTAAACGGCCCCGTGCTTGTAACTCGTTGTTTCTTAGTGAGTGACAAGCCTGTGCAGTGTACGCCAAACGGTCACGGAAGGCCAACCCGAAGGTTCGTCTTCCATGACTGAGCCGCCTATTGGCCGCCTTTTTCGCTGTTCTGCAGGTCTTGCAGCGCCTTCGAGGTGATCTCGATGCACTTTTTGTCATCGCCCGCGGCGTGCGCCGCCTTGGCTTGGGAGACGGCAGTGTCTATCTCGCCGCTTTTACCGCTGGTGTCAGTGGCGAGCAGCGCTTTACCGTTGTTGATTTTGTCCAGATTGATTTTGCACAGATCAGGCTCGCCCGCGGCGAACACAGGGGAGGCCAGCATCGCAGCGGTAACGAACAAGCCAGCAAGAGCGGAACGCTTCATAGGGTATCTCCTTGCGCAAAAGGGCTCGACGCTGCTGGCGTTGAACGGCTGCCAGCGACATCACTGTTGAGCCTCGTTTGTCGAGGCCTATGCAGATGACTACGCTGGTGCGCCAGGGTTCTGTTTTTTTGCAGGTTCATTTTTGCAGGATCAGTGGGCGCGGGCCTGCGTGACCCGGTCCACCAGGTAGACCAACCCGTGATAGTCAATGCCGCCATGCTGGCTCAGGCCGATCTCGCAGGTGCGGCTGGTGGAGATGCCTTCGCTGCAATATTGCACCGCGTCCTTGAGGGTGCGCAGCGAATGGGCGTTGAGTTCCGGCGTGGTGAAGCCTTTGTCGCCGGCAAAACCGCAGCAGTGAATGCCTTCCGGGATGACCACGGTGTTGGAACAGCGTCGGGCCAGGTCGATCAGCGCCTGACTTTCGCCCAAGTGCTGGGTGCTGCAGGTGACATGCACGGCAATCGGCGCGTCCTGGGGCGTGAAGTCCAGGCGGTCCATCAGGTGCGTGCGGATAAAACGCACAGGGTCGTAAAGGTCCAGGCGCGTGTCACCCAGGTCCTGAACCAGGCGCAGGGTACAGGGGCTGGTGTCACAGTAGATGGGGTCAAGCCCGCCACGGCTGGCGTGGAGCAGCGCGCCGATCAGTTCCTGGCGCTTGTGCTCGGCCTGTTCGGCATAGCCTTTGGAGGCGAAGGGCTGGCCGCAGCACAGGCTGTCCTGGTTATCGGGGAACACGACTTGGTAACCGGCCTTTTCCAGCAGGCTGCGAGTCTTGTCGTACAGCGACATCTGTTCCTTGTCCCCCGCTGCCGGGCCCATGGCGCGCGAGACGCAGGCGGCGAGGTAGACCACCCGTGGCCGCGCGTCTGTCACGGCCGGGCTGAAGCGGATGGCTTTTTCCGGCTGCGGCATGGCGTTGGTCCACTGCGGAATCTGCCCCTTGGAGAGCCTGGTCACGCTGGCCGACAGCTTCGCCAGGCGAGGCGCGCCGAGCAGCATGCGTGCGCCATTGGCCACATGCAGTGTAAAGCGCGCGCCTTGCAGCGCAGTGGCGAAATGAGTGGCGAGCCATTCGGCTGTTTTCGTACGGTCTGCGTCGCGGCTGCGCAGCTTTTTCACCAGGTCGCCGGTATTGATTCCTACAGGGCAGCGCTGGGCGCAAAGTCCGGTGGCGGCGCAGGTGTCGATGCCCTGGTAGTGATACGCGGCTTCCAGCGCAGTGGTGTCGACACCCGCACGTTTCTTGGCCTGGATGTCGCGCCAGATCACGATGCGTTGGCGCGGACTCAAGGTCAGGCCTTTCGACGGGCACACCGGCTCGCAGAAGCCGCATTCGATGCACTTATCCACAAGCTCGTCGGCGGCGGGCAACGGTTTGAGGTGCTTGAGATGGATTTGCGGGTCTTCGCTGAGCACCACGTCCGGGTTGAGAATGCCGTTGGGGTCGAGCAGGCGCTTGAGTTGCCACATCAATTGATAGGCGTCGGTGCCCCATTCCAGCTCCACGAACGGCGCCATATTGCGCCCGGTGCCGTGTTCGGCTTTCAACGACCCACCAAACTCCACCGCCACCAATTGCGCCACGTCGTCCATGAACGCCTGGTAGCGTGTGACTTCTTGCGCGCTGTTGAAACCTTGGGTGAACACGAAGTGCAGATTGCCTTCCAGCGCGTGCCCGAACAGTATCGCTTCGTCGTAGTGATGTTTGTCGAACAGTTCGATCAAGCGGTTGACGCCGATGGCCAGTTGCTCGACCGGGAAGGTCACGTCCTCGATGATCACTGTCGTGCCGGTCTTGCGCACAGCGCCGACGGCGGGGAAGGTGTCTTTGCGGATCGCCCACAGGCGGGCGTTTTCCACGGGGTCCTCGGTGAAATCGACTTGTTTTTCAACCGGAAATCGAGCCAGGGAAGCCATGATCAAGGCCAGTTGCTCGTGCAACAAGGACGACGACGCCGCACGGGATTCGATCAACAGGGCGCAGGCATTTTCCGATAGTTGCTGAACGAAAGCGGGCATGCCCGGCTTGTCCTGTACCGAGCGCATGCTGCGACGGTCCAGCAGCTCGACCGCCGAGACGGGTTGGGTCTTGAGGACGGTCACCGCATTGCAGCAGGTCTCTACATCCGGAAACACAATCAGCGCCGACGCTTTGTTAGGGTGGTCGATCACGGTGTCATAGGTGACCGCGCTGATAAACCCAAGGGTGCCCTCGGAGCCCACCAGCAGGTGGCTGAGGATATCCAGCGGGTCGTCGAAATCCACCAGGGCATTGAGTGACAGCCCAGTGGTATTTTTCAGACGGTACTTGTGGCGGATTTTTGCCGCCAGTTCAGCATTTGCCCGGGTCTCGCGACCCATTGTCGCCAGACGCTCAAGCAGCGCCCCGTGCTGTTCACGAAACGCCATCACGCTGGCTGCGTCTTCGGTATCCAGGCGGCTGCCGTCAGCCAACACCAGGCGAATCCCGGCCAGGGTGTGATAGGTGTTCTGCGCCGTGCCGCAACACATGCCGCTGGCATTGTTGGCGACGATACCCCCGATCTTGCAGGCGTTGATCGATGCCGGGTCCGGCCCGATCTTGCGCCCGAACGGCGCCAGCCACGCATTGGCCTGGGCACCGATGACGCCGGGTTGCAGGCGGATCTGCGTGCCTTGCCCGCGAATCTCGCGGCCGTTCCAGTTGTCGCCCAGCACGATCAGCACCGAGTCGCTGATGGCTTGCCCGGACAGGCTGGTGCCGGCGGCGCGGAAGGTTACCGGTACATGGTCACGTTGAGCCAGTTGCAGCAATGCAACGACTTCGTCTTCCGACTCTACGCGGACTACCAGCTGTGGGATCAGTCGGTAAAAACTGGCGTCGGTGCCGAAGGCCAGGGTGGAAAGCGGGTCGTCGAAACGCCGGTCTTTCGGGATCAGGTGTGCGACGTCGCTTAGAAAGGCAGCAGGCAGGCTCATCGGTCCTCCAGAAATAGCTGACGCCGGAATCGTGTCCGGCGTCGATTCTTACCCTAGTGCGTGCAGGTCTCAGTGCACCAGCATACCGGTGAACCAGTAGGCCTGGGCCAGGGTGATCAGCCCCACGATGGTGGCAAAGAACAGGCTGTGCTTGAGGGTAAAGCGGAACAGGTCGGACTCCTTGCCCACCAGGCCTGTTGCGGCACAGGCCACCGCAATCGATTGTGGCGAGATCATTTTGCCGGTAACGCCACCGCTGGTATTCGCAGCGACCAGTAGGGTGTCGTTGACGCCGATCTGATGCGCGGTGGTGGCTTGCAGCGAACTGAACAGGGCATTGGACGAGGTATCAGAGCCTGTCAGGAAAACCCCCAGCCAACCCAGGAAAGGCGAGAAGAACGGGAAGGCTGCACCGGTCCCGGCCAATACCAACGCCATGGTCGAAGACATGCCGGAGTAGTTGGTGACGAATGCGAAGGCCAGCACCATGCCGATGGACAGGATCGGCCAGCGGAGTTCGTAAAAGGTCTCTTTTAAAGTGGTAAGACCAGTTTTGACATCGATCTTGAGTACCAGCATCGAAATCAGCGCAGAGAAGAAAATGGCCGTGCCGGTAGCTGAAATTGGGTCCAGCTTGAACACCGCAGGTATCGCCGTTGGGTTGGTCACGATGGGGGCGACTTTGATCACCAGTTGGTCAAGGTGTGGGATCGCAAAGTTGAACACCCAGCTGTACATCGAACCACCGGCGGCGAACATTGCCTTGAATGGCTTGAGGGTCCAGATAGTGACCAGCACGGTGAGAATCAGGAACGGCGACCAGGCCTTGAAGATCTGCACCAGGCTGTAGGGTGAGACAATCGTGTTGCGTGGCAGGCCGAAACCGCCTGCACTGGCGGTGACTGCCGCGCTGGAAGTCGCGCCGGCAATCTGTGCACCTGCGGTGCGCTTGGGTTGCCACACTTTCAGGAACAGGGTCAGGGATATCAGGCTGGCGAGTGCCGACGTGATGTCCGGCAGTTCCGGGCCGATGAAGTTGGACGTGAAGTACTGGGTGATAGCAAAGCTCAGGCCTGCCACCAGCGCAGCCGGCCAGGTTTCACGCACGCCGCGCAGGCCGTCCATCATGAACACCAGCCAGAACGGCACGAACAGCGACAGCAGGGGGAGCTGGCGACCGGTCATGGCGCCGATCTTGAACGCGTCGATGCCGGTCACCTGGCCTGCCACGATGATCGGGATACCCAGCGCACCAAAGGCCACGGGGGCAGTGTTGGCAATCAGGCACAGGCCGGCGGCGTAAAGGGGGTTGAAGCCCAGGCCGACCAACAGTGCAGCAGTAATCGCTACCGGTGCGCCGAAACCGGCCGCACCTTCCAGGAAGGCGCCGAAGCAGAAGCCGATCAGCAGCACTTGCAGGCGCTGGTCGTCGGTAATCGACAGCACCGAGCTGCGAATGATCTCGAACTGGCCGCTTTTGACGGTGAGTTTGTAGAGGAATACCGCGGCGACAATGATCCACGCGATCGGCCACAAACCGTAGGCAAAGCCATAGCCGGCAGCGGCCAGTGCCATGTCTACCGGCATCTGGAACGCGAAGATCGCCACCAGGATCGACAACCCCAGGGTGATGCTACCCGCCACATGGCCTTTGAGGCGGAATACGGCCAGGGCCAGGAAGAAGAATACGATCGGAATGACGGCCGCCAGTGCGGACAGGCCGAGGCTGCCGAGCGGGCTGTAGAGCTGTTGCCAGGTTTGCATATGGGGTGGCCCCTGATTGTTGTTGTTTGGTCAGCTTGGATAATTGGTAATACCAATTTACAATCGCTGTTGGCTAGAGTAAAAGCCTTGGCAGGGGTGTGTCAATTTGCCGCTCGAGAAACTTTAGTCTCAGGTCGGCTGCCAGCGCGTGCTGATCGGCTGAAACGAGGGCGTTCTGATAGGTGCTGCATTCGCTGCGATAGGCCAGAATAGAGGCCCCGGCGAGTGGTCGGGATGGTGGAGAGTGAGTTATGGGGTTTGATCAGGTGCGTCAGCGCCGTTTGTCTGACGATATCGTCGAGCAGCTTGAGGGCATGATCCTCGAGGGCACGCTGAAGTCGGGCGAACGTTTGCCGGCCGAGCGCGCTTTGGCTGAGCAGTTTGGTGTGTCGCGACCTTCTTTGCGTGAGGCGATCCAGAAGTTGGCGGCCAAAGGTTTGCTCGTCAGCCGCCAGGGGGGTGGTAACTACGTGGCGGAATCTCTCGGCTCCACGTTCAGTGATCCGCTGCTGCACCTGTTGGAGAACAATCCCGAGGCGCAGCGTGATCTGCTGGAGTTTCGGCAGACCCTTGAAGCGTCTTGTGCCTACTACGCCGCGCTGCGCGCCACCGAGGTCGACCGCGAACGGCTCACGGCGGCGTTCGAAGCGCTACAGGATTGCTACACGCGCTCCGATGAAGTGAGTCGAGCGGAAGAGGGCGCGGCGGATGCGCGGTTTCACTTGGCTATCGCCGAGGCCAGCCACAACGCGGTGTTGTTGCACACCATTCGCGGTCTGTTCGACCTGCTGAAACGCAACGTGGTGACCAACATCGGTGGCATGTACCAGCAGCGCACGGAAACCCGCGACATGCTGATCAGTCAGCACAGGGATTTGTACCTGGCGATTATCGAGGGGCGAGCCGAGCAGGCGCGGGAGGTTTCAACACGCCACCTGCTGTATGTGCAGGAAGTGCTGGAGGAAGTGCGTCAGGAAGTTCAGCGCGTCGCGCGTGCGGAGCGCCGCAAGGGGATGTAGCCGAGGAAGCCTCCGCGGCTACATCGCAGCAAGGGTCAGTCTTCCTTGCCCTTGTTGCGCACGGCACGATGCAGTTCGCGATTGGAGTCGCGCTCGCGCTCGGTGTCACGCTTGTCGTATTCCTTCTTGCCCTTGCCCAAGGCGATCTCGCACTTGACCAGGTGCTTGCTCCAGTACCAGGACAGGCACACGCAGGCATAGCCTTTCTGCTGTACAGCAGCGGCAAGCTTGTCGATTTCACGCGCGTTGAGCAGCAGCTTTCGCGTGCGTACCGGGTCGGCAATCACGTGAGTGCTCGCGGTGGTCAGCGGGGTGATGTGACTGCCGAGCAGCCACGCCTCGCCATCCTTGAGCAGCACATAACTGTCGACCAGTTGCAGCTTGCTGGCACGCAGACTCTTTACTTCCCAGCCGGCCAGGACCAGACCAGCCTCGAACCGATGTTCGATGAAGTAATCGTGTCGCGCCTTTTTATTTTGCGCGATGGTCCCTGTGGGGTGTTTCTTTTGTTTAGCCATAGGGGCGGCATTATAGGGAGTTGCGAGCGTGTCGGCTACGGTCAACCTGCGTGCTTGAGCGTGTTGGACGAATCCCGGACAATGCGGGCAGTTCTCTGGTTTTTTTCTTTCGCGGATCGGGCTGTTCTTTCGCGATGTTTGCCGCTCAGCTGTGGAAATAACGCACACATGACGACGCATATTCAACGTTCAGCGCTGCTGCCCTATCCGGCACAGGCGCTCTATGACCTGGTCAACGACGTGGCGCGTTACCCGGAATTCTTGCCATGGTGCTCAACGGCCGAGGTGCTGGAAAGCGGCGATGAGCACATGGTCGCCAGTGTCGGGGTCGCGAAAGGCGGTCTTAGCCAGCACTTTGTTACGCGCAATGTACTGGTGCCTGGGAAATCCATCGAAATGAATTTGCAGGAGGGGCCGTTTACCCAGTTGCATGGGGTATGGGTGTTCAAGGCGCTGACGGACAAGGCCTGCAAAATCAGCCTGGATCTTTCCTTTGATTACGCCGGGCCTATCGTGCGAGCAACGTTGGGCCCGTTGTTCAACCAGGCCGCCAATACACTGGTGGATGCGTTTTGCCAGCGAGCCAAGCAATTGCATGGTTGAGATTGAAGTGGTGCATGCCGCCGTGGATCGTCAGGTATTGCTGACGGTGGCGGTGCCTGCGGGCGCCAGCTTGCGTGCGGCGGTGCAGGCGTCAGGGATTGCAGCGCAATTTCCCGAGTTGAACCTGGCTGATTGTCCTTTGGGGATATTCGGCAAGGTCGTTCCAGACGCAGACGTGCGTGCCGTGCGGGCGGGGGACCGTATTGAGATCTACCGGCCATTGCTGGCTGACCCGAAAGAGGTGCGCCGACTGCGCGCTGCCAAGGCGGCACTGGCTCGGCAGCAGAATTCATAAGCCAGCCAAAAGGCAGGCAACAAAAAGCCCGGCATGCCGGGCTTTTTGTTGGGCGCCGCAAACTTACTGCGGGCTGGTGTCCAGAGGCTGCGGCGTCGGGACGGGAACAGTTTCCACGCCGTCGACGTCTTTCTGGATCTTGTCGAGCAGTGAGCCAGGCTTGGCCGGAACATCGGACCTCGGCTTTTCACCTTCCTGCGCAGGGGCAGTCACGTTGGTACCGTTATCCTTGCCGAGCAGTGCTTCGTCACGGCTCACGCCGGGCATGAAGTCACCCGACAGGCTGACGAGCTGGTCATTGCCATTGAAAATGACACTGACGCGCTCCTGCTGGCGTTCACCGCCACCTGGTTGCAGGCTGTAGAGATAATCCCAGCGATCGGCATGGAAAGTGTCGGTCAGCAGGGGGTTACCCATGATAAACCGTACTTGCCGTCGGGTCATTCCGGGGCGTAACTGGTCTATCATGTCCTGCGTGACGACATTGCCCTGCTGGATGTCGATTTTGTAAACCCCGGGGAATGAACAACCGGCGAGTGCGAGCAGTCCCACAAAGGTGAAACTGGTTAGCAAGAGCTTGGTGTTTTGCATCGGTGGGCGACTTCCACTATCTTGGCTGGGACAACGTAAACGCCGATCATACCCGTATTAAGAGAAGCTGCGAAGCAGCATCCGCGAGAAAGCTAACCATGGTTGAAAATAGCGAACTACGCAAAGCCGGTCTTAAAGTGACTCTGCCACGAGTCAAGATTCTACAAATGCTCGATTCTGCTGAGCAGCGCCACATGAGTGCCGAGGATGTCTACAAGGCGCTGATGGAGTCTAACGAGGACGTTGGCCTGGCCACGGTTTACCGTGTGCTGACCCAGTTTGAAGCCGCAGGGCTGGTGGTTCGTCATAATTTCGACGGCGGTCATGCCGTGTTCGAATTGGCTGACGGTGGTCATCACGACCACATGGTGGACCTGGATACCAATGAGGTTATCGAGTTCACCAGCCCGGAAATCGAAGCGCTGCAGCACAAGATTGCTGAGGAGCATGGCTTCGATTTGGTTGACCATAATCTGGTCCTGTACATCCGTAAGAAAAAGTAAAAAGCGCTGCGGATTGACTCTGCAAAACGATCGAAGGCGACCTCAGGGTCGCCTTCGTGCTTTCTATAAAGAGAAAATAGTCTGCTCAGGCCTTTGTCGCCACGACCATTTTCTTTGCGTGCGCCAAGGACTCCTTGGTCAGATCAATGCCGCCGAGCATCCGCGCCACCTCTTCCACGCGTTCCGACTTGTTCAGCTTGGACACGGCCGTGTGCGTTGCATCACTGCCGCGGACCTTGTGCACAAACAGGTGCTGATGGCCCTGGGCGGCCACTTGCGGCAAGTGGGTGACTGTCAGTACCTGGCCTCTGTCCCCCAGGCGCCGCAACAGTTGACCTACAATTTCCGCCGTCGGACCGCCAATGCCCACGTCGACCTCGTCGAATACCAATGTGGGCACCCGAGAGGTTTGCGCGGTAATCACCTGGATCGCCAGGCTGATCCGTGACAGCTCGCCGCCGGACGCCACTTTGGCCAGGGCCTTGAGCGGTTGGCCAGGGTTGGCGCTGACCAGTAGTTCAACCTGTTCCAGGCCATGGGGTTGCAGTTCATTGCTGGCGTTGGCGCGTAATTCGATGGTGAAGCGTCCGCCAGGCATGCCCAGGCGCTGGATCTCCAGCTCCACTGCGCTGGCCAGGCTCGTCGCGGCTTGTTGGCGCAGGTCGCTGAGTTCGCGTGCTTTCTCCTGATAGTGGCGGGCGAAGGAGGCGAGCTCATCACCCAGGCGCTCGATGGATTCATCGTTGGCGTTCAGCGTCTCGATTTCATCCAGCAGCTTTTGCTGCATCGTCGCCACTTCAGTGGGCTGGATCCGATGTTTGCGCGCCAGGGTATAGATAGTGTCCAGGCGCTCTTCGATTTCCTGCAGGCGTGCCGGGTCGGCATCGAAGTGATCCAGGAAGCGGTTCAGTTCGCCGACGGCTTCTTCTACCTGGATCTGTGCACTGGTGAGCAAGGTCGTGGCCTCGCTCAGCGAGCCGGAGGCGTTGTTCACGCTGGACAGGCGATTGAGGCTGGCCGTCAGTGCGTTGAGCACATTGCCAGAGTCGCTCTCGCTGCATTGCTCCACCACTTGGCGGCAGATACCCAGCAGGGTTTCGGCGTTGGTGAGGTTCTTGTGTTCCTGCTCAAGCTGCTCCAGTTCGGTCTCCCCCAGGCCCAGGCTTTCCAGCTCTTCGAGTTGGTAGCTGAGTAACTGATGGCGGGCACGTTGCTCGTCACCTGAGTTGGAGAGGCGCTCCAGTTCGTGGCGGGTCTGGCGCCAGCGCTGAGCAGCAAGTTGCACCTGGCGGGCAAGGTCGGTTGCGCCCGCGTATTCGTCGAGCAGGCGGCGGTGGGTGTCGGTTTTCAGCAGGGATTGGTGTTCATGCTGGCTGTGGATGTCGATCAGCAGCTCGCCCAGGGCTTTAAGGTCACCGAGTGGGCAAGGTGTGCCATTGATGTAGCCGCGCGAGCGGCCTTCAGCCGTGATGACTCGGCGCAGGATGCACGGGCCTTCATTATTAAGGTCGCGCTCGGCCAGCCAGGCTTCTGCCTCGGGAATATCCGCCAGGTCGAAGGTGGCCAGGATATCGGCCTTGTCCGCACCGGGGCGTACCACGCCGCTGTCGGCGCGGTCTCCGAGCGTAAGGCCCAGGGCGTCGAGCATGATCGACTTGCCGGCGCCGGTTTCGCCTGTGATTACGCTCATCCCGCGATCGAGTTCGAGATCCAGATGTTCAACGATGGCGTAGTTATGTACGGACAGGTGCACGAGCATGACGGCCGCTCCCAGGCTTTAGGTCTGGTTATTTATACAGTGTTTTGCTCGGGCGTGACAATCCTGGCGCTTAGCTCGATTTGCTTGAGTCGGCGCGTTTCTTAGCGCAATGAGGAATTGATGGGCAGGAATTGATTCTGGTCATGGGAAAGACTTTTGGTAACGCCTGCGCCCTTGAACCTGGAAATTGTGGCCCCATATACCGGAACAGAAGCGCGAGTTGAGTTCGCGCATGATTTTGAAAGGAGAAATCTATGGCTGACGAACAGACGCAGGATACGCAAACTCCAGACGCCAATTCGGCTGTCGGCGATGAGCTGGCAACTCGTGTGCAAGTGCTCGAAGAGCAATTGGCCGCAGCGCAGGACCAGTCTTTGCGTGTTGCCGCCGATCTGCAGAACGTCCGCCGCCGTGCCGAGCAGGATGTAGAGAAGGCTCATAAATTCGCACTGGAAAAGTTCGCCAGTGATTTGCTGCCGATCATCGACAGCCTGGAGCGTGGCCTCGAGTTGTCCAATCCAGATGACGAAAACATCCGCCCGATGCGCGAAGGGATCGAGCTGACCCTGAAAATGTTCCAGGACACCCTGAAGCGTTATCAGCTGGAAGCCATTGATCCAACAGGCGGCGAACCGTTCAACGCTGAGCATCACCAAGCCATGGCCATGCAGGAAAGCCATGACCTGGAGCCCAACAGTGTGTTGAAAGTGTTCCAGAAGGGATATCAGCTCAACGGTCGCTTGCTGCGTCCGGCGATGGTCGTGGTGAGCAAGGCTCCTGCACCCGTTTCGCCTTCTATTGATGAGCAGGCTTGAAATACGCCGCAAGGCCCCCATTTATAAGTCAAGCGTTTAAGTGCTACCGCAGTTAGCCACCACTGCTGCGGCATCCAAATTCAAGTTTCGGGAGAGTAAATCATGGGCAAAATTATCGGTATCGACCTGGGGACCACCAACTCCTGTGTCTCCGTCATGGAAAACGGCAAGGCCAAAGTCATCGAGAACGCCGAAGGCGCGCGTACCACGCCGTCGATCATTGCTTACGCAAATGATGGCGAGATCCTCGTTGGCCAGTCGGCCAAGCGTCAGGCTGTCACCAACCCGCACAACACGCTGTACGCGGTAAAGCGTCTGATCGGTCGTAAGTTCGACGAAGAAGTCGTACAGAAAGACATCAAGATGGTGCCTTACAAAATCGCCAAGGCTGACAACGGTGACGCCTGGGTTGAAGTCAATGGCAACAAGATGTCTGCACCGCAGATTTCGGCTGAAGTCTTGAAGAAGATGAAGAAGACGGCCGAAGATTACCTGGGTGAAACAGTGACCGAGGCGGTGATCACCGTTCCGGCCTACTTCAACGACAGCCAGCGCCAGGCGACCAAAGACGCCGGCCGCATCGCGGGCCTGGACGTAAAACGTATCATCAACGAACCAACCGCAGCTGCTCTGGCCTACGGTATGGACAAGGCCAAGGGCGACCACACTGTGATCGTTTATGACCTGGGTGGCGGTACGTTCGACGTCTCGGTCATCGAGATCGCTGAAGTTGATGGCGAGCACCAGTTTGAAGTGTTGGCCACCAACGGTGACACCTTCCTGGGTGGTGAAGACTTTGACATTCGTCTGATCGACTACCTCGTTGACGAATTCAAGAAAGAAAGCGGCATGAACCTCAAGGGTGACCCGCTGGCCATGCAGCGCCTGAAAGAAGCTGCTGAGAAGGCGAAGATCGAGCTGTCCTCGAGCATGTCGACCGACGTGAACCTGCCGTACATCACTGCAGACGCCACCGGTCCTAAGCACTTGAACGTGAAGATCTCTCGCGCCAAGTTGGAAGCACTGGTTGAAGACCTGGTTCAGCGCACCATCGAACCTTGCCGCATTGCATTGAAAGACGCCGGTATCGACGTCGGTTCCATCAATGACGTGATCCTGGTGGGCGGTCAGACCCGTATGCCACTGGTTCAGCAGAAGGTCACCGAGTTCTTCGGTAAAGAAGCACGTAAAGACGTGAACCCGGACGAAGCAGTTGCCATGGGTGCTGCCATCCAGGGCGCGGTATTGGCCGGTGACGTGAAAGACGTTCTGCTGCTGGACGTCAGCCCGCTGACCCTGGGTATCGAAACCATGGGTGGCGTGATGACTGCGCTGATCGAGAAAAACACCACGATTCCTACCAAGAAATCCCAGGTGTTCTCGACTGCCGATGACAACCAGGGCGCTGTGACCATTCACGTGCTGCAAGGTGAGCGTAAGCAGGCGGCTCAGAACAAGTCCCTGGGCAAGTTCGACCTGGCCGAGATTCCACCAGCACCACGTGGTGTGCCACAGATCGAAGTGACCTTCGACATCGACGCCAACGGCATCCTGCACGTCGGCGCGAAAGACAAGGCGACTGGCAAAGAGCAGAAGATCACCATCAAGGCCAACTCCGGTCTGTCTGATGAAGAAATTCAACAGATGATTCGTGACGCCGAAGCCAACGCCGATGCGGATGCCAAGTTTGCTGAGCTGGCTGGCGCTCGTAACCAGGGTGATGCACTGGTTCACTCGACACGCAAGATGGTCGCTGATGCTGGCGATAAAGTGACTGCTGAAGAGAAGACTGCCATCGAAGCGGCAGTAGTTGCCCTGGAAGCCGCCGTAAAAGGCGACGACAAGGCCGCTATCGAAGCCAAGATCGAAGAGCTGTCGAAAGTCTCTGCTCCAGTCGCGCAGAAAATGTATGCCGAACAAGGCCAGCCAGCTGACGGTGCGGCGCAACAGGCAGAGCCTGAAGCCAAGCACGACGACGTTGTCGATGCCGAGTTCGAAGAAGTAAAAGACCAGAAGTAAGTTGGTCGCCCGGTTGACCGCTATCAAGCGGTGACTGGTAGGATGTCGCCGCGCGGGAGCTTGCTCCCGCGTTGGCGTGTCTGGGGTATGTGAATTTTTACAGCATGCGACAGGGTTCGGATGCTGGCGGTGTGATCGGGAATGCTCCTGCTTTCCGAGCGATAAATACCGCATTTTGGCCGGCTACCTGGCTAAAAGTAGTTATGACCAGGATCGTTGAATTGACGTGAGTTGGGTCCGGGCCTGTATTGGGGCTCAACGAGTTTGGCAGGGCTCAGGAGGGTCTGGCCGAACGTCCTTAAGAGTGCAAAGACTTATGGCAAAGCGTGACTATTACGAAGTATTGGGTGTGGAGCGCGGCTCCAGCGAGGCGGACCTGAAGAAGGCGTACCGTCGCCTGGCGATGAAGCATCACCCGGACCGTAATCCGGATAGCAAAGAATCCGAAGAAATGTTCAAAGAGGCCAACGAGGCCTACGAATGCCTGTCTGATCCCAACAAGCGTGCGGCCTACGACCAGTATGGCCACGCCGGCGTCGACCCGAGCATGGGTGGCGGCGGTGCCGGTTTTGGCGGTCAGAACTTCTCCGATATTTTCGGCGACGTATTCAGCGACTTCTTCGGCGGTGGCCGGGGTGGTCAGCGTGGCGGCGCCCAGCGTGGCAGCGACTTGCGCTACACCCTGGAATTGAACCTGGAAGAAGCCGTGCGCGGCACCAGCGTCAATATCCGCGTGCCGACGCTGGTCAACTGCAAGCCGTGCGACGGCTCGGGTGCCAAGAAAGGCTCTTCGCCGATCACCTGCCCGACGTGCGGCGGTATTGGTCAGGTCCGCATGCAGCAGGGCTTCTTCTCGGTGCAGCAGACCTGCCCGCGTTGCCATGGCCAGGGCAAGATCATTTCCGACCCGTGCGATTCCTGCCACGGCGAAGGCCGCGTGGAAGAGTACAAGACGCTGTCGGTGAAAGTGCCAGCTGGCGTCGATACCGGAGACCGTATTCGCCTCTCGGGCGAAGGCGAGGCGGGTACCCAGGGTGGTCCAACGGGCGACCTGTACGTGGTGATCAATGTGCGCGAGCACTCGATCTTCCAGCGCGACGGCAAGCATCTGTTCTGTGAAGTGCCGATCAGCTTTGTGGATGCGGCGCTGGGTGGCGAGTTGGAGATCCCGACCCTTGATGGTCGCGTCAAGCTCAAGATTCCGGAAGGCACGCAGACCGGCAAGCAGTTCCGTATCCGAGGCAAAGGCGTTGCGCCGGTGCGCGGTGGTGGTGCGGGCGACCTGATGTGCCGCGTGGCGGTGGAAACCCCCGTCAACCTGGGCCGTCGCCAGCGTGAACTGCTTGAGGAATTCCGCAGTTCGCTGGAAGGTGATGACTCCCACTCGCCGAAAACCACGGGCTTTTTCGATGGCGTGAAGCGCTTCTTCGGCGACCTGTAAGGAATTGAGTATGCGACGTATAGCCGTAATGGGCGCTGCCGGGCGCATGGGCAAGACGCTGGTCGAGGCGGTGCAGCAGCGCTCGCCGGCCTCGGGGCTGACCGCGGCGATCGTTCGCCCTGGCAGTACGTTGATCGGTGCGGACGCTGGTGAGTTGGCCTCGTTGGGGCGTATCGGCGTTTCGTTGTCTGGCAACCTGGAGCAGGTGGCTGACGAGTTCGACGTGCTGATCGATTTCACCCTGCCGGAGGTGATGCTGAAAAACCTGGCTTTCTGCCGCAAGGCGGGCAAGGCGATGGTGATCGGCACCACCGGTTTGACGGTTGAGCAGAAGCAGTTGCTGGTGGAGGCGGGCAAGGATATTCCTATCGTCTTCGCGGCCAACTTCAGCGTAGGCGTGAACCTGTCGCTCAAGCTGCTTGATCTGGCGGCGCGGGTGCTGGGGGATGAGGCGGATATCGAAATCATCGAGACCCATCACCGCCACAAGATCGACGCGCCGTCGGGCACCGCGCTGCGCATGGGCGAAGCAATTGCCGATGCGCTGGGTCGAGACTTGTCGAAAGTGGCGGTGTACGGCCGCGAAGGCCACACCGGTGCGCGCGCGCGCGACACCATTGGTTTTGCAACCGTGCGCGGTGGCGATGTGGTGGGTGATCACACCGTGTTGTTCGCCACCGAGGGTGAGCGCCTGGAAATCACGCATAAAGCGTCCAGTCGCATGACGTTTGCCAAGGGGGCGGTACGTGCTGCGCTTTGGCTGGACGGTCGTGCGCCGGGTCTCTACGACATGCGCGATGTGCTGGACCTGCACTAATCAGTAGCTAAAACGAGGGCTCAAGCTTATGCTTGGGCTCCGTTTTTACCCGCTAAGCGACGTCCTGTCGCATTCCCCTGCCTTTTAGGCTCATTAGCGGTGGACCAAAAAAGCCTTTTTCTGTAAGCTACAGCTTTAGTGTGTCCACTAAAAGCGCGCAGAATAATTCAGTGAAGAAGCGGGGTGACGTGTCCATACGTCACTCCGCTTTTTTACAACCTGCGATCGCCCTTTCAGGCTTTATTTACGGGAGGTCTTCTTGACTAAGCCAGCCATACTCGCCCTTGCTGATGGCAGCATTTTTCGCGGCGAAGCCATTGGAGCCGACGGTCAAACCGTTGGAGAGGTGGTGTTTAACACTGCCATGACCGGCTATCAGGAAATCCTTACCGATCCTTCCTACGCCCAACAGATCGTCACCCTGACCTATCCGCACATCGGCAACACCGGCACTACACCGGAAGATGTCGAGTCTGATCGTGTCTGGTCGGCCGGCCTGGTGATTCGTGACCTGCCACTGGTTGCGAGCAACTGGCGTAATACGATGTCGCTGTCCGATTACCTGAAAGCCAACAACGTGGTGGCAATCGCGGGTATCGATACGCGCCGCCTGACACGCATCCTGCGTGAAAAAGGCTCGCAGAACGGCTGCATCATGGTCGGTGACAATATTTCCGAAGAGGCGGCGATTGCCGCAGCGCAAGGCTTCCCAGGCCTGAAAGGCATGGACCTGGCGAAAGTCGTCAGCGTCAAAGAGAAGTACGAGTGGCGCTCCACCGTCTGGGACTTGAAGACTGACAGCCATGCGACCATCGATGCTGCCGAGTTGCCTTACCACGTGGTCGCCTACGACTACGGCGTGAAGTACAACATCCTGCGCATGCTGGTCGAGCGCGGTTGCCGCGTGACCGTCGTGCCGGCGCAAACCCCGGCCAGCGACGTGCTCGCCCTGCAACCGGACGGTGTGTTCCTGTCCAACGGCCCGGGTGACCCTGAGCCTTGCGACTACGCCATCCAGGCGATCAAGGACGTGCTGGAAACCGAGATCCCGGTATTCGGTATCTGCCTCGGTCACCAACTGCTGGCCCTGGCCTCGGGCGCCAAGACCCTGAAAATGGGCCACGGCCACCACGGTGCCAACCACCCGGTACAAGACCTGGACACCGGCGTCGTGATGATCACCAGCCAGAACCACGGTTTTGCGGTAGATGAAGCCACCTTGCCGAGCAACGTGCGCGCCATCCACAAGTCGCTGTTCGACGGTTCCCTGCAGGGTATCGAGCGCACCGACAAGAGCGCGTTCAGCTTCCAGGGCCACCCTGAAGCCAGCCCGGGCCCGAACGACGTAGCGCCGCTGTTCGACCGTTTCATCAATGAGATGGCCAAGCGACGCTGACTGAGCGGCTTGCGGGCGGCCCCGAATTTCGGCGGCCCTCGCAGGCTTTTCAAAGATTGTTCAAGACGGCTTGCCGACTGACCTGCGGATTTGAGTGACAAACCCATGCCAAAACGTACAGACATAAAAAGCATCCTGATTCTCGGCGCTGGCCCGATCGTGATCGGCCAGGCCTGCGAATTCGACTACTCCGGCGCCCAGGCCTGTAAAGCCCTGCGCGAAGAGGGCTACCGCGTCATCCTGGTGAACTCCAACCCGGCCACCATCATGACCGACCCGGCCATGGCCGACGCCACCTACATCGAGCCGATCAAGTGGCAGACCGTTGCCAAGATCATCGAAAAAGAGCGTCCGGACGCGCTGCTGCCAACCATGGGCGGCCAAACCGCGTTGAACTGCGCCCTGGACCTGGAGCGCGAAGGCGTCCTGGAAAAGTTTGGCGTAGAGATGATCGGCGCCAATGCCGACACCATCGACAAGGCGGAAGACCGTTCGCGTTTCGACAAGGCCATGAAGTCCATCGGCCTGGCGTGCCCACGTTCCGGCATCGCCCACAGCATGGAAGAAGCCAATGCGGTCCTCGAGACCCTGGGCTTCCCGTGCATCATCCGTCCGTCCTTCACTATGGGCGGCACCGGTGGCGGTATCGCTTACAACCGTGAAGAGTTCGAAGAAATCTGCGCCCGTGGCCTGGACCTGTCGCCGACCAAAGAGCTGCTGATCGACGAATCCCTGATCGGCTGGAAAGAATATGAGATGGAGGTTGTCCGCGATAAGAAGGACAACTGCATCATCGTCTGCTCGATCGAAAACTTCGACCCGATGGGCGTGCACACCGGTGACTCGATCACCGTTGCGCCGGCACAGACCCTGACCGACAAGGAATACCAGATCCTGCGTAACGCCTCCCTGGCGGTGCTGCGCGAGATCGGCGTGGAAACCGGCGGTTCCAACGTTCAGTTCGGCATCTGCCCGAACACCGGCCGTATGGTCGTGATCGAGATGAACCCGCGCGTATCGCGTTCGTCGGCCCTGGCTTCGAAAGCCACTGGCTTCCCGATCGCCAAGGTCGCGGCCAAACTGGCGGTGGGCTACACCTTGGACGAGCTGTCGAACGACATTACCGGTGGCAAGACCCCGGCGTCCTTCGAACCGTCCATCGACTACGTTGTGACCAAGCTGCCACGGTTTGCCTTCGAGAAGTTCGCCAAGGCTGACGCGCGCCTGACCACCCAGATGAAATCTGTGGGTGAAGTCATGGCCATCGGTCGTACGTTCCAGGAATCCCTGCAGAAAGCCCTGCGCGGCCTGGAAGTGGGCGTTTGCGGCCTGGACGAAAAACTCGACCTGAGCAACCCGGAAAGCATGAGCGTGCTCAAGCGCGAGCTGACTGTGCCGGGCGCCGAGCGTATCTGGTACGTGGCTGACGCCTTCCGCGCCGGCATGACCGTCGAAGACATCTTCGGCATGAACATGATCGACCCGTGGTTCCTGGTACAGATCGAAGATCTGATCAAGGAAGAAGAGAAGGTCAAGACCCTGGGCCTGGCCAGCATCGACCGCGACATGATGTTCCGCCTCAAGCGCAAAGGCTTCTCCGACCAGCGTCTGGCCAAGCTGCTGGGCGTGACCGAGAAGAACCTGCGTACTCATCGCCACAAGCTGGAGATCTTCCCGGTCTACAAGCGCGTTGACACCTGCGCGGCCGAGTTCTCCACCGATACCGCGTACCTGTACTCCACCTACGAGGAAGAGTGCGAAGCCGCGCCGTCGGGTCGCGACAAGATCATGATCCTGGGCGGCGGTCCGAACCGTATCGGCCAGGGTATCGAGTTCGACTACTGCTGCGTCCATGCTGCTCTCGCGCTGCGCGAAGACGGCTACGAGACCATCATGGTCAACTGCAACCCGGAAACTGTTTCTACTGACTACGACACCTCCGATCGCCTGTACTTCGAGCCAGTGACCCTGGAAGACGTGCTGGAAATCGTGCGCGTCGAGAAGCCGAAGGGCGTGATCGTCCAGTACGGCGGCCAAACCCCGCTGAAACTGGCACGTGCCCTCGAAGCGGCCGGCGTGCCGATCATCGGTACCAGCCCGGACGCTATCGACCGTGCAGAAGATCGCGAGCGCTTCCAGCAAATGGTTGAGCGCCTGAACCTGCGTCAGCCGCCAAACGCCACCGTGCGCAGCGAAGATGAAGCCATCCGTGCAGCCAGCAAGATCGGCTACCCGCTGGTGGTGCGTCCGTCCTACGTACTGGGCGGCCGTGCGATGGAAATCGTCTACGAAGAAGAAGAACTCAAGCGTTACCTGCGTGATGCGGTGAAAGTGTCCAACGACAGCCCGGTGCTGCTGGACCACTTCCTCAACTGCGCCATTGAAATGGACGTGGACGCGGTGTGCGACGGTACAGACGTGGTGATCGGCGCGATCATGCAGCACATCGAACAGGCGGGCGTTCACTCCGGTGACTCCGCGTGCTCGCTGCCGCCGTACTCGCTGCCGGCACACATCCAGGACGAGATGCGCGAACAGGTCAAGAAAATGGCCCTGGAGCTGGGCGTGGTCGGCCTGATGAACGTACAGTTGGCGCTGCAAGGCGAGGACATCTACGTCATCGAAGTCAACCCGCGCGCTTCGCGTACCGTGCCATTTGTTTCCAAGTGTATCGGTGTGTCCCTGGCGATGATCGCTGCTCGCGTGATGGCCGGTAAGACCCTGAAGGAAATCGGCTTCACCAAGGAAATCATTCCTAACTTCTACAGCGTGAAAGAGGCGGTGTTCCCATTCGCCAAGTTCCCTGGTGTGGACCCGATCCTGGGCCCAGAGATGAAGTCCACCGGTGAAGTGATGGGTGTTGGCGATACCTTCGGTGAAGCCTTCGCCAAGGCCCAGATGGGTGCCAGCGAAGTGCTGCCGACCGGTGGTACTGCGTTCATCAGCGTGCGTGATGATGACAAGCCACTGGTTGCAGGCGTGGCCCGTGATCTGATCAACTTGGGCTTTGAAGTCGTGGCCACTGCCGGGACCGCCAAGCTGATCGAAGCTGCCGGCCTGAAAGTGCGTCGCGTGAACAAGGTGACGGAAGGCCGTCCGCACGTGGTCGACATGATCAAGAATGACGAAGTCACCTTGATCATCAACACGACCGAAGGTCGCCAGTCGATCGCGGACTCCTACTCCATTCGTCGTAACGCCTTGCAGCACAAGATCTACTGCACCACCACCATTGCTGCTGGCGAAGCTATCTGCGAAGCGCTCAAGTTCGGTCCGGAAAAGACCGTGCGTCGCTTGCAGGATCTACACGCAGGATTGAAGGCATGACCAAATACCCAATGACCGTCCAGGGCTTCAAGGCCCTGGAAGAGGAGCACGCCCATCTGACCAAGGTCGTACGTCCAAAGCTGAGCCAGGACATCGGTACGGCCCGCGAACTGGGTGACCTGAAGGAAAACGCCGAATACCACGCTGCTCGCGAGCAGCAAGGGATGGTCGAGGCGCGGATCCGTGATATCGAAGGCCGCCTGCAGAACTCGGTGGTTATCGACGTGACGACCATTCCGAAGACCGGCAAGGTGATTTTCGGCACTACCGTGGAAATCGCCAACGTCGAGACTGATGAAAGCGTGGTCTACCACATCGTTGGCGAAGATGAGGCTGACTTCAAACTCGGCAAGATCTCTGTCGGTTCGCCGCTTGCCCGCGCCTTGATTGCCAAGGAAGAAGGTGATGTGGTGGCTGTGAAGACGCCAGGCGGCGTGATCGAGTACGAGATCGTTGAAGTTCGCCACGTCTGAAAGGCGGCGCCCGCTCCGTGCGGGCGCCATGCTTTGGCAGCTCTCCCAGATGCTTTGGGTGGGTGGCCTGTGGTTGCTGCATATTGGTGTACTGCCGGCTCTGGGCCTGATTGGCCTGGCGCCGTTACTGATCGACGAGATCGATGGATTACTCAGTGCGTTGCTGGTGAGTTTTGCGGCGGCGTGCGTGACGCTCCAGGCGTTGGTGCTGGTCAAGGCCGAGGGTCTGGGGAGTTTGTGGCGGGATATTCGCGGGCAACTGCTGTTGATGGCGCTGTATGCATGCGCAATGTTTTGCGTGGTGCATGTCTGGTTGCCGGAAGCGTTGCGCTGGCAGCTATTCAGCTATCTTGTGCTAGGGTTCTCCGGCCTGGTGCTGGTTATACAGCCGGCGCCTGGGTGGAGTGGCGGGGCGCGCGAAGCACGCCCTTGACCCTTGTTGTCGTTTGACAACGATTACTTGAAGCGGTGTACGTTCGACAGTTGCTTGTTGACGCTGAAGTTCTTGCGATACAGCAGCGCCATCTTGCCGATGACCTGGACCAGGTCCGCTTTGCCCACCTTGCACAGCTCTGCAATGGCGGCCAGGCGCGCTTCGCGATCAAGGATGTTGACCTTGATCTTGATCAGTTCATGATCGTTCAGTGCACGTTCGAATTCGGCTAACACACCTTCAGTCAAACCGTTATCTGCCACAATCAGAACTGGTTTCAGATGGTGGCCAATGGATTTGTACTGTTTCTTCTGCTCTTGAGTGAGCGGCATAATCTGACCCCTGCGTCTGATCTTGTAAAAAGCGGCGGCCAGTTTACCCGAGCGAGTCCGGGACCGCCCAGTTAATCACGACCCGTTTTATTTTTCGAGGTGGCCCGTGGCCCGTTCCAAAACCAGCCTTAAGTGGCTACAAGAACATTTCAACGATCCTTACGTCAAAAAGGCGCAAAAGGACGGCTACCGTTCCCGGGCCAGCTACAAGCTGCTGGAGCTCCAGGACAAGGACAAATTGTTTCGCCCAGGCATGAGCGTGATCGACCTGGGCGCTGCCCCGGGTGGCTGGTCCCAGGTGGCCAGTCGTCTGATTGGTGGGCAAGGCCGCTTGATCGCTTCTGACATCCTGGAGATGGACAGCATCCCGGACGTGACCTTTGTGCACGGTGACTTTACCCAGGACGCTGTGCTGGCCGAGATCCTGGAAGCTGTAGGAAATTCGCAGGTGGACCTTGTGATTTCCGACATGGCCCCCAATATGAGTGGATTACCGGCTGTTGATATGCCGCGCGCCATGTTCCTGTGCGAGTTGGCACTGGATCTGGCGGGTCGGGTATTGCGTCCGGGGGGTGATTTCCTGGTCAAGGTCTTCCAGGGTGAAGGCTTCGACGAGTACCACAAGAACATCCGCAAGCTGTTCGACAAGGTTCAGATGCGTAAACCGGACTCTTCTCGTGACCGGTCTCGCGAGCAATACCTGTTGGCGCGGGGCTTCCGCGGCATCGAAGGCGCCGCCAGTGATGAGCGTCTTTAAAGGTTTGAAGGGAGTCGATAGGTTTTTTTATATCGCTTTCGTCACGAAGCTTTACGAATATTGTGTAGTCAAAGTTTCACAAAGGGTTACAGACGGCGCCTGCCAGTGTTGTAGGTAATGTAGTAAGTTAGGCCGGTGAATATCATGCGAAGCACGCGCCAGTAGCGGAGCTTGCTTCAGAGGGTAGTTAATTGAACGATATGGCAAAGAATCTGATCCTGTGGTTGATCATCGCGGCTGTCCTGGTGACGGTGATGAACAACTTCTCCAGCCCTAACGAGCCGCAGACCCTCAACTATTCCGACTTCATCCAGCAAGTTAAGGATGGCAAGGTCGAGCGCGTGGCGGTTGATGGCTACGTAATCACCGGCAAACGCAACGATGGCGACAGCTTCAAGACCATTCGTCCGGCAATTCAGGACAACGGTCTGATCGGCGACCTGGTGGATAACCACGTCGTTGTCGAAGGCAAGCAGCCTGAGCAGCAGAGCATCTGGACCCAGTTGCTGGTTGCCAGCTTCCCGATCCTGGTGATCATCGCCGTGTTCATGTTCTTCATGCGCCAGATGCAAGGCGGTGCGGGAGGCAAGGGCGGGCCGATGAGCTTCGGCAAGAGCAAGGCACGCCTGCTCTCCGAGGACCAGGTAAAAACCACCCTGGCTGACGTTGCCGGTTGCGACGAAGCCAAGGAAGAAGTGGGCGAGCTGGTCGAGTTCCTGCGCGACCCGGGCAAGTTCCAGCGCCTGGGTGGCCGCATTCCACGCGGCGTACTGATGGTCGGTCCTCCGGGTACCGGTAAGACCTTGCTGGCCAAGGCGATTGCCGGCGAAGCCAAGGTGCCTTTCTTCACCATTTCCGGTTCTGACTTCGTCGAGATGTTCGTCGGCGTCGGTGCCAGCCGTGTTCGCGATATGTTCGAACAGGCTAAAAAGCATGCGCCTTGCATCATCTTCATCGATGAAATTGACGCCGTTGGTCGCCATCGTGGTGCCGGCATGGGCGGTGGTCATGATGAGCGTGAGCAGACTCTCAACCAATTGCTGGTTGAGATGGACGGCTTTGAAATGAACGACGGGATCATCGTGATCGCTGCAACCAACCGTCCTGACGTCTTGGACCCTGCCTTGCTGCGTCCGGGCCGTTTCGACCGTCAGGTCGTGGTTGGCTTGCCAGATATTCGTGGTCGCGAGCAGATCCTCAAAGTACACATGCGCAAAGTCCCAATGGGTGACGACGTGGCTCCGGCCGTAATTGCGCGCGGCACCCCAGGCTTCTCCGGTGCCGACCTGGCCAACCTGGTCAACGAAGCTTCGTTGTTCGCTGCCCGTACCGGCAAGCGCATCGTGGAGATGAAAGAGTTCGAATTGGCCAAAGACAAGATCATGATGGGCGCCGAGCGCAAATCCATGGTCATGTCTGAAAAAGAGAAGCAGAACACTGCCTATCACGAAGCGGGTCACGCCATTGTCGGTCGCGTTGTGCCTGAGCACGACCCGGTCTACAAAGTGTCGATCATTCCTCGTGGTCGGGCACTGGGTGTCACGATGTTCCTGCCGGAAGAGGATCGCTACAGCCTCTCCAAGCGCGCACTGATCAGCCAGATCTGCTCGCTCTACGGTGGACGTATTGCTGAAGAGATGACACTGGGCTTCGACGGCGTGACGACCGGTGCTTCCAACGACATCATGCGTGCCAGCCAGATCGCACGGAACATGGTGACCAAGTGGGGCTTGTCGGAAAAACTCGGTCCGTTGATGTATGCCGAGGAAGAAGGCGAGGTGTTCCTGGGTCGTGGCGGTGGCGGTCAGAGCGCCAGCTTCTCCGGTGAGACGGCCAAGCTGATCGACTCCGAAGTGCGCAGCATCATTGACCAGTGCTACGGCACGGCCAAGCAGATCCTGACCGACAACCGCGACAAGCTGGATGCCATGGCGGATGCGCTGATGAAGTACGAGACCATTGATGCCGACCAGATCGACGACATCATGGCTGGTCGCACGCCGCGTGAACCTCGCGATTGGGAAGGTGGTTCGGGCACCTCTGGCACGCCGCCAGTGGTTCAGAACGAGCGCCCTGAAACCCCGATCGGCGGTCCTGCAGCTGACCACTAAGGTTTGAAATGACTTCTGCGTTGTCCTCTACCCGGTTGCCTTGCGGCAACCGGGTTCTTGATTTGGCCCATACACATGTCATGGGCATTCTTAATGTAACCCCCGATTCCTTTTCTGACGGCGGCCGCTTCAGCCAGCTGGATGCTGCATTGCGCCACGCTGAGGCAATGGTAGCTGCGGGGGCGACCCTGATTGACGTGGGGGGTGAGTCGACTCGGCCTGGCGCTCGCCTGGTTTCTCCCTTGGAGGAGCTGGAGAGGGTTGCACCGATAGTCGAGCGCATTGCGCGTGAGCTGGATGTGATCATCTCGGTCGACACCTCGACGCCTGCCGTGATGCGCGAAACGGCGCGTCTGGGCGCGGGGTTGATCAACGATGTGCGCTCCCTTCAGCGCGACGGTGCCCTGGATGCCGCTGCTGCTACCGGGTTGCCGGTGTGCCTGATGCACATGCTGGGGGAGCCCGGCAACATGCAAGACAGCCCTCACTACGACGATCTCGTTGGCGAAGTGAGTGGTTTTCTTGCCGATCGGATGGCTCAATGCGCTGCGGCGGGGATTGCCGAGCAAAAAATCATCCTCGATCCCGGCTTCGGCTTCGCCAAGACCCTGCAACACAATCTAAGCCTGTTCAAGCATATGGAATCCCTGCATGACCTTGGTCGACCTCTTCTGGTCGGTGTTTCACGCAAGAGCATGATAGGGCTTGCGCTGAATCGTCCGGTGGGTGAGCGGCTGTACGGTGGTCTTGCACTGGCAGCGCTTGCAATAAGCAAAGGCGCGCGTATTTTGCGTGTGCATGATGTCGCCGAGACGGTGGATGTGGTGCGCATGATTGCCGCGGTAGAATCAGCCGAATAAGAATGATGGAGCACTTATGACTAAAAAATACTTTGGCACCGACGGTATCCGTGGTCGGGTCGGCGAATTCCCGATTACTCCTGATTTCATGCTCAAGCTGGGTTGGGCGGCGGGTATGGCGTTCCGCAGCATGGGCGCCTGCCGCATCCTGGTGGGCAAGGACACCCGTATCTCCGGCTACATGTTTGAGTCGGCACTGGAAGCGGGGCTATCTGCGGCGGGCGCCGATGTCATGCTGCTGGGGCCTATGCCGACGCCGGCAATCGCTTACCTGACGCGTACCTTCCACGCCGAAGCCGGTATTGTGATCAGTGCCTCGCACAATCCTCATGATGACAACGGCATCAAATTCTTCTCGGGCCAGGGCACCAAGCTGCCGGACGAGATCGAGTTGATGATCGAAGAGCTGCTGGATGCGCCGATGACCGTGGTCGAATCCAGCAAGCTGGGCAAGGTATCGCGTATCAACGACGCCTCTGGCCGATACATTGAATTCTGCAAGAGCAGCGTGCCGAGCAGCACCAATTTTGCCGGCCTGAAGATTGTGGTCGATTGCGCCCATGGTGCGACCTACAAAGTGGCGCCAAGCGTATTCAAGGAATTGGGTGCGGACGTGACGGTGCTGTCGGCCCAACCTAACGGCCTGAACATCAATGACAACTGCGGCTCCACGCATATGGAGCAATTGCAGGCAGCCGTCCTCGCTGAGCATGCCGACCTGGGTATTGCCTTTGATGGTGACGGCGACCGTGTGCTGATGGTGGATCACACGGGTGCCATCGTTGATGGTGACGACCTCCTGTTCATCATTGCCCGCGACCTGCATGAGCGCAATAAGCTGCAAGGGGGTGTCGTCGGTACGCTGATGAGCAACCTGGGGCTTGAGTTGGCCTTGGCGGACCTGGGTATCCCGTTCGTGCGCGCGAACGTCGGTGACCGCTATGTGATTGCCGAGCTGCTCGAGCGTAACTGGCAGGTGGGTGGCGAGAACTCCGGGCACGTTGTCTGCTTCCAGCACACCACTACGGGCGATGCGATCATCGCTGCGCTGCAGGTGCTGCTGTCGTTGCGTCGTCGCGAAGAGAGTCTGGCCCAGGCGCGCCAGGCGCTGCGCAAGTGTCCGCAAGTGCTGCTCAATGTGCGTTTTGCCGGCGGTGAAAACCCGATCGAGCACCCGGCTGTCAAGGAAGCGTGCGAGCGCGTCACCGTGGCAATGGCGGGGCGTGGTCGAGTGCTGTTGCGCAAGTCTGGCACAGAGCCTCTGGTGCGCGTCATGGTCGAAGGTGATGACGAAACACAGGTTCGCGCCCATGCCGAGGACCTGGCAAAACTGGTAACTGAAGTTTGCGCCTGAATTCGGCTTGCCAGTGATGATGTGGTTGGGTAACATCTGCGCCCACTTTGACCGACGAGGTACAGCATGCGTCGCACTATGGTAGCTGGTAACTGGAAGATGCACGGTACCCGCGCCAGTGTCGCTGAGCTGATCAATGGCCTTCGTCACTTGGCCTTGCCTAGCGGTGTTGATGTAGCGGTTTTTCCGCCTTGCCTGCATATCAACCAAGTGGTTGATGGCTTGAAAGGCAAGTCGATCCAGGTCGGCGCGCAGAACTCTGCGGTGGAACCGATGCAAGGTGCGTTGACCGGTGAGATTTCGCCGAGTCAGCTGGTCGATGCGGGTTGTTCCTATGTGCTTGTCGGGCACTCCGAGCGCCGTCAGATGATGGGCGAGCGTGATGGAACACTCAATCGCAAGTTCGCAGCGGCACAGGCTTGTGGCTTGATTCCAGTGTTGTGCATAGGGGAGACCCTGGAGCAGCGCGAATCGGGCAAGACTCTTGAGGTTGTCTCGCGTCAGTTGGGCAGCATCATCGAGGAGCTGGGTGTTGGTGCGTTTGCCAACGCGGTCATTGCTTACGAGCCGGTCTGGGCCATTGGCACCGGGCTGACTGCTACACCGCAACAGGCGCAGGATGTGCATGCAGTCATTCGCGCGCAGTTGGCGGCAGAGAATTCTGAAGTCGCACAAGGTGTGCGTCTTCTATACGGCGGCAGCGTGAAGGCGGCCAATGCGGTCGAACTGTTCGGCATGCCGGATATCGATGGGGGGCTCATTGGTGGAGCTTCCCTGAATGCAGATGAGTTCGGTGCGATCTGTCGCGCCGCGGGAAACTGAAAAAATGCTGGAAACAGTCGTAGTCGTTTTTCATCTGTTGGCTGCCCTGGGCGTAGTTGCCCTGGTTTTGTTGCAACAGGGTAAAGGTGCGGATGCTGGTGCGTCTTTCGGTGCAGGTGCTTCAAATACTGTGTTCGGAAGCCAAGGTTCCTCTACCTTTCTTAGTAAGTTTACTGCTATACTTGCCGCCGGTTTCTTCATAACCAGCTTAGGGTTAGGTTACTTTGCTAAAGAGAAAGCTCATGTGCTGACTCAAGTAGGTCTCCCAAACCCAGCAGTGTTGGAAGTACCAAAAGCAAAACCGGCTTCTGATGATGTCCCGGTGCTTCAAGAGCAAAAGTCGGCTACTCCAGCGACTGACGTACCTCCAGCTCAAGAGCAGAAGTAAGAAGGGTTGTAAACGCTGTATTGCCGAGGTGGTGGAATTGGTAGACACGCAACCTTGAGGTGGTTGTGCCCATAGGGTGTAGGGGTTCGAGTCCCCTTCTCGGTACCAATTATCAGGAGAGCCCGCTGTTGCGGGCTTTCTTGTAGGTGGAAGGTTACATTGACCCTGTAAGGGATCGGTCGTATACTTCCGCCCCAGCTTTGTCGCGGGGTGGAGCAGTCTGGTAGCTCGTCGGGCTCATAACCCGAAGGTCGTCGGTTCAAATCCGGCCCCCGCAACCAGTTTTAGCGGAGCCCCTTTTAAGGGGCTTTTTGTTAGCTGGACACTTTCAACGCCGCTGTTCGACGGCGTTTCAAGGATGGGCGTTTCGCCCATTTTTTTATTTTGCACAGCATGCACATACATGCACGAGGGGGTTCAGGTGTCGAGCAAGCTAGAAGAGTTGCAGGCCTTGTTGGCCCCGGTGGTCGTGGCCCTAGGCTATGAATGCTGGGGTATTGAGTTTTCGGCTCAAGGTCGCCACTCAATGTTGCGCGTTTATATCGATAAAGAGGGCGGCGTGCTGGTGGACGATTGTGCCATTGTCAGCCGTCAAATCAGCGGTGTGCTGGATGTTGAAGATCCAATCTCCGTTGAATACACCCTCGAAGTTTCCTCGCCAGGCATGGAACGCCCACTGTTCACTATTGATCAGTTTGCAAAATTTGCCGGTGAACAAGTGAAGATCAAGCTGCGGTCTCCTTTTGAAGGGCGACGCAACTTTCAGGGCCTTCTGCGCGGTGTAGAAGAACAGGATGTCGTGGTGCAGGTAGAAGACCATGAATTCCTGTTGCCGATCGATATGATCGACAAGGCCAACATTATTCCCAGTTTTGACTGAGACGCGGATCCCGCGGATCCAATGGCTTGCGAAAGGCGAGGCGTACGATGAGCAAAGAAGTACTGCTGGTTGTTGAGTCGGTATCCAATGAAAAGGGCGTACCGGCAAACGTGATTTTTGAGGCGCTGGAGCTGGCTCTGGCCACTGCTACCAAAAAGCGTTTTGAAGACGAAGTTGATCTGCGTGTGGAAATTAACCGCCACACCGGTGCCTATGAGACTTTCCGTCGCTGGACGGTCGTCGAAGAAGCCGATCTTGATGATCCGGCCATCGAAACCTGGCCAAGCAAGGTTGCTGAAACGCATCCTGGCGCCAAGGTCGGTGATGTCGTCGAAGAAAAGATCGAATCGATCGAGTTCGGCCGTATTGCTGCACAGACTGCCAAGCAGGTCATTGTGCAGAAGGTTCGCGAAGCCGAGCGCGCTCAAGTCGTTGACGCCTATCGCGAACGCCTGGGTGAAATCATCTCTGGCACCGTGAAAAAAGTGACACGCGACAACGTGATCGTCGATTTGGGCAACAACGCTGAAGCGTTGCTGGCCCGTGAAGACATCATTTCTCGCGAAACCTTCCGTGTCGGCGTGCGCTTGCGTGCGCTGCTCAAGGAAATCCGCACCGAGAACCGCGGCCCGCAGCTGATCCTGTCGCGTACCGCGCCGGAAATGCTGATCGAGCTGTTCCGTATCGAAGTGCCGGAAATCGCCGAAGGCCTGATCGAAGTCATGGCTGCGTCCCGCGACCCGGGTTCGCGCGCCAAGATCGCGGTCCGTTCCAAGGACAAACGCATCGACCCGCAAGGCGCTTGCATCGGTATGCGCGGTTCGCGCGTCCAGGCAGTGTCGGGCGAATTGGGCGGTGAGCGTGTGGACATCGTGCTGTGGGACGATAACCCGGCGCAGTTCGTGATCAACGCCATGTCGCCGGCTGAAGTGGCGGCAATTATCGTTGACGAGGATGCCCATGCAATGGACATCGCCGTTGGCGCAGACAATCTGGCTCAGGCCATTGGTCGTGGTGGTCAGAACGTGCGTCTGGCCAGCCAACTGACCGGTTGGACCCTGAACGTGATGACCGAATCGGACATCCAGGCTAAGCAGCAAGCTGAAACCGGTGACATCCTGCGCAACTTTATCGAAGAGCTGGAAGTCGATGAAGACCTGGCGCAGGTGCTGGTAGATGAAGGCTTCACCAGCCTGGAAGAGATTGCCTACGTACCGTTGGAAGAAATGCTCAACATCGACGGCTTTGACGAAGACACCGTCAACGAGCTTCGCGCTCGGGCCAAGGATCGTTTGTTGACTAAAGCCATCGCTACTGAGGAAAAGCTGGCAGACGCCCATCCGGCCGAAGACCTGCTCTCGCTTGAGGGTATGGACAAGGATTTGGCGATGGAACTGGCGGTGCGCGGCGTAATTACCCGCGAAGACCTGGCCGAGCAGTCTATTGACGATCTGCTCGACATCGACGGCATTGACGATGATCGTGCCGGCAAGTTGATCATGGCCGCCCGAGCCCATTGGTTCGAGTAACTAGGCGCGGCCTGAGGAGAGAAGTGCATGACGCAAGTCACGGTGAAACAACTGGCCGATGAGGTCAAAACACCGGTAGAGCGCCTGTTGCAGCAGATGCGTGAGGCAGGTCTGCCGCACACCGCCGCCGACGAAGGTGTGAGCGACAGTGAGAAGCAGTCTTTGCTGACTCACTTGAAGAGCAGCCACAAGGCGAAAGTGGAAGAACCGCGCAAGATTACATTGCAGCGCAAAACCACCAGCACCCTGCGTGTTGCTGGTAGCAAGAGCATCAGCGTTGAAGTACGCAAGAAGAAAGTCTTCGTACAGCGCAGCCCGGAAGAAATCGAAGCCGAGCGCAAACGCGAACTGGAAGAACGTCGCGCAGTAGAAAATGCTGCTCGTCAGAAGGCTGAAGAAGAAGCCAAGCGTCGCGCCGAAGAAGAAGCGCGTCGCCAGCCTGCTGCTGCGCAACCTGCTGCCACTGAAGCGGTCGCCGCACCTAGCGCCCCAGTAGAAGCTGTGCGTGAGGCCGCTCCGGTTGCCGCTGCACCGGCACCTGCTGCTGACGCCCGTAAACGCGACGAACCTCGTCGTCCGGACAAGCCACGTGCTGACGATAACAATCGTCGCGGTGGTGGTGGCGATGGCGAGCGCAAAAACGCTCCACATCGTGCTTCGGTCAAAGAGAAAGCGCCTGCTCCACGCGTTGCTCCACGCACTACCGACGAAGAAAGCGATGGCTTCCGTCGTGGTGGTCGCGGCAAGGCCAAGCTGAAGAAACGCAACGCCCACGGTTTCCAGAGCCCAACCGGCCCTGTCGTGCGTGAAGTGAAGATCGGCGAGACCATCACTGTGGGCGATCTGGCCCAACAGATGTCGGTCAAGGCAGCTGAAATCATCAAGTTCATGTTCAAGCTGGGTACTCCGGCCACCATCAACCAGGTACTGGATCAGGAAACTGCCCAACTGGTTGCTGAAGAGCTGGGCCACAAAGTGACCCTGGTCAGCGACACCGCCCTGGAAGATTCCCTGGCCGAGTCCCTGAAGTTTGAAGGTGAGGCGGTTTCCCGTGCACCGGTCGTGACCGTAATGGGCCACGTTGACCACGGTAAAACGTCCCTGCTCGACTACATCCGTCGTGCCAAGGTTGCTGCGGGCGAAGCCGGCGGTATCACCCAGCACATCGGCGCTTACCACGTTGAAACCGACCGTGGCATGGTGACGTTCCTCGATACCCCTGGTCACGCCGCGTTTACCGCAATGCGTGCCCGTGGTGCCAAGGCGACCGACATCGTGATCCTGGTGGTTGCAGCGGACGACGGCGTGATGCCACAAACCATCGAAGCCGTTCAGCATGCCAAGGCAGCTGGCGTTCCGTTGGTTGTCGCTGTGAACAAAATCGACAAGCCGGGCGCCGATCTCGATCGCATCCGTAGCGAACTGTCGGTTCACGGCGTGACGTCCGAAGAGTGGGGTGGCGACACTCCATTCGTACCGGTCTCCGCGAAGATGGGTACCGGCGTTGACGAGCTGCTCGAAGCTGTTCTGTTGCAAGCCGAAGTTCTGGAACTCACCGCTACTCCATCGGCTCCAGGCCGTGGCGTTGTGGTTGAATCCCGTCTCGACAAGGGCCGTGGCCCGGTTGCGACCGTCCTGGTTCAAGACGGTACCCTGCGCCAAGGCGACATGGTGCTGGTCGGTTCGAACTACGGCCGTGTGCGTGCCATGCTCGACGAGAACGGCAAGCCAATCAAGGAAGCAGGTCCTGCTATCCCGGTCGAGATCCTCGGCCTGGACGGTACCCCGGACGCTGGTGACGAGATGAGCGTAGTTGCCGACGAGAAGAAAGCCCGTGAAGTGGCTCTGTTCCGTCAAGGCAAGTTCCGTGAGGTCAAGCTGGCCCGTGCTCACGCCGGCAAGCTGGAAAACATCTTCGAGAACATGGGCCAGGAAGAGAAGAAGACGCTTAACATCGTCCTCAAATCTGATGTACGTGGTTCCCTCGAAGCGTTGAACGGCGCCTTGAATGGCCTGGGTAACGACGAAGTGCAAGTGCGCGTTGTCGGTGGCGGTGTCGGTGGTATCACCGAATCCGACGCCAACCTGGCACTGGCTTCCAACGCTGTACTGTTCGGCTTCAACGTGCGTGCCGATGCTGGCGCTCGCAAGATCGTCGAGCAGGAAGGCTTGGACATGCGTTACTACAACGTCATCTACGACATCATCGAAGACGTCAAGAAAGCCCTCACCGGCATGCTTGGCAGCGACGTCCGGGAGAACATCCTGGGTATCGCCGAAGTACGTGACGTGTTCCGCTCGCCGAAATTCGGCGCGATCGCCGGCTGCATGGTTGTCGAAGGCACCGTGTACCGTAACCGTCCAATCCGTGTACTGCGTGAAGACATCGTTATCTTCGAAGGCGAGCTGGAATCCCTGCGCCGCTTCAAGGATGACGCTTCCGAAGTACGTGCCGGCATGGAATGCGGTATTGGCGTCAAGAGCTACAACGACGTCAAGGTGGGCGACAAGATCGAAGTCTTCGAGAAGGTTCAGGTTGCTCGCAGCCTCTAACTCGCGCACTTCCGGAGCCACGCGGCGTGTGGGCATGCAAATGCCCCTCGCTGCGTACGGACTCTAAACGCAACGCCCGGTCTGGCTTTTGTCAGGCCGGGCGTTTGCCGCTTTCAGACCCCACGGGTTTCACCGTGTGGCAGTAACAGGTAACAAGACATGGCAAAAGAATACAGCCGTACCCAGCGTATCGGCGATCAGATGCAGCGCGAGCTGGCCCAACTGATCCGTCGCGAAGTCAAAGACCCTCGCGTTGGCCTGGTCACCATCACCGCCGTAGAAGTGAGCCGTGACGTGGGTCACGCCAAGATCTTCATCACCGTGATGGGGCAGGACAGCAGCGAAGAGATCGCGCAAAGCATCAAGGTGCTCAACTCGGCTGCAGGTTTCCTGCGCATGCAGTTGGCCCGTGAAATGAAGCTGCGCAGTGTTCCTCAGTTGCACTTCCACTACGACGAAAGCGTCGTGCGTGGTGCGCACCTGTCGGCACTGATCGAGCGCGCCGTGGCTGAAGACAGCCAGCATCCGTCCACACCTGAAGACGCCAAGGAGTAAGCGGTGGCTCAGGTCAAACGTATCCGTCGCAATGTCAGCGGCATCATTCTGCTCGACAAGCCCATTGGCTTTACCTCCAATGCTGCGTTGCAGAAGGTCCGCTGGCTGCTCAACGCCGAAAAGGCCGGGCACACTGGCAGCCTCGATCCCTTGGCCACCGGTGTACTGCCGTTGTGCTTTGGCGAAGCCACCAAGTTTTCGCAGTACCTGCTCGATTCCGACAAGGGTTACGAAACCCTGATGCAACTGGGCAAGACCACCACCACGGCGGATGCCGAAGGTGATGTTTTGCAGGTTCGCGACGTGACCGTTGGTCGTGCTGATATCGAAGCCGTTTTACCCGGTTTTCGTGGGGAAATCAGTCAGATACCGCCGATGTACTCGGCGCTCAAGCGTGATGGACAGCCTCTTTACAAGCTGGCACGTGCGGGCGAAGTAGTGGAGCGCGAACCGCGTTCTGTTACTATTGCGCGCTTGGAATTGCTCGCCTGTGAAGGCGACACCGCCCGGTTGGCCGTGGACTGCAGCAAAGGCACCTATATCCGTACCCTGGTGGAAGATATCGGTGAAAAGCTTGGTTGCGGCGCGTACGTTGCAGAACTGCGACGCACCCAGGCAGGTCCTTTCAGCCTGGCCCAGACCGTCACGCTGGAAGAGTTGGAAGCCGTACACGCCGAAGGCGGCAACGAAGCGGTCGATCGTTTCCTGATGCCATCGGACAGCGGTTTGCTGGATTGGCCATTGCTGCACTTTTCGGAGCACAGCGCGTTCTACTGGCTCAACGGCCAGCCGGTACGTGCCCCGGATGCCCCGAAGTTCGGCATGGTGCGGGTACAGGATCATAACGGTCGCTTTATCGGTATCGGTGAAGTGAGCGAAGACGGGCGCATCGCGCCACGTCGACTGATTCGGTCAGAATGACCGAACGAGTGTGGCTGTTAACAGGCACGGTCAACACTCATTTTTAGATACAGGGATTTGTCCCTGGCCTGTTGAAACTGCCCTTTGGGTGGTTTCCTGAAAAAAGGATTGCCTCATGGCTCTCGACGTTCAAGAAAAAGCACAAATCGTTGCTGACTATCAGCAAGCTGTTGGTGACACTGGTTCGCCAGAAGTGCAAGTTGCACTGCTGACCCACAACATCAACAAGCTGCAAGGTCACTTCAAGGCCAACGGTAAAGATCACCACTCCCGTCGTGGTCTGATCCGCATGGTAAACCAGCGCCGTAAGCTGCTGGACTACCTGAAAGGCAAGGATCTGGGTCGTTATCAGACTCTGATCGGTCGCCTGGGTCTGCGTCGCTAATAAGCGATTGCGCTAGAGGTTGGTTGTCTGCCGTGTGTCAGTGGGATTCCTGCTGGCCCATGGCAGGCTCCCAGCCTCAAGTTTTATCTGGATACACGTTTTACCCTGGACTAGCGTCGGGCCGATTCCCGGCATTGCCCAAGAATTTCGCAAGAAGACAAGTTCCCCAAGAGCCACAAAGAAGGTAGGACACCGTGAACCCGGTTATCAAAAAATTCCAGTTCGGTCAGTCGACCGTTACCCTCGAGACAGGCCGTATCGCCCGTCAAGCCTCCGGCGCAGTGCTGGTTACCGTTGACGACGACGTTACCGTACTGGTGACCGTTGTTGGCGCCAAGACCGCTGACCCGAGCAAAGGCTTCTTCCCTCTTTCTGTTCACTACCAGGAAAAGACTTACGCTGCCGGTAAGATCCCTGGCGGTTTCTTCAAGCGCGAAGGCCGTCCTTCCGAGAAAGAAACCCTGACTTCCCGACTGATCGACCGTCCGATCCGTCCGCTGTTCCCAGAAGGCTTCATGAACGAAGTGCAGGTTGTCTGCACCGTCGTTTCCACCAGCAAGAAGACCGATCCGGACATCGCTGCGATGATCGGTACCTCGGCTGCCCTGGCCATCTCCGGTATTCCTTTCGATGGTCCGATCGGCGCTGCCCGCGTTGCCTTCCACGAAAGCACCGGCTACCTGCTCAACCCGACTTACGAGCAACTGAAAGCATCGAGCCTGGACATGGTCGTTGCCGGTACCTCGGAAGCCGTATTGATGGTTGAATCGGAAGCCAAAGAGCTGACCGAAGACCAGATGCTGGGTGCTGTGCTGTTCGCCCACGACGAATTCCAGGCGGTCATCAAGGCTGTCACCGAACTGGCCGCCGAAGCTGCCAAGCCAACCTGGACCTGGGCTGCTGCCCCGGAAGCCACCGAACTGCTGGGTGCTATCCGCTCCGAGTTCGGCGCTGCCATCTCCGATGCCTACACCATCACCGTCAAGGCCGACCGTTACGCTCGCCTGGGCGAGTTGAAGGACCAGGTCGTGGCCAAGCTGTCCGGTGAAGAAGGCCAGCCTTCTGCCAGCGACGTCAAAGCTGCATTCGGTGAAATCGAATACCGCACCGTTCGCGAAAACATCGTTAACGGCAAGCCACGTATCGACGGTCGTGACACCCGCACCGTACGTCCGCTGAACATCGAAGTCGGCGTGCTGCCGAAGACTCACGGTTCGGCCCTGTTCACCCGTGGTGAAACCCAGGCCCTGGTCGTTGCGACCCTGGGTACTGCACGTGACGCACAGCTGCTGGACACCCTGGAAGGCGAGAAAAAAGACCCCTTCATGCTGCACTACAACTTCCCTCCGTTCTCGGTGGGCGAGTGTGGTCGCATGGGCGGTGCTGGTCGTCGCGAAATCGGTCACGGCCGTCTGGCCCGTCGTTCGGTTCAGGCCATGCTGCCGGCTGCTGACGTGTTCCCTTACACCATTCGTGTTGTGTCGGAAATCACCGAGTCCAACGGTTCCAGCTCCATGGCTTCCGTTTGCGGTGCTTCCCTGGCGCTGATGGACGCTGGTGTGCCGATGAAGGCACCGGTTGCCGGTATCGCCATGGGCTTGGTTAAAGAAGGCGAGAAGTTCGCCATCCTGACCGACATCCTGGGCGACGAAGACCACCTGGGCGACATGGACTTCAAAGTAGCCGGTACCGCCAAAGGTGTGACCGCGCTGCAGATGGACATCAAGATCAAGGGCATCACCGAAGAAATCATGGAAATCGCCCTGGGCCAAGCCCTGGAAGCGCGCCTGAACATCCTCGGCCAGATGAACCAGATCATTGGTCAGTCCCGCACCGAGCTGTCGGAAAATGCTCCGACCATGATCGCGATGAAAATCGACACCGACAAAATCCGTGATGTCATCGGTAAAGGCGGCGCGACCATCCGTGCGATCTGTGAAGAGACCAAGGCGTCGATCGACATCGAAGACGACGGCTCGATCAAGATCTTCGGCGAAACCAAGGAAGCTGCAGAAGCCGCGCGTCAGCGCGTTCTGGGCATCACCGCAGAAGCCGAGATCGGCAAGATCTACGTCGGTAAGGTTGAGCGCATCGTCGACTTCGGCGCATTCGTCAACATCCTGCCGGGCAAAGACGGTCTGGTTCACATCTCCATGCTGAGCGACGCTCGCGTTGAGAAAGTGACTGACATTCTCAAAGAAGGCCAGGAAGTGGAAGTGCTGGTACTGGACGTGGACAACCGCGGTCGTATCAAGCTGTCCATCAAGGACGTAGCAGCAGCCAAGGCTTCGGGCGTTTAATCACGCTTAAAGCTCACGCTGAAAAAAGGACTCTTCGGAGTCCTTTTTTTATGCCTGCGGGAAAAGGCCGAATAATCAGACGCTTACCAGGCTCCAAAAGCCGCAACTTGCATGCAGGGATGGCTGGCTTCATGCAAGTTGCACGATTCCGAAAATCACGCTATTTCATAACGTGTTGTTTTATAAGGATTTATTCTGCGCTTCGGACTTGGCACACTGCCTGCAATAACCCTGTTAACGCTGCAGCATCAAGGTTCACACACTGCAGACTTTTAATAAAACAGGAGTTACTCGTATGAAGAAGTTCGCTCTCGCTACTGCTACCGCTCTGACCCTGGCCATGGGTGCTAATGTTGCTTTTGCTCAGACTTCCCAAGCCCCAATGACTTTGGCGGCCGGTGAAGTGACCAAGGCTAAAGAGTCCACCTCGGATACCTGGATCACCACCAAAGTGAAAGCTGACCTGCTGACCGAGAAAGGCATTCCGGGTTCGGACATCAAGGTTGAAACCAACAAAGGTGTGGTTTCCCTGTCGTCGACAGTTGCCATCTCTGACGCTCAGAAAGCTACTGCTGTAGCAATCACCAAGAAAATCAAAGGCGTAACCGCCGTTTCGGCTGACGGCCTGATGGCTGGCGGCGCGACCAAGGCTGACAACGTCGACAAAACCAAAGTCGCAGCAGCTGATGCCAAAGAGTCCACCTCGGACACCTGGATCACCACTAAAGTGAAAGCTGACCTGGTCACCGAGAAAGGTATCCCAGGCACCGACATCAAAGTCGAAACCAACAAAGGCGTAGTGTCCCTGTCTTCGACCGTAGCGGTCACTGAAGCCCAGAAAACTACCGCGGTGAATATCACCAAGAAAATCAAAGGCGTTAAAGCTGTATCGGCCGATGGCCTGAAAGCAGAGTAACGTTAGAGGATTTCGTCTGAACTAGGCGGCAAAGAGTGAGCTAGTTATCCACTCGAAGTACCCCACAGGTTCATGCGACCGGCCACAAGGATGTGGTCATTAAAGGCCCCGACATTCGTGTCGGGGCCTTTTCTATGTCGGGTCGAAACGAAGTCCTTGGCCCAACGACTAAAGGAGCTGGCTCTGGCTTGCCAGCGATGCAAACGCCTCAGTCATGGAGTTGACTCGGGGTGATGCTATCGCCGGCAAACCAGCGTGTGGATGGGGACAGGTGTCGCTCAGGGATTATTCGGCATCCAGGTGCATGGGCGTGACGACACGGCCGTCTTTTTCAGCCTGGCCCAGGTTGGCATCAATGAAGTACACCCGGTCGTCTTCCAGCTGGCCCTTGTCCACCAAGTAGTCCTTGATAGTGCTGGCGCGGTCCTGGCCCAGTTGGCGCAGCAACACATCGCTCGTGCTCCAGAACTTGATCACACCGTCCTTGAGCTTCGCAGTGCGCTCATCGCGGCTCAGGTCTTTCCATTCGGCTGGGGGTTGCTGTTTCAAGCGGGTGCGGTAGATACCTTCAAGCAGTGGCGCTTTTTCACTTTCTGGCACGACCAGCAAGGAGGCCTGGGCCGGCACCTTGTCACCACGACGTTGGAGCATTTTGTAGTAGTTGTACTGGTATTCGCGTTCCAGACGCTGCTCGGCGAGGAGCGGCCCATCGCTGCTGGCAGCGGCGGTGCCTTCGATTTCCAGGCGCAGGGTGGGGCGTTCTTTCAACGCCTTGGCCAGCGTGTTCAAGGCGCCCTCGGCGTCTTTGTTCAACTCGCTGGAACCTGCGGCGAACGACACATTCCCAAGGTCTTCCGAGCCGCCGCCGGCCACTAACCCACCAATGAACCTGAAGGGCGCTGTCGCTGCGCGCACTACCAGGTTACGCAGGGTCTGCCACACAATCGGCATCACGCTGAATTGCGGGTTATTCAGGTCGCCGGTCACCGGCAGTTCGATGGAGATCTTGCCATCGCTGTCCTTGAGCAGCGCGATCGCCAGGCGAATCGGCAAGTCCACGGCATCGGCGCTGTCGACTTTCTCACCCAGTTGCAATTGCTCGACCACCACCTTGTTCTCGGCCTTCAACTGGCCCTTGGTGATCACGTAATGCAAATCGAGGTTGAGGCGGCCCTTACGAATACGGAACCCGGCGAACTTGCCGGAATAGGGCGTCAGCGTGGTCAGCTCCACGCGTTTGAAACTGGTGGCGATGTCCAGCGCTGCCATTGGATCAAACGGGTTCACGCTGCCCTTGATCGTGACCGGCGCGTAGCGGTCCACCTTGCCCTTGATGTCGACGCTGGCCGGTTTGGCCTGGCGGCTGTCGATGGTGCCGATCTGCCCGTTGAGCTGTTGAATCGCCGTGGCGAAGTTGGGCGTGAGGCTGAAGTCGGCAAAGTTGGCCGAACCGTCGTTGATCGCAATCTGCCCGATACGAATGCCCAGTGGCTTGTCCTTGCTGGCGGGCTTGGGACTTTTGTCGGCCGGTTGCGCGATCAACAGGTCATCAACGTTGGTGGTACGGTCATCGTTGATCATGAAGCGTGCGTATGGCTGTAGCAGGTTGACCTTGTCGATCGACAGGCTATCGCCGTGCTGGTAGTTCACGCCTTCGAGCACCAGGCGCTGCCATTTGAGGAAGTCGCGGGTCTTGAGGGTGTCCAGCGTGTGCAATTGGTCGACCTGCGCGCGGCCTGTGACCTGCAACTTCAGGGGGGTGGTGCTTTTCAGGTTTACATCGAGATTGCTGCCGAGCATGCCGCTGCGCAGTTCAAGGCGGATGAAGGGGCTGATATAGGACTGGGCAACCCGAAGGTCGATATCCTGGGTGTTCACTTTGAGCTTGGCGCTGACCGGGTTGAGGTTGACCTCGCCGGTCGCCTGGATTTTGCCTTGCTTGCCTACGCCTGAGTCGACTTTCAGGGTAAACGGGCTCTGGTTGAGGCTATCGAAGTTCTGCACATCGACATTCAGCGGGCCCACTTCCAACGCGACCGCGGGCTTGGCCTGGCGGTCAGCCAGGTGTACCTGATAGTTGCGCAGTTGCACGTCCTTGAGCAGTACTTGCCAAGGCTTGCTGGGTGCGACGGGCTCGGGTTTTGGCGAGTCGGCGGTCGCCGGTGCCGTTGCGGGCTCCGGCGCCTTGGCCGGTTTGCTCGGTTGGCTGGCGAACAGTTTTTGCCAGTCCAGTTGCCCGTCGGCTTCAAGGGCCGCCCAGGTTTCCAGTTTGTTGCTGCGGATCTTGCCGACCACCACTTGCTGCTTGGCCAGGTCCACCGTGGTTTCGCTGACGTCCAGGCGCTCCAGGCGCACCAGTGGGCGACCGTCGGGTGCCTTGATGGCAAATGGCGCAATGCTGGCGGTGGTGTTGGTCAGATTCAGTTCGGTCTCTTTGGCCAGGCTGAACTTGTACTCGGTGCTGAAGTTGAGCACGCCGTCTTCAAGCACCAGTGGCAGCGCGTCACGCACATAGGGCCACCAGGCTTTCATCTTGCCATCGGTGACCTTCAGCGTGCCTTCGGAAATGATCGGCACCAGGCTGAAATTGCCTTTCCAGTCGATTTGCCCACCTTCAGGTCCGGCCGCCACGAGGGTCATGTCGGCATTGTCTTCAGGCAAGGTGCTGAGGTTTTTCAGCTCGAAGTCGAGGGTGTCGTAGAGGAATTCGATAGGTTCGCTGGGGCGTAGGTCCTGAAAGTGTACATAGCCGCCCGCCAGCTTGATGCTGTCGATACGCAATGGGAAAGGCTTGGCATCCGGATCCGCCGGGGTTGGCTCGCTGGGGGGCAGCTTGAACAACTGCGCCAGGTTCAACTGGCCGGACTTGTCGAACAACAACTCAGTCTTGGGCTTGTCCAGTTGCACATCGGCGAGGTGCAGGGCGCGGGTCCAGAGACTGTCGATCTGCAGGTTGGCGTAGAGGCGCTCGAAACCTACCTGCTCCTTGCCGGGCTCACCGATTTTCAGTCCCCATGCCGTCACTTCCAGGCTGAACGGGTTGAGCTCAATCCGCTCGATCCGCGCGGGCACCGTGGCGTAATGGGCCAGTTGCTGGTTGGCAATGCGAAGCGCGATACCGGGAAGGATCAAAAAGCCCAGCAAGCTGTACAGGGCAAGGGCGGTCAACAAGGCGCCAGCGGCGCGAATCAATCCTTTGGGCATGGGGTGACGCCATCTATGTCAAACAGGAGTGCCTTGGAGTATGGCACGGGTTTTCGGTTCCGAAGAGCGGGGCCCTTTGAGAAACCTCTTACAACTGAAGTATCAGGGTTTTCAGCGGGGGCTGTTGATCCTGCGAGGGAAAGTCCGCGCCTGGCGTCATGATTGTCCAGTCACGCACAGGGCGGCCGGCTTTTTCCGCGCAACGCAGGACCTGTTCGCGCCAGTCATCCATGCTGACTTTCGCCAGGTTGTTGCAGCAGATCAGCACGCCATTGTCGGCAGTGGCCAGCAGCGCAGGCTTGAGCAGGCTTTGGTAGTCGCGCAGCAGGTCGACGGTGCCGAATGCACTCTTGGCCCAGGCCGGTGGATCCAGCAATACCAGGTCGTATTGACGCGCTTCCAGGCGTGGATAACTTGGCAGCTTTTGCCCACGCCGCTGGGTGATCGGCAGGCCCGCCAGTTGGCGAATGGCCGGGAAATAGTCGGACTGCACGAATTCCATGGTCGGCAACTGCGGGTTCAGCAGGCCGTTCTCGCGCCCGACCGCCAGGTTGCCCTCGGCGAAGTCCAGGTTGCACACCTCGCGGGCCCCCCCGGCGGCCGCGCTCAGGCCAACGCCGCAGGTGTAGGCGAACAGGTTCAGCACGCTTTTGCCGGTACTGTGCGCCCTGACCCAGCCCCGCGTGTTGCGCAGATCCAGGAACAGCAGGGGATCTTGCCCGGCATGGCGTCCGCGCACGCGGTAATTGAGGCCCCACTCGTGGCCAACCAGGTCTTCCAGTGCTGCGGGTTCGGCGCGATACACCGTGTCTTCACGGTCGATGCGCGAATTGCCACGGGAGCGGTCGTTGTACACCAGCAACAATTCAAGTCCCATGGACTGGTTGACCTGTTGATGCAAGGCCAGCAGGTCTTCGGTTTCCAGGGATTGATGGAAGCTCTGCACCAGCAGTTGCGGGCCGTAGCGGTCGATGGTCAGGCCGCCCGCGCCTTCCTGGCTGCCATGGAACAGCCGGTAGCAGTCGGTGCCCTGGGCGTGCAGTTCGCTGAGCAGGTCTTGGCGATGATCGAGGGCGGCGCGCAGCGCCTGATTCAAGGAAGACATGGAGCGCGCCTTGCTGGGGAATTGAGGGCGCGAAGTTTAACAGCTATGCGCCGTCGCCTACATCAACCCCATCCGCCGATGGGCACGTTGTACCGAACCGTTGCGCATGGCCCAGCGCAGCATCGGTGCACTGCGTTTGACCCCGGCGCGGATCATCTGGCGTTGCAGCGGGCTCTGGTGCTGTTCGAGCATGGCGCTGGCCCAATCCGGCAGCAGGTCGATGCCGGCCTGCATCATCAACGCGCCCAACGGCTTGGCCAGCAGGCTGGGGGAGGGCGCATTCAGAAGTAAACGCAGCACTTCGCGACTGCGGTCGTCGCACAGCAATTGCGGGCGGATGCGTGCCAGATAATCCGAAATTTCCTGCCGAGAACGCGGCACGTGCCGCGCGCCCAACTGCTCGGCCACCAAGGCAATTTCACTGTAGTAACGGTCCTGGTCTCGACCGGACAGGTGTGGGTTGCGATAGCGCAAGTGCGCGGCCAGGAAGTTACTGACTTCCGCCACATGCACCCAGGTCAGCAGTTCCGGGTCGCTGGCGGCATAAGCCCGACCGTCCGGCGCATGGCCAACCACCTGCAGGTGAATGGTGCGCACTTTTTCGATCAGCCATTCGGCGTCTCTACGCGAGCCGAAGGTGGTGCCGGAGATGAACTGCGAGGTGCGCCGCAAGCGTCCGAGCATGTCCTGGCGAAAATTAGAATGGTCCCACACGCCTGCCAGGGCCAGTGGGTGCAAGGCTTGCAGCATCAAGGCGCTGATGCCGCCGATGAGCATGCTGCTGAAGTCGCCATGGACTTGCCAGCTCACCGAGTCGGGACCGAACAGGCCTGGGTCGCCCTTGGGGTTTTCCAGGTCCAGTTGACCCAGCGACAGGCCGGTCAGGCTCATCAACTGGGTTTCGATACGGCTGCGGATAAATTCCATGGCGACGTGGGGTTTCCTATCGGTTCAGGCGTTTGTCGATCAAGCCTTCGACTACGCTCGGGTCGGCCAGGGTGGAGGTATCACCGAGGCTGTCGAGTTCGTTGCAGGCGATCTTGCGCAAAATCCGGCGCATGATCTTGCCAGAGCGGGTTTTCGGCAAGGCCGGTGCCCATTGAATCAGCTCCGGCTTGGCGAAGCTGCCAATTTCCTTGCTGACCAGCTCCAACAGGTGTTTTTTTAGTGCGTCGCTGGGTTCCACGCCATTCATGGGGGTGACAAACGCATAGATGCCCTGGCCCTTGACGTCATGGGGGTAACCCACCACGGCGGCCTCGGCGACCTGGTCGTGCAGCACCAGGGCGCTTTCTACCTCGGCGGTGCCGATGCGGTGACCGGACACGTTGATCACATCGTCGATGCGCCCAGTGATCCAGTAGTCGCCGTCTTCATCGCGCCGTGCGCCGTCACCGGTGAAGTAGTAGCCGGGGTAGGGTTTGAAGTAGGTGTCGATCATGCGCTGCGGATCGCCGTACACACTGCGGATCTGCCCCGGCCAACTGGCTTTGATCGCCAGCACGCCACTGCCGGCGCCGCTGAATTCCTTGCCGTGTTCATCCAGCAACACGGGCTGTACGCCGAACATCGGCTGGGTGGCGCAGCCAGGCTTGATCCGCTGCGCGCTGACCAAGGGGCTGAGCATGATGCCGCCGGTCTCGGTCTGCCACCAGGTATCCACAATCGGGCAGCGCTGTTCACCTACCGCATTGAAGTACCAGTCCCAGGCTTCCGGGTTGATCGGTTCGCCGACGCTGCCCAGCAGGCGCAGGCTGGCGCGGGAGGTGTTCTCCAGGGGGCCATGGCCTTCGCGCATCAGTGCACGCAAGGCGGTGGGCGCGGTGTAGAAAATGTTGACCTTATGCTTGTCGATCACCTGCCAGAAACGCGAACTGTCTGGGTAGCTCGGCACGCCTTCGAACATCAGCGAAGTCGCGCCATTGGCCAGCGGGCCGTACACGATGTAACTGTGGCCGGTGACCCAGCCCACGTCGGCGGTGCACCAGAACACTTCGCCCTCACGGTAGTCGAGCACGTATTTGAAGGTCATCGCCGCTTGCAGCAGGTAGCCGCCCGTGGTGTGCAACACACCCTTGGGTTTGCCGGTGCTGCCGGAGGTGTAGAGGATGAACAGCGGGTCTTCGGCGTCCATCGGCTCGGGCGGGCAGTTGTCGCTGGCGGCATCCAGGGCTTGTTGATACTGGATGTCGCGGTCTTTCACCCAGTTCAGGTCCGCCCCCGTGCGCGCCACTACCAGCACGGTGCTGACGTTGGGGCAACTGGCCAGGGCCTTGTCGACATTCTGTTTCAGTGCCACCGGCTTGCCGCCGCGTACACCTTCGTCTGCGGTGATGACGGTTCGACAGTCGGCATCGAGAATACGGTCACGCAGGGCGTCCGGCGAGAACCCGCCAAACACTACCGAATGCACGGCGCCAATCCGCGTGCAGGCGAGCATGGCGTAGGCGGCTTCCGGAATCATCGGCATGTAGATGCATACCCGGTCGCCTTTCTTCACGCCACGGCTTTTCAGCACATTGGCCAGGCGGCTGACGTTCTGGTGCAGTTGGCGGTAGGTGATGCGGGAGGACTTTGCCGGATCATCGCCTTCCCAGATGAAGGCCGCCTGATCGGCGCGTTGCGCCAGGTGCCGGTCGATGCAGTTGTAGCTGACGTTCAGTTGGCCGCCGGCGAACCATTGCGCGGCACCGGTGTTGATGTCCGAGCGGTGAACGGTGTGCCAGGGAGTTATCCAGTCGAGAAAGCCTTTGGCTTGTTCAGCCCAGAAGGTCTCTGGCTGCTCGATGGATTGACGGTAGAGGCGCTGATAGTCCTCTTGACTGAGTTGCGCAGCCCGGCGGACGGCATCGGCGGTGGGGAACGTGCTGATATCGAACATGAGCGATCCTTATTCTTGTTTTTGCGACAAGTGATAAAGATGCACCCTGCAGGGGGAGGGTTCAAGGCCAACCTCCAAACGGACGTTGGCCCTGCAATACCTGTATCAGCCGCGGTGACGACCGCGGAAGTAGTTGATCAGGCCCTGGGTCGAAGCATCCTCGGCCGAGGTTTCTTCGGCGCCGGTCAGGCGGTTGTAGACGCCCTTGCCCAGTTCCTTGCCCAACTCCACGCCCCATTGGTCGAAGGCGTTGATGCCCCAGACCACGCTCTGCACGAACACCTTGTGCTCGTACATGGCGACGAGCGCACCCAGGCGGCGCGGGCTGATGCGCTCGACCACGAGGGTGTTGCTCGGACGGTTGCCCGGGATCACCTTGTGCGGTGCCAGCTTTTGCACTTCATCTTCCGGGATGCCTTTGTCGCGCAGCTCGGCTTCAGCTTCGGCGCGGGTCTTGCCGAGCATCAGCGCCTGGCTCTGGGACAGGCAGTTGGCGTACAGCCACTGATGGTGGTCGGACACGGGGTTGAAGCTGACGATCGGCACGATGAAGTCGGCTGGGATCAGTTGGGTCCCCTGGTGCAGCAACTGGTGATAGGCGTGCTGACCGTTGCAACCCACGCCACCCCAGATCACCGGACCGGTATCGGTCGCCACGGGGGTGCCATCCTGGCGCACGCTCTTACCGTTGGATTCCATGTCCAGCTGTTGCAAGTGTTTGGTGATGTTACGCAGGTAGTGGTCGTACGGCAGGATCGCATGGCTCTGCGCACCCCAGAAGTTGCCGTACCACACGCCCAGCAAGCCCAGCAGCACCGGCATGTTGGCTTCGAATGGCGCGTTCTGGAAATGCTGGTCCATGGTGTAGGCACCGGACAGCAGCTCCTTGAAGTTGGACATGCCGATCGCCAGGGCAATTGGCAAACCGATGGCCGACCATAGCGAATAACGACCGCCGACCCAGTCCCACATCGGGAAGATGTTTTCTTCGCGAATACCGAAAGCCACGGCTGCCGCGTTGTTGCTGGACACGGCGATGAAGTGGCGGTACAGCTCGGCTTCCGAGCCACCCTGCGCCAGGTACCAGGCACGGGCGGCCTGGGCGTTTTTCAGGGTTTCCAGAGTGTTGAAAGACTTCGACGAGACGATAAACAGCGTGGTCTCGGCGCGCAGCTTCATGGTCAGCTCGTGGAACTCGCTGCCATCGATGTTCGCCAGGTAGTGGCAGCGCACGCCCTTGTGGGCGTAGGACAACAGCGCTTCGGAGACCAGCTCCGGGCCGAGGAACGAGCCGCCGATACCGATGTTCACCACGTCGGTGATCGGCTTCTCGGTGTAGCCGCGCCACAGGCCGTCGTGGATGCGGCCGACCAGGTCAGTGATCTGGTTCAGCACCTTGTGCACGTCCGGCATGATGTTCACGCCGTTCACCGACAACTTGTCGCCTACCGGACGGCGCAGGGCAGTGTGCAGGGCAGGGCGACCTTCGGAAGAGTTGACCGGCTCGCCGGCGTACAGCGAGTTGATCGCGTCTTTCAGGCCGACTTCATTGGCCAGGCCCACGAGCAGGTCGCGGGTTTCGCTGGTGATCAGGTTTTTCGAGTAATCGAGGAAAAGTCCGCAGCTGCTCAAGGTGAACTGGGAGAAACGCTGAGGATCGGCATTGAACGCTTCGCGCATGCTGAAATCCTGCATGGCTTGGCGATGTTGATTGAGCGCTTGCCAGGCGGGCAGAGCGGTAACGTCATGAGGAGTGCGGTAGTACGCCATCGCTGCGGGTTTCCTTTTATTACGGGGACTGCCTTTAGGACACTTCTAGGCCCGGAACGTCCAGTCTTTCATCAAGTAATGGGTTCCAGACAGCGCTAACCATAGCGCAGGGCGATTACATTAAACCTAGCGAGTCGATATGTCTTGGCTTTGTCTGCGCTCAGGCCGGTACTTTTTTATACCGGCACTTTTAATCTACGCAGCGAGGAGGGCAACGGGGAGGGGTCAGTCGAGGGTCAGATGCAGGTTGTCGATGAGGCGGGTGGCCCCTAGATAGGCGGCTACCAGAATCACGATATCGCGGTCCTCGGGTGTGGCTGGGCGCAAATGCACGCCTTGGCGCACTTCGAGGTAATCCAGGCGCAACCCGGCCGCTTCGATCTGCGACACGTGTTCGGCGCGCAGCCTGGCAAAATCGTGGTCACCGGCTTTGATCGCTGCGCCGATCTGGCTGAGGCTGCGGTACAGCACCGGGGCAATGGCGCGTTGCTCATCGGTGAGGTAGCCGTTGCGCGACGACAGCGCTAGGCCGTCGTCGGCACGCACGGTGGGCTCGCCGATGATCTGGATGGGCATGTTCAAGTCGTGGACCATGGCGCGGATCACCGCCAGTTGCTGGTAATCCTTCTGGCCGAACACAGCGATGTCCGGCTGGACCATGTTGAACAGCTTGCTGACCACCGTCGCCACGCCTTCGAAGTGCCCCGGACGGCTGGCGCCGCACAGGCCTTCAGACAATTGCGGGACGCTGACGCGGGTCTGGCCGGTCATGCCGCCGGGGTACATTTCCTCGACGGTGGGCGCGAACAGCAGGTTACAGCCGGCTTGCAGCAGCTTTTCCTGGTCGGCGGCGAGGGTGCGCGGGTATTTGTCCAGGTCTTCGCCGGCGCCAAACTGCAGCGGGTTGACGAAAATGCTGGCCACCACGAAGTCGGCCTGCTGGGCGGCCTTGGTCACCAGGGTGGAGTGGCCGCTGTGCAGGTTGCCCATGGTGGGCACGAAGCCAATGCGCTTGCCGGCGCTGCGGGCGTGGGTCACGGCAGCGCGTAATTCACGTACGGTTTTTACGGTGTTCATGCAGAGAATCCGTGTTCGGCGCCAGGGAAGGTCACGCCTTTGACTTCAGCGACGTAGGCGCTCAATGCGTCGTGGATACTGGCCTGGCCAGCCATGAAGTTCTTCACGAACTTTGGCACGCGGCCGCTGATCGACAGGCCGAGCATGTCGTGCAACACCAGCACCTGGCCATCGGTGGCGGAACCCGCGCCAATACCGATCACTGGCACTTTCACGGCCTGGGTGATCTCAGCGGCCAACTCGCTCGGTACGCACTCCAGCAGAATCATGGCCGCGCCGGCTTGCTCCAGGGCAATGGCATCAGCACGCATCTGGCGCGCCTGGGCTTCATTGCGGCCTTGTACCTTGTAGCCGCCGAGGATGTTCACCGACTGCGGCGTCAGGCCCATGTGTGCGCAAACCGGCACGCCGCGCTCTGCCAGCAGGCGAATCGACTCGGCGAGCCACACGGCGCCTTCGACTTTGATCATGTGCGCACCGGCTTGCATCAGCTTGCCGGCATTCTGGAAGGTCTGTTCGAGCGTCGCGTAACCCATGAACGGCAGGTCGGCGATGATGAAGGCGCCATCGTTGCCGCGCTTGACGCTGGCGGTGTGGTACGCAAGTTCATCGGTGGTGACGGGCAGGGTGCTGTCATTCCCTTGAAGAACCATGCCCAGGGAGTCGCCCACCAGCAGCACTTCAACCCCGGCCTGGCAACTGGCGTGGGCGAAGGTGGCGTCATAGCAGGTCAGCATGGTGATTTTTTCACCTTTGAGCTTGAGGCTCTGCAAGGTGGTCAGGGTAATGTCTGGCATGAAAAGGGTCCTCGTTCAGGCGCTTGGAAACAGCGAGTAACGCGCGTGAGTCTTCGTTTATACAGGCGCACTGTCTTGAGAGCAGTGCTTATAAGGCCTGGATTGCGCCCTTTAGCGCCGGGTTGGCGGCAGCGGGACGCCTATAGTCGTGAGGAGGACACGGGAAGTCAATTGGATGTGTTACCGCATTGTTACGATGGCGGTGTTACCGCTGTTACTGACGCGATTCAGCAACTTGAGCGCCGTTTTCCAGCGACGGGAGATTGCACTGTGGGAGCAGGCCAGCCCGCGCCCACATCGACCGAGTCAGTCTTGGGGGAGGCGCTCCAGCCCGACAAACGGGCAGTCGGCAAGTAAGTCGCGCAGGGTCTGGCCGTCAGGCAATGACAGGGTGGCGGGCGCCAGTTCCGCCAGCGGGTACAGCACAAACGCGCGCAGATGCATTTGGTAATGGGGCACTTTGAGGCGCGGCTCGTCGATCAGGCGATCGCCAAACAGCAGGATGTCCAGGTCGAGCGTGCGCGGGCCCCAGCGCTCAAGGCGTTCGCGGCCTTGATCGTTCTCGATGGCTTGCAGTGCATCGAGCAGTGCCAGGGGCGCAAGGCTGCTGTCCAAGGCGGCCACCGCATTGGTGTAGCGCGGTTGGCCCGGCAGCAGTGAATCACTTTGATAGAAGGCCGAGACACCGGCGACGGTGGTGCCTGGCAATTGCGCCAGCGCGCCGATAGCACTGCGCAATTGCTGATCCGGGGCAGCCAGGTTGCTGCCCATGCCGATGTAGATGCGTTCCACGTTTATTCGCCCGCAGCGCCCGAGGCGTCAGCAGCGCTGCGCTTGCGCTTGGTGCCACTGCGACGACGCTTCTTCGGCCCAGCGCCGTCGCCGTCGCCCTTGCTGCCGAGGTCGCGGATCATGTCGCGGCGTTCGCTGTCGTTGGCATCCTGGTAGTCGGTCCACCATTCGCCCAGGCCATCGGTCTGCTCGCCTGCGCTTTCACGCAACAGCAGGAAGTCATAGCCGGCGCGGAAGCGCGGGTTGTCCAGGAGCAGGTCGGCACGTTTGCCGCTGCGGCGCGGCAAGCGTTCCTGCATGTCCCAGATCTCGCGGATCGGCAGGGTGAAGCGTTTCGGAATGGCGATGCGCTGACACTGCTCGGCGATCAACTCATGCGCGGCTTCCTGCATGGCCGGGATTGGCGGCATGCCACGCTCTTGCAGGCGCAGGACGCGTTTTGGCAGGGCTGGCCACAACAGGGCGGCAAACAGGAACGCCGGGGTAACCGGCTTGTTCTGCTTGATGCGCAGGTCGGTGTTGATCAGCGCTTCGCTGATCAGGGTGTGGGTGTACGTCGGGTTGTATTCCAATGCCTCGGCGCTGGCCGGGAACAGCGGATCGAATAACTGCAGGTCCACCAGCATTTCGAAGGTGTCGGCGGCGTAGCCCGAGAGGAACAGCTTGAGCACTTCTTCGAACAGGCGTGCCGAAGGGATCTCACGCAGCATCGGCGCCAGGTCGCGAATCGGCGCGGCAGTGTGTTTCTCGATGCCAAAGTTCAGCTTGGCAGCGAAACGCACGGCCCGCAGCATGCGCACCGGGTCTTCCTGATAGCGCTGGACCGGGTCGCCGATCAGGCGGATCAGGTTGTTGCGAATATCGTGTACGCCATTGGCGTAATCGAGGATGCGCTCGCTGACAGGGTCGTAATACAGGGCGTTGATGGTGAAGTCGCGGCGCTGCGCATCTTCTTCAAGGGTGCCGTAGACGTTGTCGCGCAAAATGCGCCCGCTCTCGTTGCGGGAGGACTGGTTGGTGTCTTCCTCTTCGTCGTTTTGCGGGTGGCCTGCTCGGAACGTCGCGACTTCGATGATTTCGCGACCGAAGTGGATATGCACCAACTTGAAGCGCCGACCGATGATCCGCGCGTTGCGGAATTCAGCACGTACCTGCTCAGGTGTGGCGCTGGTGGCGACGTCGAAGTCCTTGGGCGTGATATTGAGCAACATGTCGCGTACGCACCCGCCCACCAGGTAAGCCTGGTAGCCGGCGTTCTGCAACCGTTCGACGATGTTCACTGCATAACGGCTGAATTGAGCACGTTGCAGCGAATGCTGGCTGCTGTTGAGCACTTCAGGCGTGCTGCGTTTGTGTTGCGTACGACGCAAGGGAGAACGGAATGACTGGAACAACTTCTTCAGCATGGGATGCACTGTTTGAAGGAATGTTCGGCCATAACGAAGAATGACCGCATGATGGGCCGGGATTCTAGCATTTAGTCAGGGGATGGTGTAGGAACAAGCTACAGGCATTGCGCCATAAGCCTTTGCGGTGAATCACGAAAGCCAAATCCCGGAAACTACAAGGGGAGCCGAAGCTCCCCCAGAAGTAGTTGCGTGCTCTATTTTTATTATTGATTTCGGGCTTCTTGTTTTTGTTGATCGCCCTCGCCATGAAGCTTGACCTTCATGACACTCCCAATCGGGAGTCAAGAGCAAACGGATTGCTTTGGTCGCTGTGTTGCTGATCTACGATCCAACCAGTTCAGGCTCTGCCTTAGGGCAGTTTTTGTTGTTCTCGGCCTGGTTGCGGGGCAAGCCCCAAATGCAACGCCTCTCCAAAAGAATCAGTTAGCTGCGCCTCCGCCGTGTTGTTTTTGTTATGCGTGAGTCGATTCGTCTTATTTTTATTGTCTTGTACAAAGCTTGTTATTGTTTTTGTACTAAGCATATAGCAGGGTGCGTGCCAACTTTTGCACCGCCCAGTAAAAACGGGGGTTTCAGGTGGTTTCGGGCTTTTGACGGATCAAAAAAAGCCGGGGCTTCGTTACCGTAAGCCCCGGCTTTTGTTACGCGAAATATCCGCGGTAACAGTTTTTTCACATCGGTGGGTGTTACCTGTGGGGGCGAACCCTCAACTCTCGCTCGCCACACCGGTCTTGCGCCGAGGAATGCCCAGGCGCTGGCGGCGTTCCCACAGGCACTTACGGCTCACGCCCAGCTTGCGCGCCAGTTCGGTCTCAGTCATATGGTCCTGATGCTCAAGGACAAAATGCTGGAAGTAATCTTCCAGTGACAGATCTTCCGTCGGCTCATGGCTGGTATTGCTACCGCCGCCTTGTTGAGGGGCCAGGCCGATGAAGTCGTCATCCTCCAGGTCACTGAGCTCGATATCGATTCCAAGCAGTTCGGCGGAAATTTCCGGGCTTTCGGACAGGATCACGGCGCGCTCGACCGCGTTTTCCAGCTCCCGCACGTTACCCGGCCACGAGTAATGCCGAATGGCCTGCTCGGCGTCCGGCGCGAACTTCAGGTCGGTACGGTTGATGCGCGCGCTCTGGCGCAACAGGAATGCGCTGGCGATTTCGTTGACGTCGGCGCCACGCTCGCGCAGGGCCGGCAGTTTGAGCGCGATCACGTGCAGGCGGTAATACAAATCCTCACGGAACTGGCCGATCTTGGCCAGGCTCTTGAGGTCTCGGTGAGTCGCCGCGATCAGGCGCACATCAACCTTTTGCGATTGCACCGAGCCCACGCGGCGAATCTCACCTTCCTGAAGCACGCGCAGCAAGCGCGCCTGGGCTTCCAGGGGCAGCTCGCCGATTTCATCGAGGAACAACGTGCCGCCGTCCGCTGCCTCCACCAGGCCCGCACGCCCGGCGCTGGCGCCGGTGAACGCGCCCTTCTCGTGGCCGAACAGTTCGGACTCGATCAGGGATTCGGGGATCGCCGCACAGTTCACCGAGATCATCGGCGCCTTGGCACGCTTGGACAGGTTGTGCAGGGCGCGCGCCACCAGTTCTTTACCGGTGCCTGACTCGCCCTGGATCAATACATTGGAGTCGGTGGGCGCGACTTTGCGGATCTTGCTGTACAGGTCCTGCATCGGTGGGCAGGAGCCGATGATGCCGATCTCACCGTTGCTGTTGTCGACGCCGGGCTTGTCGGCCGTTTTCCCTGCAGGACGTTGCTCGGCAGGCGCGCTGCTGGCCGACTGACGGTCACGCAGGATACGGGCTACCGCCTGAAGCATCTCGTCATGGTCGAAAGGCTTGGCGATGTAGTCCACCGCGCCCATCTTCATGGAGTCCACTGCCGAACGCAGGCTGGCATAGCTGGTCATGATCAGCACCGGGGTGCCCTGGCCAAGCTTGATCAACTCGGTGCCAGGCGCGCCAGGCAGGCGCAGGTCACTGACAATCAGGTCGAACGTGGGAATGCTGAAACGCTCCTGGGCTTCCTGCACCGAGCCGGCTTCGCTGACCTGGTACTGATTTCGTTCAAGCAGGCGACGCAAGGCAGAGCGGATAATGGTTTCGTCTTCGACGATCAAAATGTGCGGCATTGATTCAATTCTCTCGACGGTCTCAGTTCACAGCGGACGTCGCTTCGACATGACGCGGCAAGGTCACCCGAATACGGGTGCCGCGTTGGCTTTCGGTGTCAGCCGGGCTGTCGATGGTGATTTGTCCATAATGCTCTTCAACGATGGAATAGACCAGTGCAAGGCCCAGACCGGTACCTTCACCTGGGTCCTTGGTGGTGAAGAAGGGTTCGAACAATCGGTCCATGATGTTCTGTGGAATACCGCTACCTTCATCTTCGACGATCAGATCGACCGTATGTTCGAAAGCCTCGGTCTTGACGCGTACCGCGCCGCCGGCAGGCGTTGCGTCACGGGCGTTGGACAGCAGGTTGATCAGCACTTGGGCCAGGCGCTGTGAGTCGCCATCGACCCAATGGTCGGGGTCGCACAAGTTGAAGAACTGTACTTCGAAATTGCGCCGGTTCAAGGCCAGCAGCCCGATGGCATCCTGTGCCACTTCGGCCAGGCACACGGCTTCGTCCTGGTTCTGATGGGCCCCCGCGTGGGCAAAGCTCATCAGCGACTGCACGATGCGTGACACACGCTTGGTCTGTTCGAGGATCTGCCCGCTGATCTCGGTAATCTCGCCGTCTTCTTCACGTTCTTCCCGCAGGTTCTGCGCCAGGCAGGCGATGCCGGTGATCGGATTGCCGATTTCATGCGCCACGCCCGCCGCCAGTCGCCCAATACTGGCCAGGCGCTCGGAATGTACCAGCTTGTCTTCGAGCATCTGGGTCTCGGTCAGGTCTTCCACCAGCAGCACCAGGCCGCTGTTACCGGGCGCCAGGGGCTCGTCGATGGCGGCCTTGTGCAGGTTGAGCCAGCGGGTTTGGCCGTCGAGGGCCAAGTGTTGCTTGTGCAAGTGCTCGTCGGGCAAGTTGATAAAGCCTTGCAGCAATTCTTTCCAGGGATCGCCCAGGGTGTTGAGACGTGAACCGACCACGCGCTGCGCCGCGATACCGGTCAGCTCTTCCATGGCCTTGTTCCACATCAGAATCTCTTGATCCTTGGCCAGGGAACACACCCCCATTGGCAACTCCTGCAGGGTTTGGCGGTGGTAGCGGCGCAGGGCATCGAGTTCGGCGGCGAGGCCGGTGAGGCGTGAGTGGTAATCCTCTAGCCGGCTCTCGATGAAATGGATGTCTTCGGTCACGTAGTTTTCGCCGCCGGCCTTGTAGGGCAGGAAGGTTTCCACCATGTCCTGGGACACGCTCGGCCCCATCAAGCCGGACAGGTTGGCTTCGATACGGTCACGCAGGCGGCGCAATGCATACGGGCGCCGCTCATCGAATGGCAGGTAGAGGTCGCGCAGCGCCTGTTCAACTTCCTTTTGCGCGGCTTTGGCGCCCAGAGGCTTGGCCAGTTGCGTGGCGAACTCCTGGGGCGAGGCGGCATGCAGCTCACGGCGTTGCGGGCGCCGCACATTATCCACGGCGCACGCTTCGGCGGCGCTGGTTTCCTCCGGGCTGGCGTTGGTGAACAGCGAGATCAGCGTGAACATCAAGACGTTGGCGGCCAATGACGCAATGGCCGCCATGTGCCAACTGGTGTCATCCAGCACGTAGATCATGTTCAACAGCGGGATGTAGAAGCCCTGCAAATTGCCGACCAGCGGCAGCAGCATGGTGACGATCCACACCAGGATCCCTGCCAGCAACCCGGCGATGAAACCACGGCGATTGGCGGTCGGCCAGTACAGTACCGACAGCACGCCCGGCAGGAACTGCAAGGTGGCGACAAACGCGACGATACCCAGGTTGGCCAAGTCCTGCCCGGCGCCCAGCAACAGGTAGAACCCGTAGCCTGCCATGATGATGGCGACGATCAGCGCGCGGCGTGTCCATTTCAGCCAGCGGTAGATATTGCCCTCGGCCGGCGGCTGGTACAGCGGCAAGACCAGGTGGTTGAGCGCCATCCCCGAAAGCGCCAGGGTGGTGACGATGATCAACCCGCTGGCGGCCGACAACCCGCCGACATACGCCAGCAGCGCCAAGGCCGGGCTATTGGCGGCAATGCCGATGCCGAGGGTGAAGTATTCAGGGTTGGTGGTAGCACCCAGTTTCAAGCCTGCCCACAGGATCAGCGGCACCGCCAGGCTCATCAACAACAGGAACAGCGGTAAACCCCAGCTGGCGCTGACCAGCGAGCGTGGGTTGAGGTTCTCGGTGAAGGTCATGTGGTACATGTGCGGCATCACGATCGCCGAGGCGAAGAACACCAGCAGCAGTGTGCGCCACGGGCCTTCCTGCAACGGCGTGTGCAGGGCGGCGAGGGCGGTCTGGTTTTGCAGCAGCCACAGTTCCAGCTGTTGCGGGCCATCGAACACGCCGTAAAGCGCATAAAGGCCGACGCCGCCGATGGCGATCAGCTTGATCACCGACTCGAAGGCAATCGCAAACACCAGGCCTTCGTGCTTCTCACGGGTGGCGATATGGCGTGAGCCGAAGAAAATCGTGAACAGGGTGATCAGTGCGCAGAAGGCCAGGGCTACCCGATGTTGCACCGGCTCGCGGGTCAGGATGCTGATGGAGTCGGCCACGGCCTGGATCTGCAGGGCCAGCAACGGCAACACACCGATCAGCATGAAGATGGTGGTCAGCGCGCCGGCCCAGGTGCTGCGAAAGCGGAAGGCAAACAGGTCGGCGAGGGAAGACAGCTGGTAGGTACGCGTGATCTTCAGGATCGGGTACAACAGCACCGGCGCCAGCAGGAATGCGCCGGACACCCCGAGGTAACTGGACAGAAAGCCATAACCGTACTGGTAGGCCAGGCCCACCGTGCCGTAGAACGCCCAGGCGCTGGCGTACACGCCCAGGGACAATGTGTAGGTCAACGGATGGCGAATGATCGCCCGCGGAATCATTCCGCGCTCACTGATCCAGGCCACCCCGAACAGCGCGGCCAGGTAGGCGGCGCTGATCAGCAGCATCTGGGTGAGGCTAAAGCTCATCGGCATCTTTTTGGCTCTGCAGGATGAAAGTCACGACGATCAGGATCAACCACAGCAGATAAGGGCGATACCAGGCGCCCGTGGCGTCGATCCACCAATCCATGATGGCGGGGGAAAACAGGTAGATCCCGACGACCAGCAGCAGGACCAATCGATAGATGTACATGTTGGCCTCTGATTGAAAAACTGCGGCGATGGTAACGGATGCCGGGCAAGCTGCAAGCGCCTTCAGCTCAATTGCGCTTCGGCCAGTGTAAGTGTGCGCGGGATCTTGGTGGCGTCCCAATGCTGGATGCCCCAATCCAGCAGTTCCCGTGGGCTGGCGTGCAGCAGTTCGTCGCCAGGTTGCTGGCCGAGGGCGCGCAGCGCTCTCAATAGCAAAGGCGTGGCCTGGTCGGGTGTCAACGGCGGGGAACGGTAGGATTTGCCCAGCTTGTTGCCGTCCGGCTGGATGATCAGCGGCACATGCAGGTAGCGCGGTTGACGCAGGCCCAGCAGTTCTTGCAGATAGAGCTGGCGTGGCGTGGAGTCGAGCAGGTCGGCACCGCGCACGATGTCGGTGACGCCTTGCCAGGCATCGTCGAGCACCACGGCCAGTTGATAGGCGTAGAGGCCGTCGCGGCGACGGATGATGAAATCGCCTACATCACGACCCAGGTGCTGTCGGAATTCGCCCTGCACTCGGTCGGTGAAATGGTATTCCAGCTCAGGGACACGCAGGCGAATAGCTGCGTCTTGCTGGTCATGCCCAACGTTGCGGCACAGCCCCGGATAGATCCCGTTGTAAGGCTCCAGCTGTTTGCGCGAGCAGGTGCAGGCGTAGGCCAGGCCGTGGTTGAACATGTCGTTGAGCACTTTTGCGTAGGCTTCATGCCGCTCACTTTGTCGGACACATTCACCGTCCCACTCGAAGCCGTAGCTCTCCAGGGCGTGCAGGATCGCCGCCTGGGCACCGGGCTCTTCGCGGGGTGGGTCGAGGTCTTCCATGCGCATCAGCCAGCGGCCTTGATTGGCGCGGGCGTCGAGGTAGGAGGCGAGGGCGGCGACCAGGGAGCCGAAATGCAAATGGCCGCTGGGTGTGGGGGCGAAACGCCCGATATAGGTAGAGGCTGTCATGGGCCGGATACTACTGGAAATTCGGTAAACCCCAGAAACAAAAATGGGGCGTTCGCACGCCCCATTCATTCAACTCGGCCGATTACTTGCCGACTTGTTTTTCCTTGATTTCAGCCAAGGTCTTGCAGTCTACACAGAGGTCCGCGGTTGGGCGGGCTTCCAGGCGACGGATACCGATCTCGACACCGCAGGATTCGCACCAGCCGTATTCCTCGTCCTTGATCAGTTGCAGCGTCTTGTCGATCTTCTTGATCAACTTGCGCTCGCGATCACGGGCGCGCAGTTCAAGGGCGAATTCTTCTTCCTGGCTCGCACGGTCGGCCGGATCAGGGAAGTTGGCTGCTTCGTCCTTCATATGGTCAACCGTACGGTCGACCTCCTGCATCAAGTCTTGTTTCCACTTGTTCAGGATCTTGGTGAAGTGCTCGCGCATGGGCTCGCCCATGTACTCCTCACCTTTCTTCTCTACGTAAGGTTCGAAGCCGTTGAGGCCTTGAGTCTGCTGTTGCTTTGCTTGGGTGGACATGAATAGACCGCCTCTCACTCTTCTAATCCATTGCGCAGGATTGCAACGTCACCGACACCTGCCGGCCCTGCGGCTGCAAGCGGGCGAACTTACCAGATAGATTCGGGGTGCGCCACTCCCGGTTGTCGAGGCCCATCGCCAAGGGTTGCAAACTGCCGCAGCCCGCCATGACTGGGTATGGTTCGCCTCGAATGTTGATTTTAGTCGTTTTGCAGGCGCCTGCCCGGCTGGCACATGCCGTCGGGCAGGCAATAGAACATGTTTTACGGCGCGGGTTCGGTAGAATCCAACTTTTGTCCTCACCGTTAAGGAAGGCTAATGGCTCAGCCCTACAGTGCGCGCAGTCGCGCCATCGAACCTTTCCATGTCATGGCATTGCTGGCGCGTGCCAATGAGCTGCAGGCTGCCGGCCATGACGTGATCCACCTGGAAATCGGCGAGCCGGATTTCACCACCGCCGAACCCATCATCCAGGCTGGCCAGGCCGCGTTGGCCAACGGCAAGACCCGCTACACCGCGGCCCGTGGCCTGCCGGAATTGCGCGCGGCCATCAGCGGTTTCTACCAGCAGCGCTACGGGTTGAACGTCGACCCCGAGCGCATCCTGATCACACCCGGTGGCTCCGGTGCGTTGTTGCTCGCCAGCAGCCTGCTGGTGGACCCGGGCAAGCATTGGCTACTCGCCGATCCCGGCTACCCGTGTAATCGCCATTTCCTTCGGTTGGTGGAGGGCGCGGCCCAGTTGGTGCCGGTCGGCCCCGAGGTGCGCTATCAGCTGACCGCCGACCTGGTGGCCAAGCATTGGGACCAGGACAGTGTCGGCGCGTTGGTAGCGTCGCCGGCCAACCCGACCGGGACGATCCTTACGCGTGACGAACTGGCCGGCCTTTCTGCCGCGATCAAGGCGCGCAACGGCCACCTCGTGGTGGACGAGATCTACCATGGCCTCACCTACGGCACCGACGCAGCCAGCGTGCTGGAAGTCGATGACGAGGCTTTTGTTCTGAATAGTTTTTCTAAGTATTTCGGCATGACCGGCTGGCGCCTGGGTTGGTTGGTGGCACCGCCGGCGGCAGTGGGCGAGCTGGAAAAATTGGCGCAAAACCTCTACATCAGCGCGCCAAGCATGGCCCAGCACGCGGCGCTGGCCTGTTTCACCCCGCAAACCCTGAGCATTCTGGAGGACCGCCGGGCCGAATTCGGCCGGCGTCGCGACTTCCTGCTGCCGGCCTTGCGCGAGTTGGGGTTTGGCATAGCGGTCGAGCCGGAAGGTGCGTTCTATTTGTATGCTGATATCAGCGCGTTCGGCGGTGATGCCTTCACATTCTGTCGTCACTTCCTCGAGACCGAGCATGTGGCCTTCACCCCCGGCCTTGATTTCGGCCGCTTCAAAGCCGGTCATCATGTGCGCTTTGCCTACACACAAAACCTCGATCGGCTGCAGGAGGCGGTGGAGCGCATCGCCCGTGGCTTGCGGAGCTGGCAAGGCTGATGCGTTTTAATCCTCCCCTCGAAGAAGCGCGGCTGATCCGCCGCTATAAGCGTTTTCTCACCGATATCGAAACCGTTACCGGTGAGTTACTTACCATCCACTGCCCCAACACCGGTTCGATGCTCAATTGCATGGTGGAAGGCGGCCAGGTCTGGTTCAGCCGTTCCAATGACCCCAAGCGCAAGTTGCCGGGCACTTGGGAAATCGCCGAGACGCCCCAGGGCCGTTTGGCCTGTGTGAACACAGCACGTGCCAATCAGTTGGTCGAGGAGGCGCTGAACGCGGGGATCATTACCGAACTCAACGGCTTTACCGCGTTGAAGCGCGAAGTGCCCTACGGCCAGGAGAAAAGCCGCATCGACTTTCGTTTGGACTATCCCGACGGCTCGGCTTACGTCGAGGTCAAGAGTGTGACCCTGGGCTTTGATGGCTCTGCGGTGGCGGCCTTCCCCGATGCGGTGACCCAACGTGGCGCCAAGCACTTGCGCGAGCTGGCCTATCTGGCGCGGGAGGGTGTGCGTGCGGTGCAGTTGTACTGCGTCAATCTCTCGGGCATTGATGCCGTGCGCCCGGCGGTGGAGATCGATGCGGGCTATGCTGCTGCCCTGCGCGAAGCCAAGGCGGCGGGGGTAGAGGTGCTGGCATATGGCGTGCGGATCACACCCGAGGAAATCTGCGTGGACCGGCGGCTGGCCGTGCTGCTCGACTAGAGCTCAACCCACAGGCCCTGGGCGTCTTCGCGGCCGGGCAGGGCGGTAAGGCTTTGGCCGGCACATGGGCCGGCGATGCACTCACCGCTCTCGATCAGGAACAGCGCGCCGTGGGTGGCGCACTGGATCAGGCTGGCGCTGGTGTCGAGAAACTGGTCGGGTTGCCATTCCAGTGGAATGCCACGATGGGGGCAGCGGTTGATGTAGAAGTACGCAACACCGTCCCGGCGCACGGCCAGCAGCTTGCAGCCGTCGATATCAAAACCGAGGCTGCTGTTGGGCGCGAGGGTGTCGGAGGAGCAGAGAAACTTCATTTCAATCCTTTAAGTGCCTTGACGTTCAAATGCAAACAATTATCAAATGCAGGCTTCGCCCGTCAGCTGACCGGGTGCTCAATACGATGCCAGCCGGGCGTTCCCTGTCACATCGATGAGTGCTTGAGCGGCCCTGCCCTTGGAAGGAAACCCTGTTATGCGCCTGAGTGCCAGCGCTATCGCGCTTGTTGTCGGACTGCTGGTCAACCACGCGGCTCAGGCCTCTGAACTGCCGCAACGCTGGGTGAGTGCCGGTGGGGCATTGTCCGAATGGGTGACAGCCCTGGGCGGTGAGTCAAAGTTGGTGGGCGTGGATACCACCAGTCAGCACCCGGAGTCACTCAAGGCGTTGCCGAGCATTGGTTATCAGCGGCAGCTATCGGCTGAGGGCATCCTGAGTTTGCGCCCACAGGTGCTGGTAGGCACTGAAGAAATGGGCCCGCCACCCGTGCTGGCGCAGATCCGCAACGCCGGCGTTCAGGTGGAAATGTTCTCGGCGCAGCCGGACCTGCCGACGTTAAAAGACAACCTCCAGCATTTGGGCAAGTTGCTGGGCAGTGAGGCCAAGGCCGACGAATTGTTTACCGCCTATGCGCAGGCGCTGGACCAGCAGAAACGCTGGGTAACCAACGCCCAGTCCACCCAAAAGGCGCCAGGCGTGTTGCTGTTGCTCGGCCATGCGGGGGGCAAGCCGCTGATCGCGGGCAAGGACACCGCGGCTGACTGGATGCTGCAACAGGCCGGTGGGCGTAATCTGGCGACCCATACTGGCTACAAGCCGTTTTCGGTGGAGTCCTTGGCTGGGTTGAGCCCCGATGTGCTGGTGTTTGCTGATCGTGCCCTGGCCGGTGAGGCGGCGCGTAGCGCATTGTTCAAGGAAAACCCGATCCTGACCTCCACGCCTGCGGCCAAGCATGGGCGAGTGTTTGAGGTCGATCCCACCTTGCTGGTCGGCGGGCTTGGGCCGCGTCTGCCACAGAGCCTCGCGGCGCTGTCTGCCGGGTTTTATCCTTCCCCAGCCAAGCCTGCCCCATGACCACGCTGGTTAAACCCAAGGCGTTGTTTGTGGGGTTGGCGCTGTTGTGTGTATTGGCGATCTGGCTCTCGCTGGCATTGGGGCCCGTCAGCTTGCCCCTGCTGGATACGCTCAGGGCCGCGCTGCGGTTGATGGGGCTGCCGATTGATGCGCACGGGCTGGAGCAGGCCGAACTGATCCTGGGTCAGATCCGTTTGCCGCGCACGCTGCTGGGATTGGCCGTTGGCGGCGTGTTGGCACTGTCGGGCGTGGCGATGCAGGGATTGTTCCGCAACCCGTTGGCTGATCCGGGGTTGGTTGGGGTTTCCAGCGGTGCCGCGCTGGGGGCGGCGGTGGCGATTGTCGGGGGGACGTTTTTCGGTGGTTTACCGGATGCGTTCGGGCCTTATATTTTGTCACTCTGTGCGTTCCTGGGGGGGCTGGGCGTCACTGCGCTGGTCTATCGACTGGGGCGACGCAACGGGCAGACCAACGTCGCGACGATGCTGCTCGCCGGCATCGCCCTGACAGCCCTCGCCGGTTCGGCGGTGGGCCTGTTCACCTACCTGGCCGACGACGCCACCTTGCGCACCCTGACGTTCTGGAACCTGGGCAGCCTCAACGGCGCCAGCTATTCGCGGTTATGGCCCTTGTTACTGGTGAGTGCGGGTGTGGCGCTGTGGTTGCCGCGTCGGGCCAACGCGCTGAATGCCCTGCTGCTCGGCGAGTCGGAGGCCAATCACTTGGGTATCGATGTGGAAGGGCTCAAGCGCGAGTTGGTCTTCTGCACGGCGTTAGGGGTAGGCGCCGCAGTGGCCGCAGCAGGCATGATCGGTTTTGTGGGGCTGGTGGTGCCGCATCTGGTGCGTTTGCTGGCGGGGCCTGATCATCGGGTGCTGCTGCCGGCTTCGGTTCTGGCGGGAGCGAGCCTGCTGTTGTTTGCCGATCTGGGTGCACGGCTTGCCTTGGCGCCGGCTGAACTGCCGATCGGTATCGTCACAGCGTTTATCGGTGCACCGTTTTTTCTTTACCTGTTGTTGCGGGGGCGTGCCTGATGCTGCGTGTGGAAGACTTGCAGATCTGTCGTGGCCGCAAAACGGTGTTGGCCGATGTCACGCTCGATGTGTTACCAGGCGAAGTGCTGGGCGTGTTGGGCCCCAATGGCGCGGGCAAGAGCACGTTGCTCGGTGCGTTGTGCGGCGAGTTGTATCCCGACCGGGGCGCAGTGTGGCTCGATCAGCGCCCGTTAAGCGACTGGGGGGGCGCCCAACGGGCCCAGCGCCTGGCGGTATTGCCACAAGCCTCGACGCTGGACTTCGCGTTCCGTGTTGAGGAGGTGGTCGGTATGGGGCGTTTGCCCCACCAGACTGGGCGCGTGCGCGATGACGAGATTATCGCGGCGGCGTTGCAGGCGGCAGATGTCAGCCACCTGAGTGGTCGCAGCTACCTTGCGCTGTCGGGTGGGGAGCGCCAGCGCGTGCACCTGGCGCGCGTGCTCGCGCAATTGTGGCCGGGTGAGGCGGGGCAGACGTTGTTGCTGGATGAGCCGACCTCGATGCTGGACCCGTTGCATCAACACACGACCTTGCAGGCTATTCGTGCGTTCGCTGATCACGGGGCGGCAGTGTTGGTGATCCTTCACGACTTGAACCTGGCAGCGCGCTACTGTGACCGGATCCTGTTGCTCGCGGCGGGGCGTCCCCATGCCTTGGATACGCCGGCACAGGTAATGCGGCCGGAACCGCTGAAAGCTGTATTTGGCTTGGATGTACTCGTTCAGCCCCATCCGGAGCGTGGACACCCGTTGATCATTGCACGCTGAGCGTGAGTGCCGAACGTTGTCTGCAGGTGGATTTTTTGCAGGCAAAAAAAGACCCGGCAAGAGCCGGGTCAAATAACCGTGATTAGCCTGATGAGGAGATAATCTGAGAGTCCGAACCAATGGTCTTTCAGTTATCGGCTGATCTCGCGACCAGTTGTGATAATCATAACGATTCTCATTTGAGAGTCAACATTTGTTTTCACGGCTTCTTCAGCTTTTCTCAAACGTCCGTTCGGAGTGCCTGTAAACGTTGGTCTTGGCCGGTGATCTAGTTTTTCTGGCGCGCAGATATAGCGTCCAGTTGACGGTTCAACGCATCCTTGCGCTCGGGAGGAATATCGTTCCAGTGCACATCCATCAATGCCCCTTCTATGGCATACAGCAGCACTTTTGATGCGCGAAACCCGCGGGTGCGAACGGCCCTGTACGCATCGACGGCGCCCAAGCGACGCAAGTCGGACGCACTGTGGATGCCCACCGCATGCAGCCACTGTGCTGACGTCTTGCCAAGATTTTTCAGGTGTTGCAGCTCATCGTTCATCAAGCCTCCTTGCGACGGCCGAATGGTGCGGTGGGTATCGTGACCAGGCAAGCCTGAACAGGAGTGTAGCGCTCAGTAGGAAAAGCGTAGTTCTTTAGTCGGAAACGGCCTAAAGGCTTACAAAAATAGAGGGATCAGGCAGGCGGGAAGTCCCGGGTGCGCTTACGCGATACCGGGACTGACGTGGAGGGATTCAGCGGGTGCGGTAGCGCAAACGCGTGCCGAAATTGACCGACATGAGGATCTCGTCGGCGGTCAGTTCTGGCGGGAAGTAGGTTCCAGAAATCTGCGCATGGGCGAGGCTCGCGCCTTCCAACGGGCAGTCGCGCAGATCCAGGCCGCGCAAGTCGGCGGAGCGGAAATAGGCGTCGGTAAAATCCACGCCCGTGGCGTTCAGTTCACGCAAGTCCAATCCACGGAAGTCGCCACCGCGCATGTCGATGACGCCGTCTTTCGGGCGTTCCTGGTTAAAGCCTCGGATATCGTCTTTGTGCAGGAGCGAGTAAAGCGGAGTATCAAGAAGCTTGGGCTGATTCATGATGGCGACTCCTGTTGGATTTATGGCGCCATTATAGTGCCACTATTGCTCGGTCGTGCGCTCTAAGTAAGCGACACGACCAAGAAATTTTTCTTACAGGCTTGGCAAGCGTTGGCGAATATGCGCCACCAAAGCATCGAGGGTCCCGCTTTCATTGGTCTCGACGCGCTTGCTGAGGAGCAGTTCCTCGGCGGTCAGCGGGTCGCGGTTGGCTTGCTGTTCTTCGATAACAGCCAATGTTGCGTCGGAAGGATCGTTTTTGTCCGCCTGACGTTGCGCCAACCAGCTGGCAATAACGGCTTGCGGCGCATTGCAATCCAGGATCAGGAACGGCGCACCGGTGGCCTCGGCTACCTTGGACGCTGCATCGCGTTGTTCACGCTTCAGAAAGGTTGCATCCAGTACTACCGGGTAACCGGCGCGCAGTACGGTATCGGCCATTTCATTCAGGCGTGCGTAGGTCGCTGCACTGGCGTCGGCCGCGTAGATGCCGGCCTGTGGGGTGTTCTCCACATGCTGCTCGCCGAACAGACGCTTGCGTTCCACATCCGAGCGCAAGCGCACGGCACCCAAGGCTTCCACCAGGCGCATGGACACATGGCTTTTGCCGACGGCCGAAACACCGTGGGTAATTGCCAGGAAGCGCGACGGGATAGTGCTGTAGCTTTCCGCCAGGTTGGCGTAGTTGCGGTATTGGCGCAGGGTCGTGGCGCGTTGCACCGGGCTGGCTTCGCTCGGCATGCTGAACAGCGCGATCTTGGCGCGTACCAGGGCGCGGTAAGCTTTATAGAAGTTCAACACCTCAAGGCCTTGGTAGTCGCCCGTCAGCTCCAGGTACTGGCTGATAAAGCGGCGCGCCAGGGATTTGAGGCCACGGTCTTCAAGGTCCATCGCCAGGAAGCCGGTATCGGCGTACACATCGGTGAAGCGGAACGGCTCGTTGAATTCGATGCAGTCGAAGATCACCACGTGGCCATCGATCAAGGTGGCGTTACCCAAGTGAATATCGCCGTGGCATTCGCGGGTGAAACCCTGCTGCTTACGCTGGGAGAACAGCGGCTTGAGGCGCTCGAAGCTGCTTTCAGCCCAGGCCTGCAGGGCATCCAGTTGGGCCAGGTCGGCCTTGTCGCTGAGGAACGGGCGAATCTGGTCGAAGTTCTGGCGAACCGGTGCCATGACCTCATCCGGTGTGCCGGCCGGGTGTTCCTGCGGGACTTTGGGAGCCGCGAGGTGGAACTGCGCAATCTGCCTGGCCATTTCGTCGATGTGCGCGCTGGTCAGTTCGCCGTTGGCTTGCAGGGTGCTGAGCAGTTGGCTCTGCGGGAACTGGCGCATTTTCAAGGCGTACTCGATGACTGGGCCGTCGCCGCCCAACTGCGGCGCCTCGGCGGTGCCAGTGATCGGCAGCACTTCAAGATACAAATCTTCGGTCAGGCGCTGGTTGAGGCGCAGCTCTTCGTTGCAGAAGTGACCGCGCTTTTCCAGGTGGGTGAAGTCCAGGAAGCCGAAGTTCATCGGTTTCTTCAGTTTATAGGCGTAGGGGCCGGTCAGTACGACCCAGGAAATATGGGTCTCGATGACTTGGAACGCTTCAACCGGATGGGGGTATAAAGCCGGGTTTTGCAGGGCAGCGATCAGGGACTGGCTCACGGGCGATCCTTCGGAGTCTGAGGAAAAACATGGCGGGCATTATGGCTGTTGCAGCCGGTCGTGCAAACCGCTGTCCGGCTCATGTTGATCGTCAATAAAGTGCGTATAATCCGCCGCCATGACTCGAACCCGATCTCCCCGTTCCCGTAAAAAACCTCCTTCCCGCGGCCTGCGCCCCTGGCTGGGCTGGGCGCTCAAACTCGGCCTGGTAGGCCTTGTGGTGCTCGCCGGCTTTGCGGTGTATCTCGACGCCGTGGTGCAAGAGAAATTCTCCGGCAAGCGCTGGACCATTCCTGCCAAGGTGTACGCCCGTCCGTTGGAGTTGTTCACCGGCCAGAAGCTGAGCAAGGATGACTTCCTTACCGAGCTCGATGCCTTGGGCTATCGCCGCGAACCCGTGAGCAACGGCCCGGGTGCGGCGGCCGTCAGTGGTAACACTGTCGACCTCAATACCCGTGGCTTCCAGTTCTACGAGGGCCTGGAAAAAGCCCAGCCTGTGCGCGTGCGCTTTTCTGGCGATTACGTCGCCGAGCTGTCGTCCCTCAACGGCTCGAAGCTGCCGGTGGTGCGCCTCGAGCCGCTGATGATCGGCGGCATCTACCCGAAAAACCTCGAAGATCGCATCCTGATCAAGCTTGATCAGGTGCCGCCTTACCTGCTGGAAACCCTGGTCGCCGTTGAAGACCGCGATTTTTACCACCACTGGGGCGTCTCGCCGAAGTCGATCGCCCGTGCGGTCTGGGTGAACACCTCCGGCGGCAAGATGACCCAGGGCGGCAGTACGCTGACGCAACAATTGGTCAAGAACTTCTACCTCACCAACGAACGCAGCCTGACCCGTAAGCTCACCGAAGCCATGATGGCGATGCTGCTTGAGCTGCACTACAGCAAGCAGGAAATCCTCGAGGCGTACCTCAACGAGGTATTCGTCGGCCAGGACGGCCAACGCGCAGTGCACGGTTTCGGCTTGGCCAGTCAGTTTTTCTTCGGCCAGCCGCTGTCCGAACTGAAGCTGCACCAGGTCGCGTTGCTGGTGGGCATGGTCAAGGGGCCTTCCTACTACAACCCTCGCCGCAACCCGGAGCGAGCGCTGGAACGTCGTAACCTCGTGCTCGACGTGCTTGAACAGCAGGGCGTTGCCACGGCTGAACAAGTGGCTGCAGCGAAGAAGATGCCGTTGGGTGTCACCACCCGTGGCAAGCTGGCGGACAGCTCCTTCCCGGGCTTTATCGACCTGGTCAAGCGCCAGCTACGTGAAGACTACCGCGATGAAGACTTGACCGAAGAAGGCCTGCGGATCTTTACCAGTTTCGACCCGATCCTGCAGATGAAGGCCGAAGCGTCGGTCAATGACACCTTCAAGCGCCTGACAGGCCGCAAAGGTTCCGATGAAGTGGAAGCGGCCATGGTCGTGACCAACCCGGAAACCGGTGAAGTACAGGCCATGATCGGCAGTCGCCAAGCCAGTTTTGCGGGGTTCAACCGCGCGCTGGATGCGGTGCGCCCCATCGGTTCGCTGGTCAAGCCTGCCGTTTACCTGACCGCGTTGGAAAAGCCGAGCAAGTACACGCTGACCAGTTGGCTGTCGGATGATCCGCTGTCGGTCAAAGGGGGCGATGGCCAGGTGTGGACGCCGCAGAACTTTGATCGTCGCTCCCACGGGACGGTGTTCCTCTACCAGGGCATTGCACATTCCTACAACATTTCCACCTCGCGGCTGGGCCTTGAGGTCGGCGTGCCGAATGTCCTCAAGACGATAGCGCGGCTGGGTGTCAATCGTGAGTTCCCGGCGTTCCCGTCGATCCTGCTGGGCGCTGGCGCGATGACGCCGATGGAAGTCGCGACCATGTACCAGACCCTCGCCAATGGTGGTTTCAATACCCCCATGCGCGGGATCCGCAGCGTGCTGACCGCTGAGGGCGAGCCGCTCAAACGCTACCCGTTCCAGATCCAGCAGCGATTCGATGCCGGCTCCATCTACCTGATCCAGAATGCCATGCAGCGCGTGATGCGCGAAGGTACCGGACGTTCGGTCTACAGCGTGCTGCCGGCGAACCTGACGTTGGCAGGCAAGACCGGTACCAGTAATGACTCGCGTGACAGCTGGTTCGCAGGGTTTGGCCAGGACGTGCTAGCGGTGGTGTGGCTGGGACGCGACGATAACGGCAAGACGCCGTTTACCGGCGCTACCGGTGCGCTGCAGGTCTGGACCAGCTTCATGCGCAAGGCTGACCCGCTGCCGTTGAACATGCCGCAGCCAGATAACATCGTGCAGGCCTGGATTGATCCGCACACTGGCCAGGGCTCCGATGCCAACTGTCCGGGCGCGGTGCAGATGCCGTATATTCGCGGCAGCGAACCGCCACCCGGCGCCGCATGCGGTGGCAGTGCCCCTGCTGATGCGGAGTCGGTGATGGATTGGGTCAAGGGCTGGATGAATTAAGCAAAGAGGGTTTCAAGTGAACAAGTGGTGGATTCCAGCTATTACAGCCCTGGCTTTGCTCAGTGGTTGCTCCAGCGTGCAGCGCGGCTCCATTCCCGTGGTGGATTCGAGCACTGCCGTGTCCAATAACGACCGGATCTCGGCCAATGGCGGTTTCCGCCAGACCGTGACCAATCGTCCCGCCCAAGCCAAGCCACAAGCCATGCCGCAGGATTCGGGCGTGGTCGTGATGGTGCCAGGCGGTGGTGCCGCGACATCGGCGCCAATCAGCGCCGAGCCGTGGACCCCAGGGGCGAGCAACACCGGCCCGATCGATACCGCGCCGATTCAGACGGCCCCGGTCAACCAGGGCACCTACAACATGCCATCGACGCCGAGTGGCATTCCGTCGTCCTCCAGTGGCGGTGGCTTGTCGGCTGACGAGCAATTGGACGGCCCGGTGCTGGCCCTGTTGACCACGGCACAGCAACAGCAGGCAGGTGGTGACCTCAATGGTGCATCGTCGAGTCTGGAGCGTGCCCAGCGAGTGGCACCGCGTGAGCCGCAAGTCTTGTATCGCCTGGCCCAGGTACGGATGGCCCAGGGCGATGCACCGCAGGCCGAGCAGTTCGCCCGTCGTGGCCTGACCCTGGCCAATGGTCGTCCTGACCTTCAAGCCAGCCTGTGGGCACTGATTGGCGACGCACGTGCGGCACAAGGCGACGCTGCCGGTGCTGCCCAGGCGCGCCAGAAAGCCAAGGTCAGCCTCTGATGGATGCACGGTTTCCCGCAATTGCCGAACAGCTATTGCTGATTGAACGAGAGTTGCGCGTGCAAGGCTGGTGGGACGACGTGCCCCCCAGCATCGAAGCGCTCAGCTCCGTCGAGCCGTTTTCGGTGGACACCCTGGATTTTCACCAGTGGCTGCAATGGATATTTCTGGTGCGCATGAAGCAGATCCTCGAACAGGATCTGCCGCTGCCCAATGCCTCGGGCATCCTGGAAATGGCCGAGATGGTCTACGCCGACCGTCCGCTGCAAAGCCTCGGCTTGCGCAATGCGCTGAAAAAGTTCGACCAATTGATCGTCGACGCTCGTTAATTGCCTGACTGCCGGGTTTTCCGGCAGTCTTGCGCACATTTCTACCGCTTGACGACATTCAGGCGAGTTTTATCCCTCCTCAGAGCCCTTTCTTCTACGTTCTCATGCGCTTAGTTGGAAAAAAGCGCAATTATTGCTTGACTTGAAGGGCCTGAAACAGAAGAATCCAAAGTCCGCTGTATCGGGACTGCCAGAAGCAGGCCCGCTCAGCAGATCATGAGGCGCATATCCGCGCCGACCTGTAACACCCGCAACGCGTTACCTCGCGCTGGGTGGGAAAAGCCCGCAACACTTGGGACGATCCCAATACTTGCTCAGTCAGTGCTGACGTAGTCGGCGACCACCGTCGCTCATGCTCTGTTGAGAAGTAAACCTATTAAGACCCGTCGGTTTTTAACGGACGGTATTCTGGCGTTTTAGAGGTGAACAACGTGGAGCTTTTATCTGGCGGTGAGATGCTCGTCCGCTTTTTGCGTGACGAAGGCGTCGACTATATCTACGGGTACCCAGGCGGTGCTCTGCTGCATGTCTACGACGCACTGTTCAAGGAACCGGCTGTTACCCACATCCTGGTTCGCCACGAACAGGCCGCGACCCATATGGCTGACGGTTACGCCCGTGCCACCGGTAAAGCCGGCGTGGTACTGGTGACGTCCGGCCCTGGCGCGACCAATGCCATTACCGGCATCGCGACTGCGTATATGGACTCCATCCCGATGGTGATCATTTCCGGCCAGGTGGCGAGCACCATGGTCGGCACCGATGCATTCCAGGAAACCGACATGATCGGTATCTCCCGGCCGATCGTGAAACACAGCTTCATGATCAAGCATGCGTCGGAAATCCCGGAAGTCATGAAAAAGGCCTTCTACCTCGCGCAGTCCGGTCGTCCGGGCCCCGTGGTGGTCGATATCCCGAAAGACATGACCAACCCAGCGGAAAAATTCGAATACATCTTCCCGAAGAAAGCCAAGCTGCGTTCCTACAGCCCGGCCGTCCGTGGGCACTCGGGGCAAATTCGCAAGGCGGCAGAAATGCTCCTGGCGGCCAAGCGTCCAGTGTTGTACTCCGGCGGTGGCGTGATTCTGGGCGGCGGTTCTGCGCCTTTGACCGAACTGGCCAAGCTGCTCAACCTGCCAGTGACCAATACCTTGATGGGCCTCGGTGCCTTTCCGGGTTCGGACCGTCAGTTCGTCGGCATGCTCGGCATGCACGGCAGCTACACCGCCAACCTGGCGATGCACCACGCCGACGTGATCCTGGCGGTGGGCGCGCGTTTCGATGACCGAGTGATCAACGGCGCGAGCAAATTCTGCCCGAATGCCAAGATCATCCATATCGACATCGACCCGGCGTCTATTTCCAAGACCATCAAGGCCGACGTGCCGATCGTAGGTCCTGTTGAAAGCGTATTGACCGAAATGGTCGCCGCACTCAAGGACATTGGCGAGACGCCGAACAAGGAATCCGTTGCCAGCTGGTGGAAGCAGATCGACGAATGGCGCGGTGATCGCGGCCTTTTCCCTTATGACAAGGGCGACGGCAGCATCATCAAGCCACAAACCGTGATCGAGACCCTGTGCGAAGTGACCAAGGGCGATGCCTTTGTGACCTCCGACGTGGGCCAGCACCAGATGTTCGCCGCGCAGTACTACAAGTTCGACAAGCCGAACCGCTGGATCAACTCCGGTGGCCTGGGCACGATGGGCTTTGGTTTCCCTGCGGCCATGGGTGTGAAGCTGAGCTTCCCCGACACCGACGTCGCATGCGTCACCGGTGAGGGCAGCATCCAGATGAACATCCAGGAGTTGTCGACATGCCTGCAGTACGGCCTTCCGGTGAAGATCGTCTGCTTGAACAACGGCGTGCTGGGCATGGTTCGTCAATGGCAGGACATGAGCTACAACAGCCGTCACTCCCATTCCTACATGGAGTCGCTGCCAGATTTCGTCAAATTGGTTGAAGCCTATGGCCACGTCGGCATTCGCATCACCGATTTGAAAGATCTGAAGCCGAAGATGGAAGAGGCGTTCGCCATGAAGGACCGCCTGGTGTTCATCGATATTCAGGTGGATACCAGCGAGCACGTCTACCCGATGCAGATCAAAGACGGCTCTATGCGCGACATGTGGCTGAACAAGACGGAGCGTACTTAATCATGCGGCACATTATCTCCCTGCTTCTGGAGAACGAACCCGGCGCTCTGTCTCGTGTTGTCGGCCTGTTTTCGCAACGTAACTACAACATCGAAAGCCTGACCGTGGCCCCGACCGAAGACCCGACCCTGTCGCGCCTGACGTTGACGACTGTTGGCCACGATGAGGTGATCGAGCAGATCACCAAGAACCTCAACAAGCTGATCGAAGTGGTCAAGCTGGTCGACCTGTCGGAAAGTGCCCACATCGAGCGCGAGCTGATGCTGGTTAAAGTCAAGGCCACGGGTGCCCAACGTGCCGAGATCAAACGGACTACCGACATTTATCGCGGGCAGATCGTTGATGTGAGCGCCAGCGTTTATACCGTTCAACTGACCGGTACAAGCGACAAGCTGGACAGCTTCATCCAGTCGATCGGGACGGCCTCGATTCTGGAAACCGTACGCAGTGGTGTCACCGGGATTGCCCGTGGCGACAAAGTACTCAGCATCTAACCCAAATTAGCGAATGGCCTTACGGCCTGGATATATAGAGGAACCTCATGAAAGTTTATTACGATAAAGATTGTGACCTGTCGATCATCCAGGGCAAGAAAGTCGCCATCATCGGCTACGGCTCCCAAGGTCACGCGCAAGCTTGCAACCTGAAAGACTCCGGCGTTGACGTGACCGTCGGCCTGCGCAAAGGCTCGGCCACTGTTGCCAAGGCTGAGGCCCACGGCCTGAAAGTGACTGACGTTGCTTCCGCCGTTGCTGCTGCCGACCTGGTCATGATCCTGACCCCGGACGAGTTCCAGTCCGCGCTGTACAAGAACGAAATCGAGCCGAACATCAAGAAGGGCGCTACCCTGGCCTTCTCCCACGGCTTCGCGATCCACTACAACCAAGTCGTGCCACGCGCTGACCTTGACGTGATCATGATCGCGCCAAAAGCGCCGGGCCACACCGTGCGTTCCGAGTTCGTCAAGGGCGGCGGTATCCCTGACCTGATCGCGATCTACCAGGACGCATCGGGCAATGCCAAGAACGTGGCGCTGTCCTACGCTGCTGGCGTCGGTGGCGGCCGTACCGGCATCATCGAAACCACCTTCAAGGACGAGACTGAAACCGACCTGTTCGGCGAACAAGCCGTATTGTGCGGCGGTACCGTTGAACTGGTGAAAGCCGGTTTCGAAACCCTGGTTGAAGCGGGCTACGCGCCGGAAATGGCCTACTTCGAATGCCTGCACGAACTGAAGCTGATCGTTGACCTCATGTACGAAGGCGGTATCGCCAACATGAACTACTCGATCTCCAACAACGCCGAATACGGCGAGTACGTGACTGGTCCGGAAGTGATCAACGCCGAGTCCCGCCAGGCTATGCGCAACGCCCTGAAACGTATTCAGGACGGCGAATACGCCAAAATGTTCATCAGCGAAGGCGCTACCGGCTACCCTTCGATGACCGCCAAGCGTCGTAACAACGCCGCTCACGGTATCGAAGTCATCGGCGAGCAACTGCGCTCCATGATGCCGTGGATCGGTGCCAACAAGATCGTCGACAAAGCCAAGAACTAAGTCGTACGCATCAAGGAAAAACGCGGCTTAGGCCGCGTTTTTTCGTTTGGGGGCTTGTTCTGGTATAAAGCTGCATCGTTTGCGGGCGAACACTCGCCGCAAGTATTGGTCGTATTTTTTTCACACCGTTGCAAGGTAAAGTCCATGAGCGAACGTCCCGAAGAGCCAAGCCAGGCTTCTGAAGCCGAAAGCCTGCTGCCGATCGATGAGCATGTCGAAGAAGGGCATGACGCGGAAGGTCGCAAGGTCCGGCATCGTGGCATCTATCTTCTGCCCAACCTGTTCACCACGGCGAACCTGTTTGCCGGATTCTATTCCATCATCAATTCCATGAGCGCCCAAAGCGCGCTGGCGGCGGGTGATGCGGCGAGCGCCAGCAAGTACTTCGGTTTTGCTGCCATCGCAATCTTCGTCGCCATGGTGCTCGATGGCCTGGATGGGCGCGTGGCACGCATGACCAACACGCAAAGTGCCTTCGGTGCCGAGTACGACTCGCTGTCGGACATGGTCGCGTTCGGCGTCGCCCCTGCGTTGCTGGCATTTGCCTGGGCGCTGGGTGATATGGGTAAGGTCGGCTGGATGGTTGCCTTCATCTATGTCGCCGGGGCCGCTCTGCGTCTGGCGCGCTTCAACACCCAGGTGGGAACTGCCGACAAGCGTTACTTCATCGGTTTGGCCAGCCCTGCTGCCGCCGGTGTGGTGGCGGGTATCGTCTGGGCGTTCAGTGATTACGGCATCCAGGGTTCGAAAATGTCGTTCCTGGTGGCCTTGATGGTGGCCGCGGCCGGCATGCTGATGGTCAGCAACATCAAATACAACAGCTTCAAGGAGCTGGACTTGAAGGGGCGTGTGCCTTTTGTAGCGATCCTGGCAGTGGTGCTGGTATTCGCCGTGGTGTTCAGTGATCCGCCGCGCATTCTGTTGCTGGCCTTCCTGGTTTACGCTGCGTCGGGGCCGGTTCAGTATCTGCTGCATCTGCGCCGCGACAAAACGTTGCCTTAATGTAATTTCCCCCATACTCCGCAGTCTACTGGTACATCAGTTCTCCAATGCTGCGGAGTTGCCATGTTAATCAAATTGCCTAAAGCGTCCGATTGCCACGAGTCCGACGTCACTCCTGAATCCTTCTATCTCTCTCGTCGTGCTTTGCTCGGTGGTGCGCTTGCCGGCATGGTAGCCAGCACTTTGCCGCGTTGGGCCAGCGCTGAAGACGCTTCGCGTTATGCCGATGTCGAGGCGGGCAGGGCGCCGAGCTGGTTTGCCGACAAGCTGCCGGGCACCCAATGGCAGGCAGTCACGGTGAAGGGCGAGGCGATCACGCCCTTCAAGGACGCCACGCACTACAACAACTTCTATGAGTTCGGTACCGACAAGGGTGATCCGGCAGCGAATGCCGGTTCACTCAAGACCGAACCCTGGAGCGTTGTCATCGATGGCGAGGTTGCCAAGCCAGGCCGTTACGCCCTGGAAGACTTCATGGAGCCTTATCAGTTGGAAGAGCGGATCTACCGCCTGCGCTGCGTCGAGGCGTGGTCCATGGTGATTCCCTGGATCGGTTTTCCGATTTCAGCGTTGCTCAAGCAGGTTGAACCGACCTCCAAAGCCAAGTACATCCGTTTTGAAACCCTCCAGGATCCAAAGAGCATGCCGGGGCAGCGTTCGAGTTTTGGCTTGATCGACTGGCCTTATGTGGAGGGGTTGCGTCTTGATGAGGCGATGAACCCTCTGGCGATCCTGGCGGTGGGGATGTATGGGCGCGAATTGCCTAATCAGAATGGTGCGCCCCTGCGCCTGGTGGTGCCGTGGAAGTATGGCTTCAAGAGTGTGAAGTCCATTGTGCGGATCAGTCTCGTGAGCGAACAGCCGAAAACCACTTGGCAGAGCATTGCTGCCAATGAGTATGGCTTCTATGCAAACGTAAACCCGACGGTTGATCACCCTCGATGGACTCAGGCCCGTGAGCGGCGTCTGCCCAGTGGCTTGTTTAGTCCTAATGTGCGTGAGACGCAGATGTTCAATGGTTACTCGGATGAGGTGGCGTCTCTTTATACCGACCTAGACCTGCGGAAGAATTACTGATGCGTTACCCGATCTGGCGCATGAGCGTCTTCATAGCAGCGGCGATATGGCCGCTGTTCTGGCTCTATGAGGCGTGGGGTTCTGCCCTCGGGCCCGATCCAGGCAAGGTGCTGGTAGATCGGTTGGGGCTCGGTACATTGATTCTGCTGCTGATCACCCTGGCAATGACACCGCTGCAGAAGCTTAGTGGTTGGGCGGGGTGGATAGCGGTACGCCGCCAACTGGGTTTGTGGTGCTTTGCCTATGTAGTGCTGCACCTGGCTGCGTACTGTGTGTTTGTGCTGGGGTTGGACTGGTCGCAGTTGGGTGTGGAGTTGCGCAAGCGGCCCTACATTATAGTGGGGGCGCTGGGCTTCCTGTTGCTGTTGGTTTTGGCGGTGACGTCGAATCGTTACAGCCAGCGTCGTTTGGGAAGTCGTTGGAAGAAGCTGCATCGCCTGGTGTATGTGATTCTTGGGCTCGGCTTGCTGCATATGCTGTGGATCGTGCGAGCAGATCTGAAGGAATGGGCTCTCTACGCTTCTATAGGTGCGTTGCTCCTGGTGCTGCGGATACCGCCTGTGATGCGACGAATCCCACGGCTTATTGCGAAAAAACCACTTTCTGCAACAAAAACGTAATTAAGGGTTGACGGCAGATTCTGGAAGTCTATAATTCGCCCCACTTCCGGCGCAGTCGAAACGGAAAACTCCTTGGTAAACAAGTAGTTACGCAGAATTCGACAGCGAGTTGCTTCAGTTCATCGAAGCCCAGAAGGAGTTGGTGGGGCGGTGTTGTTTGGCTCTATTAACGTTTCGATCATCTCGGTCGAAAGCGGAGAAAAAGAGGTGTTGACAGCAGCGTGTAACGCTGTAGAATTCGCCTCCCGCTAACGAGAGATCGGAAGCGCAAGTGGTTGAAGTTGTTGAAGAATTCTTCGAAAACTTCTGAAAATAATCACTTGACAGCAAATGAGGCTGCTGTAGAATGCGCGCCTCGGTTGAGACGAAAGATCTTAACCAACCGCTCTTTAACAACTGAATCAAGCAATTCGTGTGGGTGCTTGTGGAGTCAGACTGATAGTCAACAAGATTATCAGCATCGCAAGTTACTCCGCGAGAAATCAAAGATGTAACCAACGATTGCTGAGCCAAGTTTAGGGTTTCTTAAAAACCCAAAGATGTTTGAACTGAAGAGTTTGATCATGGCTCAGATTGAACGCTGGCGGCAGGCCTAACACATGCAAGTCGAGCGGTAGAGAGAAGCTTGCTTCTCTTGAGAGCGGCGGACGGGTGAGTAATGCCTAGGAATCTGCCTGGTAGTGGGGGATAACGTTCGGAAACGGACGCTAATACCGCATACGTCCTACGGGAGAAAGCAGGGGACCTTCGGGCCTTGCGCTATCAGATGAGCCTAGGTCGGATTAGCTAGTTGGTGGGGTAATGGCTCACCAAGGCGACGATCCGTAACTGGTCTGAGAGGATGATCAGTCACACTGGAACTGAGACACGGTCCAGACTCCTACGGGAGGCAGCAGTGGGGAATATTGGACAATGGGCGAAAGCCTGATCCAGCCATGCCGCGTGTGTGAAGAAGGTCTTCGGATTGTAAAGCACTTTAAGTTGGGAGGAAGGGCAGTTGCCTAATACGTAACTGTTTTGACGTTACCGACAGAATAAGCACCGGCTAACTCTGTGCCAGCAGCCGCGGTAATACAGAGGGTGCAAGCGTTAATCGGAATTACTGGGCGTAAAGCGCGCGTAGGTGGTTTGTTAAGTTGGATGTGAAATCCCCGGGCTCAACCTGGGAACTGCATTCAAAACTGACTGACTAGAGTATGGTAGAGGGTGGTGGAATTTCCTGTGTAGCGGTGAAATGCGTAGATATAGGAAGGAACACCAGTGGCGAAGGCGACCACCTGGACTAATACTGACACTGAGGTGCGAAAGCGTGGGGAGCAAACAGGATTAGATACCCTGGTAGTCCACGCCGTAAACGATGTCAACTAGCCGTTGGAAGCCTTGAGCTTTTAGTGGCGCAGCTAACGCATTAAGTTGACCGCCTGGGGAGTACGGCCGCAAGGTTAAAACTCAAATGAATTGACGGGGGCCCGCACAAGCGGTGGAGCATGTGGTTTAATTCGAAGCAACGCGAAGAACCTTACCAGGCCTTGACATCCAATGAACTTTCTAGAGATAGATTGGTGCCTTCGGGAACATTGAGACAGGTGCTGCATGGCTGTCGTCAGCTCGTGTCGTGAGATGTTGGGTTAAGTCCCGTAACGAGCGCAACCCTTGTCCTTAGTTACCAGCACATAATGGTGGGCACTCTAAGGAGACTGCCGGTGACAAACCGGAGGAAGGTGGGGATGACGTCAAGTCATCATGGCCCTTACGGCCTGGGCTACACACGTGCTACAATGGTCGGTACAGAGGGTTGCCAAGCCGCGAGGTGGAGCTAATCCCATAAAACCGATCGTAGTCCGGATCGCAGTCTGCAACTCGACTGCGTGAAGTCGGAATCGCTAGTAATCGCGAATCAGAATGTCGCGGTGAATACGTTCCCGGGCCTTGTACACACCGCCCGTCACACCATGGGAGTGGGTTGCACCAGAAGTAGCTAGTCTAACCTTCGGGAGGACGGTTACCACGGTGTGATTCATGACTGGGGTGAAGTCGTAACAAGGTAGCCGTAGGGGAACCTGCGGCTGGATCACCTCCTTAATCGACGACATCAGCTGCTCCATAAGCTCCCACACGAATTGCTTGATTCATTGAAGAAGACGATAAGAAGCAGCCCGAAATTGGGTCTGTAGCTCAGTTGGTTAGAGCGCACCCCTGATAAGGGTGAGGTCGGCAGTTCGAATCTGCCCAGACCCACCAATTTTGTGTGGGAAACGCCTGTAGAAATACGGGGCCATAGCTCAGCTGGGAGAGCGCCTGCCTTGCACGCAGGAGGTCAACGGTTCGATCCCGTTTGGCTCCACCACTACTGCTTCTGAAAGTTTTGAAAGCTTAGAAATGAGCATTCCACCAAAACGGTGATGAATGTTGATTTCTAGTCTTTGATTAGATCGTTCTTTAAAAATTTGGGTATGTGATAGAAAGATAGACTGAACGTTACTTTCACTGGTAACGGATCAGGCTAAGGTAAAATTTGTGAGTTACTCGTAATTGAGTATTATCGAATTTTCGGCGAATGTCGTCTTCACAGTATAACCAGATTGCTTGGGGTTATATGGTCAAGTGAAGAAGCGCATACGGTGGATGCCTTGGCAGTCAGAGGCGATGAAAGACGTGGTAGCCTGCGAAAAGCTTCGGGGAGTCGGCAAACAGACTTTGATCCGGAGATGTCTGAATGGGGGAACCCAGCCATCATAAGATGGTTATCTTGTACTGAATACATAGGTGCAAGAGGCGAACCAGGGGAACTGAAACATCTAAGTACCCTGAGGAAAAGAAATCAACCGAGATTCCCTTAGTAGTGGCGAGCGAACGGGGACTAGCCCTTAAGTGGCTTTGAGATTAGCGGAACGCTCTGGAAAGTGCGGCCATAGTGGGTGATAGCCCTGTACGCGAAAATCTCTTAGTCATGAAATCGAGTAGGACGGAGCACGAGAAACTTTGTCTGAATATGGGGGGACCATCCTCCAAGGCTAAATACTACTGACTGACCGATAGTGAACTAGTACCGTGAGGGAAAGGCGAAAAGAACCCCGGAGAGGGGAGTGAAATAGATCCTGAAACCGTATGCGTACAAGCAGTGGGAGCAGACTTTGTTCTGTGACTGCGTACCTTTTGTATAATGGGTCAGCGACTTATTTTCAGTGGCGAGCTTAACCGAATAGGGGAGGCGTAGCGAAAGCGAGTCTTAATAGGGCGTCTAGTCGCTGGGAATAGACCCGAAACCGGGCGATCTATCCATGGGCAGGTTGAAGGTTGGGTAACACTAACTGGAGGACCGAACCGACTACCGTTGAAAAGTTAGCGGATGACCTGTGGATCGGAGTGAAAGGCTAATCAAGCTCGGAGATAGCTGGTTCTCCTCGAAAGCTATTTAGGTAGCGCCTCATGTATCACTGTAGGGGGTAGAGCACTGTTTCGGCTAGGGGGTCATCCCGACTTACCAAACCGATGCAAACTCCGAATACCTACAAGTGCCGAGCATGGGAGACACACGGCGGGTGCTAACGTCCGTCGTGAAAAGGGAAACAACCCAGACCGTCAGCTAAGGTCCCAAAGTTATGGTTAAGTGGGAAACGATGTGGGAAGGCTTAGACAGCTAGGAGGTTGGCTTAGAAGCAGCCACCCTTTAAAGAAAGCGTAATAGCTCACTAGTCGAGTCGGCCTGCGCGGAAGATGTAACGGGGCTCAAACCATACACCGAAGCTACGGGTATCACGTAAGTGATGCGGTAGAGGAGCGTTCTGTAAGCCTGTGAAGGTGAGTTGAGAAGCTTGCTGGAGGTATCAGAAGTGCGAATGCTGACATGAGTAACGACAATGGGTGTGAAAAACACCCACGCCGAAAGACCAAGGTTTCCTGCGCAACGTTAATCGACGCAGGGTTAGTCGGTCCCTAAGGCGAGGCTGAAAAGCGTAGTCGATGGAAAACAGGTTAATATTCCTGTACTTCTGGTTATTGCGATGGAGGGACGGAGAAGGCTAGGCCAGCTTGGCGTTGGTTGTCCAAGTTTAAGGTGGTAGGCTGGAATCTTAGGTAAATCCGGGATTCTAAGGCCGAGAGCTGATGACGAGTTAACTTTTAGTTAACGAAGTGGTTGATGCCATGCTTCCAAGAAAAGCTTCTAAGCTTCAGGTAACCAGGAACCGTACCCCAAACCGACACAGGTGGTTGGGTAGAGAATACCAAGGCGCTTGAGAGAACTCGGGTGAAGGAACTAGGCAAAATGGCACCGTAACTTCGGGAGAAGGTGCGCCGGTGAGGGTGAAGGACTTGCTCCGTAAGCTCATGCCGGTCGAAGATACCAGGCCGCTGCGACTGTTTATTAAAAACACAGCACTCTGCAAACACGAAAGTGGACGTATAGGGTGTGACGCCTGCCCGGTGCCGGAAGGTTAATTGATGGGGTTAGCTAACGCGAAGCTCTTGATCGAAGCCCCGGTAAACGGCGGCCGTAACTATAACGGTCCTAAGGTAGCGAAATTCCTTGTCGGGTAAGTTCCGACCTGCACGAATGGCGTAACGATGGCGGCGCTGTCTCCACCCGAGACTCAGTGAAATTGAAATCGCTGTGAAGATGCAGTGTATCCGCGGCTAGACGGAAAGACCCCGTGAACCTTTACTATAGCTTTGCACTGGACTTTGAATTTGCTTGTGTAGGATAGGTGGGAGGCTTTGAAGCGTGGACGCCAGTTCGCGTGGAGCCATCCTTGAAATACCACCCTGGCAACTTTGAGGTTCTAACTCAGGTCCGTTATCCGGATCGAGGACAGTGTATGGTGGGTAGTTTGACTGGGGCGGTCTCCTCCTAAAGAGTAACGGAGGAGTACGAAGGTGCGCTCAGACCGGTCGGAAATCGGTCGTAGAGTATAAAGGCAAAAGCGCGCTTGACTGCGAGACAGACACGTCGAGCAGGTACGAAAGTAGGTCTTAGTGATCCGGTGGTTCTGTATGGAAGGGCCATCGCTCAACGGATAAAAGGTACTCCGGGGATAACAGGCTGATACCGCCCAAGAGTTCATATCGACGGCGGTGTTTGGCACCTCGATGTCGGCTCATCACATCCTGGGGCTGAAGCCGGTCCCAAGGGTATGGCTGTTCGCCATTTAAAGTGGTACGCGAGCTGGGTTTAGAACGTCGTGAGACAGTTCGGTCCCTATCTGCCGTGGACGTTTGAGATTTGAGAGGGGCTGCTCCTAGTACGAGAGGACCGGAGTGGACGAACCTCTGGTGTTCCGGTTGTCACGCCAGTGGCATTGCCGGGTAGCTATGTTCGGAATAGATAACCGCTGAAAGCATCTAAGCGGGAAACTAGCCTCAAGATGAGATCTCACTGGAACCTTGAGTTCCCTGAAGGGCCGTCGAAGACTACGACGTTGATAGGTTGGGTGTGTAAGCGCTGTGAGGCGTTGAGCTAACCAATACTAATTGCCCGTGAGGCTTGACCATATAACACCCAAGCAATTTGACTACTCTAACGAGCATCAGATTGCGGTGTGTGAAGACGAAATGAACCGAAAGTTCGAATCTCACAAACACCGAAAGCTATCACATACCCATTTTGCTGAAGCGAGGCCAGCTGGCCACGACTCAGTACCCGAATTTCTTGACGACCATAGAGCATTGGAACCACCTGATCCCATCCCGAACTCAGCAGTGAAACGATGCATCGCCGATGGTAGTGTGGGGTTTCCCCATGTGAGAGTAGGTCATCGTCAAGATTAAATTCCAAAACCCCTGTTTGCTAACGCAAACAGGGGTTTTGTTTTGGGCGGTCGAAAAGACAGTTAACATCCCAGTTCCGCCAATAACTGCCCACAGTGCTAAAGTCGCACCCTCGATTTTGCTTTTCCCAAGGAAGCCGTTATGCCGGATGCAACGTCCCTCAGTGCTGGATTCATGGTGGTTCACGGCAACCGCCTGGACGAACTGCGCAGCCTGGTGGTCAGTTGGATGCGCCGCTACCCCCTGGCGCCCCTGGAAAATGAAATCGCCCTGGTACAAAGTAACGGCATCGCCCAGTGGCTGAAGCTGGCCCTGGCTGAAGACCCGGAAGATGACGATATGGGCGGTTGTGGCATCGCCGCCGCGATCGATGTGCAATTGCCCGGCAGCTTCATGTGGCAGCTTTACCGCATGGTTCTGGGCCGAGATGAAATTCCGCCCAAATCCCTGCTCGATAAAGCCCCACTGACCTGGCGTCTAATGCGCCTGCTCCCAGAGCTTATCGATCAGCCGCACTTCGAACCGCTGCAGCGCTTCCTTACCCACGACACCGACCTGCGTAAACGCTACCAGCTCGCCGAACGCCTGGCGGACTTGTTCGACCAATACCAGGTTTATCGCGCCGACTGGCTGGAGGACTGGGCCGCCGGTCGCCACCAATTGCGTAACGGCCGAGGCGAAACCAAGCCCCTCAACCCGGCTAACTGCTGGCAAGCCGAACTGTGGCGTGCATTGTTGCTGGATGTAGGTGAAGAGGGCATGGCCGAAAGCCGTGCCGGCGTTCACCAGCGATTCATCGAGCGCATCAATTCGCTGGAGAGCGCCCCACCAGGCTTGCCATCTCGAGTCATCGTCTTCGGCATCTCCTCGTTGCCAGCACAGGCGCTTGAAGCCCTTGCCGGCCTGGCGCGATTCAGCCAAGTCCTGCTCTGCGTGCACAACCCTTGTCGCCATCATTGGGCCGACATCGTCGCTGACAAAGACCTGCTGCGTAACGAATACAAACGCCAAGCGCGCAAAGCAGGCATGCCGGTCACCATCGACCCACAAACCCTGCACCAGCACGCCCACCCGTTACTGGCCGCCTGGGGCAAGCAAGGCCGTGACTACATCAGCCTGTTGGACAGTTACGACGACCCCAATAGCTACCGGGCCGCATTCCGCGATGGCCGCATCGACCTGTTCAGCGACAGCGAGCCCACCACGCTGCTCAACCAGCTCCAGGACGATATCCTCGAACTGCGCCCACTCAACGAAACCCGCGAGCTATGGCCTGCCGTCGATCTGGAATGCGATACCTCAATCCGCTTCCACATTGCCCACAGTGCCCAACGCGAAGTCGAAATCCTTCACGACCAATTGCTCCAGCGCTTCAGTGCCGACGCTACGCTGCGGCCCCGGGACATCATCGTCATGGTCCCCGACGTCGACAGCTACGCGCCCCACATCCGCGCCGTGTTCGGTCAGCTTGAGCGCAACGACCCACGCTTTATCCCGTTCACCCTGACCGACCAAGGCCAACGCGGTCGCGACCCTCTGCTCATTGCCGTCGAACACCTGCTGAAACTCCCCGACAGCCGCTTCCCCGTCAGCGAAATCCTCGACCTGCTTGATGTTCCTGCCTTACGCGAACGTTTTGCCATCAAGGAGCGCGATCTGCCCACGTTGCACCGCTGGATCGAAGGCGCCGGTATCCGTTGGGGGCTTAACGCCGAACAACGTGCCGGGCTCGGGCTGCCAACGCAGCTGGAACAAAACAGCTGGCGTTTCGGCCTTCGCCGCATGTTGCTCGGTTACGCAGTGGGCACCGGTGCTGCATGTGACGGCATTGAGCCCTATGACGAAATCGGTGGCCTCGACGCCGCACTGATCGGCCCGCTCGTCGCCTTGCTCGACGCACTCAACGACGCTCATCAAGCCTTGTCGCAACCCGCGCCTCCGAAAGAGTGGGGCGAACGCCTGCAGCGCCTGATGCAATTGTTCTTCCTACCCAGCAGCGAACACGACGACTACCTGATGGGCCAGCTCGAACAACTCCGGGAAACCTGGCTGGAGACCTGCGAGTCCGTAGGCTTGCAGGACGAGTTACCCCTCACTGTCGTCCGCGAGGCCTGGCTGGCTGGCCTCGACCAGGGTCGCCTGTCCCAGCGATTCCTGGCTGGAGCTGTCAATTTTTGCACCCTGATGCCCATGCGTGCGATCCCCTTCAAGCTGGTTTGCCTGCTCGGCATGAACGACGGCGATTACCCGCGCGCGCAACCTCCATTGGACTTCGACCTGATGGGGAGCGACTACCGGCCCGGCGACCGTTCACGTCGTGAAGACGACCGCTATCTGCTGCTCGAAGCCGTGCTTTCAGCGCGTGACCAGCTATACATCAGTTGGGTTGGCCGTAGCATCCGTGACAATAGCGATCGCCCGGCATCGGTACTGGTCGGCCAACTGCGTGACCATCTCAGCAGTGGCTGGCACCACGCACAGAGCGACCAACCGTTGATCGAAGCGATGACACAAGAGCATCCGCTGCAACCGTTCAGCGCCCGCTACTTCCATGAGGGCGACGCGCTATTCAGCTACGCGCGCGAATGGCAGTTACTCCATGAAGCATCCGATGCCCTCCCGACGGATCACGACCTGGCACCCCACCAACAGGAAGAGCCCCTGAGTCTCGGCCAGCTCCAAGACTTCCTGCGCAACCCGGTAAAACATTTCTTCAGTCAACGTCTGAAAGTGTTCTTCGAAGCCGCCGAAGTGCCACTCGCTGACGAAGAGCCCTTCGTTCTCGACGCATTACAACGCTACAGCTTGAGCGACAGCCTGCTCAACGCCGCGCTCACCCAACCCGATCACTTTGATCAGGCCCTGAACGCCCAGGCCCTGCGCTTGCAAGGCAGTGGCCTGTTGCCGATGGTTGGTTTCGGCGAATACCTGCGCAACGAACTGATCGAGCCCTTGCCTGACCTGCTGCGGCGCCACCAGCAACTTCTGGCCCTGTGGCCCACGCCGCACCCCGGCGCCGAACCGGTCAGTTTTGAGCATCATGGTGTTGAGTTGGAAGGCTGGATCAGCGGCCTGCATCGACGCAGTGATGGCGGGTTGCTGAGCGTCACCACCATTCCCAACAGCATTGGCTCGATCAAGACCCGCAAGTGGCACCGCCTGATTCGCCCCTGGGTCAATCACGTGGTTGCCTGCGCCTGCGGCCTGCCGTTAAGCACTGGCCTGGTGGCCAGCGACGACACCTTGCTCCTGTCACCTCTGGATCAATCCAATGCCCAGGACGTGCTCGGCAACCTACTGCTCGCCTGGCACGTCGGAATGAGTAAACCGCTGCCTGTCGCCGTCAAGACTGCTTTTGCCTGGCTCGGTCAAACCGATCCCGCGAAGGCGCAGGCGGCCGCCAGTAAAGCCTACGAAGGTGATGGCCTGACCACCGATGGCGAACGTCGCGAAACCCCGGCGCTCACCCGGCAATTTCCCGACTACGCCACACTCATCGCCAGCGAAGAATTCGAAGGTTGGTGCGAAACCTTGTATCGCCCCCTGCTCAACGCCCCGTGGCGATCACTCACCGGCGAGGAGGCCAGCGCATGACCAGCAAAGCCTTGGCCCTGGCCTTCCCGCTCAAAGGCAGCCAGCTGATTGAAGCCAGTGCCGGCACCGGCAAGACGTTCACCATCTCGGCCCTCTACCTGCGCCTGGTCCTCGGCCATGGTGGCGACGACGCGGGCTTTGGTCGTGAGCTGCTGCCGCCGCAAATCCTGGTGGTGACCTTCACCGACGCGGCCACCAAGGAGCTGCGCGAACGGATCCGTATCCGTCTGGCTGAAGCCGCTCGTTTTTTCCGCGAAGAAATTGAACAGCCCGACACGCTCATCGCCGATCTGCGCGCCGACTACCCACCGGAACAATGGCCCGCTTGCGCGAACCGCCTGGACATCGCCGCCCAGTGGATGGATGAAGCCGCCGTCTCGACCATCCACAGTTGGTGCCAGCGCATGCTGCGCGAACACGCTTTCGACAGCGGCAGCCTGTTCACGCAAACCCTGGAAACCGACCACAGCGACCTGCTTGGCGAAGTGTTGCGCGATTACTGGCGACTGTTCTGCTACCCGATGCACGACGATGCGCTCAACTGGGTGCGCAATAACTGGGGTGGACCCGCAGCGCTGATGCCTCGGGTACGCGCGCTGTTTGGCAGCGAACGGCCTACTGGTGAGACCCGCGAGCCCGCCGAGCTGATCAACGCCTGCCTGCAGGAACGCCGCGAAGCGCTGATAACACTCAAGGCCCCCTGGCAACAATGGGCCGCCGAGTTGCGTGACATCTGCCTGCAAGCCGTGGCTGCCAAAGCCGTTGACGGTCGCAAGATGCAAGCGCGTTATTTCGAGCCCTGGTTCGAAAAGATCAGCGCCTGGGCCGCTGACGAAACCCTCGAGCAACTGGACATCGGCACCGGCTTCACGCGTTTGACGCCCGACGGCATCGCCGAAGCCTGGAAAGGCGAACCGCCGCAGCATCCCGGTATCGACGCCATGGCGGGCCTCAAGGCGGCCCTTGATGCGCTGCCGACACCCGACGCGGCCGTGTTGCAACACGCCGCCGGCTGGGTGGGCAAACGCTTCGAGGAAGAAAAGCGTCGTCGCGCCGAAATGGGTTTTGACGACATGCTCATCCGCCTCAACGCTGCCCTGCAGGCCGACGGTGGCGAGCGACTGGCCAGTGTGATCCGGGAGCAATTCCCGGTGGCGTTGATCGACGAGTTCCAGGACACCGACCCGGTGCAATACAGCATTTTCGACAGCATCTACCGCATCGAAGAGAACCACCTCGACAGCGGGCTGTTCCTGATCGGCGACCCCAAGCAGGCGATCTACGCCTTCCGTGGCGCCGACATCTACACTTACCTGCGCGCCCGACAGTCCACTACCGGTCGCCACCACACACTGGGCACCAACTTCCGCTCCAGCCATGCGATGGTCGAAGCGGTGAACCACGTGTTCCAGCGTGCCGAAACAGGCCGCGGTGCGTTCCTGTTCCGCGAGCCTCATGGCGAAAACCCGGTGCCTTTCCACTCGGTGCTGTCCCAGGGCCGCAAGGAACAATTGCAAGTCGGTGGTCAAACGCTGCCGGCGATGAACCTCTGGCACTTGCCCACTGACCAGCCGGTTTCCAATGCGGTTTATCGTCAGCAACTGGCAGCCGCCTGCGCCACGCACATTGTTGAATTGCTCAACGGCGGACAACAAGGTACTGCCGGCTTCCTACAAGCGGACGCAAGTTTCAACGGCGTGCTTCCGTCAGATATCGCCATCCTCGTGCGCGACGGCAAGGAAGCCCAGGCCGTGCGAGCCGAACTGGCCGCCCGTGGCGTACGTAGCGTGTACCTCTCCGACAAGGACTCGGTCTTCGCTGCCCAGGAAGCCCACGACCTGCTGGCCTGGCTCAAGGCCTGCGCCGAGCCGGATGTCGAGCGTCCGCTGCGCGCCGCTTTGGCCTGCGTCACCCTTGACCTGTCACTGCTGGAACTGGAGCGTCTGAACCAGGATGAGCTCGCGTGGGAAAGCCGCGTCATGCAGTTTCGTGGCTACCGTGCGATCTGGCGTACCCAAGGCGTGCTGCCGATGCTGCGCCGCCTGCTGCACGACTTCAAACTGCCGCAAACCCTGATCGCGCGCAGCGATGGCGAACGTGTGCTGACCAACCTACTGCACCTCAGCGAACTGCTGCAACAGGCCGCCTCGGAACTGGACGGCGAACAGGCACTGATCCGTCATTTGGCCGAACACCTGGCGCTCTCGGGTCAAGCGGGCGAGGAACAAATCCTGCGCCTGGAAAGTGATGAGCAACTGGTCAAGGTGGTGACGATCCACAAGTCAAAAGGCCTTGAGTACGACCTGGTTTTCCTGCCTTTCATCTGCTCGGCCAAACCGGTGGATGGCAGCCGCTTGCCGCTGCACTACCACGATGAACACGGTAAATCCCAAGTCAGCCTGCGCCCTACGCCTGAATTGATCGTCCAGGCCGACAACGAACGCCTGGCCGAAGACTTGCGCCTGTTCTACGTAGCCCTGACCCGCGCCAAGCATGCGTGCTGGTTGGGCATCGCCGACCTCAAGCGCGGTAACAGCAACAGCTCCGTGCTGCACCTGTCGGCGCTGGGTTATTTGCTCGGTGCGGGAGCGCCGTTGGGGGAGTCTGCCGGCCTGGCGCGTTGGCTGTTGGACCTGCAAGCAGGTTGCCCTGCCATCGACTATGCCCAGGTGCCCGAAGCGCAAGACATCGTCTTTCACCCACCCCGCAACGAAGCCACGTTGCGAGCGCCATTGCTGCCCAAGCGCAAGGCTGCGGAAAACTGGTGGATTGCCTCCTACAGTGCCTTGCGCATCGGCGACAGCATGAGCGCCGCCACGCTCGAAGCGCCGGAAAGCCCACAGGCCCAGAAGCTGTTCGATGACGAGCGTCTCGACCCGGATGCTCCACGCGAAGTGGCGGCGTCCGGCGGGGATATTCACCGCTTCCCACGCGGTCCTAACCCAGGGACCTTCCTCCACGGTCTGTTGGAATGGGCAGGGGAGGAGGGCTTCAACGTCACGCCCGAGGCCATCGAAAAGGCCGTGGGCGCCCGCTGCAATCGTCGCAACTGGGAAGGCTGGATCATCACCCTCAGCGATTGGCTCGGCCACCTGCTGCAAACACCACTGCCGGTGGATAACGGTCACGTTTCCCTCAGCCGTTTGCAGCAGTACCAGATCGAGATGGAGTTCTGGTTCGCCAGCCACAAAGTCGACGTGCTCGCCCTCGATAAACTGGTGTGCCAATACACCCACAGCGGCGTTTCCCGCGTCGCCGCCGAGCCCGTGCTGCTCAACGGCATGTTCAAGGGTTTTATCGATTTGACCTTTCAATATGATGGCCGCTACTACGTGGCCGATTACAAATCCAATTGGCTCGGTCCCGACGATTCGGCATACACCCAGGACGCCATGGAACAGTCGATCCTCGAGCACCGTTACGACCTGCAATACGTGCTTTACCTGCTGGCCCTGCACCGCCAACTCAAGGCGCGCCTGCCGGACTACGACTACGACCGCCATGTTGGCGGCGCGCTGTACCTGTTCCTGCGCGGTACACAGTCCACGAGCCAGGGGGCGTATTTCACCCGGCCACCACGGGACCTGATCGAAGGCCTGGACCTGTTGTTCCAGGGCAAGCCCATCCCGCCCAAGGCTGAGCCCGCCTGGGAACAAGGAGTGCTGTTATGAGCCTGTCGCCGTTACCGCTTGAGGAACTGATGCCCCTCAGCCGCGCCGCCGACCTGGTGCAGCTGCTGGAACGCTGGGTGGATCGGGGTTGGTTGCGTGCCCTGGACAAAGCCTTCGTAGGCTTTCTGCACGAGCTAGATCCGCAGTCTGACCCGCTGGTGCTGCTGGCCGCCGCGCTGACCAGCCATCAACTGGGCCATGGCCACGTCTGCCTCGACCTGTTCGAAACGCTCAAGGCGCCGGACTTCGCGCTGTCGTTGCCGCCTGAAGGCGACCTGCAAACCGGCGCCATGCTGCTGCCTTCGCAGTTGCTCGAAGGCCTGGACGGCGCCCACTGGTGCCATGCGCTTGCCGCCAGCCACCTGGTCGCGCTGGCAGTCGATGGCAGCGAATCCGCCCGAAGTCGCCCATTGGTCCTGTCCGGCAAGCGTCTTTATCTGCGCCGCTACTGGACCTATGAGCGACGCATCGACACCGCCTTGCGCCTGCGTCTCGCCACCCATGAAAGTGTCGCCGCCGATTTGCCGCAGCGCTTGGACAGCCTGTTCGACCAACCGCCACCCGACGGCGTGATCGACTGGCAAAAGCTCGCCTGCGCCCTGGCCACTCGCGGTGCATTCAGCATCGTCACGGGTGGCCCCGGCACCGGCAAGACCACCACCGTGGTGCGTCTGCTCGCGCTGTTACAGGCCCCGGCTGTGGAAGCCGGCAGCCCGTTGCGCATTCGCCTGGCCGCGCCCACCGGCAAGGCCGCGGCGCGCCTCACCGAGTCCATCAGCCAGCAAGTGCTGTCGCTGAAAGTGCCTGACAACGTGAAGGAAAAAATCCCGACCCAGGTCACCACTGTCCACCGCCTGCTGGGCAGTCGCCCGGGCACGCGGCATTTCCGTCATCACATCGGCAACCCATTGCCCCTGGACGTGCTGGTCGTCGACGAAGCCTCGATGATCGACCTGGAAATGATGGCCAACCTGCTCGACGCCTTGCCGCCGCATGCACGCCTGGTGCTGCTGGGCGACAAGGACCAATTGGCGTCGGTAGAAGCGGGGGCCGTACTCGGCGATCTATGCCGCGACGCCGAAGCCGGCTTCTACAGCGCCGAGACCCGCCAATGGCTGCAAGCCGTCAGTGGCGAAGACCTCAGCGCCAGTGGCCTGCAGGCCGACCTCGATGGCAGCCATCCCCTGGCCCAGCAAGTGGTGATGTTGCGCTACTCGCGACGTTTCGGCGAAGGCAGTGGCATCGGCCAACTGGCGCGTTGGGTCAACCAGCAAGACGCTGAGGAAGCCCGCAAGCTACTGGCAGCGCGCAGCCACAGCGACCTGTTCTGCGTCAGCCTCAAGGGCGAGCACGACCACGCCCTCGAGCGTCTGGTCCTGGACGGGCAGGGTAGCGACGGCGCCCAGGGTTATCGTTACTACCTCAACCTGCTGCAAAGCGCGAGGCCCGGGCCAGGCACCCCGCGCGAAGACCCAGCCTGGACCCACTGGGCGCAACAACTGCTGCAAGCCTTCGACGCGTTCCAACTGCTCTGTGCGGTGCGCAAAGGCCCCTGGGGCGTGGAAGGCCTGAACCTGCGCATCACCGCGGCCCTGCGCAAGGTGCGGCTGATCGAAGGCGAGGAGCAATGGTACGAAGGCCGCCCGGTGCTGATGACCCGCAACGATTACGGCCTGGGCCTGATGAACGGTGATATCGGCATCGCCCTCAAATTGCCCGAAAGTGACGGTGGCCCCCAGGTGCTGCGTGTCGCCTTCCCACGTAATGATGGCCAGGGCGGCGTGCGTTTCGTACTGCCCAGCCGCCTGAATGATGTGGAAACCGTGTACGCCATGACCGTGCACAAATCCCAGGGCTCGGAGTTCACCCATACCGCGCTGATCCTGCCGGATGCGTTGAACCCGGTGCTCACCAAGGAGTTGATCTACACCGGCATCACCCGGGCCAAGCGCTGGTTCAGCTTGATCGAACCCCGGGGTGGCGTGTTTGAAGAAGCGGTAAGACGCAAGGTCAAGCGCTTGAGCGGGTTGATGCTGGAGTTGGGTCACGAGCCTGAGAAAATTGACTGACAGGTCATGCACTATTTCTGATTCAGGCGCCTGATTTTTCTGAAAAAATAGCGTGCCCCGCAAAGACCGGTCTTCGCGGGGTTTTGCGCCGCTGTGCTATCGTTGCGGCATCATTTAGAAAACATCTGAGAGAATTGCTGCATGAACGTGGCTGTCTCGCCCACAGAGCGCAGTTTGAGCTGGAGATGCAGGCTACTGATGGCGGTCCTGTGTGTGCTCGCGCCACACGTGTTCGCCCAGGCACCCGACCCCGCAGACCTGGCCGCCCAACGCGCCGAGTCGGTCACCCAAGTGGTGCTCGGTATCCTCAGCTATGCGCGTTGGCCGGTAGAGCCTGCGCAATTGCGCCTGTGTATCGTCGGCCCGACCCAATACACCGACGACCTGATCAAAGGCACCACCCAGGCCACCGGCCGTCCGGTCGTGGTGCAGCGCCTGCTGGCCAGCCATCCTGAAATCGTCAATGCATGTGATGCGGTGTACATCGGCAAACTCAGTGCCGATGAGCGCAGCCATTTGTTTACCTCGTTGATCGGTCACCCGGTGCTGAGCATCAGCGAAGGTGGCGACCAATGCACGGTGGGCAGCCTTTTCTGCCTGCGGGTGGGGGATGAGCAAGTGTCGTTCGAGGTCAACCTCGACTCCGTGGCACGCAGCGGCGTGCGCATTCACCCCAGCGTGCTGCAGTTGTCCCGTCGCCGAGCACCTGCGCCATGAAGGGGGATAAGGTGCGACCGACCCTGCGCTCCGTCATCGGCCGAGGGCACCTCATCCTGGCGCTGCTGGCAGTGACCCTGGCGAGCGTCTCGCTGACCCTGCTTGGCGTGTTGGCGCTGCGAGTGTATGCCGAACACAACTTGCACCTGATCGCACGCTCCATCAACTACACCGTGGAAGCGGCGGTGGTGTTCAACGACAGCGCCGCGGCCACTGAAGCCCTCAGCCTGATTGCCTCCACCGAAGAGGTGGCCAACGCCGAAGTCTTCGACGCCAATGGCAAGTTGCTGGCGCAGTGGATACGCCCGGATACCGGCATGCTCTCGCGGGTTGAACTGGAACTGGCGCATACCCTGCTTGAGCAACCCATCAGCCAGCCGATCCTCCATCAAGGGCGAGCCATTGGCAGCACTCATCTCACCGGTCACGGCGGTAGCCTGCTGCGCTTCCTGCTCAGCGGCCTGGCCGGGATTCTCATCTGCACCGCGCTCAGTGCGTGGATCGCGCTGCACCTGGCGCGACGCTTGTTGCGCGGCATCACCGGCCCGCTGCAAAGCCTCGCCGCCGTGGCCCACGCCGCCCGCAGCGAACGCGACTTCGACCGCCGCGTGCCGCCGGCGAAAATCGCCGAACTCGACAGCCTGGGCAGTGACTTCAACGCCTTGCTCGGCGAGATGGAAGCCTGGCAAAGCCACCTGCAAAGCGAAAACGAATCCCTCGCCCACCAGGCCAACCACGACAGCCTCACCGGCCTGCCCAACCGCGCCTTCTTTGAAGGCCGTTTGATCCGTGCCCTGCGAAGTGCGGCCAAGGTCAAGGAGCAGGTGGCGGTGCTTTACCTCGACAGCGACCGCTTCAAAGAGATCAACGACAGCTTTGGTCACGCCGCCGGTGATGCCGTCCTCGTGGCCGTTGCCGAGCGTGTGCGTGCGCAGTTGCGGGAAGACGATTTAGTCGCGCGCCTGGGCGGTGACGAATTCGCCATCCTGCTGGCGCCGTTGCACAAAGTGGAAGACGCCCGGCGCATCGCCGACAAGATCATCGCCAGCATGGACCTGCCAATCCCCGTGCCCGGCAATACCCAGGTATTGACCTCCCTCAGTATCGGCATCGCCATCTACCCCGATCATGGCGCCACCCCAGGTGCCTTACTCAATGCCGCCGACGCAGCGATGTACCAGGCCAAGCGTCTGTCCTCGGGCGGCCAGCAAACGGCAGAGTCGGAGCACTCTGCCGCCAACGTTCACCACAGGAGCTGACCCCTTGTTCTCGACCGCGCGTTTCATGTTTATCTCCCTGCTCGTCGCACTGCTCGCCCTCGGCGGCTGCCAGACGCCCCCGCCCAAAGGCCTGACCCCAGCGCAAGTGGCGGTCCTCAAGCAACAAGGCTTTGCGTTGACCGACGATGGCTGGGCCTTCGGCCTGTCCGGCAAAGTGCTGTTTGGCAGCGACGTCGAGACACTTAACCAACCCAGCACCGACATCGTCCAACGCATCGGCAAGGCCCTGCTGGGCGTGGGTATCGAGCGCGTTCGCGTCGACGGCCACACCGATGCGTCGGGCAAGGAAACCTACAACCAGCAACTGTCCCTGCGCCGCGCCAAAAGTGTGGCTGCGGTGTTGACCGGTGTGGGCATGAAGGAAGAAAACATCCAGCTGCGCGGGCTGGGCAGCAGTCAGCCAGTGGCGTCCAACGACACAGTGGCGGGACGCACCGAGAATCGGCGGGTGTCGATTGTGGTGATCGCGGACTGAGCCCGTCCCGCCGACCTCAATGTAAAACCCAATCAACTGTGGGAGCTGGTTTGCTGGCGATAGCGGTGTCTCAGTACTGGATGTACTGACGGACATACTGCCATCGCCGGCAAGCCAGCTCCCACGGTGGGTTATGATGCTTCCCAAATTTGCAGTAGGGGTCACCACGGCATGTCGCTAAACCCAAACGGTAAGGTGCAATGGGGTAGAGAGTCTCTAGAAAACGTCCTGCAACTTAAAGCGAACCGTCGTTGATGGCCCTTTAATCCGCGAACCTGATCTCCCGCGTCTCCCCCATCAACAACCCCTGGTTCTGCTCGGTCACTTCCCTGATGTAATCCCACAACAACGTAATCCGCTTCAACTTCCTCAAGTCCTCCCGGCAGTACATCCAGAACTGCCGCGTAAGCGCAATCTGCTCCCCCAGCACCGGCAACAACCGTGGATCCTGTGCTGCCAGAAAACACGGCAATATCGCCATCGACCGCCCCTGTTGCGCCGCCACGTACTGGGCGATCACGCTGGTACTGCGCAGGCTGGCGCTGGCGCCGGGCACTACGTTCGCCAGGTACAGCAGCTCCGAACTGAACGCCAAGTCATCCACATAGCTGATAAACGGATGCTCGACCAAATCCGCGGGTTTGCGGATGGGCGGGTGTTGGTCCAGGTATTCCTGGGTCGCGTACAGCTGCAGTTTGTAGTCGCACAGCTTGCAGCACACATAGGGCCCGTGTTCCGGGCGCTCCAGGGCGATGACAATGTCGGCTTCGCGCTTGGACAGGCTGATGAAGTGGGGCAGGGGCAAAATGTCCACAGAGATGGCCGGGTAGGTGTCGACGAAGTGGCTCAGCTGCGGAGTGACGAAGAAGCTGCCGAAACCTTCGGTGCAGCCCATGCGCACGTGGCCGGACAGTGCCACGCCGGAGCCGGAGACTTGCTCGCAGGCCATGTGCAAGGTGCTTTCGATGGACTCGGCATAACCCAGCAAACGTTGGCCTTCGGTGGTGAGGACGAAGCCGTTGGTCCGGGATTTTTCGAACAGCAGGGTGCCGAGGGACACTTCCAGCGAACTGATACGCCGCGACACCGTGGTGTAGTCCACCGCCAGGCGCTTGGCGGCCACGCTGGCCTTGCGGGTGCGGGCCACTTCGAGGAAAAACTTCAGGTCATCCCAGTTCAGGGAGCCCAGGGACGTGATGTTTTTTTGCATATTGGTCCGGCTTTTATGTGCGTTCTTATTAGAGATTTGCACATCTATACTCCAAAAACAGTCCGAACGCCTCATTCTTCAAGGCGATTCAACGCCTTGGTTCTCTGCATAACTATAAGATTTGGAGACCACATGAACGCATCTGCCGATATTTCCGTGCAACAGGTCAAGTTGCTGATCAACGGCGAGTGGGTCGAGTCCAAGACCACCGAGTGGCAAGACATCGTCAACCCGGCCACCCAGCAAGTGCTGGCCAAAGTCCCGTTCGCCACCGCCGATGAGGTCAACGCCGCCATCGACGCCGCCCACCGCGCCTTCCAGACCTGGAAGCTCACCCCGATCGGCGCGCGCATGCGCATCATGCTCAAGCTGCAGGCCTTGATCCGCGAACATTCCAAGCGCATTGCCGTGGTCCTCAGCAACGAGCAGGGCAAGACCATTGCCGATGCCGAAGGCGATATTTTCCGTGGCCTGGAAGTGGTGGAACACGCCTGCTCCATCGGCACCCTGCAAATGGGCGAGTTCGCTGAGAACGTTGCCGGTGGCGTCGACACCTACACGCTGCGCCAACCCATCGGCGTGTGCGCCGGCATCACGCCGTTCAACTTCCCGGCGATGATTCCGCTGTGGATGTTCCCGATGGCGATCGCCTGCGGTAACACGTTCGTCCTCAAGCCGTCCGAACAGGACCCGCTGTCGACCATGCTGCTGGTGGAGCTGGCGCTGGAAGCCGGTGTGCCGGCTGGCGTGCTCAACGTGGTGCACGGCGGCAAGGATGTGGTGGATGCGCTCTGCACCCACAAAGACATCAAGGCGGTGTCCTTCGTCGGCTCGACCGCCGTGGGCACCCATGTATATGACCTGGCCGGCAAACATGGCAAGCGCGTGCAGTCGATGATGGGCGCCAAGAACCACGCCGTGGTGCTGCCGGATGCCAACCGCGAACACACCCTCAATGCCCTGGTGGGTGCGGGGTTCGGCGCAGCGGGTCAGCGTTGCATGGCCACGTCGGTGGTGGTGCTGGTGGGCGCGTCCAAGCAATGGCTGCCGGACCTCAAGGCGCTGGCGCAAAAGCTCAAGGTCAACGCGGGCAGCGAAGCCGGCACGGATGTGGGCCCGGTGATCTCCAAGCGCGCCAAGGCACGCATCCTCGAGCTGATCGAAAGCGGTGTGAAAGAAGGCGCCAAGCTGGAGCTCGACGGCCGCGACATCAAGGTGCCGGGCTTTGAGCAGGGCAACTTTGTCGGCCCGACCCTGTTCTCGGGCGTGACCCCCTCCATGCAGATCTACACCCAGGAAATCTTCGGCCCGGTGCTGGTGGTGCTGGAAGTCGACACCCTCGACCAGGCCATTGCGCTGGTCAATGCCAACCCATTCGGCAACGGCACCGGCCTGTTCACCCAGAGCGGTGCGGCGGCGCGCAAGTTCCAGAGCGAAATCGATGTAGGCCAGGTCGGTATCAATATCCCGATCCCGGTGCCGGTCCCCTTCTTCAGCTTCACGGGTTCGCGCGGTTCCAAGCTCGGCGACCTGGGCCCGTACGGCAAGCAAGTGGTGCAGTTCTACACCCAGACCAAAACCGTCACCAGCCGCTGGTTCGACGACGACACGGTCAACGATGGCGTCAACACCACCATCAACTTGCGCTGATACCGGGAGACGACCATGAAGATTGCATTTATCGGCTTGGGCAACATGGGCGCACCCATGGCCCGCAACCTGATCAAGGCCGGCCACGCGTTGAACCTGTTCGACCTGAACCAGACAGTACTCAAGGAGTTGGCCGAACTGGGTGGCACCATCAGCGATTCACCGCGTGATGCCGCCAACGGTGCGGAGCTGGTGATTACCATGCTGCCGGCGGCGGCGCATGTGCGCAGCGTCTGGCTGAATGAAGACGGCGTACTCGCCGGTATCGGCAAGGGCGTACCGGCAGTGGATTGCAGCACCATCGACCCGCAAACCATCCGCGATGTAGCGGCGGCCGCGGCCAAGCAAGGTGTGGCCGTCGCCGACGCGCCGGTCTCGGGCGGCACCGGCGGCGCCCAGGCTGGCACCCTGACCTTCATGGTCGGCGCCACGCCGGAACTGTTTGCCACCCTGCAACCGGTGCTGGCGCAGATGGGCCGCAACATCGTCCTTTGCGGTGAGGTGGGCACTGGGCAAATCGCGAAGATCTGCAACAACCTGCTGTTGGGGATCAGCATGGTCGGCGTCAGCGAAGCCATGGCGCTTGGCGACGCGTTGGGCATCGACACCCAGGTGCTGGCCGGCATCATCAACAGCTCCACCGGGCGCTGCTGGAGTTCTGACACCTATAACCCATGGCCGGGCGTGATCGAGACTGCGCCATCGTCCCGTGGCTACACCGGTGGTTTCGGCGCCGACCTGATGCTCAAGGACCTGGGCCTCGCGACCGAGGCCGCGCGCCAGGCCAAGCAGCCCGTCATCCTGGGCGCCGTGGCCCAGCAGTTGTACCAATCGATGAGCCAGCGTGGGGAAGGGGGCAAGGACTTCTCAGCGATCATCAATAGCTATCGCAAGCCCAAGTAGGGGCGTTTCCGGGAGCCTGCTTATAGTGGGCTCCCGGGTTTTTGCGGCTCAAGCAAACACAAAATACTTGCGCACTGTCTCGACCACTTCCCACGTCCCCTTCATCCCCGGTTCCACCACGAAGATATCCCCAGCCCGCAAGTGAATCGGCGCCAGCCCATCGGGCGTGATGATGCAGTAGCCTTCCTGGAAGTGGCAGTATTCCCACTTCACGTAGTCCACGTACCACTTGCCCGGTGTGCAGATCCAGGTGCCCATGATCTTGCTGCCGTCTTCGCTGGTGTAGGCGTTGAGGTTGACGGTATGTGGGTCGCCCTCCAGCTTCTCCCATTTGCACGCGTCCAGGACGGGCAGTGGGTGGGTGTCGCGCAGTACGGTGATGGGCTTGGACATGATGACTCCGAGGCAGCGAATGGAAAGGTGCACCCTAAGGCCTCGGGCGTTGTGTCAGTGGTCTGAACTCGACATCGGGATGCCCAGAAGCGCAGGCAGGCGTTCATTCGGCAGGCACGGCGACATCCCGTGGGAGCCGGGCTTGCCCGCGATGGCGGCGGCACTGTTTGCATCGCCATCGCCTGACACACCATCATCGCGGGCAAGCCCGGCTCCTACAGGGGAGGGGAGGTGTTTCTGAACGGTAGATTTGTGCGTCTTGGCGCTATTTCTTCGCAGTAAGTGCGAAAGATTTCCCGCCTCGCGCCGGAATTCGCAAGAAAATTCGCGGCAGGCCCTCGTATCATTCACCGAAGTAACCGCCGAGAGCCTTCGAATGAACCCAATAAAAACGTGGTGGGATATCAGCCCGCCCTTGAGTACGGCGACCCCGACCTGGCCGGGGGATACGCCGTTCCAGGAAGAACGCGTGTGGCAGTTTGGCCCGGAGTGCCCGGTGAATGTCGGGCGTATCACCCTGTCGCCGCACACCGGTGCCCACGTGGATGCGCCGCTGCATTACAGCGCGGACGGCGCGCCCATCGGCGAGGTGTCGCTGGATGTCTACATGGGCGCATGCCGCGTACTGCATTGCCTGGACAGCGGTGCGCTGGTGCAGCCGCACCAGTTGGAGGGGCGTGTGGATAACCTGCCCGAGCGTGTGTTGCTGCGCACTTATCCACATGCGCCGCTGACCGAATGGGATGCGGACTTCACCGCCATCGCCCCGCAAACCATTGAGTTGCTCGCCAGCCTCGGCGTGCGCCTGGTCGGTATCGACACCCCGTCCCTTGACCCGCAACAGTCCAAGACCATGGATTCACACAACGCCGTGGCCCGCCATGGCATGGCGATTCTCGAAGGCATCGTGCTCGATGACGTACCGGAGGGCGACTATGAACTGATCGCGCTGCCGCTGCGTTTTGCCAACCTGGACGCGAGCCCGGTCCGCGCCATTCTCCGCCCGCTCAAGGAGCCCACGCGATGAGCCAATGTCCCTTCTCTGCCGATTACCAGCCGCCCGAAGAATGGCATAACGCCGAACTGAATTTTTCCGAGTCCATGAGCTACGGCGATTACCTGGACCTGGGCAAAGTCCTCAGCGCCCAGCACCCGCTGTCGCCGGACCACAACGAAATGCTGTTTATCATCCAGCACCAGACCTCCGAATTGTGGATGAAACTGATGCTCCACGAACTCAAGGCGGCCCGCGAACACGTGCGCCTGGGCGAGCTGCCGCCGGCGTTCAAGATGCTGGCGCGTGTGTCGCGCATCTTCGATCAACTGGTGCACGCCTGGGCGGTGCTGGCGACGATGACACCGTCGGAATACAAGGCGATCCGGCCGTTCCTGGGGCAGTCGTCGGGGTTCCAGTCGTTCCAGTACCGCGAAATCGAATTTATCCTCGGCAATAAAAGCGCAGCACTGTTGCGGCCTCACGCCCATCGGCCGGAGCTGTTGAACGAGTTGAAAGTGGCAATCGCCACGCCGTCGCTGTATGACGAGGCGATCAACCTGATGATCAAGGCCGGCCTGGCGATTGATCCGAAACGTGCCGAGCGCGACCCGACGGCTGCGACGGTTCACGACGAGTCCGTGGAGGCGGCGTGGCGTGAGGTGTACCGCGACCCGACCCGCTACTGGGACCTGTATCAGTTGGCCGAGAAGTTTATCGACCTGGAGGATTCGTTCCGCCAATGGCGCTTCCGCCATGTGACCACGGTAGAGCGGATCATCGGCTTCCAGCCCGGCACTGGCGGCACGGAAGGTGTGGGGTATTTGCGCAAGATGCTCGACACGGTGTTGTTCCCCGAGTTGTGGCGAGTACGCTCGACGCTATAAACAAAAAGCCCCGGATCACCGGGGCTTTTCATTTGGCATGCATTCAAAACTGCAGGAGCTGGCTTGCCTGCGATGGCGCAGCTTCAGCCAGTACACCCCGTAGCTGACACACCGCCATCGCGGCTCCCCCAGGTATTATTGTGCGTTGACGACCGCGTGACTCCTGCGCACCCGCAACCGATACGCCACATAGATAATCCCCACCCACACCGGCATTGCATACACCGACTCGCGAATGCCCGGGATCGCCAGCATCACACTGATGATCATCACCATGAATGCCAGGCACAGGTAGTTGCTGAATGGGAACCAGAAGGTCTTGAAGGACGGCGTTACGCCTTGTTCACCCATGGCTTTGCGGAACTTGATGTGGGTGATGCTGATCAGCGCCCAGTTGATCATCAGCGAGGCAACCACCAGCGCAAACAGCCACTCCAGGGCACTCTGCGGTGCCACGTAGTTGACCACCACGCACAGCATCGTCACCAACGCCGAGATCGCCAGTGCCCGAATCGGCACGCCTTGCTTGTTGAGCTTCATCAGCGATTTGGGCGCATCGCCTTGCTCGGCCAGGCCGAACAGCATGCGGCTGTTGCAGTACACGCCGCTGTTGTACACCGAGAGCGCCGCGGTCAGCACTACGAAGTTGAGGATGTGCGCGGCGGTGTCGTTACCGATCAACGCGAAGATTTGCACGAACGGGCTGCCGCTGTAGGCATCGCCCGACGCGCCGAGGGTTTGCAGCAGCTGGTCCCATGGGTACAGCGACAGCAGCACGGTCAGGGCGCCGACGTAGAAAATCAGGATCCGGTACACCACCTGGTTGATCGCCTTCGGGATGACCTTGCGCGGCTCGCTGGCCTCGGCGGCGGTGATCCCCACCAGCTCCAGGCCACCGAACGAGAACATGATGAACGCCATGGACATCAACAGCCCCATGCCGCCATTCGGGAAGAACCCGCCGTGGCTCCACAGGTTGCTGATGGAGGCTTGTGGACCTCCGGTGCCGCTGAACAGCAGGTAGCAACCCAGGACGATCATGCCGACAATCGCCACCACCTTGATGATCGCGAACCAGAACTCGGCTTCCCCGAAGAACTTCACGTTCAGGGTGTTGATCAGGTTCACCGCGACAAAGAACACCAGTGCACTGACCCAAGTCGGGATCTCCGGCCACCAGAACTGGATGTATTTGCCCACCGCCGTCAGTTCGGCCATGCCCACCAGTACGTAGAGTACCCAGTAGTTCCAGCCCGCCAGGAAGCCTGCGTAGCCGCCCCAGTATTTGTGCGCGAAGTGGCTGAAGGAACCGGCCACCGGCTCTTCGACGATCATCTCGCCGAGCTGGCGCATGATCAGGAACGCGATAAAACCGGCAATCGCGTAACCCAGGATCATCGACGGGCCCGCCGACTTGAGCACCCCGGCCGAGCCGAGGAACAACCCCGTGCCAATCGCCCCTCCCAAGGCGATCAGCTGAATGTGCCGGTTCTTCAGGCCACGCTTGAGGCCTACCGGGTTAACCATGTCATCCGCCATTAACATTCCCTTCTACTTGTTTTTCTCAGGGTTGAGTGCACGCCGCATCAGCCCCTCAGAAGTGCTGAGGGGTCAGATATTACTCTGCGTGAACTTTTCGTAATACAGCTGAACGCCATCAAGTGCCTGATCCGTCAGCCATTGCTGGATGGATTCGACCATTGGCGGGGGGCCGCACAGGTACATATCCGCCGATCTGTCCCGCAATTCGGCCAGGTCGAAATGGTCGGTGAGGTAGCCGCGCTTGCCGGGCCAGTCCTCTGAAGGTGCGCTGAGGACTTCGGTGTAGCGAAAGCCCGGGATTTTCGCGGCATAGGCCTGGATGCGCGGCGCTTCGCACAAGTCTTCGGCACCGCGCACGCCATAGTAGAGGTGCACGGGCTGGTCGCAACCACTGGCGGCCAGTTCATCGAGCATGCCGAGCAAGGCCGATAACCCGGTTCCACCCGCCACCAGTACCAATGGCTGGGTGACGTGACGCAAATAGAAGGCGCCAAGTGGTGCTTCCATCAACAGCTCATCGCCCACCTGGCAACGTTCGCGGATGTAATTGCTCATCACCCCATCAGGCAACAGGCGCAGCAGAAATTGCAGTTGATGGCCCGGAAGGTTGGCAAAGGAGTACGACCGCCAACTGTCCGTGCCCGGCACCGCCAGGCGCGCGTACTGGCCCGGCAGAAAATCCAGCGCCTGTTCCAACTGCACCTGCAGGATCGCCGTACTGGCCGACACCTGCTGCACCGCGCTCACCGTGCCACGCACCTGCACCGGGCCCGGCGCATTGCACAGGCTCGAATCAAAGTCGAAATAGAAGGTTGCATCGGACTTCACCCGCGTCTGGCAACTGAGCATCTTGCGTTGTTGCAGGTCGAGGCTGGAGAGGGCTTCCTCATCGACATAGTCCTGGCTGTAGTCGCCGGACTCGCAACGGCCCTGGCAGGTGCCGCAGACACCTTCGCGACAATCCAGAGGGATCTTGATGCCGTTGCGCAGCGCTGCATCCAACAGGATTTCATTGGCGCCCACCGGGAAAAACAGGGTCTTGCCGTCGGCAAAACTGAAGGCCACTTTGTGATTCATGTATTGCTCTCCGCGTATTTCTGACGTGCGCTCGCCACAAGGCTCTCTGCTACAAGTGATAGAAATCGAGCACCGAATTAATCGTGTCGTTGAGCAGCAGCGCGTGCTTGCGGGTGATCAACCAGCTGTCGCCATCGGGTTTCAGGTGATAGGTGGCGTGGCCATAAAATTGCTCTGAGGTGGCCAGGCGATAGAACAGGGTGTGCCAGTTCAGTCGCACCTCCAGCGTGCCATCCGCCTGCTCGGCAATGCGCACGTTGTTGATCAGGTGCAAGGTGCGTGGCATCGGCGTGGCCGACGCGGCCTTGCCGGTGCGCAGGCGGAACACGCGGTCTTCCAGGCCCGAGCGGTTGGCGTAATAGATCAACGACATCTCGCGCTTGGGGTCGCGGGTGTAGACGTGCTCCGAGTCCCACTGCGGCAGGTGGAACTCGCTCTGCGGGTCGAACAACTGCACATAGGCATCCCAGTCCTGGGCGTCGCACAGCGCGGACTTGCGGTAGAAGAACTGCTCGATCTGGTACTGCAACTGGGCATTCATCACTTCACCTCCCGCAGTGTCAGCGCTTGCCTATCGAGGCCGTTGAGCAGGAACTGCTGCCAGTTGCGGTGCTGGTTGACGTAGAGGCCTTCGTGGGTGAACTCGGTGCCGGTCATCGCCGGTTGTATGCCGATGGCTTCGCTGTTGGGCGTTGGGCCGGTTTCCCAGCGGTGGCTGCCGCGTGAGATATCGCTCCAGCGTTCAAGCCGGCCCTGGAAACCGCGCTGGGCTTCGCGAAACTCCACCAGGTCATCCGGTGTGCCCATGCCGGACACGTTGAAGAAATCCTCGAACTGGCGGATCCGGTTTTCCCGGTCGGCATCGGACTCGTTCTTCACCCCCAGGCACTGGCTGATGATCTCGGTCTTGTTCCACGCCACCGGGCGGATGATGCGCAGCTGCGAGCTGATCTGGTCGAGGAAGAACAGGCTCGGGTAGATATTCAGGTTGCGCAGGCGGTGCATCATCCACTCGGCCTTTTGCTGGCCGTGTTCTTCCACCAGGCGCGGCATGATGGTGGCGTAGCCGGAGCGCACGCTGGGGTTGGGCATGTCGCTGAACAACAGGCTGTGGCCGTTATTGAACGCGAACCAGCCGTCATCGGTGTTGGCGTCGCCGGCGCCGAGCTTGCTGTAGTCCAGGGTGCTGCCTGCGCCTGTGCCGTTTTCGGTGTTTACCTGTTGGCGATGCTGCACCGTGGCCACGTAGTTGTAGTGCACGGTGCTGACGTGATAACCGTCCAGGCCGTTTTCGTTCTGCAGCTTCCAGTTGCCGTCGTAGGTGTAGGCGGATTTGCCCGGCAGCACTTCCAGCTCACCGGTAGCGGATTGGGCAACCATCATGTCGAAGAACACTTTGGCGTCGCCGAGGAAGTCTTCCAGGCTGTCGGTGCCATTCACGTCCAGGCTGATGAATACAAAGCCCTTGTAGCTCTCGATGCGTGCCTTTTTCAGGCCGCGTGTGGCTTTGTCGAAACCCTCCGGGTATTCCCCCGGTGCCTTGACCTTCACCAGTCGGCCGTCGCTCTTGTAGCACCAGGCATGGAACGGGCAGGTGAAGGTGGATTGGTTGCCCTTGCCGACCCGCGTCAGGGTGGTGCCGCGGTGCTGGCAGGCGTTGATCAACGCATTGAGCCGACCTTCGCCATCGCGGGTGATGATCATCGGCTGGCGCCCGGCGCGCATCGTCACGAAGTCGTGGTGATTGGCCAGTTCGCTTTCGTGGCAGGCGTAGATCCAGTTCTTTTCGAAGATCAGTTCCATCTCCAGATCGAACAGTTCCGGCTCGGTGAACATATCGCGGGCAATACGGAACACGTCGTCTGCCGGACGAAAGTCCAGGCAGCTTTCGATAAACGTTTTCCACTGCTCGACGCTTCTTGCACCACTCATGGGAGGCACCTTTTTGGGTAGGGGCTAATCGGTGGTTTATTAGAGGCAGCGGGGCAGGGTGCGGGCTATCCGCTTAGTGGGGGAACCTGGGCCGGAAAATTGGGCAGCAAATACCCAACCCGGTGCATAGTCGTGACGGGATGCGCTACTGTCTGGCGGGGCATGAGGCGAAAAAACCGGCGGCTTATCCGCCTAGTCGACGATTGCTATCCACCCAGTGGCTATTGCGCTGGCGTGGCGCATTACTTGCTATGGAACACTAACGACGCGCCGCCAGAGCGCGCAACAGCCTAACCGCCGTGGGTGCACCCTGATGAGCAGCCAAACGATTCAACGCTTCGACCTGGAGGGCGCCCGCAGCTGGATGTCCGGTATCTGCGGGCCCCATCGCCTGGCCACCGCCACGCCCGAACGCCTGCGCTTTCACCACAGCGCCAACGTATTCAAGTCCCGCGCCACTACCCTGGGTGTGATCGAATACGGCACTGACGTGACCATCGACATCGAAGACGCCGAGCACTTCAGCAGCTACAGCCTGAGCCTGCCCCTGGTGGGCGAGCAGGAGTTGAGCAAGAACGGTGAGCGCCTGAGTTCCAACCGCGACCAGGGTGTGATTATCTCGCCCAACGAGCATCAGGTGCTGGCGATCTCCGGCGACTGCCGCAAGTTGCAGGTGGTGATCACGCGCGCGGCGATGAGTGAGTCGCTGGAAGGTTTGCTGCAACGGCCGATCGAGGCGCCGTTGCGCTTTGAGTCGGTGATGGACGCGGTGGACGGTGCTTCAGCGTCGTGGTGGCGCATGGCGCGTTACTTTATTGCGGAGTTGGAACATGGCAGCGAGTTGTATGAGCAGGCCGCCTTTACCCGCGACCTGGAAAGCTCGCTGATCAAGGGCCTGATCCTGGCCCAGCCGAACAATTACTCCGAAGAACTGCGCGATGTCTTGGGGGTGAAACTGCCGCATTACCTGATCCGTGCCCGCCAGTGCATCCACGACAACGCGCGCGAAGCCGTGCACCTGGAAGACCTGGAAGCCGCCGCCGGTGTGTCGCGGTTCAAGCTGTTCGATGCGTTTCGCAAATACTTCGCGCTGTCGCCCATGGCCTATTTGAAGAAGTACCGACTTTCTGCCGTGCGCCAGGAAATCCTCGAACACGGCGCCACCCGTACCATTTCCGAGATCGCCCTGGGGTGGGGCTTTACTCACTTGGGACGGTTCTCGGCGGAGTACCGCAAGCTGTTCGATGAGTCGCCGAGCCAGACGTTGCAGCGCAAGCGTATGCGCAGCGTTTGAAAGCAATGAAGATCAAAAAGTGGGAGCTGGCTTTGGGGCTCAGATCAATTCTTCCACCAGGTGCAGGCAATGACTCAGCCCCGGCGACTGATCATTCACCCGCCGGCTGAGAATGATCGGCGACGTCGCGGTGGCTTCCACAATCGGCGTGTAGCCGATGTCGGCACGGTGCAGCACCTGCACCGAGGCCGGCACCAGTGTCACACCCATGCCGGCGCCGACCAGGCCGATGGCGGTCTGCAGTTCATTGGTCCACTGCGCTACCTTGAGGCTCAGGCCATGGGCGTCGAACAGCGCGATCACGTGGTCGGCATAGCTGGGGCGTGGGTTGCCGGGGTAGAGCACGAAGGGTTCGGCGGCAAGTTGCGCGAGGGTCGCGGGGGCGGCCAGCAACGGGTGGCCGGTGGGCAGTACCGCCACCAGCCGATCCTCCACCAGCACGCGCTGGACAATGGCCGGGTCGTCGATGCGAATGCGCCCGAACCCTACGTCGATCCGCCCGGCCTTGAGCGCTTCGACCTGCTGCAGGGTCGTCATCTCCGACAGCCCCAACTCCAACTCCAGCGCCTCATGGGTGCGCAGCCGCCGAATCAGCTCCGGCAACACGCCGTACAGGGTCGACGGCGCGAAGCCGATACCCAGCCAGGTCTTCTCACCCTGGCCGATGCGTCGCGTGTTGTCGCAGACCTTGTTCAGTTGTTCCAGCAGCACATTGGCGTGCTCATAGAAAAAGCGCCCGGCCTCGGTCAGCCGCAACGGTCGACCACGCTCAAGCAGCACCACGCCCAATTCGTCCTCCAGTTGCTGGATCTGCCGGCTCAATGGCGGCTGGGCGATGTGCAGGCGTTCGGCGGCGCGGGTGAAATTCAGGGTTTCCCCCAGCACCTGGAAATAGCGCAGGTGACGCAGTTCCATAACGGCTCCTTTCATACCTTGAGGGTATTGCTTGAGACCAATTCTATATTGGAAGCCGAGAAAGATGCGGGACAGAATCGGCTTGAATCTAAAAAGAACCCAACGGGTATTGCCATGCCGATTTGCGCCATCGAGTCGATCGAGACGATCATCGTCGACCTTCCCACCATCCGCCCGCACAAGCTGGCGATGCACACGATGCAAAACCAGACCCTGGTGATCATCCGCCTGCGCTGCGCCGACGGCATCGAGGGCATCGGCGAAGCCACCACCATTGGCGGCCTGAGCTACGGCAATGAAAGCCCCGACAGCATCAAGGTCAACATCGACCGCCACTTCGCGCCGTTGCTGATCGGCCAGGACGCCAGCAACATCAACGCCGCCATGTTGCGCCTGGAACGCAGCATCCGTGGCAACACCTTTGCCAAGTCCGGCATCGAAAGTGCCTTGCTCGACGCCCTTGGCAAACGCCTGAACCTGCCGGTCAGCGAGCTGCTGGGTGGCCGCGTGCGCGATGCCTTGCCGGTGGCCTGGACCCTGGCCAGCGGCAACACCGAAAAGGACATTGCCGAGGCCGAAAAGATGCTCGACCTGCGCCGCCACCGCATCTTCAAATTGAAGATCGGTGCGGGTGACGTCAGCCACGACCTGGCCCATGTGATTGCGATCAAAAAGGCCCTGGGCGACCGCGCCAGTGTGCGCGTCGATGTCAACCAGGCCTGGGACGAAGCGGTTGCGTTGCGCGCGTGCAAGGTGCTCGGCGACAACGGCATCGACCTGATCGAACAGCCCATCTCACGCAACAACCGTGGCGGCATGGCGCGGCTCAACCTGTCGAGCCCGGCGCCGATCATGGCGGATGAATCCATCGAGTGTGTCGAGGACGCCTTCAACCTGGCCCGCGAAGGCGCGGCGTCGGTGTTCGCCCTCAAGATCGCCAAGAACGGCGGCCCCCGCGCGGTACTGCGCACAGCGGCGATTGCCGAGGCGGCCGGGATCGGCCTGTACGGCGGCACCATGCTCGAAGGTGGCATCGGCACGCTGGCGTCGGCGCATGCCTTCCTCACGCTGAACAAGCTGGCGTGGGACACCGAACTGTTCGGCCCGTTGCTGCTCACCGAAGACATTCTCACCGAGCCGCCGGTGTACCGGGATTTCCAGCTGCATGTCTCCACCGCGCCGGGCCTGGGCCTGGCCGTCGATGAAGAGCGCCTGGCGTTCTTCCGTCGTGACAAACACTAAGAGGCACCCACCATGTTGTTCCACGTAAAAATGACCGTGAACCTGCCCGTCGACATGAACCCCGAGCGCGCAGCCAGCTTGAAGGCTGATGAAAAAGCCCTCGCACAGCGCTTGCAGCACGAAGGCAAATGGCGCCACCTGTGGCGCATCGCCGGGCACTACGCCAACTACAGCGTGTTCGATGTCGACAGCGTTCAAGAACTGCACGACCTGCTGATGCAGCTGCCGCTTTATCCCTACATGGCCATCGAAGTGAACGCCCTGTGCCGGCACCCTTCGTCGATCCGTGAAGACGACCGTTAAGCCCGTCATGTCCCCCAATAATTACAAGATGAGGAATGCACCATGTCCATCCGATTGTCCCAGACTGCCCCAGCCCAACAGTTTCTCGAAGAAGCCAGCGGCAACCTCAACGACGCTGGCAACCCGCGCACCAAGGCGTTGATCTACCGGATTCTGCGCGACACCGTGAACATCATCGAAGACCTGGAAGTGACCCCGGAAGAGTTCTGGAAGGCGGTCAATTACCTCAATGAGCTGGGCAAGAACCAGGAAGCCGGCCTGCTCGCCGCCGGGCTGGGCCTGGAGCATTACCTGGACTTGTTGATGGACGCCGCGGACGAGGAAGCCGGCAAGTCCGGTGGCACACCACGTACCATCGAAGGCCCGTTGTATGTGGCCGGGGCGCCGTTGAGCAAGTACGAGGCGCGGCTGGACGATGGCACGGACGACGCGGTGCCGCTGTTCATGCGCGGGCAAGTGCGCGACACCCATGGCAAGCCGTTGGCCGGGGCGATTGTGGATGTGTGGCAGGCCAATACCGGCGGTACGTATTCGTGGTTTGACCCCACGCAATCCGAATTCAACCTGCGCCGGCGCATCGAGACCGATGCCCAGGGCAACTACCGATTCCGCAGTATCGTGCCGTCCGGCTATGGCTGCCCGCCGACCGGGCCCACCCAGCAACTGCTCGACCAACTGGGGCGCCACGGCCAGCGGCCGGCGCATATTCACTTCTTCATTTCGGCGCCGGGGCATCGGCACCTGACCACGCAGATCAACCTGTCGGACGACCCGTACCTGCATGACGACTTTGCCTATGCGACGCGGGATGAGTTGATCGCCGAGATTCGCTTCAGTGACGACCCGCAACTGGCGCGCGAGTTTGGCGTGGAAGGGCGGTTTGCGCAGATTGATTTTGACTTTGAATTGCAGACTGCCGAAGCGCCGGTAGAACAAAAGCGCATGCAACGAGTCCGCGCGTTGGAAGATTAAATGCGGTTAAACAAGTGGGAGCGGGGTTGCTCGCGAATGCGTGGGATCAGCCAGCCGGTGTATTGACTGGCGCACCGTATTCGCGAGCAAGCCCGCTCCCACGGGTTTTAGGCTGTTGCGGTCATTTGCGGATGACCAGGTCCAACACTTCATCGCGATCCTTGATCTTCTGCAACACAATCTCCGAGCGGATATCCATCACCCCCGCCGTGCGGTTCAGGTGGTTCACGATAAAGTCCGAAAAGTGCTTGAGGTTGCGCGCCTGCACCCGCAGCACATAGTTGCTGGCGCCGGTGATCACATAGGCGCTGGCCACCTCCGGCCAGCCCTGCACCTTCTTGATAAATGTCTCATGCCAATCCTCCACATCCTGGCGCAAGGACAGGTGGACGATGGCCTCCAGCTCAATCCCCAGCTGCTCGGCATTCAGCACTGCACGGTAGCCGCTGATGATGCCCTCGCTCTCCAACAGACGCAGGCGGCGCAGGCACGCGGACGGCGACAGCGCGACTTTTTCTGCCAATTCCTGGTTGCTGATACGGCCATCCTGTTGCAGGAAATGCAGAAGGCGCAGGTCGGTGGCGTCGAGAATCATGGTTAGAATAAATCCGCGTATTTGGGGGTTAAATTCGAATTTCCTACAGCTTAATTAGCCTGTTACCCAGCACTTTGCACGAAAATTCTCTAAAACTTCGTTCATTATTTTGTCCATTCCGACTTATAAGAATCAGGACAGCCCATGACCACTCGAAGCGATTGCCAAGCCCTCGACGCCCAGGACCCGCTGGCGCCATTACGCCGCCAGTTCGCCCTGCCGGAGGGCGTGATCTACCTCGACGGCAACTCCCTTGGCGCACGCCCGGTGGCGGCGCTGGCCCGGGCACAGGCAGTGATCGCCGAAGAGTGGGGCAATGGTTTGATTCGCAGTTGGAACAGCGCCGGTTGGGCGCATTTGTCCCAACGCCTGGGCGACCGCCTGGCACCGCTGATTGGTGCCCGCGACGGCGAAGTGGTGATCACCGATACCACCTCCATCAACCTGTTCAAGGTGCTCAGCGCCGCGTTGACCGTACAGCGCCAGCGTCAGCCTGGGCGCAAAGTGATCGTCAGCGAGGCGAGTAACTTTCCCACCGACCTGTACATCGCCGAGGGCCTGGCCGAGTTGCTGCAGCAAGGCTATTCGCTGCGCCTGGTGAACAGCCCGGACGAATTGCCCCAGGCCATCGACCAGGACGTGGCAGTGGTGATGCTTACCCACGTCAACTACAAGACCGGCTTCATGTACGACATGCAGGCGCTTACAGCCCTGAGCCACGAGTGTGGCGCGCTGAGTATCTGGGACCTGGCGCACTCGGCGGGCGCGGTGCCCATCGACCTGCATCAGGCCGGTGCCGATTACGCGATTGGCTGCACCTACAAATACCTCAACGGCGGCCCGGGCTCCCAGGCGTTTGTGTGGGTCAACCCGGCGCTGGTGGACGTGGTGCGCCAGCCGCTGTCGGGCTGGTTCGGGCACACCCGGCAGTTCGCCATGGAATCGAACTACGCACCGAGCGCCGGCATCGCCCGCTACCTGTGCGGCACGCAGCCGATCACTTCGCTGGCGATGGTTGAATGCGGCCTGGAGATTTTTGCCCAGACCGACATGGCCAGCCTGCGCAGCAAATCCCTGGCGCTGACCGACCTGTTCATCGCGTTGGTGCAAACCCGTTGCGCCGCCCATGAGCTGGTATTGATCACCCCGCGTGAGCACGCCCGGCGCGGCAGTCATGTGAGCTTCGAGCACCCTGAAGGCTACGCCGTGATCCAGGCCTTGATCGCCCGTGGCGTGATCGGTGACTACCGCGAGCCACGCATCATGCGCTTCGGCTTTACCCCGCTGTACACCCGCTTTACCGAGGTATGGGATGCCGTGGAAATCCTGGGTGACATCCTCGACAACCGCACCTGGGACCAGCCGCAGTTCAAAGTTCGCAACAGCGTCACCTGACACACCGCCGATCAAAATGTGGGAGCTGGCTTGCCTGCGATGACGGTGGTGAATGCACCGGCGCTATCGCAGGCAAGCCAGCTCCCACAGGGTTCAGCGTCAGCAACAACCATCACAATAATAAAGGGGCACACCACGTGACCACGCCAGACAACGGCTTTGCCGAGATCACCCACCGCGAGCTGGGCCTGCGGCGCCAGCTCACTTCCGGCCAGATGAGCATGATCGCCATTGGCGGCGCCATTGGCACCGGGCTGTTCATGGGCAGCGCCTACGCCATCGGTTATGCCGGCCCCAGTGTGCTGGTGAGCTACGCCATCGGCGCGTTGATCACGTTGCTGTTGATGGGCTGCCTGGCGGAGATGACGGTCGCCCATTCCACGTCCGGATCCTTCGGCGCCTACGCCGAGTTCTACATCAGCCCCCTGGCCGGCTTCCTGGTGCGGTACGCCTACTGGGCGGCGATTGTGCTGGCGGTAGGCGCCGAGGTCACGGCGGTGGCGATGTACATGAAGTACTGGTTCGCCGCTGTGCCGGAATGGGTGTGGATCGTGTCGTTTTCCAGCGTGCTGATCTTGCTCAACGCCATCAGCGTGAAGACCTTTGGCAACTTCGAATATTGGTTCTCGACGATCAAGATCAGCGCCATCGTTGGCTTCATCCTCCTCGCCGTTTACGTGGTGTTCGGCTCCGGGAACCCAGAGTACGGGGTGCAGAACTACACCGCTCACGACGGCTTTTTCCCCCATGGCCTGAACGGCATGTGGATCGCGGTGATCGTGTCGATCTTCAGCTACCTGAGTGTGGAGATGATCGCCGTGGCCGCCGGTGAAGCGGCGGACCCGGAACAGGCCGTGAAGAAGGCCTTCCGCGCCACCATCGTGCGCCTGGTGGTGTTTTACCTGCTGACCCTGGCGCTGATGCTGGCCATCGTGCCGTGGAACCAGGCCGGGCAAACCCAGAGCCCGTTCGTGACGGTGATGCAGACCATCGGCATTCCCGGCGCCACCGGGGTGATGAACTTCGTGATCCTGATCGCGGCGCTGTCGGCGATGAACAGCCAGCTTTACATCACCACTCGCATGATGTTCAGCCTGTCCCGCGCCGGCTTTGCGCCCACGTCCATGGGCGCCTTGAGCAAGAGCGGCATTCCGCTGAACGCGTTGCTGCTGTCCAGCTCGGGCATTGCCCTGGCAACGTTGCTGAATGTGGTATACCCGGAAAGCTCATTCACCCTGATGATGGCCATCTCGATGTTTGGCGCGATCTTTACCTGGTTCATGATCTTCCTCACGCACTTCTTCTTCCGTCGCTACCGCAAGCGCCACGGCGGCGCGAAGCTGTCGTTCCAGCTGCGGCTGTTTCCCTATAGCACCCTGCTGGGCCTGGTGCTGATGGGCGCGGTGATGATCACCACTTACTTCACCGAGGCGTTCAAGATGACGCTGGTATTTGGCGTGCCGTTCCTGCTGATGCTGTCGGCGGTGTACTACGGGTTTTTCCGCAAGGGCAGGGCCAAGGCGTCGAACAAGGCCTTGGCGTAGCCGGGCAGATGTTCGAACGAGCGTGCGCAGAGCAGTAACCGGCGACAAGCCCAGTCCTCCGTGAGCGGCTGGGCCTTGACGCGACTTTCCGAGGGCGAACGCTGCAGCGCGGCCTGGGGCACGATACCCAGGCCAGCGCCACGGGCGACCATGCGAATCACCCCGTCAAACCCCTCGGCACGGATGCGTGTCTGCAAGCGAAAGCCTTCGTGCAGCGCCTGTTCTTCCAGGTACACCGCCAGCGCACTGTCGGCCGCCAAGCCGACGTAGTCGTGTTGCAGGCTGTCGATGAAACTCACGTTTTGCGGGGTGAGCGGATGGTCCAACGGCATGATCAGCACCAGCGGGTCATCGCGAAAGGGCAGGGTCTGCAAACCGTGGGTGTCGACGGCGTCGGAAATGATCCCGAGGTCGGCCGTGCCCTGGCGCAAGGCCTGGGTGATGCGCAGGCTCGGCAGCTCCTGCAGGTCGATATCGAGGTTGGGGTGCTCGCGCAAAAAGTCCGCCAGCAATTCCGGCAGGTATTCGCTGAGGGCGGTGGTGTTGCACAGCAGGCGCACCTGGCCTTTGACACCTTTGGCGTATTCCGCCAGGTCCTGTTGCAGGTGCTCGGCCTGTTGCAGCAGCAGGCGTGCATGACGGGCGAGGGCTTTGCCGGCGGGCGTTGGCGTGACGCCTCGACGGCCGCGCTCAAGAAACGCGATACCCATGGAGGCCTCCATCGCCCGGATGCGGGCGCTGGCCGCAGCCAGGGATAGATGGCTGCGGGCCGCGCCGGCGGTGATGTTGCCGGTGTCGAGGACGTGCAGGAAAAGGCGCAGATCAATCAGGTCAAAATGCATGGTTGCGGGGTTCCTGTGACTGGACTGGCGTCTTCGCGAGCCAGCCCGCTCCCACATGTGGATGGGCGAGCACCTTCAAGTGTGAAGCGGGCTTGCTCGCGAAAAGGCCCTCAGCCTCACACAAAACAAGAGGCTGCCTCAGTATATGGCGAATTTCCCGCGCCAGCGAAAACCCTCACACTGCCCCAATGAATACCTTCCTCGCGTTCTACCAAAACCTAGGACCAGCCTTGACCCTGCTGGTGATCGGCACCTTCCTGCTGGCTGGCACCGTCAAGGGGGTGATCGGCCTCGGCTTGCCCACCGTCGCCATGGGCATGCTTGGCCTGGCTATGCTGCCGGCGCAGGCAGCTGCATTGTTGATCGTCCCCTCGACGGTCACCAACCTGTGGCAGTTGGCATTCGGCGGTCACCTGGGCGCCCTGACCAAGCGACTTTGGCCGATGCTGTTGCTGATCTTCCTCGGCACCGGGCTTGGCACCTTGTGGCTGGGCATGGACGGCGGTGGTTGGGTGATCCATGCATTGGGCGGGGCATTGCTGGTGTACGCACTGAGCGGATTGTTCCTGCCCTCGTTCAGGGTAAAGCCTGAAACCGAACGCTGGTTGGGTCCTCTATGCGGCGTGATGACCGGCGTCATCACCTCGGCAACCGGTGTGTTCGTGATTCCAGCCGTGCCCTATCTGCAAGCCCTGGGCTTGAATCGCGACCAACTGGTGCAGGCGCTAGGACTCTCATTCAGCGTTTCGACGCTGGCATTGGCTGCCGGGCTGGCCTGGCGCGGTACGCTTGGGGGCGGGGAAATCAACGCGTCGCTGCTGGCGCTGGTACCGGCACTGTTGGGCATGTGGTTGGGGCAGGTGGTGCGCAGGCGCGTCAGCGCGCTGTTGTTCAAGCGCGTATTTTTCATCGGCATGGGGTTGTTGGGCGCTCATCTGCTGATCGGCGGTTAACAATGGGCTGGGTATTCGTGCGATCAGGTCAAATGTATTTTGCCGTGTCGTTGCTTATTCCCAGGGGCCAATGTCGTTAGCCTGCCGGCAGACATTTTTAACCCCTCTGGATGCCCTCCCATGAAAAAAGTCCTCCTGCTCAACGGCGGCAAGCAGTTCGCTCACTCCGATGGTCGCTACAACAGCACCCTGCATGACGCCGCCGTGGCGTTGCTGGACCGCGCTGGCCTCGATGTCAACGTCACCCATATCGACGAAGGCTATGACGTTGCCGAAGAAGTCGCGAAATACCTCTGGGCCGATGTGATCATCTACCAGATGCCTGGTTGGTGGATGGGCGCACCGTGGATCGTCAAAAAGTACATTGATGAAGTCTTTACCCAAGGCCACGGCAGCCTGTACGCCAGCGACGGCCGCACCCGTTCCGACGCATCGCAGAAGTACGGCAGCGGCGGCCTGGTCCAGGGCAAGCAGTACATGTTGTCGCTGACCTGTAACGCGCCCCAGCAAGCCTTCGACGACCCGACCGACTTCTTTGAAGCCAAGGGCGTGGACGCGGTGTACTTCCCGTTCCACAAGGCCAACGAGTTCCTCGGTATGACGGGCCTGCCGACCTTCCTGTGTGTGGACGTGATGAAGCGCCCGGCCATCGAGGCTGACGTGGTGCGCTACGAACAGCATCTGGCGCAGGTGTTCAATATCTCGGTGTAAGCTGCTGTGAACCGATAACGAGGAGCGCCTGTGAAAGCCCGATCCGATGAGCTACAGATCTTCGTCAGTGTGATTGAATGCGGGTCGATTTCCGCTGCCGCAGAGCAGGTCGGGCAGACGCCCTCGGCGGTCAGCCGTACCTTGTCGCGCCTGGAAGCCAAGCTCGACACCACGCTGATCAACCGCACCACGCGGCGCATGGACCTGACCGAAGAGGGCAAGTATTTCTTCGAGCAGGCCAAGGTGATCCTGGCACAGATGGATGAGTTGGAAGAACGCCTGTCGTCACGCCAGAAAAAACCGGCGGGTCGCCTGCGTATCAATGCCGCCGTGCCGTTCATGCTGCATGGGATCGTGCCGTACATTGCCGAGTTTCGCAGCCTCTACCCGGACATCCAGCTGGAGCTGAACAGCGACGACTTGATCATCGACCTGCTGGAACAGAGCACCGATATCGCCATTCGCATCGGTGCCCTGGCCGACTCCACACTGCATGCGCGCGCCCTCGGCTCCACGCCGCTGCATATCCTCGCCAGCCCCGGCTACCTCAAGCAATACGGCACACCGACCACGGTCGCCGAGTTGGCGGACCATACCTTGCTGGGGTTCACCCAGACCGAAACCCTCAACCACTGGCCGCTGCGCCATGTGGAGGGCGACCGTTGGCTGATCCAGCCCAGCGTGGCGGCCTCCAGTGGCGAAACCGTGCGCCAGTTGGCGCTGGAGGGGCAGGGCATCTGCTGCCTGTCGAACTTCATGACCATCGACGATATCGACGCCGGGCGCCTGGTGCCGGTGCTGGAGGCGTTCAACAGCGGTTATCGCCAGCCGATCCACGCGGTGTTCTATCGCAACTCGCAGTTGGCGTTGCGCATCCAGTGCTTCCTGGACTTCATACAGGCCAAGCTGGCGCGGTATGCCTGTTGATTCGTGACCTTGGCGCAAGAGTGAATTGGGCAACAGGGGCTTATTCGTCAGGGATGAGGCCCTGATACTGGACGCATCACTTACCCCGTCAGGAGCACTCTCCATGAACGTATTCGTTACCGGCGCCGCAGGTTTTATCGGTGGTTCCATCGCGACCGGCCTGGTCAAGGCTGGCCACACTGTCACCGGCCTGGTGCGCAGCGCCGAGCAAGCGGCTGAAATGACCGCCCTGGGCATTACCCCGGTGATCGGCAACCTTGACGACACCGCCGTATTGACTGAGCAAGCGCGCAAGGCTGATGCGGTGATCAACGCTGCGAGCAGCGACCATCGCGCCGCCGTAGAAACTCTGCTGGCTGCCTTGAAGGGTTCGAACAAGCCGTTCCTGCACACCAGCGGTTCGAGCATCGTCGGTGACGCGTCGGGTGGCAAGTCCAGCGATGTCATCTACTTCGAAGACAGCCTGCCAGAACCGACGGTCGACAAGGCTGCCCGCGTGGCCATCGACAACCTGATTCTGGCGGCTGCCAAGGACGGGGTGAATTCGGCGGTGATCTGCAACACCCTGATCTACGGGCACAGCCTGGGTGTGAAGCGCGACAGCGTGCAATTGCCCCGTCTGCTCAAGCAGGCACGCAAGAGCGGCGTGGTGCGCCATGTGGGCACCGGGCAGAACATCTGGTCCAACGTGCACATTGAAGATGTCGTGGCGCTGTACCTGCTGGCGTTGACGAAGAATGTACCGGGCACCTTCTACTTCGTGGAAAGCGGCGAGGCGTCGTTCATCGACATGACCACCGCGATTGCCGACGCGCTGAACCTGGGCAAACCGCAGGATTGGCCTTTGGCGGACGCCGAAGCCGAGTGGGGCTATGAAATGGCTAACTATGGCCTGGGCTCCAACAGCCGAGTGCGCGGCAAGCATGCCCGTGAACTGCTGGGCTGGGCGCCGAAGCGCACATCGGTGGTGGAGTGGATTCGCAACGAGATGGTGTGATGTTCGCGTGATACTGCGCTGCTGCCTTCGCGGGCAAGCCCGCTCCCATAGTTGACCGAGTTCCAACGTTGGAATGCAGTCAGTGTGGGGGCGGGCTTGCTTGCGAAGGGGGCGATACGCTCTTCGAGACTAGCCCCACCTCCTTCAATTCCGTACCATTCCCCGCCTAATCCCCCGCAATGCCCTGGTACCCCATGAACCTCACCCGTCTGCGCGCCGATGCCCTGGCCGGCCTCACCACGTCTTTCGCGTTGCTGCCCGAATGCATCGCCTTTGCCCTGGTGGCCCATCTCAACCCGCTCATGGGGCTGTATGGCGCCTTTATCATCTGCACCCTCACGGCATTATTTGGCGGCCGCCCCGGCATGGTGTCCGGTGCGGCGGGCTCGATGGCGGTGGTGATCGTTGCGTTGGTGGTGCAACACGGCGTGGCGTATTTGCTGGCCACGGTGTTGCTGGGCGGGCTGATCATGGTCGCCTTCGGCCTGCTGCGCCTGGGCAAGCTGGTGCGCATGGTGCCGCACTCGGTGATGCTGGGGTTCGTCAACGGCCTGGCAATCATCATTGCCCTGGCGCAATTGGAGCACTTCAAGAACGGTGAGCACTGGCTCAGTGGCACGCCGCTGTACGTGATGACCGGCCTGGTGCTGGTGACCATGGCCATCGTCTACCTGCTGCCGCGCATCACCCGCGCCGTGCCGCCCGCATTGGTGGCGATCCTCGGCGTCGGCCTGGCGGTGTACCTGCTCGGCCTGCCCACGCGCACGCTGGGCGACATGGCCCACATCGCTGGCGGCCTGCCGACCTTTGCCCTGCCGCAAGTCCCGTGGACCCTGGAAACCCTGGGCATCATTGCGCCCTATGCGTTCCTGATGGCCATGGTCGGGTTGCTGGAAACCCTGCTGACCCTCAACCTCACTGACGAAATCACCGAGACTCGCGGCTACCCCGACCGCGAAAGCGTAGCCCTGGGCGCCGCGAATATGGTCTCGGGCCTGTTCGGGGGAATGGGCGGTTGCGCGATGATCGGGCAAACCGTGATCAACCTCAGCTCCGGCGGGCGCGGGCGTTTCTCAGGGGTGTTTGCCGGGGTGATGATCCTGTTGTTCATTCTGTTCCTGTCACCGTTTATCGAGCGGATCCCGCTGGCGGCGCTGGTGGGGGTGATGTTCGTGGTGTCCCAGCAGACGTTTGCCTGGGCTTCGCTGCGGGTGATCAACAAGGTGCCGCTCAATGACGTGTTGGTGATTATCGCGGTGACCGTCATCACCGTGTTCACCGACCTGGCCACGGCGGTGCTGTGCGGGATTGTGATTGCAGCGTTGAATTTCGCCTGGCAACAAGCGCGGGAGCTGTATGCGGATGAGCACTTGGAGGCCGATGGCAGCAAGCTTTATCGCCTGCATGGCACGTTGTTCTTCGCCTCGACCACGCCGTTCCTGAATCAATTCGACCCGGCCAACGACCCGGCACAGGTGACGCTCGATTGCCGTCACCTGAGCTTTGTCGACTACTCGGCGATTGCCGCGCTGATGACCTTGCGCGAGCGCTATGCCAAGGCCGGCAAGCACCTGCGGGTGCTGCATTTGTCGGAGCGCTGCAAGAAGCTGCTCAAGCGAGCCAAGGTTCACCACGACTGACGTTGCAGGCGCCGGCAACCGGCTCCTGCAAGGGGGATTTATGGCCCGACCAGGTCTTCGAGTTCCTGTGCGCGGGTCTGTGTCATGTCGAGCACACACCCGGAGCCGTTGACCTGGTCGATAGTGCCGCCGGTGGCCGAGCCTGCGAAGACGCAATTGGCGTCACGGTATTTTATCCACAGGCGCTGCACGTCCTGCAGTTGCTGCTTGCGCGCGCCTTCCTGGGCGGCGAGGGCGGTCTTGTAGGCCCTGTTCAGGCGCGCGTCCTGCACCTTGGCTTCCTTGGCGTTGCAATTGACCATGTCGGCGGTCGTGTTGGCGGTGTCCATGCATTTTTTCAACGCCGCGTTGTCGGCGGCCGAAGCCGTGGTGCATAGGGCGAGGAACAGCGTGCTGGCGACAAAAGCGGTGCGAATCATGGTCGGTATCCTGTGCATGGGGGGAGGCGCATTCTATGACGCGAAGGTGCGCGTTGAGTTTCCGGCATCGGCTGATCTTCATGTAAGAACACCCCCCGAATTTTCATAGACGGTTGTCGGGCATATCCCAACGCGACAGCGCTTATCTGTGGGCGAAAATTACTTTCATAAAAATTGAAAATACTCCTCGGTAATGATTTATGAGTTTCACAACCAATTCGACGTGACCCTTTCCGAGGAGTACCGCATGGCCGCATCACCGGGCTTCGGGCTACTGGCATACGCTGCCATCGCCATTATCGCTTTGATCGTGCTGATTGCACGTTACCGGCTCAACCCGTTCATCGTCATCACCCTGGTCTCCATCGGCCTGGCGCTGACGGCAGGGATGCCGGCGGATACCATCATGGGTTCCTACGAGGCCGGCGTCGGCAAAACCTTGGGGCATATCGCCCTGGTCGTGGCGCTGGGCACCATGCTCGGCAAGATGATGGCCGAGTCCGGCGGTGCCGAGCAGGTGGCACGCACGTTGATCAATCGGTTCGGCGAGCGCAACGCCCACTGGGCCATGGTGTGCATCGCTTTCCTGGTGGGGTTGCCACTGTTTTTCGAGGTCGGTTTTGTGTTGCTGGTGCCGATCGCCTTTACCGTTGCGCGGCGGGTGGGCGTGTCGATCCTGATGGTCGGGCTGCCGATGGTTGCCGGTCTGTCGGTGGTGCATGCGCTGGTGCCGCCGCATCCGGCGGCGATGATGGCGGTGCTGGCGTATAACGCGTCGGTGGGGCAGACCGTGTTGTATGCGATTCTGATCGGCATTCCTACGGCAATCATTGCCGGCCCGGTCTACGCCAAATTCATCGTGCCGCGTATTCACCTGCCGGCGCAGAACCCGCTGGAACGCCAGTTCATCGACCGCGAACCGCGTACGCGCTTGCCAAGCTTCACGCTGACCATGGGCACTATCCTGTTGCCGGTGGTGCTGATGATGATCGGCGGCTGGGCCAACGTGATCTCCACGCCGGGCACCGGTTTCAACCAGTTCCTGCTGTTTATCGGCAACTCGGTGATTGCGCTCCTGGTGGCCACATTGGTGAGCTTCTGGACCTTGGGTATTGCGCAGGGTTTCAACCGCGAGTCGATCCTCAAGTTCACCAATGAATGCCTGGCTCCCACCGCGAGCATCACCTTGTTGGTGGGGGCGGGCGGCGGTTTGAATCGCATCCTGGTGGATGCGGGTGTTACCAACGAAATTCTGGGGCTGGCCCACGCTTTTCATCTGTCGCCATTGGTGATGGGTTGGCTGTTTGCCGCACTGATGCGTATTGCCACGGGCTCGGCCACGGTCGCCATGACCACCGCGTCCGGCGTGGTGGCGCCTGTCGCCATGGGCCTTGGCTATCCACACCCCGAATTGCTGGTGCTGGCCACCGGCGCCGGCTCGGTGATTTTTTCCCACGTGAACGACGGCGGCTTCTGGCTGATCAAGGAATACTTCAATATGACGGTGATCCAGACCTTCAAGACCTGGACCGTGCTGGAGACTTTGATTTCTGTGGTGGCCTTCGGTCTCACCTACGGCCTGTCTCTTGTTTTATGAGCCTCATCTTATAACCCGGAGACCCCATGGACATCCTCTACCAGATCCGCGCCCGCCAGGACGCCTTCAGCGCCGGCGAAGGGCGTATCGCCAAGCTGATGCTCGATGACGTGGGGTTTGCCGCGTCGGCCAGCCTGGAAGAGTTGTCCCAACGGGCCGAGGTGAGCACCGCCACCCTGTCGCGGTTCGCGCGCAGTGTGGGCTGTCGCGACCTGCGTGACTTGCGCCTGCAATTGGCCCAGGCCAGTGGGGTGGGCAGTCGCTACCTCGACCCTGCGGGGTTGCCCGAGCAGTCGGCATTTCACCGGCAGATCCTGGGGGATATCGAGGCGACGTTGCGTCAGCACTTGTCGGGGTTCAACCAGGCCAGCTTCGTCGATGCGGTCAACCTGCTGGGCAAGGCGCGGATGATCCATGCATTCGGCATGGGCGGCCCGTCGAGCCTGTGCAGCGATGAGTTGCAAGTACGCCTGGTACGCCTGGGCTATCCGATTGCCGCCTGCCATGACCCGGTGATGATGCGCGTCACGGCCGCAACACTGGGGCCGGAGCATGCGCTGATCGTGTGTTCTTTGACCGGCCTGACGCCCGAACTGCTGGACGTGGTGGAACTGGCGCGCAACTACGACGCGCGCATGGTTGCCATCACCTTGGCCGACTCGCCGTTGGCTCGGCTGGCGGATGTACTGCTGCCCCTGCAGCCGGCGGAAACCAGCTTTATCTATAAGCCCACTGCGGCGCGCTACGGCATGCTGCTGGCCATCGACCTGCTCGCCACCGAACTGGCCCTGGCCCTGCCGGATGACAACCAGGAGCGCCTGCGGCGGATCAAGCTGGCCCTGGACGATTATCGCGGCGGCCCTGACAGCCTGCCGCTTGGAGACTGATATGAGATACGACACGCTGATACGCCAGGCGCTGATCATCGATGGCAGCAACACCCCGGGCTATGTGGCCGATGTGGGGCTGCGCGACGGGCGCATCGAGACGATTGGCGACCTGTCGAACGCCCAGGCTGAGCAGGAGATCGATGCGAGTGGCTGCGTCTTGGCACCGGGTTTCATCGACGTGCACACCCACGATGACACGGTGGTGATTCGTCATCCACAGATGCTCCCCAAGCTCAGCCAGGGTGTGACCACGGTCATTGTGGGCAACTGTGGTATCAGCGCGTCGCCGGTGAGCTTGCGCAGCGATCCGCCGGACCCGATGAACCTGTTGGGTACGCGCGAGGCTTTCACTTACCCGCGCTTTGCCGATTACCGCGCCGCTGTGGAAGGTGCCCATCCGGCGGTGAACGTCGCTGCACTGATCGGCCATACCGCGTTGCGCAGCAACCATATGGACGACCTGCACCGCACCGCCTCCACGGATGAAATCGCGGCCATGCGCGTGCAGTTGCGAGAGAGCCTCGACGCCGGTGCCCTTGGTTTATCCACAGGCCTGGCCTACGCCAGTGCGTTCAACGCCGAGACCGACGAGGTGCTGCAATTGAGTGAGGAACTCACTGCGTTCGGTGCGGTGTACACCACCCACTTGCGCAGTGAATTCGAACCGGTGCTGGAGGCGATGGACGAAGCGTTCCTGATCGGCCGGCATGCCCAGGCACCCGTGATCATTTCCCACCTCAAATGTGCCGGTGCCGGTAACTGGGGGCGTAGCCCGCAGCTGTTGGCCTCATTGGAGCTGGCGGCGAAAACCCATCCGGTAGGCTGTGATTGCTACCCCTATGCTGCGAGTTCCTCGACCCTGGATCTCAAGCAGGTGACCGACGCGTTTCGTATCACCATCACCTGGTCGACGCCGCACCCGGAACTGGGCGGGCGTGATCTGCAGGATATTGCCGCAGAGTGGGACGTTTCATTGATGGACGCAGCGCGCCGGCTACAACCGGCGGGCGCGGTGTATTACGGGATGGATGAAGCGGATGTGCGGCGCATCCTGGCGCACCCGCTGTCGATGGTCGGGTCGGATGGGTTGCCCGAGGATCCGTTCCCGCATCCGCGTTTGTGGGGCGCGTTTCCACGGGTATTGGGGCATTTCAGCCGCGATGTCGGGTTGTTCCCATTACACACCGCCGTGCACAAGATGACCGGCCTTTCGGCGGCGCGTTTTGGCCTGGCCGAGCGAGGTGAAATTCGCGCAGGGCACTGGGCCGACCTGGTGTTGTTCGACCCGCTGCGCGTGCGCGACGTGGCGGATTTCAAGGCGCCGCAACGCGCAGCGGAGGGCATCGATGGGGTGTGGGTCAACGGCGTGTTGAGCTATAGCGATGGGCAGGCCAATGGCCGGCGACCGGGTCGCTTCCTGGCACGTACTGGGGATTTGCGTCGTGGGTTTTCGTCTCTATAGTGGTCGCTCTCATACACGGAGCGGTCACCATGCACTTAGGAAAAGTCACCCCCATCCTGCGGATTTTCGACGAGGCCAAGGCGTTGGAATTCTACGTCGATTTCCTGGGGTTCAAGGTGGATTGGCAGCATCGTTTCGAGGCGAATTTCCCGCTGTATTTGCAGGTGTCGTTGGGTGAATGTGTGCTGCATTTGACTGAGCATCATGGCGATGCCTCGCCGGGTGCTGCGGTGCGGATCCAGGCGCAAGGGGTGGACGCCTATCAGCAGCAGTTGGCGGGCAAGGATTATCGATATGCCAAGCCTGGGGTTGAGGAAACACCTTGGGGATCGCGGGAGATGAGCATCAAGGACCCGTTCGGGAATCGCGTGGTGTTCGTCGAGGAAGGCGAGGGCTGAAGGGCAAATCGCAGGCAATAAAAAACCGCCTTGGTAGGGCGGTTTTTTTTGCAATCCCAGTTAGTGGCTGGGGTTGCTGTCTCAACGGAAGCAATGACCAGCAAAGATGATACTACTGGCGAACATCGCACTACGCAAGGGGCGACGGAGGCTGACGGTTTTCATGTTTATACGCTGAAAGTTTCAAAAAAGGCGGCAAAAACTGGCAATAAATCAACTGACCTTTACGAGGGGTTTCTCGCCTCCCGTCACACCTTCGAGGAGGATGTCGGTTAGTATCGCCTCCGTTCCACGTACTTCGTTTTGTAGGTGGCTGGGTATGCGCGCGGAATTATGGACCGAACGCCACGGGCTAGTAATCCGTGCCGGATTCATGCGGGAGGAACCAAAGCCCGGCCGCCTCATCGGAAGCTATGACCAGCGTCCCAAGGCTCACGTGTTCCGGTAAGTGCGCTGGAGGTAAGGCCCAACTCACGGAGGGCCGAGTATGTCTAAGTTTGCACGACGTACGTGGAACCTCGTAGTGAACTGCCTACGTGCTTATCACGTCTGGAAGTTCCTGCGGGACAGCTTCGATGACCGCTAAGGTCTGAGAAGTGGAGCCGCCTCGGTTTAGGCCGAGGCGGCTTTTTGGTTGCTTACACCCGGAAATGACTGACCATCTGCTGCAACTGGCTGCCCAGCCGCGCCAGTTCCACACTCGACTTGGCTGTCTCGTCACTCGCCGTAGCGGTCTGTTCCGACACATCACGCACATTCACAATGCTGCGGCTGATCTCTTCAGCCACGGCGCTTTGCTGCTCGGCGGCGGCGGCGATCTGCTGGTTCATCGACTGGATATTCGACACCGTACGCGTGATGTTCTCCAGCGACACGCCGGCCTTGCGCGTCAACTCGACACTGCTGTCGGTGAGGCTGCGGCTGTTGTTCATCACATTGGCCACTTGCTGGGTGCCATTCTGCAACCCGGCGACCAGGCCTTCGATTTCCTCGGTGGACTTCTGCGTGCGCTGGGCCAGGCCGCGCACTTCGTCAGCCACCACGGCAAACCCACGACCGGCTTCACCGGCACGCGCCGCTTCAATCGCGGCGTTGAGGGCCAGCAGGTTGGTCTGTTCGGCGACGGCCTTGATCACGTCCATCACGCTGCCGATCTTGTTGCTCTCTTGTTGCAGGTGGGTCATGGCGTCAGTGGAACGTGCCACTTCAGCGGCCAGGCGCTCGATCTGGGCGATGGCCTCAGCCACCACTTTGTCGCCTGCGCGGGCTTGGCCGTCGGCATCGGCTGCCGCCAGGGAGGCTTGTTCGGCATTACGTGCGACTTCCTGCACCGTGGCGGTCATTTCGTGCATCGCCGTGGCGACCTGATCGGTCTCGATCTTCTGGCTGTTCACGCCGGCGCTGGTTTGTTCGGTCACGGCCGACAACTCTTCAGCGGCGCTGGCGATCTGGGTCACGCCGTCGCGGATGCCGCTGATCAATTCACGCAGGGTGGTGCCCATGCGCTGGATACCTTGTTGCAGCACGCCCAATTCATCCCGACGAGTGACCTGGATGGTGTGGCTCAAGTCGCCGGAGGCAATGCGTTCCACCACGGCCAGGGTTTCCTGGATCGGGCGAGTGATCTGGCGGGTGATGATCAGTGCGGCGATGATGCCCACCAGCAGTGCCAGCAACGTGCTGATCAACTGCAGGCTACGGGCCTGGTCGCTTTCGGCATCGCGGCGAGTCAGTTGAATCTCGTACAGCTTGTCGCTGATCGTGACGATGTCGGCACCTTGTGTCGTCATTTCGGCACGGGCGGTAACGATGTTGGCGTTGGCCGCCTTGTAGTTCTGCACGGCGTTGCGATAGGCACCCAGGGCGGTTTCCAGCGCGGTCAATGCGCTTTGCTGGTTGGTGCCGAAGGCGGCGCTGAGGTTTTTCAAGCCGGCGATGGCTTTTTCAATCTGTGCGGCAGCGCGGGCTTCTGTGTCCGGGTTGACGTTGCCGGTGTAGCCGCGCACTTCGTAGCGGGCCAACTGGAATTGCATCTTGGCGTCGGCCACGGCCTGGAATTGGGCAAGATGCTCCGAACTGTCGGGCATTTGCTTCACGCTGGCTTCCAACGCATCGATCTGTGCGTTGGCGATGTCGGCTTTGTCGCCCATCACCTGGCGGGAGGCGTTGCCATTACGGTAGGCCTCGCGCATTTTGTTCAGCGACTGCTGGTACGCAGTGATGATGGATTTCTGCTCGTTGAGCAGCTTGAGGTTTTCCGGGCTCTTGAAGCTATCCAGCAATTTCTGTTGCTGGGCGGCGAAGGCATCCAGGTTGGTCTGTACGTTCTGGGCCACCGCTTCGTCGCCGTTGGCGAGCATGTATTGCAGGCGCACGATGCGCAGTTTGGTCAACGACGCGTTGAGCTGGGTGATATCGCTCATCCAGTTACTGCGGTCGATCAGGCTGCCCAGGCTGGTCCAGCCGGTCAATGCCAGTATCGACGTGAGGACAAGCACCAGGCCGAAGCCCAGGCCCAGTTTGAGGTTGACGCTGATGTTGCCGAACCAGCTATTCATCGAATGCTCCGCAAGAATGATGGGGTGTGCTGGACGGTTATTGATTTTGGAGCCAGCTGCTGTGTAGGGCTGTATCGGCGGCAAGCGGTGAATCTGAAATGCTATTTTGTCAGGGGTGACGAAGGGGCGCGATTGCAGGGAGCGGCCGGGGAGGGCTGATCATGGGTGGGTCTTGTGTGCTAGTCTGCTGGCCCTTTTAGTTCTGGGTAGCACGGGGAAACACGTGTTGTCCTACAGCGGAGCCTCTTCATGTCCGAAGTTAATCTGTCCACCGACGAAACCCGCGTCAGCTACGGTATCGGCCGTCAGTTGGGCGACCAACTGCGCGACAACCCGCCACCGGGCGTAAGCCTGGACGCGATCCTGGCTGGCCTGACCGACGCGTTCGCCGGCAAGCCTAGCCGCGTTGACCAAGAGCAAATGGCTGCCAGCTTCAAAGTGATCCGCGAAATCATGCAAGCCGAAGCAGCGGCCAAGGCTGAAGCCGCGGCTGGCGCTGGCTTGGCGTTCCTGGCTGAAAACGCCAAGCGTGATGGCATCACCACCCTGGCTTCCGGCCTGCAGTTCGAAGTGTTGACCGCAGGTGATGGCGCCAAGCCGACCCGTGAAGACCAGGTACGTACCCACTACCACGGCACCCTGATCGACGGCACTGTGTTCGACAGCTCCTACGAGCGCGGCCAGCCTGCAGAATTCCCGGTTGGCGGCGTGATCGCTGGCTGGACCGAAGCCCTGCAACTGATGAATGCCGGCAGCAAATGGCGTCTGTACGTGCCGAGCGAACTGGCTTACGGCGCTCAAGGCGTTGGTAGCATCCCGCCGCACAGCGTTCTGGTGTTCGACGTCGAGCTGCTCGACGTTCTGTAAGACCCGATAGCATCGGCGCCGGCTTCATGTGGGAGGCGGCTTGCCTGCGATAGCATCACCTCGGTAGCAGGGTTGACCGAGTTGTCTGCATCGCGGGCGCGCCCGGCTCCCCTATGAAGCCGGTGCACTCACGTCTTGTGGGTGTTTTCATGGATGGAACTTGCCATTCAGCTCCGTCGCCGGGCGCAACGCTCGGGCATAGCAGAACAGAAACAGATTACGCACCACCTCCTTCAGTACCCCAGGTTCACTCGAGCTCAGCCCGTTGACGTCCAGGTCACCCTGGTCCTGCAGTTCATTCAGCGCTTCTTCTTCCAGTACCGCACAGACTTCGCCGGTTTCCCGATGCAGGATCCGCAGGTAAGGGTGTGGGCGGTCCAGCCAGGCATCTATCAAATAAGTCATGGGTCGCATCTCCTTGATGGGTTTCAATGAGAATAATTCTTATTCGTAGAATAGCAAGTGCCTATTGGCGGTTTCTGGTTTTTTCTGTGTGGATATTGCGTTCGATCAACGAGGAGGGCGAAACGCCATCCCGCGGCGGGCGCGGGATGGAGACAGCAGGTTCAGACTTTGCGCACGTACTCGGACTTGAGCTTCATCGGGCCGATACCGTCGATCTTGCAATCGATATCGTGGTCGCCGTCGCACAGACGGATGTTCTTGACCTTGGTGCCGACCTTGACCACCAGGGACGTGCCCTTGACCTTGAGGTCTTTGATCACGGTGATGGTGTCGCCGTCCTGCAGGACGTTGCCCACAGAGTCTTTCTTCACGGTTTCGTCGCTGGCTGCTTCGGCCTCGTCATTGGCGGACCACTCATGGGCGCATTCCGGGCAGATCAGCTGGGCGCCGTCTTCGTAGGTGTATTCGCAATTGCATTTCGGGCAGGGTGGCAACGTGCTCACTAAAGCTCCTTGAAAGTCAGGATGGCTAAAAAGCGCACATTATATAGGGTTTTAGAGGTGGGTGGGGTTGGGCTCGGGCTAATGTGGAAACTGGCTGGCCTGCGAGAGCGGCAGTGAATTCACTCCCGTTATCGCAGGCCAGCCAGTTTCCAGATTACTGAGTGCGCAATCAGTGTGTACGCGCGACCGCAAACTCACTCAGCTCAACCAGGGCGTCCCGGTATTCGCTGGCCGGAAGGGCTTCCAGGCACTTGATCGCACGGGCCACGTAGTCGCGTGCCAGTTGCGCGGTGTACTCCAGGGAGCCGGACGCCTCGACAGCGGCACGGATGGCCTCCAGGTCTTCGATCCCGCCTTTCTGGATCGCCTTGCGCACCAGGGCGGCCTGTTCCGGCGTGCCTTCGCGCATGGTGTAGATCAGCGGCAAGGTCGGCTTGCCCTCGGCCAGGTCATCGCCGACGTTCTTGCCCAGGGTTTCGGCGTCGCCTTTATAGTCGAGCAGGTCGTCTACCAACTGGAACGCCACACCCAGGTGGTCACCAAAGGTGCGCAGGGCTTCGGCTTGTTCGGCCGTCGCACCGCACAGCGCGGCCGCGCTGTGGGTGGAGGCTTCGAAGAGCATCGCGGTTTTGCCGCGAATCACTTCCATGTAGGTTTCTTCGGTGGTGCTGGCGTCACGGACCTTCGACAGTTGCAGCACTTCGCCTTCGGCGATGATGCGCGTGGCCTGTGAAAGAATCTTCATGACGGGCATCGAGCCGAGTTCGACCATCATCTCGAACGAGCGCGAGTACAGGAAGTCGCCAACCAGCACGCTAGGGGCATTGCCCCACATGGCATTGGCGGTCTCGCGGCCACGGCGCATGCCAGACATGTCGACCACGTCGTCATGGAGCAGGGTGGCGGTGTGCAGGAATTCGATAGTGGCAGCCAGCAGGCGCACGTCATCGCCTTCGCGACCCAGGGCCTTGCCGCACAGCAACACTAATAAAGGACGCAGGCGTTTACCGCCCGCCGACGTAATGTAGTCGCCAATTTTGGAGACCAGCGGCACTTTAGAAGTCAGCTGCTTCTTGATGATGCCGTCGACGGCGCTAAAATCGTCCGCGACCGCGCGGTAGAAAGCTTGGGGTTGCATCAGCGACAGTCGCTCCAGAAGGGTTGCGCGGCATGCTAGGACCCAGGCCCCGTAGTGTCAAGGCGCGATAGACGGCCTCTTGCAACACCCGGTTGCCTTGCGTACAATCGCGCACCCTGAACTTCCTGGGCAGCACCTGCCTTACGCAATTGCATTCGGGACGTCCATCCCATGCAGCCATGCCAGCCAATACCTCTTCTTATAAAGCGCTGGGTGAGCAGGATTATCGGAGAAATACCATGTCGTACGCAGTAATTGTTACTGGTGGCAAGCAATACAAAGTCGCCCCAGGTGAATACCTGAAGATCGAAAAACTGGAAGTCGCTACCGGCGAATCCGTTACTTTTGATCGCGTTCTGTTGGTCGCCAATGGCGATGACGTGAACATCGGCGCTCCAGTTGTTGCTGGCGCTACCGTTGTGGCTGAAGTGATCTCCCAAGGTCGTCACGATAAAGTCCGCATCATCAAGTTCCGTCGTCGTAAGCACCACATGAAGCGTATGGGCCACCGCCAGTGGTACACCGAGATCAAAATCACCGGTATTCAGGCTTAATTTCAGCCTAATTCCTCACTAGGAGAATTGACTCATGGCACACAAAAAAGCTGGTGGTAGTACCCGTAACGGTCGCGACTCAGAAGCCAAACGCCTTGGCGTGAAGATGTATGGCGGCCAGAAAATCATTCCGGGCAACATCATCGTGCGTCAGCGCGGCACCCAATTCCACGCCGGTTACGGTGTTGGCATGGGTAAAGATCACACCCTCTTCGCGAAAATCGAAGGCGTGATCAAGTTTGAAGTAAAAGGCGCGTTCAACCGCCGTTACGTGAGCGTTGTCGCAGCTTAATTGCGAGATCGCTGGAAAAGCCCTGTCTTGCGACGGGGCTTTTTCGTTTGTGGGGTGAGTCTCTTGCAAAGCTGTTTGTGATGGGCTCAGGCGCTGGATTTGCGGTCGTTGATTGAGGTCGCTGCGCTCATTTTTGCAAGAGTCTTATGTCTTGGTTTCTTAAGCTCGTCCGTGCGGCGAGAGGCGTTTTGTTATGAAGTTCGTTGATGAAGTTTCCATCCGAGTAAAAGCAGGCGACGGCGGTAACGGTTGCATGAGTTTCCGTCGCGAAAAATTCATCGAAAACGGTGGCCCGAACGGCGGTGACGGCGGTGACGGCGGTTCCATCTACATGATGGCCGACGAAAACCTGAACACCCTGGTCGACTACCGTTACACCCGGCACTTCGATGCCGAGCGTGGCTCCAACGGTGGCAGCACCGACTGCACCGGCAAAAAAGGTGAAGACCTGGTACTGCGTGTACCGGTCGGCACCACGATCATCGACTCCGCCACCCAGGAAGTGATCGGCGACCTGACCAAGGCCGGCCAGAAGCTGATGGTTGTGCAGGGCGGCTGGCACGGTCTGGGTAACACCCGATTCAAGTCCAGCACCAACCGTGCGCCACGCCAGACCACGCCAGGCAAGCCCGGCGAGCAGCGTGACCTCAAGCTGGAAATGAAAGTACTCGCCGATGTAGGCCTGCTGGGCCTGCCAAACGCCGGTAAAAGTACCTTCATCCGCTCGGTTTCGGCCGCCAAGCCGAAAGTCGCCGACTACCCGTTCACCACCTTGGTACCCAACCTGGGCGTGGTCAGCGTTGACCGTTGGAAAAGCTTCGTGATCGCCGACATTCCCGGCCTCATCGAAGGCGCTTCCGATGGCGCAGGCCTGGGGATTCGCTTCCTCAAGCACTTGTCGCGTACCCGTCTGCTGTTGCACCTCGTGGATATGGCGCCGCTGGATGACACCAGTGCACCGGACGCCGCTGAAGTGATCGTCAGCGAACTGACCAAGTTCAGCCCGTCCCTGGCTGAGCGTGATCGTTGGCTGGTGCTGAACAAATGCGACCAGATCCTCGAAGAAGAGCACGAGGAGCGCGTCAAGGAAATCGTCGACCGCCTGGAGTGGGAAGGCCCGGTCTACGTGATCTCGGCCATCGCCAAAGAAGGCACCGAACGCCTGACCCGCGACATCATGCGCTACCTCGAAGACCGTGCCGACCGCCTGGCCGCCGATCCGGTGTTCAAGGCCGAACTGGCCGAACTCGACCAGCGCATCGAAGACGAAGCCCGTGCCCAGCTGCAAGCCCTGGACGACCAGCGTGCCCTGCGCCGCAGCGGCGTGAAGTCAGTCCATGACATCGGCGACGATGATTGGGACGAAGAAGACGTGGATGATGAAGACGGTCCGGAAATCATTTACGTGCGCGACTGATTCGTTGCAGTAAACTTAAGCGCCGCTCACTCGAGCGGCGTTTTGGTATCTGTAGTCTTTAAAGTAGTCACGAATAACGTTATGGGCGGCGCTGGGTCGCGTGCAGCCCTCTATCTAAGGTTGAAGATGATGCGGAGCAAAGTGACAGGTGCACAGCGCTGGGTCGTAAAGATCGGAAGTGCGCTGTTGACGGCGGATGGCAAGGGGCTGGATCGCGCAGCCATGAGTGTCTGGGTCGAGCAGATGGTGGCCTTGCATGAGGCCGGTGTCGAGTTGGTGCTGGTGTCGTCCGGGGCGGTTGCCGCCGGCATGAGCCGCCTCGGCTGGACCGCGCGACCCAGCGCGATGCACGAGCTGCAAGCCGCCGCCGCCATCGGCCAGATGGGCCTGGTGCAAGCCTGGGAATCCAGCTTTGCCGAGCACGGCCGCCACACGGCGCAGATCCTGCTGACCCACGACGACCTGTCCGACCGCAAGCGCTACCTCAACGCCCGCAGTACGTTGCGCGCCTTGGTGGAGCTCAAGGTGGTGCCGGTGATCAACGAAAACGACACGGTGGTCACCGACGAAATCCGCTTCGGCGACAACGACACCCTGGCCGCCCTGGTGGCCAACCTGGTGGAAGCTGACCTGCTGGTGATCCTCACTGACCGCGACGGCATGTTCGACGCTGACCCGCGCAACAACCCCGACGCCCAACTGATCTACGAGGCGCGTGCCGATGACCCTGCGCTGGACGCCGTGGCCGGCAGCGTTGGCGGCGCCCTGGGCCGTGGCGGCATGCAGACCAAGCTGCGTGCAGCGCGCCTGGCCGCACGGTCCGGCGCCCACACCATCATCGTCGGTGGGCGCCTGGACCGCGTGCTGGACCGCCTCAAGGCCGGGGAGCGCATTGGTACGCTGCTGTCGCCGGAACGCGGCATGCTCGCGGCGCGCAAACAGTGGCTGGCCGGTCATCTGCAAACCCGTGGCACGCTGGTGTTGGACGACGGCGCGGTGTCGGCCCTGTCCCAAGGCAACAAGAGCTTGCTGCCGGTGGGCGTCAAGTTGGTGCAGGGCAGTTTCCGCCGTGGCGAGATGGTGGTGTGCGTGGCGCCGGACGGTCGCGAGATCGCCCGCGGCCTGGCGAACTACAGTGCCCTGGAAGCGCAGAAGATTATTGGACAATCGTCCGATGCGATTGTCGGATTATTGGGTTACATGGCCGAACCGGAACTGGTGCACCGCGATAACCTGATCCTGGTCTAATCAAAGGAATACACGATGCGCTCAATGAAAGTATTGCTCGGTGTGCTATTGGCCATGCCACTGCTGGCCTCGGCTGAAGAAATTGCCCAAGTGTCGACCGTGTTCAAGTTTGTCGGCCCCAATGACCGGATTGTGGTCGAAGCCTTTGATGACCCCAAGGTCGACGGCGTGACCTGCTACCTGTCGCGTGCCAAGACCGGCGGCGTCAAGGGCGGCCTGGGCCTGGCCGAAGACCGTGCCGAAGCCTCGATTGCCTGCCGCCAAGTGGGCCCGATCCACTTCAAGGGCGAGCTCAAGGACGGCGACGAAGTCTTCAAGGAACGCACCTCGCTGGTGTTCAAGACCATGCAGGTGGTACGTTTCCTCGACAAGAAGCGCAACACCCTGGTGTACCTGGTCTATAGCGACCGCCTGATCGAAGGCAGCCCGCAGAACGCCGTGACGGCCATTCCGATTCTGCCCTGGCCGACCGCTCAGTAACCCGCAGGCGAGTTTTGTAATCGGCGTCTATGATTGCAGGCTTGCGGGTTGTAATCTCGAAAGGCCGCAATGCGAAGAACATGGGATATCTGGAGTTCGTCATGAGTGCTTTCCACGACCTGAAACTCAAAGCTTTGGACGGACAAGACCTGCCACTGGCGCCCTTCAAGGGGCAAGTGGTGCTGGTAGTCAACGTGGCCTCCAAATGTGGTTTGACCCCGCAATATGCCGCGCTGGAAAACCTCTACCAGCAGTACAAGGACCAGGGATTTACCGTGCTCGGCCTGCCGTGCAACCAGTTTGCAGGGCAGGAGCCAGGTACCGAGGAAGAGATCCAGTCGTTCTGCAGCCTGAACTACGGCGTGACGTTCCCGTTGGGCAGCAAGCTTGAGGTCAACGGTCCTGATCGTCATCAGCTGTACCGCCTGCTGGCGGGTGAGGGCGCCGAGTTTCCTGGGGATATCACCTGGAACTTCGAGAAATTCCTGCTGGGTAAGGATGGGCGGGTACTCGCGCGCTTTTCTCCGCGTACCCCGCCCGATGATCCGTCGGTGGTCCAGGCCATCGAAAAAGCCCTGGCCTGAAACACCGGTTCGATCGTTCCCACGCCCCGCGTGGGAATGCCCTTCGGATGCTCCGCGTCCTGCTTTTACCCCTTAATCACCCAGATCAATAGTGCTATCCCGCACGGCGCGCTGCCCATATTATCGACATCATAAATCCTGTCTTCCGTGGAGCGCTCCCATGCCCGTCCAAGCCTTGTTCAAACCTTTCCAGCTCGGTGCATTGCAACTGTCGACCCGCGTCGTCATGGCGCCAATGACACGGTCGTTTTCCCCGGGTGGCGTACCCAACGCCAAGGTGATCGAGTATTACCGCCGCCGCGCCGCTGCCGGCGTGGGCCTGATCATCACTGAAGGCACCGTGGTCGGCCACCGGGCGTCCAACGGTTACCCAAACGTCCCGCATTTCTATGGTGAAGCCGCGCTGGCCGGCTGGAAGAAAGTGGTCGACGCCGTGCACGCCGAGGGCGGCAAGATCGTTCCACAGCTTTGGCATGTGGGCAGTGTGCGCCGTATTGGCACCGAGCCTGATGCCAGCGTGCCGGCCTACGGTCCGATGGAGAAACTCAAGGACGGCAACGTGGTCGTCCACGGCATGACCCAACAAGACATCAAGGATGTCATCAACGCCTTCGCCCAAGCCGCCAAGGATGCCCAGAGCATCGGCATGGACGGCGTGGAGATCCACGGCGCCCACGGCTATCTGGTCGACCAGTTCTTCTGGGAGGGCAGCAACCAGCGTACGGACGAATACGGCGGCAGCCTGGCCAACCGCTCGCGCTTTGCCATCGAGCTGATCCAGGCCACGCGTGCTGCGGTGGGCCCGGACTTCCCGATCATCTTCCGTTTCTCCCAGTGGAAGCAACAGGACTACACCGCGCGCCTGGTGCAAACGCCGGAGGCGCTGGAAGCATTTCTCAAGCCGTTGTCTGACGCCGGCGTGGACATTTTCCACTGCTCTACACGCCGTTTCTGGGAGCCTGAATTCGAAGGTTCCGACCTCAACCTGGCCGGCTGGACCCGTCAGCTCACCGGCAAGCCGACCATCACCGTGGGCAGCGTTGGCCTGGATGGCGAGTTCCTGCAGTTCATGGTCAACACCGACAAGGTCGCGCAACCGGCCAGCCTGGAAAAGCTGCTGGAGCGCTTGAACAACGACGAGTTTGACCTGGTGGCCGTGGGCCGTGCATTGCTGGTGGACCCGGATTGGGCCGTGAAAGTGCGCGAAGGGCGCGAGGGTGACATCCTGCCGTTCAGTCGTGAGGCGTTGACGACCCTGGTGTAAGTGGCGACAGGACGGGCAGTGGATGCCCGTCCTCACACACACCGCGTAACTGGCGTTCGAATTGCTCGATGATCGCCGGCCAGCCCTGGCGGCTGGCATGTTGGCGAGCGTTCAGTCGAGCCCGGCGCAAGGTCTCGCGCTCTTCCAGCAACCAGACGGCGGCATCGCAAAAAGCATTCTCATCTCCCGGCATCGCCAGCACGCCATTGTAGCCATGACGAATATGCTGGGTTGCAGCCGCCTGGTCGTACGCCACTACGCCGAGCCCGGAAGCCATGGCTTCTAACACCACATTGCCGAAGGTTTCGGTCAGGCTGGGGAACAGGAACAGATCCCCGCAAGCATAGTGCCGGGCCAGTTCTTCGCCGCGTTGGGTACCGCAGAACACCGCGTCGGGCAGTTCCTGCTCCAACAGCGGGCGCTGCGGGCCATCGCCGACGATGATCAACTTCAGCCGGCGCCAGGGATAAGCATCCTGCAGCGTATCGAAGCAGCGTTTGAGCAGCCCCAGGTTCTTCTCCTGCGCCAGGCGCCCGACATGCAGGACTGCAATGTCGTCGTTTTCCAGGCCCCAGCTTTCGCGCAATGCATTGTTACGCTTGGCCGGGTGGAACAACTGGCTGTCGACCCCGCGGGACAACATTCCCAGGCGCTCGAAATGCCGGCGCTCCAACTCCAGCCGCTGGCTGGCGCTGGGCACCAGGGTCAGGGTCGAACGGTTGTGAAACCAGCGCAGGTAGTGAGTGACCATACGGCTCAACAGGCTCAAGCCATATTGGTTCGAGTACTGCTGGAAATTGGTATGGAAGCCGCTGACCACGCTGATTCCCAGGCGACGTGCCGCGCGCAGGGCAGACAGGCCCAAGGGCCCTTCCGTGGCAATGTACAGGACGTCCGGGCGCTGGCGCGTCCAGCGCCTCAGCAACTTGTGCATCGACGACTGCCCCCATTGCAGGCCCGGATAACCCGGCAGCGGCCAGCCGCGGCACAGCAGTAGCGCGTCGTCGCTGGGGCGGCTCTGGTCGACGCCCTGGCGCGGGCGAACCAGCTCGACTTGATGGCCACGAGCGCGCAACCCCTCGCACAGGCGGCCAAGGGTATTGGCCACCCCGTTGATCTCTGGCGGGAAGGTTTCGGTGATGAGGGTGATGTGAAGCGAAGCTGTCGTCATGACCCACAGTGTCGCTGTAGGCCATGTCGTCATTGTGTCATCGAGATGATGGATTTATGACGTGGTCACTTTTTGCTGCTGTGCCATTGCCTCGGCCCCTTGCTCGCGCACCCAGAACAACGTAGCCCCGGCCACCGCCGCCGGCATCATCAGCAGGTTGACCACCGGCACGAGCAGCACCAGGTAAACGATCCCGCCGAAGCTCATGCTCTGCCAGCGCTTCTGGCGCAGCCAGGCGAGCATTTCGTTCCAGCCCAGCTTGTGGTTGTCGGCCGGGTAGTCGATGTACTGGATCGCCATCATCCACACGCCAAACAACAGCCAAAGCGGTGCCGCGATCAGGTTGACCACTGGAATGAACGACAGGATAAACAGGCCGATGGCCCGTGGCAGGAAGTAGCCCAGCTTGCGCATTTCCCGCGCCAGGGTGCGGGGGACCATGGCGATCAACTCGCCCCAGCTGAAGGCTGGGAAGTCATCGGTGCCTCGCACGACCACTTCGACCTTCTCTGACAGGAAGCCGTTGAAGGGCGCCGCGATAATGTTGGCCAGCATCGTGAAGGTGAAAAACACCATCAGCACCACCAGCACCACGAACAATGGCCATAGCAGGTAATTCAGGAAGCTCAGCCAGCTCGGCAGTGTCGGCATCAAGTGGTCCACCCACAGGCTGAACTGATGGCCGGCGAAATAGATCAAGCCGACGAACAGCACCAGGTTGATCGTCAGCGGCAACAGCACAAACAGGCGCAGGCCTGGGCTCAACACCAGTTTGAGGCCTTCACGCAGGTATTGCGGGCCGGAAAGAGCAGGGGCGGGCATGGAGAACTCCGAGCAAAGGAACGAACGCGCCGACCTTACCGGCTTTGCCTTCAAGGCGAAAGCGGCGACATCCGTGGTAACAAAGCCGTCGATTAATCGTGTGGACTGCATAGAGACCACCTATGAGCTGGATTGTTATTCCGTATTTCCTTAATCTTGCCCCCCTCGATACGCTGCACCCATTATTTTTCAGGGCCTGCGAGTTCAAGCCTTCCCCAAGTGCTTCGTGGTCCCTTTTTTATTCCAGCCACCTTGTACTCCGGGTGGTCGATAGGAGTGAGTCATGTCTGATACCCGTCATTCGCGAGTGATTATTCTCGGTTCCGGCCCTGCCGGTTACAGCGCTGCCGTCTACGCTGCCCGGGCCAACCTCAAGCCGTTGCTGATCACCGGCATGCAGGCGGGCGGTCAGTTGACCACCACCACTGAAGTCGACAACTGGCCGGGCGACGTCCACGGCCTGACCGGGCCGGTGCTGATGGAGCGCATGAAAGAGCACGCCGAACGCTTCGAAACCGAGATCGTGTTTGATCACATCAACAAGGTCGACTTCTCCAAGAAGCCTTACAGCCTCACCGGCGACAGCGGCGTCTACACCTGTGACGCGCTGATCATTGCCACCGGCGCCAGCGCCCGTTACCTGGGCCTGCCATCGGAAGAAGCGTTCATGGGCAAAGGCGTGTCCGCCTGCGCGACCTGCGACGGTTTCTTCTACCGCAACAAGCCGGTCGCCGTCGTCGGTGGCGGCAATACAGCCGTGGAAGAGGCGCTGTACCTGGCCAACATCGCCAGCACCGTGACCCTGGTTCACCGCCGCGAGACCTTCCGCGCCGAGAAGATCCTGATCGACAAGCTGCACGCCCGTGTGGCTGAAGGCAAGATCATCCTCAAGCTCAACGCCACCCTGGACGAAGTCTTGGGCGACAACATGGGCGTGACCGGTGCGCGCCTGAAAAACAACGACGGCAGCTTCGACGAGTTGAAAGTCGACGGCGTGTTCATCGCCATCGGCCACACCCCGAACACCTCGCTGTTCGAAGGCGTGCTGGAAGCCAAAGACGGCTACCTGGTGGTGCAGGGCGGCCGTGAAGGCAACGCGACGGCCACCAACATCGAAGGTATCTTCGCTGCCGGTGACGTGGCTGACCACGTGTACCGTCAGGCCATCACCTCGGCCGGCGCCGGCTGCATGGCGGCATTGGACGCAGAGCGTTACCTCGACGGCCTGCAGAACGCTTCGTTCTGAACCCGTTGACCTAAAAAAACCGGCCCTGAGGCCGGTTTTTTTATTTCCGCGATTTAACTAATACCCAAGAACACATGTGGGAGCTGGCTTGCCTGCGATAACGGTGCACCAGGCACCACCGCCATCGCGGGCACGCCCGCCGCCCACAGTGACCGGGTTAGCGGCGGGTCAGGGGGTGTGCGCTGAACTTCACACCGGCCAAGCCATTGGCGATCAATGCACGGATGTTGCCATGGTCGCTGCCCTCAGGCGTTGCCACCACCGAACGGTAATGCTCGCCAAACGCCAGCAACGCTTCCTGATCGCTCAACCCTTCCAGCAATGCCAATCCCAGTGTCTTGCACGAACCTTCGTTCTGCCCGGCAGCGTTTTCCACATCGCCGTTGGTGAAGGCTTGCGGCTGGTAGTCATAACCGGCAGCGACAAACGCCAGGGTATCGGCAAAAACGTGTTCGCCGCTGTTGAGGCTGGCGCGCAGGGTGTTCAGATCAGTCATGGGGTTTTCCTTTGGCGAACGCGGCCTGCTGGTCGGCGCTGGCTTCTTTCTGGTATTGGGCTTTCCACTCGGCGTACGGCATGCCGTACACCACTTCACGGGCATCATCGAGGCTCAGTTCGATCTGGCGCTCATCGGCTTCGGCCTTGTACCACTTGGACAAGCAGTTGCGGCAGAAGCCCGAGAGGTTCATCAGGTCAATGTTCTGCACATCCTTGCGGCTGTCCAGGTGGGCCACCAGCCGGCGGAAGGCGGCGGCTTCGAGTTCAAGGCGTTGTTGGTCGTTCATGGCGGTCTCTTCGAGACAGCTTCAAGCGGGTAAGCTTCAAGCTGCAAGTTGGAGTGAGATTGGCGTTAACGTGTGGCTTAAAGCTTGTCGCTTGAGGTTGAGCGGCTCGCCGCGAGCGTTATCGAAACCGATTCGGCAAAGCGCAGCGCATGCGGCTTGTCCACTTCGACCTCGGCGTACAGCACCGACTCGTTGCTCATCACCAGGTCAAGCAACTCCTGGGTCAGGCGCTCCAGCAGGGCAAAACGGTTGCCCTCGACGTGGGCGATGATTGCCTTGGTGATGGTGCGGTAATTCAGCGCGTGGTCGATATCGTTGTCGCGCACGGCGTCCTGGGCGGCATACAGGATGGTCAGGTTGATCAGCACATCCTGTTTGTTGAGGATCTCGTCCTCGTTGATGCCGATGTAGGTGCGCAGGCACAGGTCCTTGACCCGGATGCGCGCCATGCCTGGTTGAAGTTGTGGCATTGCTACTTGCTCCGTCCGATCAGTTGCAGGAACTCCATGCGCGTGGTGTTCGACTCGCGGAACGCGCCGAGCATCACCGAGGTGTTCATGGTTGAATTCTGTTTTTCCACGCCGCGCATCATCATGCACATGTGCTTGGCTTCGATCACCACGGCCACGCCGGCGGCCTGGGTCACGTCCTGGATGGCGTCGGCGATCTGCCGCGTGAGGTTTTCCTGGATCTGCAGGCGGCGGGCGAACATGTCGACGATGCGCGCCAGTTTCGACAGGCCCAGCACCTTGCCGGTCGGAATGTAGGCCACGTGAGCCTTGCCGATAAACGGCAGCAGGTGGTGTTCGCACAGTGAGTACAACTCGATGTCCTTGAGGATCACCATCTCGTCATTGTCAGAGGCAAACAGCGCACCGTTGACGATTTCTTCCAGGTTCTGCTCGTAGCCATGACACAGGTATTGCATGGCCTTGGCGGCGCGCTTGGGCGTATCGAGCAAGCCTTCGCGCTCGGGGTCTTCGCCCAAGCCCTTGAGGATCTCGCGGTAATGGTGGGGCAGGGATAAGGTCATACAACATCCTCACAAACGGCTTACTTGATATGCCGCCCGCCGTTGACGGTCAGGGTGGTACCGGTGACATAGGGGTTGTCCAGCAGGTAACGCACGCTCTGGTAGATCACTTCGGGCCCGGGCTCGATGCCCAGTGCCGACTTGGCCAGCACCTTGGCGCGGTAGGCTGCGTCATCGCCGTCGTTGAACATCACCATTGCCGGAGCGATGCCGTTGACCTTGATCAGCGGCGCAAGCTGCGCGGCAAACGACAGGGTCAGGCTGTCGAGCCCGGCCTTGGTGGCGCAATAGGCGATGTGCTGGCGGCTGCCCTTGCGCACCACGTCATCGCTGATATGCACGATGTCGGCGGGTGAAGAGCGTTGCAGCAAGGGTGAACAATGCAGGTTGATCAGGTACGGCGCAAGCATGTGCACGCTGAACATGTCGATCAAGGCGCGGCTCTCGTCACCCGGGGTTTCTGCAACCCAGGCCGAAGCGTTGTGGATGATGGCCCGCAAGCTGGGCGTCAGGTTCTTGAGTTCAGCGATAAACGCAAGGATCCCGGCTTCGCTGGAAAAGTCGGCAAACACACCGATCGCCCCGCGTTCGCGCAGCGCTTGCACGCCGGGGCGCTCGCTACGGTAGCTGAATATGACCGATTGGCCCTCGTCCAGCAGGCGCTGGGCGCAATGCAGGCCGACACGTTGGCCGGCACCGGTGATCAGGATCGGGGCGTTTGTTGCGGTCATGGGGGGCTCGAATCGCTGGCAGATTGAAACTATACCAGCGACCGGCCACCCCGTGTATTCACGCCGCGGCTTCGGTGGCCTTGCGCGGGGTCGGGGCAGGATGCAGCCAATTCGCCAACAGGTGGGTCGACAGCGGGATGAACCAGTAGACCATCAGGGGCGTGAGCGCCAGGGTGCTGACCAGCACGCGTGGCGCCAGGTCCAACTCGCCCAGCAGCGGGCCCAGGACGAAGTTGAAGAGCAGCGACACCGGGAAAAACGCCAGCCAGATCGCTACTGCCTGCTTCCAGCGCGGCGGACGTGCCCCTACCGCGCCGAACCAGCCGTCGATGCCGCGCACGCGGTGCTCGGATGGGTCGGCAAACAAGTCGCTGCCACGGCTGAGCCACGCGCTGCGGGAGGCGGAAAACTCCCAGGCATGCAGGGTCTTCTCATCGGCGAAGCGGAATATGATCTGGAATTCATCATCATTGGGCGGTGGCGCGAGGACGCCTGAACCCAGGTAGCCGGGAAAGTCCGTGGCCAATTGCTCGCCTTCGCGCAGCCAGGCCATCAGTTCTTCGTAGCGACCCTTGGCCACGCGGCGCGCAACCATCAGGGTGACGGGTGAGGTAGACATTATGTATCTCCAGTAATCGGGTGCGCTGGACCGGGTAGGTGGCACACAGGCGTAGCCGCGGGGTAATGCGGCTGCGCTAAAAAACAGGCAAGGATTATTCCTGTTTTGCAAAAATACGCCAGACACTTCGGTCGGTTTGCCTGGCTGCTTGAATCGGACAGTTGATTCGGCGTTAAATGGGACCCACATTTACACGGATGTTTCCGACCTCAAATGCCCGAAATTACTGTGCCTCATCGCGAAATAGTCCACGGTATCCGTTCGGATGCCGATGCGTTGTTTCCTATTCGTGAAGTTTCGAGACTGACAGGTGTCAACCCGGTGACATTGCGTGCGTGGGAGCGACGTTACGGGCTGATCCAGCCCACGCGCACCGAAAGTGGGCACCGCCTCTACTCCAAGACCGATATCCAGACCGTCAATCGTATTCTCGACTGGATCGAGCGCGGCGTGGCCGTGAGCAAGGTGGGCAAGATTCTCGCCCGTGACGATCAGCAGGCCGAAGCGGTACGGGCCGAGCGAGATACGGTCGAGGAGAATGAATGGCCGCAATGGCAGGTGCGGCTGATGCAGGCTGTCAGTGAATTCGACGACCGGCAGTTGGAAAGCCTCTATGGCCAGGTGCTCGCCAGCTACCCGCTCAGCGTGGCGTTCCAGGACATCCTGATGCCTCTGTGGAGCAACCTGCTACGCCACCAGGGCCGTTTTGGCCAGGCCAGCGAATGGCTGTTCCTCGACAGTTTCCTGCAAGTGCGCGCTTTGGAGCGCCTGCGCCTGGCATGTGCCACGAAGGCTCCACGGATTTTGCTGGCGGCCATTCCCGGCGAGTGCCGTAAATTGGAGTTGCTGGTTGCCGCGTTGATGATGAGTCGAGATGCGCTGGCCGTGCAGGTGCTGCCCATGGGGCAACCGCTTGATGAATTGACGCTGGTCTGTGAAAAGACTCGGCCCCAAGGGCTCGTCCTCTTTTCCAATCACTCACACAACCAGGATCTGGCTGCGCGCCTGAACCGCTTGGCGTTGACCCTAGATTGCCCGCTGTTCCTCGCCGGTGCAGCCTCTGACCTTGCCGGGGCAGGGCTGTCGGGCACGCCCATCGGCTGCCTGGGCAATGACGGTCGCTCGATGCAGCAGCGCTTGCAGCAGTTTCTCGGCGGGACGCTGGATACCTGATCTCAGGCGTGCATCTGCGGGTGGACCAGGCGGTGTTGGTGCAGGATGAATTGGCGCAGGCGCTCGGTTTCATCCACGTCGCCCTGGTTCAGGCGGTAGGCAAACAACCCCCGTGCAGTTTCCCGCTCGAACGTGCCGCGCAGTGCGATGCGTTCATAGCCCGAGGGGCTGAACCACAGGGAAAAGGTTTTCGGCGGTTTGATCCTGCCGCGAATCTCCACCAGCACACCCTTGAATGACACCTCATGCACCCACAGTGCGCCCGGGGTGCCCTTGATGTTTTCCAGCGCTACGGGTGATTCCAGTGCCAGGCGCCACGGGCGGATCATCGGCCCGTCTTCGAAAATGCTCGGCACACCCAAGCGCAAATGCACGGCATGAAACTCATCCTCTACCAGGTGCAGGGGGAAGGTGAGTTGCTGGTTATCGAATTGCGCCTGGAGGGTGACGTGGTCGTGGGCGGCCAGCCGAGTGAGCAAATCGCGAAGTTGCGCGCCGCCATTGACGGTCAGGCTCGACGACGCATCCCGCAGGTTGAGCTGTGGGTTGTGCTGCATGTTCTGAATGAAATCCAGCTCATCCTGGGTCAGAAGCGCATCGCGTTGCATCGATCGAGCTCGGTGAGGGGGTGTTAAAATGCCATTATCCTCCGTAATGAACGTATTTTCTAAATTTTGTTAGATCCGCTCGTCGCTTTGAGCGCCGCCAGCTCGGCCCCGACCCGCGCCAGCTCGGCTTCCAGTTGAGCCACGCGTTGCTGGGCCTTGATCTGGAGGGTGACGTCCTTTTGCACGCCGACGAAGTAAGTCTGCTTGTCGGCCTCGTTGTATACCGTTGAAAGCGACAGCTCGTTCCAGAAGTGACTGCCGTCCTTGCGATAATTGCGCAGGATTTCCCGGCAGGATCCGCCGCTTTCCAAGGCATCGCGGATGGCCATCAGGGCCGGTTGGTCGCGGTCGCCCGCTTGCAGGAAGCGGCAATCCTGATAAAGGATTTCATCAAGGGTGTAGCCGGTCAGCCGTTCGAATGCCGGGTTGACATAGATCAGTGGCTTGTCCTTGCCTTCGCGTTCGGCAATGACGATACCGTCGTTGGATGCATTCACAACCAGTTGCATCAGCTTGGCGTTAATCATTGAGCGGTCCATGGCTTGTGATTGAAGTTGGCAGTTTATGACATGCCCTGAATGTTGCACGGGGTGCGCCGAAATATTTGCGCCAGCTGTTAATATCCCAGGCTTTCGCTCAACTACAGGATCAGATTGATGAAAGTCGCCATCCTTTCCGGCTCGGTCTACGGCACGGCTGAAGAAGTTGCCCGTCACGCTGCCGGTATCCTCAATGCCGCCGGTTTTGAGGCCTGGCACAACCCTCGCGCCAGCCTGGCGGATGTGCAGGCGTTTGCGCCGGATGCTTTCCTGGCGGTGACCTCCACCACCGGCATGGGCGAACTGCCCGACAACCTGCAACCGCTGTATTCGATGATTCGCGACCAACTGCCGGCCGCCTGGCGCGGCCTGCCCGGTGCGGTGATCGGCCTGGGCGACGCCAGCTATGGCGACACCTTCTGTGGCGGCGGTGAGCAGATGCGCGAGCTGTTTGCCGAACTGGGCGTGCGCGAAGTGCTGCCGATGCTGCGCCTGGACGCCAGTGAAAGCGTCACGCCGGAAGCCGATGCCGAGCCATGGCTGGCTGAACTGGTCACTGCACTGCGCGCTTGACCGGAAATTCGCGCAGCAACGCCAGCCAGGCCTGGGCGGCCTTCGACAGATAGGCGCCCTCACGCCAGATAAACGCAATGTCCCAGCGCAGGTACTCGGGTGCCTTCAATGTGAGGCGTACCACGCCTGGCCGCACCAGCCCACGGGCGACCACACTGGGCAGCAGCACCACGCCCTGGCCGGCGGCGACCAGGGCGGCGAGGAAGTCCGCCTGGCCACTGCGACCGATTTCCTTCGGCGTAAACCCCAGTTGCTCACATGCCTGCATCAGGCGGTCGTTCAGCACGAAGCTGCGCTGGTACATCAGGAACGGCGTCTCGGCCAATTCCTCCAGGCGTACCTGGGCGTTATCCGCCAGGGGATGATCGATCGGCAATAACGCATCCAGGGGCTCGTCGCAGAACGCTTGCCAGGCAAATGCCGGGTCGCTGGGCTTCAAGCTGCCCCCCACTTCCAGTTCACCACTCAGGATGGCCTGCTCGATATTGCGGCTGCCGCCTTCCAGCAGTTGGATGGTCACGTTCGGATAACGCCTGCGGTATTCGGCAAACAACCCGGCGAACAAGGTATCGCCCGCCAGCAATGGCAGGCCCAGGCGCAATTCACCGCGGGTCAATTGCTGCATGTCATCCAATTCGCTGAGCAGCTCGTTTTGCAGGCGCAGCATGGCTTCGGCACGTTGCAGGACCACGTGGCCAGCGGCGGTCAGGCGGATCTGCGAGCCTATCCGGTCAAGCAGTGGCGTGCCGAGGCTTTGCTCCAAGTGCGCGACCTGCTTGCTGACAGCGGACTGGCTGATATGCAGGGTTTTGCCGGCCTGGGTAAATCCGCCCTGGTGGATCACTTCGACAAAACTGCGCAGCTGTTTGAATTCCATGGTGTGATTCCCGGCGTCGTATTCCAGAGTGGAATGGCTGGCAGTCTAACAATTCGCTGTGGGGATGGGGCGAGCCTCTCTAAAATGAGCGCCTGCGAGGACCCAAAGCCCATGAAACGTTTTATCCGTTTGTTCATTGAACTGGTCGTACTGCTGGCTATCTACCTGCTTGGCTGCCAACTGGCCGTGTGGTTGAAGTGGCCGGTTCCCGGTGGCGTCGTGGGCCTGGGCCTGTTGTTGGCAACCTTCGCCAGCGGCCTGGTCAAGCCGGCGGCCCTGCAATTGGGCGCGGGCGTGCTGATGGCCGAGATGCTGCTGTTCTTCATTCCCGCCTTGATGAGCCTGTTGGACTATGGTGGCCTGCTGCGCAATGACGGTTGGCGCATCCTGCTGGTGATCGGTTTCAGTACCTTGGCGGTGATGCTGGTCACGGCGTTCACCGTGGAGCTGGTCTGCCGCTGGAGGCTGCGCCATGAAGCTTGAACTGATGCCGGTGTTCTGGCTCGCCTTGACCTTGGGGGCGTACATCTTCAGCCGCTGGATCTACCGGCGCACCGGTCGCTACCTGTTGTCGCCGTTGATCCTGGTGCCTGTACTGCTGCTGGCGGTGGCCGTGCCCATGAACACGGCCTACGCCGAATACGCGGCCGACACCCACTGGCTGATGCTGGTACTCGGGCCGGTGACCGTGGCGTTCGCCGTGCCGATCTGGCAACAGCGGCGGCTGTTGGCGCGGCACTGGTCGGCGTTGTTGCTGGGGATGGTCGCGGGCAGCGCGGCGTCCATCGCCACTTCGTTCGGCCTGGCCAAAGCCCTGGCCTTGGACAGTGCGGTGACGATGTCGCTGGTGCCGCGCTCCATTACCACGCCGTTTGCCATGCCGGTGTCCTCCGACCTTGGCGGCGTACCGGAGCTGACGGCGGTGTTCGTGATGTTCACCGGTGTGTTTGGCGCCATGCTCGGCGGCGTGCTGCTCAAGTGGTTACCGTTGCGCACGCCTCTGGCGCGGGGCGCGTTATTCGGGGTAGGGGCCCACGGTGCGGGCGTCAGCCGGGCGCATGAAGTGGGGGGCGAAGAGGGCTCGGTCGCAGGGTTGGTGATGGTGCTGACGGGCTTGCTCAACCTGTTTGCCGTGCCTTTATTGGCGGCACTTCTCTGACACTGCTTGTGCGCAATTTAAACTATTCTCAACACTGACTCGTACGGCCATCAAGCTGGCTGCGAAGGCAACTCCTGCAGCCCCGACGTCTGACTAGACTGGCCCATCACTCAAAAAAACAATAACAATAACGTGCGCCAAGGAGGTCGTTACCGTGAGCCTAGCCCCCGTTCTATCGCCACAGAATGTCAAAGATCAGGTCAGCGCCGCCGAGTGGCAAACCCGCGTCGACCTGGCAGCCTGCTATCGCCTGGTGGCGATGCATGGTTGGGATGACCTGATCTTCACCCATATCTCCGCCAAGGTGCCGGGCACCGATGATTTCCTGATCAACCCCTATGGGCTGATGTTCCATGAGATCACTGCGTCGAGCCTGGTCAAGGTCGATCAAGCCGGCAACAAACTGATGGACAGCCCGTACGAGATCAACCCTGCGGGCTACACCATCCACAGCGCCATCCATGAAGTGCGTCACGACGTGACCTGTGTGTTGCATACCCACACCGCTGCCGGTGTCGCGGTGGCAGCGCAGAAGCAGGGTGTGTTGCCGATCAGCCAGCAATCGATCTTCGTACTGTCGAGCCTGGCCTATCACGCCTACGAGGGGGTGGCGTTGAACCACGAAGAGAAGGCCCGTCTGCAGGCCGACCTGGGCGAAAACAGCTTTCTGATGTTGCACAACCACGGTCTGCTGACCTGCGGCAGCACCATCGCCGACACCTTTTTGATGATGTTTACCTTCCAGCGCGCCTGCGACATCCAGGTGCTGGCGCAAAACGGCGGCGCCGAATTGATCGCCATCGGGCCGCAGATCCTTGCCGGCGCCAAGGCAATGGTGGCGGCTGTCACAAAGAGTGCTCAAGGTATGGGGGGCGCGCTGGCCTGGCCGGCGTTGCTGCGCAAGTTGGACAGCTTCGATCCTGGGTATAAAACCTGATGCCACTCGCCGAGATCCCGCTGAGTGTCTGGCGCAAACGCAGCCAGACGTTCGACTTCCACGGCCACACCATCCGCTACTGGGTGGCGGGGCAGGGAGAACCGTTGCTGTTGATCCATGGCTTCCCTACTGCCAGTTGGGACTGGCATTACCTGTGGCAGCCCCTGGCCCAGCGAAACCTGGTAATTGCCTGTGACATGCTCGGCTTTGGCGATTCGGCCAAACCTTTGGACCATGGTTATTGCCTGCTGGAGCAGGCGGATCTGCAGCAAGCGTTGCTCGAGCACCTGCGCGTGGAGCAGCCAGTACACGTGCTCGCCCATGACTACGGCGACAGCGTTGCCCAGGAACTGCTCGCCAGGCACTACGAAGGTCGCTTTCATATGGCCAGCTGTGTGTTTCTCAACGGTGGCCTGTTTCCCGAAACCCATCGCCCGGCCCTGGTGCAGAAGATGTTGCTCAGCCCCCTGGGCTGGATGATCGGCCGCGCCTTCGGACGCAATGCCCTGGCGAACAGCTTCAATCAGATTTTCGGCCCCAATACCCGCCCCAGCGAAAGTGCCCTGGATGATTTCTGGAGCCTGATCGACTCTCACGAAGGCACGCGCATCCTGCATAAACTCATCGCCTACATCCCTCAGCGTCGACGCCTGCGTGAACGTTGGGTGCACGCGATGCAGCAGGGTGAAGTACCGCTGCGAGTGATCGATGGCGAGATCGACCCGATTTCCGGCGCCCACATGGTGGAGCGTTACCGCGCGTTGGTGCCACACGCCGATACGGTGCTGTTGGCCAATATCGGCCACTACCCGCAGATCGAGGCGCCGGTGCAGGTGCTCAAGCATTACCTGGCGTTTCGCGAGCGCATTGCTGGCCCCGTGTGGGAGCTGGCTTGCCTGCGATAGCATCGCTGCGGTTCGACTGAAAGGCCAAGGCGCTTGCATCGCAGGCATGCCAGCGCCCACATGATCATCCCTCTGCCTTATCGAGCACCATTCAGGCTCAGTCGTGGTTATTGTGACCATGGCCCCCGTGCCTGACACTCGACCCATTCCCATTGTCGCCATTGGAGTTCGGTATGAGTGAATCAGTGCAGTTCCAGGATAAGGTCGTGATCGTCACCGGTGCCGGCGGCGGATTGGGTCGGGCCCATGCGCTGCTGTTCGCTAGACACGGCGCCAAAGTGCTGGTCAACGATCTGGGTGGCTCCACCCAGGGCGAAGGCGCCAACGCTTCGGCTGCTGACCGGGTCGTGGCCGAAATTCGCGAGGCGGGTGGTATCGCCGAGGCCAACCATGACTCTGTCACCGACGGTGACAAGATCGTGCAGAACGCCCTCGACGCCTTCGGCCGTATCGATGTGGTGGTCAACAACGCCGGTATCCTGCGCGACAAGACTTTCCACAAAATGGACGACAGCGACTGGGACCTGGTTTACCGGGTGCACGTCGAAGGCGCCTACAAAGTGACCCGCGCCGCCTGGCCTCATCTGCGCGAGCAAGGTTATGGCCGGGTGATCTTCACCGCGTCCACCTCGGGCATCTACGGCAACTTCGGCCAGTCAAACTATGGCATGGCTAAGCTCGGCCTGTATGGGCTGACCCGCACCCTGGCGCTGGAAGGGCGCAAGAACAACATCCTGGTCAACGCCATCGCGCCCACGGGGGGCACGCGCATGACTGAAGGCTTGATCCCGCCGCAAGTGTTCGAGCGCCTCAAGCCGGAGCTGGTCAGCCCGCTGGTGGTGTACCTGGGCAGCGAGGCCTGCCAGGAAACGTCCGGGCTGTTTGAAGTCGGTGGCGGCTGGATCGGCAAGACCCGCTGGGAACGCAGCCTGGGTGTGGGCTTTGACCCGCAAGCCGGTTTCTCGCCCGAAGACGTGGCGGCACACTGGCAGCAGATCTGCGACTTCGAGGGGGCCGCGCACCCCAAGGACAACATCGAGGCCCTGAAGGAGATGATGGCCAATCTACAGAAATACAGCCTGTGATCGTTGCTTGAAAAAGCTTGAATCCTGCGGGGCGCTGACAGCGCCCCGTTTTATTTTGGGCAAAAAAAAGCCGCTGCAAACGCAGCGGCTGAAGTAAGACGTTGGATCAAGGAGCGATAAATCAACGTCAGTGAACACCGGTAACAGATTGAAAAAAGACATCAATCCATCTGAATCAGGCTTTTCTTCCGGAGGGGGAAGCGGGCCATTTGCCCTGAAAGCCCGGCAAGAATAGCCGTTAGTAACAAAATGAGTAATGCCGATTCATGACAAGGACTGTTGCTGATTCGGCAACAGTTGCTGGGCGTGCTATCCATTCTCCTGATAACCCGCCATCCACCGGATGCATGCGCGCGCCCAGACCCCGGCCAGAGCGGCCTGTCATCCTTTCGAGCGACAACACGAATCCCTCCTTGGTGCGCTTATCGCTCCACATGGGCGGCAGTAGGGTGGGGCCTTCTGTCACTCACCGGGGAAGACGCATGACAAGAACAACAATGCGCGCCATCTTCAGGCCACAGGCGCTGGCCGCTGCGGTTGCGTTGGGTTGCTGTGCCCAGGCACAGGCTGTTTCGTTCAACATTGGCGAGATCGAAGGGCAATTCGATTCGTCGCTGTCAGTGGGCGCGAGTTGGGGGATGCGCGATGCCGACAGCAAACTGGTGGGCACCGTGAATGGCGGCACCGGCCAGGCTTCCACGGGGGATGACGGGCGCCTGAACTTCAAGAAGGGCGAGACCTTCTCCAAGATCTTCAAGGGCCTGCACGACCTTGAGTTGAAGTACGGCGACACAGGCGTATTCGTACGCGGCAAGTACTGGTACGACTTCGAACTCAAGGACGAAGACCGCGAGTTCAAGCCCATCAGCGACCACAACCGCAAGGAAGGCGCCAAATCCAGCGGCGCGCAAATTCTCGATGCATTCGTCTACCACAACTATTCGCTGGGTGACCTGCCGGGCACCGTGCGCGCGGGCAAGCAGGTCGTGAGCTGGGGCGAAAGTACCTTCATCGGCAACTCCATCAACAGCATCAACCCGGTTGACGTGTCGGCCTTTCGCCGTCCCGGTGCCGAGATCAAGGAAGGGCTGATTCCGGTCAACATGCTATTCGCGTCCCAGACCCTCACCAACCAACTGACGGTAGAAGGTTTCTACCAGTTGGAGTGGGACCAGACGGTACTGGATAACTGCGGCACCTTCTTCGGTGGCGACGTGGCGGCGGATGGGTGCACCAACAACTACACGGTGGGGAACCCGGCGATTGCGCCATTGCAACCTGTGGCTGCGGCGTTTGGCCAAGGGTTTGGCGTGACCAATGAAGGGGTGATCGTACGCCGCGCAGGTGACCGTGACGCGCGTGATTCCGGTCAGTTCGGCGCCGCGTTGCGCTGGCTAGGGGATGACACCGAGTACGGCCTGTACTTCATGAACTACCACAGCCGCACGCCGACGGTGGGCACCATCACCAACACCACCAGCCTGGCCACGCTCGGCGCGATTGCCGGTACCGCCAACGGCCTGGCGCCGGGTTCCGGCGCGGGCCTGGTGCAAAGCCTGATGCTCGGCCGCGGCCAGTACTACCTCGACTACCCCGAAGATATCCGCCTGTTCGGTGCCAGCTTCTCGACGACCTTGCCCACCGGCACGGCGTGGACCGGTGAGATCAGCTACCGGCCCAATGCCCCGGTGCAACTCAATACCACCGACTTGACCCTGGCCCTGATCAACCCGGTCGCCGGTCAGCTGGCGTCACCCATCCGCAGCAACTTCGGTGACGACAACAAAGGCTATCGCCGTAAAGAGATCACTCAGATCCAAAGCACCATGACCCAGTTCTTCGACCAGGTGCTGGGCGCCGAACGGCTCACGGTGGTGGGTGAAGCGGCCATCGTCCATGTCGCAGGCCTGGAAGATAAATCCAAACTTCGCTATGGCCGCGACTCGGTGTACGGCGCCTACGGTTTCCAGGGTGACACCGATGGTTTCGTCACATCCACCTCCTGGGGCTACCGCGCGCGGGCGATCCTGGACTACAACAACGTGATTGCCGGGATCAACCTCAAGCCCAACCTGTCCTGGTCCCATGACGTCGCCGGCTACGGCCCCAATGGCCTGTTCAACAAAGGCGCCAAGGCGATCAGCGTCGGTGTCGATGCGGACTACCGCAATACCTACACCGCCAGCCTCAGCTACACCGACTTCTTTGGTGGCGACTACAACACCCTGACCGACCGCGATTTCCTCGCCCTCAGCTTCGGCGTGAACTTCTGATCTGGCTTAAAGAAGGACAAGACTCTATGCGTAAGCTATTTGCGGTAATGGCCCTCAGCCTCTTGGCAGCCAATGTGATGGCAGCTGTGTCGCCGGACGAGGCTGCCAAGCTCGGTACCACCCTGACCCCGGTGGGCGCCGAAAAAGCCGGCAACGCCGACGGCTCGATCCCGGCCTGGACCGGTGGCATCCCCAAGAACGCCGGCGCGGTCGACAGCAAGGGCTTCCTGGCCGACCCGTTTGCCAGTGAAAAGCCGCTGTTCGTGATCACCGCGGCCACCGTCGACAAGTACAAGGACAAACTTTCCGACGGCCAGGTGGCGATGTTCAAGCGCTACCCCGAGACCTACAAGATTCCGGTGTACCCGACCCACCGTACGGTGAACCTGCCGCCGGAGATCTACGAGTCGATCAAGCGCAGCGCGCTGAACGTCAAGCCGATCAACGACGGCAACGGCCTGGAGAACTTCACCGGCAACCGCTACTACGCGTTTCCGATTCCCAAGAATGGCGTGGAAGTGCTGTGGAACCACATCACCCGTTATCACGGCGGCAACCTGCGCCGCATCATCACCCAGGCCACACCGCAGACCAACGGTAGCTACACGCCGATCCGCTTCGAGGAAGAGGTGGCCGTGCCGCAACTGATCCCCGACATGGACCCGGCCAAGGCAGCCAACGTGCTGACCTTCTTCAAGCAGTCGGTGACCGCGCCGGCGCGCTTGGCGGGCAACGTGCTGCTGGTGCATGAAACCCTCGACCAGGTGAAGGAACCGCGCCTGGCGTGGATCTACAACGCTGGCCAGCGCCGCGTGCGCCGTGCGCCGCAGGTGGCATATGACGGACCGGGGACGGCTTCCGACGGGCTGCGCACCTCGGACAACTTCGACATGTTCTCCGGCGCCCCGGACCGCTACGACTGGAAGCTGGTCGGCAAGAAAGAAATGTACATCCCCTACAACAGCTACAAGCTCGACCAGCCGACGCTCAAGTACGACGACATCATCAAGGCTGGCCACATCAACCAGGACCTGACCCGCTATGAGCTGCACCGCGTATGGGAAGTGGTGGGCACGGTCAAGCCGAGTGAGCGGCATATCTACGCCAAGCGCCACATGTACATCGACGAGGACAGCTGGCAGGTGGCGCTGGTGGATCACTACGATGGGCGTGGCCAACTGTGGCGGGTGGCCGAGGGGCATGCGCAGTTCTACTACAACCACCAGACCCCGGCCTACACCGTGGAAACCCTGTACGACATCATCGCCGGGCGCTACCTCGCGCTGGGTATGAAGAATGAAGAGAAGAGCAGTTTTGTGTTTGGTTTCAATGCCAAGGCGGCGGACTACACGCCGGCGGCATTGAGGGCTGAGGGCGTGCGCTGAGCCTTGATGTGAAACGCAATCCCAATGTGGGAGCGGGCAAGCCCGCTCCCACATCGAGTTGTGGATGCCTTGAATTTTATGCTCGCCAATCACCCTGCTGAATCTTTCTTCAACAACCGCCAACCACAGGACTAGGGTAGGCGCCAGGTTGCATAACAATAAGAACGCAGGATGCAGCAATGACCGCCATGACACGCTGCCTGGACCGTCCTGGATTCATGCCTCGGCTGTCCGCCCACCATCTGCTGCGCCCACGCTTGGCCGAGCCGTTGCTGGCCGCACCGGTCAGGGTCAAGTTGCTGTGTGCCCCTGGCGGCAGTGGCAAGAGCGCGTTGCTCGCCGAGTGCGCGTTGCAGGCGCCAGCCGGCTGCCTGGTGTACTGGTTGCCGCTCAATGGTGCTGCCCTCGGCCCGATCGATCTTTGTCAACGGCTGGCGCAGATCCTCGGCCTGCCGTTCAGCGATGAAACGACGCTGCTGCTCGACCTCACTCGCTGGCAGACGCCAGCATGGTTGTTCATCGATGACTTCTGTCGCGCCGCCACACCCGAAACCGACGCGTTGCTCGACCGTTTGCTCACGGTCAGCAGCCCGGCGTTGACCTGGTGGCTGGGTGCGCGTCGTCGCCCCCTGTGTAACTGGCCGCGGTTGCTGCTCGACGATGAGTTGCTGGAGTGCGGCGCTGACCTGGCATTCACCTCGGCCGAGATCCAGCAACTGCTTATCCACATGCCGGGGCAAACCGTCGACAGCGTGTTGCAGTTCAGTGCCGGCTGGTGTGCCGGTGTGCGCATCGCCTTGCTCGGCGACGCCCACCCGGAGAGGACCTTGCTCGATTACTTGCAGCATGAGCTGTTCAGTACGTTGCCGCCCGAACTGGCCGAAGCCTGGCGTGTGCTGGCGCATCTGCCGCGCTTCAACCCAGGGTTGTGCGAGCACCTGTTCGGCCATGGCGACGGCGATCAATACCTGCGCGATCTGCAGGCGCTCGGCGCGTTTATCCAGCCTTGGGAAGACACAGACTGGTTGCAGGTCTTTCCGCCGCTGGGCCGATTGCTGCGTGATGAGCCCTGGCCGGCCAAGCGCTCCTGGCACCGACGGGCCTGCCAGTGGTTCACCGCCGAACAGGACTGGCAGGCCGCGTTTGAACACGCGTTGCTGGCCGAAGAATATGAAGTGGCGGTGAGCCTGTTGCAGCACTTCAGTTTCGAGGACCTGTTCCGCCAGCAGAATGCGGTGTTGCTGTTGCGCCTGCATGAACAGCATGGCGATGAATTGATGCTGGGCTCGGCGCAACTGGTCGGGCTGGTGACGGCGGCGTTGCTGTTCGCCGGGCGTTTCGACCAGGCCGCGCGATGCATCGACCAGTTGGCGCGCTTCGCTCCGCAACCGACGGCGGCGCAACAGCGCTACCTGCTGGCCCGCTGGCAGGCACAGTGGGGCTGGCTGCTGCACCTGGGCGGCGATGCCGAGCGTTCCCGCGAACATTTCCTCGAGGCGCTGCAAGCGTTACCCGACAGCGCCTGGACGTCACGCCTGATGTGCTTGTCGGGCCTGACCCAGCAAGCCTTGCTGCGCGGCGAGTTGGACGTCGCCCAGGGGCTCAGCCGTGAAGCGCTGTGCCTGGCCCGTGCCCAGGGTTCGCTGTTGCTTGAGGCGCTGCTCGAACTGGATCACGCGCAGTTGCTGGAACAGCGTGGCGCACCGTACCGAGCGCAAAGCCTGCTGGAAAACGTGCAGGTGATGTTGGTCGAGCAGCGGCTCACGGCCGGGCCGCTGGTCGGACGCATCGCGTTGCGCCGTGGGCATCTGGCGTTGCGCCAGGGGCACGACAGCCTGGCCGCCGACTGTTTCGAAACAGGCTTGGCGATGTGCCTGCACAGCCAGGACAAACGCGTGCTCTACGGGTTTCTCGGACTGGCCCTGCTGGCTGCCAACCGTGGCGATTACGCCCAGGCCTTTGTGCAACTGCGCGAGGCCGAGCGCTTGATGCAGCAACGCCAGGTCCCCGACACGGTGTATCGCGCAGTGTTGCTGCTGGTCAGCGGCCACTTCTGGTTGCAGCAGGGGCGCGCCGAACTCACGGCGCAAGCAGTGCGTCGCGTGCTTCGCCACTTCCGTGGGCCCCAGGCCAAGCAGGCTCCGCCGGCCACCCTGGAACTGATCCCGCGCCTGGAATACCTGCTGGTGCTGGCGGAAGTGAAACTGGGCTGCGCCGATCAACCGGTGGCGCGGCTCAAGGCCTTGCTGCACGCCACGCACCAGCGCGGCATGCTCTGCCTGGAAACCGAACTGCACCTGGTGCTGGGGGAGGTCGCCTGGCAAGTCGGTGACCCTGCGCTGGCGCGCCGTTCGCTGCAGGCCGGGCTGGCGTTGGCGGCACGCTGCCAGGTGCAGCAGGCGATTCGCGAGCTGCGGTTGCGTTCGCCAGGGTTGTTGAGTGAACTGGGCATGGAGCCACAGGCTTCAGCACCGGGCGTGGTGGAAAGCCCCCTGAGCCAACGCGAGTTGGAAGTGCTGCAACTGATCGCCCTTGGCAACTCCAACCTGGAAATCGCCGACCGCCTGTTTATCTCCCTGCACACCGTCAAGACCCATGCGCGGCGCATCCACAGCAAGCTAGGTGTGGAGCGACGTACGCAAGCGGTGGCCAAGGCCAAGACCCTGGGGTTGATGACCTAGGCGCAGAACGCCTGGCGATATTCGCCGGGTGTCGCGCCCATGGCTTGGCGGAAGCGATGGGTGAAGTGGCTGGCGCTGGAGAAACCGCACATCAACGCGATCTCGTTCAAGGGCAGGGCGCCACTGCGCAGCAGGGCCTGGGCGCGAGTGACGCGGCGCGCCAGCAGATATTGATGGGGCGGCAGGCCGAAGCTTTGACGGAACATCCGCGCGAAATGGTATTCCGACAATGCACACATCCCGGCGAGTTGGCCCAGGCTGATCGGGTCTTCGAGGTGCTGGTCGATGTACTCCACCAACAGCCGCCGTTGGTGCGCCGCCAGCCCGCCTTTAAGGCGCAGCCCGTCGCGGGCGCCCACTTGGCTAAGCAGGGTGTGGCTGAGCATTTCATGGGCCAGGCTGCTGGTCAGCAGGCGCTCGGCGGGTTCGTGCCAGTTCAGCGCGATCAACTGGTGAAAGCGCCGCGCCTGGCTGGCATCTTCCAGGAAGGTGCTTTCGCGCAGTTGCAGGGTGCGCGGCTCGCGGTCGAGCAGGGTGACGCAGCCCAGGGCAAATTGCTCCGGGCTGAAATACACGTGGGCCAGGCGTATCTCGCCGTTGATCACCCAGGCCGACTGATGCTCGGCCGGCAGGATGCACAGTTTGTCCGGCCCGCCCTTGGTGCCCGGTTGGTCACGCCGAAAGGTGCCGGTGCCACCACCGATGTAGCACGACAGGGTGTGATGTGTCGGCGCCTGGTAGTCCTGTGAGTCGTGGTGGTTGCTCCACAAGGCTGCAGACAAGCCGTCACCGAGCTCGGCGCAGGCTTCCAGGCGTGCGTTGGGCGAGCGGTTAAGGGCTTGAAAGACTTGCAGGGATTCCAGATCAGGCATGGTTCGTACTCTTTGACGTCTTGCATCCTACTCCCCGCCGCCGAGGCTGTGATCCCACCGCCCGACAAAAGCGCAAGATTGTGCAAGAGCGCGCCCTGGATTGGGCGCCACACTGTGGCTCTATCGATGGAGCCTGCTATGAACCTTTCCCTGTATTTACTCACTGTGCTGATCTGGGGCACCACCTGGATCGCCCTGAAATGGCAACTGGGCGTGGTGGCGATTCCGGTGTCCATCGTCTATCGCTTCGGCCTGGCGGCGCTGGTGCTGTTTGCGTTGTTGCTGCTCAGCCGCAAGTTGCAGGTGATGAACCGGCGCGGCCACCTGATTTGCGTGGCCCAGGGGGTGTGCCTGTTTTGCGTCAACTTCATGTGCTTTCTCACGGCCAGCCAGTGGATCCCCAGCGGCTTGGTGGCGGTGGTGTTTTCCACGGCCACGTTGTGGAACGCGCTGAATGCCCGGGTGTTTTTCGGCCAGCGGGTGGCGCGCAATGTGTTGATGGGCGGCGCCCTGGGGCTCGCGGGGCTGGGCTTGCTGTTCTGGCCGGAACTGGTCGGGCACACCGCCAGCCCGCAGACCCTGCTTGGCTTGGGGCTGGCGTTGCTGGGGACCTTGTGTTTCTCGGCCGGCAACATGCTCTCGAGCCTGCAACAGAAAGCCGGGCTGAAGCCGCTGACCACCAATGCCTGGGGCATGGCCTATGGTTCGGCGATGCTCGCGACGTATTGCCTGGTACGCGGGATTCCGTTCGAGATGGACTGGAGCGCGCGGTATGTCGGTGCGCTGTGGTACCTGGTGATTCCGGGCTCGGTCATTGGCTTTACCGCGTACCTGACCCTGGTCGGGCGGATGGGGCCGGAGCGGGCGGCGTATTGCACCGTGCTGTTCCCAGTCGTTGCGCTGAATGTGTCGGCGTTCGCCGAGGGGTATCAGTGGACGGCGCCGGCGTTGGCGGGGTTGGTGTTGGTGATGTTGGGGAATGTGTTGGTGTTTCGTAAGCCTAAGGCTGCGAGCCCGGTTTTCAAGGCGAAGGCGGTCTGATGTGGGGGCAGGCAAGCCAGCTCCCCCATTTGGATTGGAGTTATCTGGTTATTTCATGCCCAGGCGCTTGGCCATGCGGCCTAGGTTGGCGCGGTCCAGGCCCAGTTCGCGGGCGGCGCTGGCCCAGTTGTGCTGGTGGCGTTCCAGGCAGGCGCTGATGACCTGGCGTTGATAGTGCTCCGTGGCTTGGCGCAGGTCGCCGGTGACGATGGGGGCCGTGTCGGCCGACGCTTCGATCAGTGGCGCGCTCACATCGGGCAGGTCCAGGTCCTGGGCATTCAGGCTCAGAATCTTCGGCCGTTCGCGACAATTCCCCAGGGCTTTGAGTGCGCTGCGTCCGATCAAATGTTCCAGCTCCCGTACATTGCCCGGCCAGTTATAGGCCAGCAGCGCCGCCTGGGCATCGCTGGTCAGGCGCAGGCTGCCCAGGCCCATGCGTGAGCGGTTCTGTTCAAGAAAGAAGCCGGCCAGCAACAACACATCACGCCCGCGTTCGCGCAATGCGGGCACTTGCAGCGGGTACACGCTGAGGCGGTGATAGAAGTCCGCGCGGTAGCGACCATTGCGCACTTCGTCGGCGAGGTCGCGGTTGGTGGCAGCGATCAGGCGCACGTCCACCTGGTGTTCCTTGTCCGAGCCCAAGCGCTGCAACTGGCCACTTTGCAGCACGCGCAGCAGCTTGGCTTGCACCGTCAGCGACAGTTCGCCGACTTCGTCCAGAAACAACGTGCCGCCATTGGCCAGCTCGAATTTGCCACGCCGTTCGTTCAAGGCGCCGGTGAAGGCGCCGCGCACATGGCCAAACAGCTCGCTCTCCACCAGGGTTTCCGGCAGGGCGGCGCAGTTGAGGCTGATCAGCGGTTTATCGGCGCGGGGCGACGCCGCGTGAAGGGCCTGGGCCACCAGTTCCTTGCCCACCCCGGTCTCGCCGGTGATCAGCACGGTGAGGTCGCTGCCGCCCACCAGCTTGATCTCTTCTACCAGGCGCTTGTGGCTTTTGCTCTGGCCGATCATTTCCTTGTGCTGCTGGCCGCTGGCCTGACGGTAGATCTCGGCACGCTGGTGTTCGTCTTCGGCGCGCAGGGCCAGGCGCTCGATGCGCTCGGCGACGTTGACGGTGGCGGCGGCGAGGCTGGCGAAGGCTTGCAGGGCGTCCAGTTCCACGCGCTCGAAGCGCTCGGTGTCCAAGGCGTCCAAGGTCAGCAGGCCCCAGGGCTGGTCGTCGACGAACAGCGGGCAACCCATGCAATCGTGCACTTCCAGGTGCCCATGCAAGCCATCCACCAGGCCGTCGTAGGGGTCGGGCAATTCGCTGTCGCTGTCAAAACGCGTGGGGCCAGGGCTACTGAGCAGCACGGCAAAACGCGGATGCTCGCTGACCTTGAAGCGCCGGCCCAAGGTGTCGGCGCTCAAGCCATCCACGGCGAGCGGCACCAGCCAGTCACTGTCCAGGCGCAACAGTGCGGCGGCATCGCAGGGCAACAGGGCGCGCATGGCTTGCAGCAGGCGGCGGTAACGCTCGCCTTCGGGCAGCTCGCGGGACAGGTCGGCGACCAGAGGCAAGAGGGTGGTGAGCAGCGGTTGCGCAGTCATAATGACTCCTTGTAGTCCTTATGACTATAAGTTGTAGGAGGTCATACTGACTACATTTAATTTAACTCATTGAAAAACAAAGAATAATAAGTTGGCACGAATACTGAGTAAGCCAGGGTAATCCTTGAAGAAGCCCAGGAGGCTCCCCATGCTTAGTGCCCAAGACCGTGCCATCGTCAAATCCACCGTGCCCCTGCTGGAAAGTGGCGGCGAAGCGCTGATCACCCACTTCTACCGCATGATGCTCTCGGAATACCCGCAGGTGCGCCCGCTGTTCAACCAAGCCCACCAGGCCAGCGGCGACCAGCCCCGCGCCCTGGCCAATGGCGTGTTGATGTACGCGCGGCATATCGACCAGTTGGACCAGTTGGGCGACCTGGTGGCCAAGATCATCAACAAGCACGTGGCCCTGCAGATTCTGCCGGAGCACTACCCGATCGTCGGCGCCTGCCTGCTGCGCGCCATTTCCGAAGTGCTGGGCAGTGAGATTGCGACCCCTGAGGTGATGAGTGCCTGGGGCGCGGCCTACGGCCAGTTGGCGGACATCCTGATCGGCGCCGAGGCGGCCATTTATGCAGAGAAAGCCCAGGCGCCTGGCGGCTGGCGGGGGGCGCGGCCGTTCCTGCTGGTCAAGCGGGTGGAGGAAAGCGACGAAATCATCTCGTTCTATTTCGCCCCGGTGGACAACGGGCCGATACTCGCCGCGGCACCGGGTCAATACATCGGCATGAAGCTGGTGCTGGATGGCGAGGAAGTGCGCCGCAACTATTCCCTGTCGGCCCTGACCGATGCCGGCCTGTACCGCATCAGCGTCAAGCGCGAAGCGGGTGGGCGGGTGTCCAACTACCTGCACGACCAAGTGCATGTCGGGGCGACCATCGACCTGTTCCCGCCGTCGGGTGAGTTCACCCTGGCGGCCAGCGACAAACCACTGGTGCTGATCAGCGGCGGCGTCGGCATCACACCGACCTTGCCGATGCTCGAGGCCGCCCTGGCCACTCAGCGTCCGGTGCACTTCATCCACTGTGCGCGTAACGGCGGCGTGCATGCATTCCGCGACTGGGTAGACACCCTGGCCGCCAAGCATCCACAGCTCAAGCGCTACTACTGCTACGCCGAGGACGACGGCGTAAGCCCCGCAGCGGACAAGGTCGGCCTGCTGAGCCAGGACCAACTGGCCGCCTGGTTGCCCGAGCAGCGCGACCTGGATGCCTACTTCCTCGGCCCTAAAGGCTTCATGGCCGCGATCAAGCGCCACCTCAAGGCCTTGGGCGTGCCCGAGACACAAAGCCGCTACGAATTCTTCGGCCCGGCCGCTGCCCTGGAATAGAGTTTCACCGATACACCGAGTCGGCGCCGTCGCGGGCAAGCCTGGCTCCCACAGGGAAACACGATCCCCTGTGGGAGCCGGGCTTGCCCGCGATGGCGTCCGCCCCGTCACAACATTTCCCTGGATTAATCCCCCGTTAACCCCTTTCTGTTTAAACCACTGCCTGTGTGTAAACTTGCGGCCATTGGCACAACCAAACAAAGGGAAACGGAGATGAGTGACGAATTGCGTTTAGGCAGGGAGCGGCGCTTTCTGGTGTTACTGGGCATTATCTGCCTGGCGCTGATCGGCGGTGCGCTTTACATGCAGGTGGTGCTGGGCGAGGCGCCATGCCCGCTGTGTATCCTGCAACGCTACGCCTTGCTGTTGATTGCGATCTTCGCGTTCATCGGCGCGGCCATGCGCACCAAAGGCGCTCTCACGCTGTTTGAAGGCCTGGTGATACTCAGCGCCCTCGGCGGGGTAGCCGCCGCCGGCCACCACGTGTACACCCAGTTCTTTCCTCAGGTCAGTTGCGGCATCGATGTGCTGCAACCGATCGTCGACGATCTGCCCCTGGCGAAAGTGTTCCCGCTGGGCTTCCAGGTCGATGGCTTCTGCAGCACCCCCTACCCCCCGGTACTTGGCCTGTCCCTGGCACAGTGGGCACTGGTTGCGTTCGTGTTGACGGTGATCCTGGTGCCGCTGGGTATCTACCGCAATCGCCAGCGCAAAGCCTGACACCCGCGTGACCTGCTACTGCAAAACGCCCCGGTCGTTCTTGAACGAAGGCCGGGGCGTTTTTACGTGTAGGGATTTGTGAATAGAACGTGACGCCGGACAATTTCGGCTGCGCGCAGCGTGCGACATGTTGTCACACGGAAGCTGTCGCAGGACGTTTCTGACCCGCTAGACCGCCGCTTAAATTTGCATAAAACGGTCAAGATGTGCTGTCAGTTCGTGGTTCTGGCGAGCACCCGAACCTCGCGCCGCGCCAGCGATTCGGTGATGTCCGAATGCCTTGTTTTATGGGGGGTTGCATCGGTTTGGCATGCCCCTACGCGCTGTAAGGGTGGCCATGGATTGCTCAATAACACGGCAATTTTTGTGGTTTTTGCGAGGAATCGAACGCGATAAGATCGCGAACCGTTGCAATAATGGTGAAGGATTATTGCTGTAATCGATAAAAATTATTTCTTTATCAGACATGGTTTATACATCGCTAGCTAACTACAATCGCCCGCACTGAATGTCTGGTGCTGTTCAATATTTGAGCACTGGAGCGGTCGAGGGGCAGATGGATGGCTCTGTGCGACCCCAAGGTTCCGGCAGCCTTTCAACTATCCGCACCAAATGGAATTGGTCTGTAACAAGGCCTTTAACCACGAAATCGAATAAGAACTCACCGCAGGTCCGTGAAACGCCCCGTTATGGCGTGACGGGCAGGCTCTTATTCAATCGAAGAGAAATGCCAACCCTTGGCAGGGTGAAGTGTTGGCGATCAAAACCCAACTGCATTGCGCAAGCTGCTTTAGAGGTCGTGAGATGAGTAAAAACAGGTACCCCCGATTACTAGGCTTTTTGCCGCTGCTTGGCATGATGTTAATGCTGGGAGGCTGCAAGTGGACCTTGATGGACCCGAAAGGACAGATCGGTCTGGATCAACGAAACCTGATCATCACTGCCACCCTGCTGATGCTGCTGGTCGTGGTCCCTGTGATCATCATGACCTTCGCCTTCGCCTGGAAATACCGTGCGTCGAACACCAGCGCGACCTACGCGCCGAAGTGGTCGCACTCCACCAAGATTGAAATCGCGGTGTGGCTGGTCCCGATCCTCATCATCATCGCCTTGGGTTACATCACCTATAAGTCGACCCACGAGCTGGACCCTTACCGTCCGCTGGAATCCGACGTCAAGCCGATCAATATCGAAGTGGTCGCGCTGGACTGGAAGTGGCTGTTCATCTACCCGGACCTGGGTATCGCCACGGTGAACCAGATCCGTTTCCCGGAGAACACCCCGCTCAACTTCCGGATCACCTCCGACGCCGTGATGAACTCGTTCTTCATCCCAGCCCTGGGCGGCCAGATCTACGCGATGGCAGGCATGCAGACCCGACTGCACCTGATCGCCAACGAAAAAGCTGAAATGGAAGGCATCTCCGCGAACTACAGCGGCGCTGGCTTCACCGGCATGAAATTCAAAGCGATCTCGACGAGCCAGGAAGATTTCAACGCCTGGGTAGCCGAAGTCAAGGCCGCACCTAAACAGCTTGATCAAGCTGAATACGACGCCCTGACCAAACCGAGCCAGAACAACCCAGTCGCCCTGTACTCCGCGTATGAGCCGAACCTGTTTCAGAAAATCGTCGACAAGTACGAAGGTATGAAGCCAGGCAAGCCGGTCAAGCACGAGAAGAAAGAAGTGGCCGCGGTTGAAGGTTCTGACACGGGCTCGCATTCAACTGCTGGGGCAGAGGAGTAAACGATGTTTGGTAAATTAAGTTGGGATGCGGTCCCGTTCCACGAGCCGATCGTAATGGTGACCATCGCCATGATCGCGCTGGGTGGTCTGGCACTGTTTGCAGCAATCACTTATTTCAAGAAGTGGACCTACCTGTGGACCGAGTGGCTGACTTCGGTCGACCACAAGAAAATCGGCGTCATGTACGTCATCGTTGCCATGGTCATGCTGCTGCGTGGTTTTGCCGACGCCATCATGATGCGTACCCAGTTGGCCATGGCCACCGAGGGTTCGCCTGGCTACCTGCCACCTGAACACTATGACCAGATCTTCACCGCCCACGGTGTGATCATGATCATCTTCATGGCGATGCCATTCTTCACCGGCTTGATGAACCTTGCCTTGCCGCTGCAGATTGGTGCCCGTGACGTTGCCTACCCGTTCCTGAACTCCCTGAGCTTCTGGCTGCTGGTTTCCGGCGTAGTGCTGATCAACGTTTCCCTGGGCGTCGGCGAATTCGCCAAGACCGGTTGGGTTGCGTATCCGCCATTGTCGGGCCTGCAATACAGCCCTGGCGTGGGTGTGGACTACTACATCTGGGCGCTACAGTTATCAGGGCTCGGGACGACATTGACGGGGGTCAACTTCCTGGCCACCGTCCTGAAGATGCGCGCCCCTGGCATGAAACTGATGGACATGCCGATCTTCACCTGGACCTGCACCTGGGCAAACGTCCTGATCGTGGCTTCGTTCCCGATCCTGGCCGCTACCATGGCGCTGCTGTCGCTTGACCGTTACCTGGATTTCCACATTTTCACCAACGAACTTGGTGGCAATCCAATGATGTACGTGAACCTGTTCTGGGCATGGGGTCACCCTGAGGTGTACATCCTGATCCTGCCAGCGTTCGGTATCTTCTCCGAAGTGATCTCGACCTTTACCGGCAAGCGCCTGTTCGGTCACCACTCGATGGTTTACGCATCGGGCGCGATCTCTGTACTGGGCTTCATGGTTTGGCTGCACCACTTCTTCACCATGGGTTCGGGGGCCAGCGTCAACGCCTTCTTCGGCCTGGCGACGATGCTGATTTCCATCCCGACGGGGGTGAAGCTATTCAACTGGCTGTTCACCATCTACCACGGTCGTCTGCGCATGACCAGCCAAGTCCTGTGGACCCTGGGCTTCATGGTGACCTTCGCCATCGGCGGCATGACCGGCGTACTGCTGGCCATCCCGGGTGCTGACTTCGTACTGCACAACAGCCTGTTCGTGATCGCTCACTTCCACAACGTGATCATCGGTGGTGCTGTATTCGGTTACATCGCTGGTTTCAGCTTCTACTTCCCGAAAGCGTTCGGCTTCAAGCTGCACGAAGGTTGGGGCAAGGCTGCATTCTGGTTCTGGATCTCGGGCTTCTTCGTCGCGTTCATGCCGCTCTACGCTCTGGGCTTCATGGGCATGACCCGTCGTCTGAACGCCACCACCAACCCTGAGTGGGTGCCGTACCTGTACGTCGCCATGTTCGGTGCGGTGATGATCGCTGTGGGTATTGCCTGCCAGCTGATCCAGCTGTACGTGAGTATCCGTGACCGTAAGCAGAACGCTTGCGAATCCGGTGACCCATGGAATGGCCACACCCTGGAATGGTCGACTTCGTCGCCACCACCGTTCTACAACTTCGCCGTGATCCCTACTGCGAACACCATTGATGCGTTCACCGAAGCCAAGGAAGACGGTACTGCGTACCAGCGTCCTAAGCACTACGAACCGATCCACATGCCAAACAACACCGCCACTGGCGTGGTGATGGGTGCGCTGTTGACCGTGTTCGGTTTCGCGATGATCTGGCACATCTGGTGGCTGGCAATCGCGAGCCTGGTGGGCACCATCGGCTACTTCATCGTCCACGCTGCACGTGATGATCAAGGCTACATGGTGCCGGTCGAGACGATCGAACGCATCGAAGCCGAGCAACACGCTCGCCTGGTCGCCGAGAAGAAAATCCCGGCCAACCGTGTAGAAACCTCGTTGGAACAGGCTTAAACCATGTCGAACTTAGTGACCAATGCTGGACACGCCCATGTCGATGACCATGGGCACGATGACCATCACCACGACTCGGGGCCGATGACCGTTTTCGGTTTCTGGCTCTACCTGATGACCGACTGCATCTTGTTTGCGTCGATCTTCGCGGTGTACGCGGTACTGGTAAACAACGTAGCGGGTGGCCCGTCGGGCCACGACATCTTCGAACTGCCCTACGTGCTCGGCGAAACCGCCTTGCTGTTGTTCAGTTCGATCACCTACGGCTTCGCCATGTTGGCCTTCTACAAGGGCAACAAGAAAGGCGTACTGAGCTGGTTGGCACTGACCTTCCTGTTCGGCCTGGGCTTTATCGGCATGGAGATCAACGAGTTCCACCTGCTGATCTCCGAAGGCTACGGCCCGCACCGTTCCGGCTTCCTGTCCGCGTTCTTCACGCTGGTAGGCACCCACGGTCTGCACGTAACTGCCGGCCTGCTGTGGATGGCGGTGATGATGTATCAGGTCAATAAACACGGCCTGACCAACACCAACAAGACTCGCCTGAGCTGCCTGAGCCTGTTCTGGCACTTCCTGGACGTGGTCTGGATCTGCGTCTTCACCGTTGTTTACCTGATGGGGACTCTGTAATGGCTAATGCACACTCCCATGACCATGACAGCCATGATGCGAGCCACGGCAGCGTTAAGTCGTACGCTATCGGCTTCATCCTGTCGGTAATCCTGACGCTCATCCCGTTCGGTCTGGTGATGTACCCGACCCTGCCGAAGTCGATCACTCTGATGATCGTGCTGGCATTCGCGGTGATTCAGGTTCTGGTTCACCTGGTGTACTTCCTGCACCTGGATCGTTCTAAAGAGCAGCGCGATAACGTGATTGCGTTCGTGTTCGCAGGCTTAGTAATCCTGCTGCTGGTTGGCCTGTCGATATGGATCATGTTCAGCATCCATACGTTCATGATGGCGAAGTGAGGTAAGACCCGATGTCGCTTAAGCACTTTATCCAAATCACCAAACCGGGGATCATTTTCGGTAACGTGCTTTCTGTGGCGGGCGGTTTCTTCCTGGCCTCCAAGGGACATGTCGATCTGGCCATCTTCCTGGCTGCAATGATCGGCACATCCCTGGTGGTAGCTTCCGGATGTGTGTTCAACAACTGCATCGACCGTGACATCGATATCAAGATGGAGCGCACCAAGAATCGCGTGCTGGTCCAGGGCCTCATCTCCCTGAAACTGGCACTGATCTACGCGACCGTCCTGGGTGTTGCCGGTGTGGCATTGTTGTACAAGGTGGCCAATCCGCTGGCGGCGCTGTTTGCCGTGATCGGCTTTGTCATCTACGTCGGCCTCTACAGCCTGTACCTCAAGCGCAAGTCGGTTCACGGCACGCTGGTGGGCAGTCTGTCGGGGGCGATGCCGCCGGTGATTGGTTATGTGGCTGTAACCAATAGCTTCGACATGGCCGCGCTGACGCTACTGGTGATGTTCAGCCTGTGGCAGATGCCGCATTCCTACGCCATCGCGATTTTCCGCTTCAATGACTACCTGGCTGCTTCGATTCCGGTCTTGCCGGTCAAACGCGGCATCCAGGTCGCCAAGAAACACATCCTGCTGTACATCCTGGCCTTCCTCGTGGCGACCTTGATGTTGACCTTCAGTGGCTACGCCGGCATGAGCTACCTTGCCGTCGCCGCGGCCATGGGCATGTACTGGTTGTACATGGCCTGGACCGGCTACAAGGCGGTGGACGACACCGTCTGGGCGCGCAAGCTGTTCGTGTTCTCGATCTTCACCATCACCGCGCTCAGCGTGATGATGTCCCTGGATTTCCAAGTGCCGAAAGAGCTGTTGCTGACCTACGCTCACTGAGCGGTACCGCAGTGAAAAAGCCCCGCCTTCGAGAGAAGCGCGGGGCTTTTTCTTGGGCGTGGGTTTAAATTCGCGGGCGTACTTCTCGTCATACCTCTCTGTACGCGCTGTGCGAATCCATCACCCGCCAACAAGGAGTAGCCACATGGTGAGCGTAAGTCGTCGGTCCCTTCTCGCCCTGGGCGCCGCCCTGCCTTTGCTGGGGCGCCTTGATTGGGCTGTTGCCAGCCCGCCGTCGAACACGACTGACAAGGTGCTGCTCAACTACAACGAAAGCCCCTACGGACCCTCACGGGCCGCCCGTGAGGCCATGCAGCAGGGAGTTGCCGCATCCGGGCGTTATCCCTACAAACACATGTACGCCCTGGCCGCGCTGTTTGCCCAGCAGCAAGGCCTGTCGGAAGAGCAGGTGGCGGTGTTTTCGGGCTCCATGGCAGCCCTGCGCTATGCCGTCCTGGCATTTACCCGCCAGACCCGAGGGCTGGTGATGGCCACACCGTCCTACGAAGTACCGCGCCAGGCGGCCGAGTCGAACAAGGCACCGGTGAAGGAAGTCAGCCTGAGCGCCGACCACGCCCACGATATTCCGGCCATGCTCGCCGCCGACCCCGAGGCCGGCATGTTGTACCTGTGCAACCCCAACAACCCCACCGGTACCATCACCCCCACCGAGGCCATCCGCCAGGCATTGGCGGAGAAACCCAAAGGCAGCGTGCTGGTGGTGGACGAGGCTTATATCGACTTCGCCGACGTGCCCAGCGTCGTCAGTTGGGTCAAGGACCACGATGACCTGCTGGTGCTGCGCACCTTCTCGAAAATCTACGGCATGGCCGGCGCCCGCCTGGGCCTGGCGATCGGTCACCCGGCGCTGCTGGAGCGGCTGGCGGTGTTCGGCGGTGATAACGTCCCGGCGGGCACCACCTTGCTCGGCGGCCTCGCCAGCCTGGAAGACGTGAAACTGCTGCCACAACGCAAGGCGCTCAACCAACAACAGCGCGATGAGACCGTGGCCTGGCTGCAAGAGCGTGGGTTCACGTGCACGGCGTCACAGGCCAACTGTTTCATGATCGACGTGAAACAACCGGCGGAGCAGGTGATCGAGGCACTGGCGGCGCAAGGCGTGATGATCGGGCGGGTGTGGAAGGACTGGCCCCAGTGGGTGCGGGTGACCGTGGGGAACAAGCGGGAGATGGCGCGGTTTCGCGAGGTGTTTGCGCAGGTTGAACGGGGCGTTTGATTCAGTACAAGCCCAATGTGGGAGCTGGCTTGCCGGCGATTCAAACGCCTCGGTGTATCAGTGATGCCGAGGTGATGCTATCGCAGGCAAGCCAGCTCCCACATTCAGGCTTGCAGTGTTTCAGGTCACTGCTGCGCGATGCTGTACCCAGCGAACGCCGTCTGCTGCTGCAACGCAGTAATCACGCTCTTGCGGCTCAGCGGCTGTTCAGCACCGGAGTTATCCACAAAGCTCTCGACCTCCAGCTCGGCTTCATCCCCATCGCCCACAAAGCTGAAGCCCAGGAACTCGAACGCCTCACGATCGACGTTCAGTTTCGAGCGCGGTGTACGCAGCGGCAGGGTGACGCTGCTGCCATCCTTGCTGATCACAAACACTTCGGCTTCCTTCTTGGGCCGTGACGCCTTGCTCTTGCCGGCGCTTGGGTTGCTGATGGCCTGGTGACTCTGGTTCAGCACTTTCAACGCCAGGCCATAGACCAGCTCCTGGAACTCGGCGTCGTCCTTGAAGCTGGACAGGATTCGGCTGATCGAGAACTGGGTGCTCAGGTGTTCCAGGGCAGCGTTATCGGCAGCCTCGGCATCCTTCAATTGCTTGAGCTGGCCCATCAGGTCGTAGGCCTTGTCGTCGTCGAAGGCATCGTGGGCCTGGCGGATGGCCACTCGCAGTTCGCGGATCTGGTCGCTTTCCTTGGAGGTGTGGAAAGCGTCCAGCACCATCTCGCTGATGATCTTGGCCGCTGGCAGATGCTGTGAAAGATTGATGGCGTTTTCGTATTCGGCTTTGGCGTGCAAGGCGACTACGGATTCTTCGGTGGCGGATTTTTCGGTGTAAGAATCGGACATTGAAATTTCACTACTTCAGTAAACGAGGACAAAAAAGCGTCGGGCATTTTCAGGGGGGAGGGGGAGCAGGTCAAGGCAGCACAATGCCCTTATCCCGACGCAACGCCGTCAGCGCCCGTTGCAGCCGGACTGCCCGCCCGCAAAACAGGCCTACGGTAAAGCCTGACACGCCACCCATCGCCATCAGCATCGTCGGCGTGCCGAGCAGCAACGGATGCACCGCCTGCTGGTAGCCGAAGTAGTACTTCACCGAAAAGAACAACTGCGAGATCAGCAGGGTCTTCCAGGTGCCTGGCAACACCAGGGTTTCGCCATTGGCATCCAGCCGGGCGCCTCGCGGATTGAACAGCAGCATCCCCACCAGGCTGCCCAGCACCGCGCCGCCAACCCAGGCACTGCTCGACAAGACTGAAGGCGCCAGCGACATCAACGACCACACCACCAGCACCACCGGCAGGAGCACCAGCGAGCGGCGATTCTCGCGGCCGCCCAGGCAGGCCTTGATGCCGTAGTAGCAGATCCACAGGTAAATGGCGTAGACCCAGATGGGCGTGCCTTGGAGGATATCGAGCATGATGTGCCTGCGTGCGGTGATGGGAGGGGGGCGATAGTCGTCGAGCGCTCTAGGCCGTGTCCATCGATTTGCCCCAGACCCCTATCAACACGCGGTGTCAGTATTGACCCCGGCATGGCCTGCACCTGCGCGGCGGCGTTCGTCATGCGCAACGTCCCGATCGGTGTGCGCGAGAAATTCCCGCGGGGCAAGCCTGCCGATGCGCGTGACTAGTCCAACTGCTTGAGGCAGGCCTCGAGGATATCCAGGCCTTCCTCCAGCACCGCAGGTTCAATGGTCAGCGGCGCCAACAAGCGGATGATGTGCCGCGCCTTGCCGCTGGGCATCAGCAACAACCCCGCGTCCCGCGCCAGGCTCAATAATTGAGCAAGCTGTTTGGGCGCGGGTGAGCCGTCGGCGTTGGCCAGCTCGATGCCGCGCATCGCACCCACGCCGGTCAGTCGACCGAGGTAGGGCGTCAGGCCTTGTGCGCGCCAGGTTTCATAACGGCTGACGATGGCTTCTTCCTGTTGTGAGCCCCAGGCGTGCAGGTGTTCATCGGTCATTGCATCGAGGGTGGCCAGTGCCGCCGCACATGCGATGGGATTGCCGGAATAGGTGCCGCCCAGTCCACCTTTGGGCAAGTTGTCCATCAGCGCCTTGCGCCCCACCACCGCGCCCAACGGCACGCCCCCGGCAATACTTTTGCCCAACAGGATCAAGTCGGGTTCGATACCCAGGCGCGAGAAGGCGAAACGGTTGCCGGTACGGCCAAAGCCCGATTGGATTTCATCGGCAATCAGCAGGATAGTGTTCTCATCGCAAAAGCGCCGCAGGGCCTGGGCGAATTCGCTGTCCAGCGCGAGAAAGCCACCTTCGCCCTGCACCGGCTCGATGATGAAACAGGCCACATCGGCGACGTCGATTTCCACGCTGAACAGGCGGTCCATGGCCTTCAGCGCTTCGCCACAGGTCACGCCGTTGTCGGCACTGGGGTAGGGCAAGTGATACACCGGGCCCGGCAGTACACCGACCTTTTGTTTGTAGGGCGCCACCTTGCCGTTGAGGTTGAGCGTGGCCAGGGTACGGCCGTGGAAAGCGCCGTCGAAGGCGACCACTGCGGTACGGCCGGTGGCGCCACGCACGATCTTCAGCGCGTTTTCCGCCGCTTCCGCGCCGCTGTTGGTGAGCATGCCGCTGACCGGATAGTCCACCGGCATGAACGCGGTCAGGCGGTCCATCAACTCGATATACGGCGCGTGTGGGGCAGCGTTGAACGCGTAGTGAGTCAGCCGGGTGGCTTGCTCGCGAATGGCTTCGACCACGCCAGGGTGGCAATGGCCGAGGTTGAGCACACCGATACCGCCGACAAAGTCGATATAGCGTTTGCCCGAGGTGTCCCAGACCTCGGCGTTTTTACCGTGGCTGAGGCTGATGGGGTGAACGATGGAGATCGATTGGCTGATGGTTTCGCGGCTCATGAATCGGGGACTCGGCAGTGACGGGCTTGTTTTTATCTAAGCCGGGCGCCTGCCTTTGTCGCAAACGAAATAAAGTCGCCGGGTCATTATTAAAAGTCGGGATGTGCGCCGATGTATTCCACCATCCAGTTCAGGAAGGCCTTCACCTTGGGAATCTCGCCGGCATGTTCGGCGTGGGCGATAAAGTGCGCGCCGCTGCTGGGCATCGCATAGTTCCACGGAATCACCAGGCTGCCCTGGGCCAGTTCTTCGGCCACCAGGTACTGCGGCACCAAGGCCACGCCATAGCCTGACTGCGCCGCGCGAATGCACATGTAGAACGTGTCGAAGCGCGGTCCGTGGTAGCTGTTCTGCGAGTGCAGGCCCTGTTCCAGGAACCATTCGTGCCAGGCTTCCGGGCGCGAGGTGCATTGCAGCAGCGTGTGGTGCGACGACGCATCGCTGCCCTCGGCGACGAAACCCGGTGCACACACAGGTACCACGGCTTCACGGAACAGCTCGATGCAGGTCGCTCCCGGCCATGAGCCCTGGCCGAAGAAAAACGCGATATCGGCCTTGGCCTGCAGCACATCGAAGGGCTCCAACTCGTTGCGCACATCCAAGTGGATATTCGGATGTTTCGCTGCAAATGCCTTGAGTTTGGGCACCAGCCAACGGTCGCCGAAGGTTGGTTGGGTGGCGATGCGCAGCACTTCGGTTTCGCCGCCGTAGGTGAGGATGTAGCGACTGGAAATGTCCACTTGGGTCAGGATCTTGTGCACTTCTGCCAAGTACAGCGACCCCGCCGGCGACAGGTACAAGCGCTGGCGCACGCGTTCGAACAGGTTATGGCAGAGCATCTCTTCCAACTGCGCCACCTGCTTGCTCACTGCGCTCTGGGTCAGGTGCAGCTCTTCGGCGGCGCGGGTGAAACTCAAATGGCGGGCGGCCGCTTCGAAGCATTGCAGGGCGGTCATCGAAGGGGTCAAGCGTTTTGAAATCATGCAGTTCATTCCAAATCGGAAGGAGCCTTTGCCTAAAGGTCGTTTGTGGCAGCGGCGTAAAGCCGTTGATACTGCCCGGCAGCACTATAAACCGGCGCGGGCTGTGCGGCGCCGAATAATAAGGAATGACAGGGAGAGCCTTGCATGAACCCATTCAAAATGACGTTGGCCGCCATTGGCACCGCCGCCGCGCTTGGCCTGGCGAGCACCGCGCAGGCGGGCGTGACCTTGGACGCGATCCAGAAAAAAGGCTTCATCCAATGCGGCGTCAGCGATGGGCTGCCGGGCTTCGGCGTACCGGACAGCCAAGGCAAGATGACCGGTATCGATGTGGACGTGTGCCACGCAGTGGCGGCTGCCGTATTCGGCGATGCGTCGAAAGTGAAGTTCACCCAACTGACTGCCAAGGAACGCTTCACCGCGTTGCAGTCCGGTGAGATCGACCTGATCTCGCGCAACACCACGTGGACCAGCTCGCGTGATTCGGGCATGGGCCTGGTCTTCACCGGCGTGACTTACTACGACGGTATCGGCTTCCTGGTGAATAACAAGTTGGGCGTCACCGGTGCCAAGCAATTGGACGGTGCGACCGTGTGTATCCAGGCGGGCACCACCACCGAACTCAACGTCTCGGATTACTTTCGCACCAACGGCATGAAGTACACGCCGATCACCTTCGACACCGCCGACGAAAGCGCCAAGGGCCTGGAAGCCGGGCGTTGCGACGTGCTGACCACCGACCAGTCGGGCCTCTACGCCCAGCGCATCAAGATGGCCCACCCGGACGAGTTCGTGGTGTTGCCGGAAGTGATTTCCAAGGAACCGTTGGGGCCGCTGGTGCGCAAAGGCGATGACGAGTGGTTCAGCATCGTCAAGTGGACCCTGTTCGCCATGCTCAATGCCGAGGAAATGGGCATCACCTCGCAGAACGTCGAAGAGCAGGCCAAGACCAGCAAGAACCCGGATGTTGCACGGCTGCTGGGGGCCGACGGTGAATACGGCAAGGACCTGAAACTGCGCAAGGATTGGGTGGTGCAGATCGTCAAGCAAGTGGGTAACTACGGCGAAGTGTTCGAGCGCAATATCGGCCAGGGCAGCGTGCTGAAGATCAAGCGCGGCCTCAATGCGCTATGGAACAACGGCGGTATCCAGTACGCGCCGCCGGTTCGATAACACGCCGGGGTGTCATTGCGACACTCCATCCTTCCCCGCAGCCTTGGCGCGATACAACGCCTGGTCGGCACGCGCCATCAGGGCCGCGGGGGATTCATCCCGCTCACGCTCGGCAACGCCCAGGCTCAGGGTGACGTTGAAATCACCCGCGTGTGGCGTGCTCCTCATTGTCTGGTGAATGCGCTGCGCCAGTGCGGTGGCGGTCTCCAGCGAGGTTTTGGGCAGCACCAGTACAAACTCGTCACCTCCCCAACGGGCGAGCAGGTCAGCCGGGCGCAGGCAGCTTTGCAGGCACGCCACCACCCGCACCAGCGTCTGGTCGCCCACGCTGTGACCGTACCGGTCATTGATCGGCTTGAAGTTATCGATATCCACCGCGATCAACGCCAGCGGCAGCCGAAAGCGCTGGGCGCGGTCGCACGCTTGCAGCAATACTTTTTCCAGAAGGTAGCGGTTGGCAACCAGGGTCAGGGCATCCCGCTCGGCCAGGGCGCGGTTTTCATCCAGCTGAAGTTGCAATTGCTGATTGACCCGCGACAGTTCGCGCGTGCGTTCAGCCACCAATGCCTCAAGGGATTGATTGCGTCGTTCCAACTGTTCAACGGAGCATTTCCTGAGGTGTATATCGCGGTGTGCCCCCACCATGCGCGCCACCGAGCCGTCGGCATTGCGCGCAATCACGTAGCCCCGGTCTTCGATCCACAAATAGCTGCCATCCTTTTTGCGGCAACGGTACTCGGCTTGGTAGTGGGGCGCGCGACGGTGGATGTAGTCGTCAAACAGCTTCATCACCTGGGCGTAATCGTCCGGGTGAATCACGTTCTCCCAGGTGAACACGCTGTTCTCCAGCGCATGGCGGTGGTAGCCAAGCATTTCGTACCACCCTGGACTGCGGTAGACGAACCCGGTATTGGCGTTCCAGTCCCAGATTCCGTCGCTGACCAACTCCAGTACGGTGTGCAGCATGTCGGCGTTGAAGTGAGAGAAGTCTTGCTTCAGCGGATTGTTGTCGGAGGTATCGCCCATCTTCGCGTTCCTTGCCTGGGCTGGCATTCAAGACCAGCCGATGTTGACGCCGATACTCCGTGGCTGGCGCTACTGTACAACGTGGCCTGGTTGCTTTGAATAGGGCGGGTGCACGGCTAAAGGTTGGTGGCCATTAGCTATTGCTGCGGGGCTTCCATCCGCGTCCGCGCCTTGCCATCTGCGTTGTGCTGGTAGATCGCTTCAGGCTGGCCCTGCTCATTGAAAAACACCTGGCCAATCCCCGCCGAGTTCCATAGCCGCTCGCCGGCTTCGGCATGCTCCGGGATATGCGGCACTACCTGCATGGTACGGCGACGGGTGAACCAGTTGAGGGGCGAGCGTGGCGAGTAAAGCCAGCGATTGAGGCGGTCGAACCATTCCAGCAGGCGCGGGGGGAACTCGTTCTTGATGCCGCTGCTGGTGATCTGCCAGATCCTGGGGCCGGCATTGCGATGGCGGATGAGCACCTCGTAGACGAACGAGTAGTGCACGTCCCCGGAGAGAATTACGTAGTTACCCGGTGTACGCGAGTGACGGAAGATATTGAGGATTACATGGGCCGCGCCGCGATGGGCCATCCAGTTTTCGGCGTCCACCAGCAACGGGTGGCCGCACCAACTGAAGATTTTCTGCACCGTCTCGATCAACTTGACGCCAAAGATCGGCGCGGGCGAGACGATGATGGCCGAAGGGTGGTCCAGCAGTTCCTGTTGCAGTTCACTCAAGGCCTCCCAGTCCAGCAGGCCGGAGGGTTGCTTGAGGGTGAACTCGCTGCGCCAACGACGGGTGCGGGTGTCGAGCACCACCAGGGCGGGGGTAGTGGGCAAGACGTAATGCCACTGCTGGAACGTGAGCAGCGTTTCGATCAATTCATCCTGCGCGACGGCCTCCAGGTGGTTGGCCTGGGCCCGTTGGGTGAGCGCCTGGGTCTGGCTCACCTGTTCGCCAAATGCATCCGGCTGATTGCCCCAGCCCTGGCACAGCATGTAGGCCAGCAGGGCGTTGCCGATGATGCGTTTGGAGAATGGGTGGCCGTAGGCAGTTTCTTCCCATTGGGCACTGAGGTTCCAGTCGTCGGTGATGTCGTGATCGTCGAAGATCATCAAGGTCGACAGGTGGGCGAAGACCCGCGCGACGCCCGGCAGGCCGTCGCGGAATCGGTCGACCTGTACCTGTTCGCGGGCATATCGCTGCTGTTCTTCTGGGCTCAGTTGCGGCGTTTGGGGCGTGATCAGCGTCCATGGCGTGGGTGACCACACCAGCAGATACATTGCGATGACTTCCGCGAACGTCACCAGATGATTGTCCGCGGTGCTGCTGGTGAAGATGGGCTTTTTCACGCCCCCAAAGAAGCGCTCACGCAGGGTTTCGTTACTGTCCAGTGCCGGCAGCAGGTCGGCACGGTGGTAGTAACTGGCACGATGCCCATAGAGGGTGGCGCTGTCGTCTACCACGGCGCCCTCCAGGTATTCGTCAAACAGGCCTAGACGGTCGATCACTGCATGAATTGCCCGCAGCATTGGCCCGGCCACGTCGTCGGCGTACACCTGGTCGCCGCTCATCATCAGCAGGGCTGGGCGGTCGGCTGGGGTCTGGGCGTCGGCCAGCAGGCGGTCGACGCACAGCAGGCCTTCGTCGGCGCTGTGATGGGGTTTGCGGCACGAGCCGTGTACCAACTGATGGATACGGCCGTGCAAAACGAAACTCGGTAATTGGGCATTGGCGTACAGCAGGTGCGGGGCCCAGTCGGCGATACCGCCGTCGTCACACAACAGGTCGTAGCTGATCTCTACGTCCAGGGGCAGGGCGTCATCCAGCGACACATCGATCAAGTGGATAAACGCCTGGCGACCCACCGGTACGACTTGGCAGTGGTCGAGTGTGATCTCCCGTGTCTGCGTGGGCAGATGCAGCGTTAGCGTCAACGTCAGTGCTCGGCTGCCGACAAGCCACAACACCAGGCGCCGAGGTTCGAGGCGTCGCAGCAGTGGGCCGGCCAATACGGCGGGCAGTGTGTCGAGGTGCGGCATGCAGGCAAAGATTCCAGGCTGGATTGAACCGGCAAGATTATCGCAGTGAATGTCAGTGTTTTGTTAACGGGGCAATACGAAGGGCCGTGCACAGCCCTTCGCATCATGGGGGTTAAAGCAGATTGCCTTGGCCCAGGCTGTCGAGCCCACCGCCGGTTTTGCGTTGTCGGTCATTGGCTGCCGAGCCTTGAACATCCGCGGCGTTCAGTTGGATGCGTGTGTCATCAAGGCTGCGCTTCTTGCGCAGCAGCCCTGCATCGTCCTGCTGCAGCGTGGGGTATTGAAAGTTGCCGAGTGTGTGGTTGATTGCGCCAAGCATGGGCGTTTCCTTCTAGATCAGTAGGGAATGCTTCGACTCATGGAGCGAAGCGAAGCCAAACTTATAGGGGGCAAACCGGCCCAGCTATAAACGCCCTGCTGCAAGATATGACGGGCCCTTGTGGCGCACGCTGGAAGTCGTTGCCCGGGCTGTTTTGTGCAATCGCGCGCGTGGGGTGACGTCGCACCGTCCCTGGCTTGCAGACCAAGCGCGGCCGATTGTGTGCCACCACGTTGCGTAACGCGCTGTCGCAATCCGGCAGGTAGTGCAGGCTGTCGTCAGCGGCAACCCTCACGCCCGCGTATCGACCGTGCCGCCCATGGCGCCTGCCCGTATGAGGCTTACCTGGCAACGCGAAACAAGCGTGGGAGCTGGCTTGCCTGCGATAGCTTCACCTCGGTATCACTGATACACCGAGGCGTCTGCAACGCGGGCAAGCCCGGCTCCCACACAGGCGCCACATTCATACCGCATCAGACATGCGAGTCCTTGATGACCTTCGGCACCGTAAAACGGAACTCACTGCCGCGGCCCACTTCACTTTCGGCAACGATCTTGCCGCCATGGGCCTGGACGATGCCTTGCGTGATGTACAGCCCCAGGCCGCTGCCGGTGGGGTTGTTTTCCGCCTGGGTCCAATACCGGTCGAACACATGCGGCAGTTGTTCCGGCGCAATCCCCTCACCGGAGTCGCGTACCGAGAAGACGATTTCCTCGCCATTGCTCATGGCGCTGATGCCGATATTGCCCTGGCGCGGGGTGAACTTGATGGCGTTGCCGATCAGGTTCGACAACACCTGGAACATACGCTCAGGGTCGCCATTGATCTGCAGGCCCGGCTCGGCGTTGAACGACAGGTCGATGCCCTTTTCCATCGCCAGCGGTGCGAGCAAGGAGTAAGCCTCTTCGAACATCTGGCTCACGTCGAGCGTCACTGGCTTGACCACGTACCGCCCGGCCTCGATTTTCGAGGTGTCGAGCAGGTCTTCCAGCAGCACGTTCATGCGCCCGGCAGCCTGTTGCATCGTGTCGATGGCCGAGGAAATCCGGCGCGAGGTGTGCGGGCCATCAGAACTGAAGGCTTTTTGCATCATGCCGCACAGCATGGAAATCACGGTCATCGGGTTGCGCAGGTCGTGGGACACCACCGCCACCAGCTCATCACGCGCGCGTACGGCTTGTTGTTCGCGCAGCACCTGTCGCGCCAAGTCGTTTTCCAGGGCCGAGCGGCGCAGGTCGTTGGCGGCGAAACGGTCGCCATGGCTCCACTTGGTGGAAATGCCGGCCATTTCCACTTTCCAGATTTCAAACGATGTACGTGGGCGAAGGCGCAGGCCACCGTTAGAGTTTTCCAGGGCCAGCGGCTTATCTGGGTTGCCGCTCCAATTGATGTTCTCTTTCACTTCCGGGCGAAACCACAGCACGCCGTTGTCCACGGGCTTGGGCAGGCTCATGGCCAATACACCGCTGGCCACCTGCTGGAACTCCACTGCCGGCGGGTACACTGACACCAGGTTATGGCTGGAAAACACCGGCTCGCCGCTCTCCTGCAGCCACTTGTGCAACGCGCGGATTTGCGCCGGTTGCGGGCAGTTGCCGTAGCAGTGCAGTTGCTTGTCTTCGATAATGGCCACGCCGCCGGACAGGGTCAGCTCCATCAGCAACTGACCGTGTTGGGCCAGGCCGTCGAACACATTGTCGTTCGAACTCTTCATCGCTTGATCCAGCCGGGCCAGGGCCTCGACTTTTTCCTCACGCTGACGGCTCAGGTCCAGGGCTTCCATGGCGCTGATCTGCAGCGAAAGCACCTGGCCGATGGTCTGGCAAGCGGTGCGAAGATCGTTCGGCACCAGCAGCGGCTGGCGGTTACCGCAACTGATCAGGCCCCAGAGTTTATCGCCCTTCATCAGCGAGATGCTCATGGACGACAGCACGCCCATGTTCTGCATGTACTGGCAGTGAATCGGCGACACACTGCGCAGGGTGGAAAAGCTCAAGTCCAGCGGCTGGCCAGTGTCCGGGCGCAGCTTGGGCAGCAGCGGCACCGGCTCATAGGCCGCATTCGGGATGATGCGCAGCCAGTTGGTGCGATACAACTCGCGGGCCTGCTCCGGGATGTCGGACGCGGGGAAGAACAGCCCGTTGAAGAGTTCCATGGACGGCGCCGAGGCTTCGGCGATCACTTGGCCATGGCCTTCTTCTTCGAAGCGGTAAATCAGGACGCGGTCGTAGCCGGTGATGGCCTGGATTTCGTTCACACTGATTTCGTACAGCGCTTGCAGGGTTTTCGCCGCCTGCAAACGTTGCAGCATTTTGCCCAAGTCGCTGCTGCGAGCATTCTGCGACCGTGGGCGGAAATCCTTGAGCCGCGGTTCGAACTCCAGCACCAGCACGTTCTGATGGCGGTGCAGCAGGCCTTCGAATTCCGCACCGTTGAAGGTGACGTGCAGCGCAGGGGCATCGAAAAACGTGTTGTTCTCGGCCATGGCGGCAACGGCCTTGGCGTGTTCGGCGCCGACCAGGGTGTGCAGCGGCTGGTCGAGCAGTGACTCGGCGGCGTGCCCGAACAAGGTGGCGACGTTGGCGCTGATCTGAATGATCTTCAGGTCCGGTTCCGACAACGTCAGCAGCACGCCGTGGGGCTGGATCGCCCCCGGAAAACGGATAGGCTCGTTGGCGCAGTTGGCAAGCAGCTCTTCAAAATCGTCGGGTTTCATAGCAGTACCTCCTGGCTGTCGAGCCATTGCTCAAAGCAGCTGAACGTCGAACGGGCTGCATCCACCGCGCGCTGCCGGGCAGGGGCGTCCAGTGGCATGCTGCCCAAGTAATCGAGAAAATCCTTCCAGCGGCGGCCGGTTTCTATGCCGTAGACGTTCAGGAACGCGCCTCCGGTGTCGGCCTCCAGGCCCAGGCGCTGGGCCATTTCCCGACGCAACACTTGGCCGCCCAAGGTAGCGCCCTCCAGTACATACAAGGCACCGAGGCAGGCAGCGGGTGTGTCCAGCGGGGGCAGGTTGGCGCAGCGGGGCAAAGCGTTGATGGCGTGGTCATCCAGGCCAAGGGCGTAGAGGTCCCTCACCAGCGTTGGCGTTTTCACACGCATCGCCTGGTCGAAGCCTTCGGGGATCAACTCACAGTCGTACAGTGCCGCTTCCATCGGCGCATAAAAGCCGTAGTACGCCTGGAGCAAACGTTGGTACCAGTCGGCATCCAGTCGCTCGGAAAAAAACGGCAAGCGCTTTTCCAACGCTACGTGCAGCAGGGCCGTGCCGGTGCGCAACGACTCCAGCAATGAGGGCGCACCAACGTCATGGGCCTGTGAATGCATTCAATAAGCTCGAAGTGTGGGCCTCTCGGCCATGAATGACGCGTGGAAATGGGCGGCGATTCTACACACCTCATGGCCATCAACTGAACGCACAGGGCGAAAAGGCTGACCAGCGGATCAGAAAAGTCGCTCCTTGCTCCAATAATGACCCTAAAAGGCACCCTGAAGTTCGGTTCAGGTGATGTCGCGACGCTATCAGTGCATGGACAAGCCTTGCTGGGTCAACGCCGTCTGTACGCACTGAAGCAGATGCTCAGTGCTCCACGGCTTGGGCAAAAATCGCACCGAGCCTCCCAGTTGCGCCGCCAGCTTAGTGTTGCCCGAGGTGAGCACCACCGGCACCGTTGGCCAGCGGTGGGCCACCACCTTGCTCAAGTCATAGCCATTGAGCAGCCCCGGCATCTGGATGTCGCTGACAATCAGGTCGACCGGATCATCGCCCCGCTCCAGGTAAATCATCCCCTCATCCGCCGAAGGAAAAGATGTAACGACTGCACCGAAATCCTCCAGTACATCGACCATTAACGCGCGAATGATTTCGTCGTCTTCCAGTACCAAAATCGATGGCTGAGCCATGATCCTTACTCCTCCATCAGGGATTCAGTAAGGTGGAGTGGGAGGGACTGAAATAGGTTCGATTGGATGTGTGTGAGGGCGATGGGTGGTCGTTCCAGAGCATTTCCCGGGCGATTGCCAGAAGCGGCAGAGTGATGTCGATACAGGCATAATCGGTCTACCGTTGCCCGCCGTGGAGCCTTTGATGAAGTACGCCTTGTTCACCCTCGCCCTGATCCTTAACACCGGGTCGGCCTTCGCCGCCGGCGATGCCGAGGCGGGCGGCAAGCTCTTTGCGAAGACCTGCGGCGGCTGCCACAGTATCGGTGAGGGCGCACGCGGGGGCTTTGGCCCGGAACTCAACGGCATCATCGGCCGTCCTGCGGGGACCACCACCGACTATCAGTATTCCGACGCGATGAAAAACTCCGGCGTGGTCTGGACCCGCGACAAACTCGCGGCCTATATCGAGGCGCCGAAGAAGGTGGTGAGCGGCACGCGCATGATCTTCTGGGGCATCAGTGACCGGGAGAAGATTGACAACATCCTGGCCTACCTCGAAACGTTCCAGCCGAAATAATCATTCCCGCACGTTCTTGAACAGCATCAACCGCGCACTCTCGTGCAGGCCTCGGGTCAGGCTTTGCAAACGCTGGAACTCCTCGGGATGCTGCGCGGCCACGTCGTCCCGCGGGGTGAGGGACGCCAGGTCATGCAGGGTCGGTGAGCTGCCGTCGTGCTGCATCTGCAGCAGGAAGTCCTGGGTCACGCCACCGATGATCGGGAAGGTGCCTTCCTGCAGTACCAGCGGCACCATGCGTTCGCCTTCCGGCGCCGGTTGCTGGATATCCCGGCCCATCGTGCCATTGCGAAACGGCACGCCCGCCATGCCGGCCACCGTGGGTAGCAGGTCTGCCAGGCCGACGGCTTCTTCGATCACCCGGGGTTGCAGGCCGGGCGCATGGATCAGCAGTGGCACGTTGTTGCTTTCCAGGCCCAACTGTTCGAAAGCGGGCGCCATGTGGGGGATCTGGCTGATGCGCGTGTTGTGGTCGCCAAAGAACACAAAGATGCTGTTGTCGTAGTAACCGCCTGCCTTGGCGATTTCCATCAGCCGGCCGATGTTGTAGTCCAGCAGGCGCACTGCGTTGTATTGCTCGACGCTGCGTGAGCCGGCGGCCTGGGCCTGCTCCAGTGTCACGTCGCTGACCTGGAAGCCATCGTTGTGCTCGGGGATGGTGAACGGGCGGTGATTGCCGGAGGTTTGCAGGTAGGCGAAGAAGGGCTGCGCCTTGGGTACCGCGCGCAGTAATGCGTCGCCTTCCTTGAACAAGTCCAGGTCGGAAATGCCCCACACGTCTACCCGTGGCGAACGCCAGTGGCGCTCTTCAAACAGCTGCACGCCCTCGATGCTCTGGCGGATCAGGGCATTGATATTCGCCCAGCCGGCGTTGCCACCGATCATGTAGAACTTCTGGTAGCCCTCGAAGGCGTTGATCAGCGTGTGTTGCCGCGTGATCAGCGGGTTACGCGTGGCGGTCTCCTGGCGGGTGACATCCGGCACGCCGGTGATGCTCGCCCACACGGTCTTGGCGGTGCCCGTGACGGGGACGTAGAAGTGTTTGAAGAACCAGCTTTGCGTGGCCAGTTTGTCCAGGTTCGGTGTGGGGTTGAGTGGATTGCCATAGGCACCTACGGCGCTGGTGCCGAGGGATTCGAGCATCACGAAGATCACGTTCGGCGGGCGTTCGCCGGCCAGGCGATAAGGCTGCACGCCTTGTGTGCGGGTGAAGTCCAGTTGCTCGGCATCCGGCTGGTCCACGCCCAGGTACTGAGCGACCTGTGGGTAATGCTCGCGCACCTGGGCTTCATCGAATTGCGATTGGCCAACCTTGAGCGTGTCGTACAAAAACAGCACCGGGTTCAGGCCCACCGCCGCCACCTGCGCGTTGCCGGAGAAGAACGCGTCGCTCCAGCGCAGCGGCACTGGATTCTCCAGGTTGAGGTTGGCGACGCGACCGAGCAGGGCCAGCAGCACGCCGACCACGCCGATGATGGAAACAGCCACCAAAGACAGTTTGCCGCTGGCACTGGGCGTACGGTCCAGGGTCAACCGCTCAAGGCACACCAACGCCCACACCCACAACGCCACCGCCGCCAGCCAGCACGCGGTTATCCACAGCACTGGATAGGTTTCCCACACCATCTGTTGTGAAATCTGTGCGTCTTGCAGGTAACGCAGAACCGTTGCATTGATGCGCACGCCAAGGTAGGCGTAGTGGCCGAAGTCGATGATGTACACCAGGCCGACCACGGCCAGTGCCACCATCAGGTAGGCGCGGGCCAGCCAGCGCAGGGCGGGGCGTGTGGTCAGGTTCCAGCGTGGGATCCAGGCGAGCAGCGCCAGCGGCAACAGGAGCAGCACCGCCAGGCGCAGGTCGAAACGCAGGCCGATGCCCAAGGTTTCCAAGAGTGCCGGGGTGCCCAGATCAAGGCCGGAAAAACCCAGCACGAACACCAGCCGCAGCGCGACCAGCAAGGCAAACACCAACCCGATCGCGCCCACGCCGTAGCGCAGGCGGCGTGATTGCAACGCACCCATCATTGACCTCTGCTCAATTTCATAAACACCACAATCAACTGTGGGAGCGGGTTTGCTCGCGAATGCAGTGGTTCAGTGGCAGCCATGCTGCCTGACTCTGCGCATTCGCGAGCAAGCCCGCTCCCACAGTTTGAGTTGCATCAATCCCGCGACCACGCAGTAACCCGCCAACAGCGGGTCGACCAGGTAATCCCAATAGTTTTCCGACGCCTTGAGCCGCAGCGCGAAGGCCAGGGTGCCCACCGCCAGCATCCACACGGCCAGTGCATTACGGCGCCACAGCATCAGCAGCGCCAAGGCACCCACCAGCACAATCATGGGCCGTGGGTTGAAGCCCCAGCGGTACGGATCGACATAGGTCAGGCCCAAGGTGGCGGGGTACAGCAGCAGGCTCAACACTGCGAACAGCAGCAACATCTGCACCTGATGCGCACGGCTGATCGGCTGCACCACCCCCAATCGGTGGAGTACAACCCACGCCAGCAACACCAGCGTGGTGATCGCCAGGTCATCGGTAAAACTGCGCACATACGCCGCCAGCGGCAGCTCATTGACCGGGATAAAACTCACCGCCGCCACTAGCGGCAGCAACCACGGGCGCCACGGAGCGCTGAATCGAAACGCACTCAACAGCACAAACCCCAGCAGCACGAAACTCAAATGAGCCTGCCATAAAGAAACCATTACAGGCGCTCCGCCAGCCAGGCTTCGTTGAAGCTGACATGTTTGATAAAGGTGTTATTCCACGAGTACACCAGGTGATACATGCCGTCCGGGCTGCGGCTGAAGTACGGGTACTCGTATTCGAAGTCACAGCCCTGGGGTTTGCACACGCGGTAATCGAGGTTGCTGAGAAAGCGCTGCTCCAGCGGCAGGCGCCTGGCGCCACTGGAAGCGCGGAAACCTTCGCCGATGATTTCTTTATAGGCCTGGGGCGAAAACGGTTGGCCGAGCGGGTCGGGTGACTGGTCCAGCTCCACCACCGTGCGCCATTGGCTGAGCTGGGCGTCGGTGCCGTAGAGGCTGAGCTTGAAGCGGCCATCCTGCAGGTCGTTGAGCGCCACCAGCAAGCCGTCATCCTGGGTGCCCACTGCTGCCAGTGAGGAATTGGGGTTGGCCGGCTCCAGTGGGTACGGCTCGCTCCAGGTTTGCCCGGCGTCTTCGGTGCGGCTGGCAAGGACGCGGTGATGGGTGTCGCCGGCATAACGCAACATCGCCACGGCGCGCTTGCCATCCAGTGGCACGATGGTCGGTTGCAATGAGTTCTTGCCGCGGCTGATGCGGAATTTATCGATCACCGCACCGTCGGCGCTCAGGTACAGGTATTCGGCAAACTTGCCCATGAACTCGTGGTACACCGGCAGCCCGATGGAACCGTCGGCATGGAACACCGGCGCGGCGCGCACCAGGGTGCTGATATTGAAGAACGGCGAGGTCACCAGTTGCCTCGGCGGCGACCAGTTGGCGCCCAGGTCGTCCGACACCATCAGGTTGATTGCACTGGTGGCCCAGCCGCCGACTGATACCGACACGTAAAACATCCACAGGCGTTTGTCCGGCCCCAGGGCGATGACCGGGTTGCCCAGTTTGCGAATGTAGCGTTGGGTGCCATCGCGGGTGCTTTCGCGCGTGGCCAGGACCTGCTCGGCACCCCATTCGCCGCTGCGCGCATCAAAGCGTGCGGTGCGCACCTGCACGTCGGCGGCGCCCTCGCGCGAGCCGGCGAACCACACCGCCATCAAGTCGCCGCCGGGCAGGGCGGTAACGGACGACGAGTGCACGAAGTCGGTGAGCTGGGTGGACACGAACCGGCTGCTGTACTGCGCCGGGGCCGCCACTTTTGCCGTGTTCGGGCTGGCCTGGGCAAACGGTGCCAATACATGGGGCGGATGGCTCTGCCAGGCGGCAAAAAATACCCCCAGCAGGCTGAATATCAATAAGACGGAGCGCATAGGGGACCTGTGGATAAAAGGGTTACTGCGCACGCTCATCCGGCAGGCGCTTCCTGCGACCGGTGAGCATGGATAACGGCAGGTTGTCCCGCACCTGGAGGCTTTCAACGATGGCGGCCAGCACATGCACACAGACCAGCCCCAGCAGCACATTGGCGGCGGTCTCGTGGATTTGCCGGGGCCAGTCGGCGCCCCATAACGCGTCGACTTCCTGCATCAGGAAGCCGCTGGTGCCGATGGTCAGCAACGCCAGCAACATCAACAGCATCACCAGCGCGCCAATCGGCGAATGCCCCAGGCGATGCTGGGGCCTTCGGTTTAGCAACGAGCGCAAGTGCGCATTCAGGCGTTTCGGCGTCGGCCAAAAGTCCGCCCAGCGCGCGCTGCGCGGTCCGACAAATCCCCACACCACGCGTACCAGCAGCCAGGCCATGGCGTAGTAGCCCAGCCAGACATGCCAGTCATCGCCTGCTTCGTTAAAGAAGTAATTGGCGACAAAGACCCCGGCGATCGACAGATGAAACAGCCTCACCAGCGGGTCCCACAGGCGCAGGGATTCGCCTGGCATCAGCCCTTGATCTCAGTCTTCACGGCTTTGCCGGTGACCGGGTCGTGGTAGATCTCGACCTTGCGCTTGTCTTTGTCGAAGCCGTAGATCTCGTAGCAGTTGCCGTCAGTGACCTTGAACTTGCTGATTGTGTAGCCTTCGGCCTTGAGCTTGTCCTGGAAGGCCTTTTCGTCTTGCCATTGCGAGCGCTCGGCGGTAGTGCACTGCGGGCCGGCGACGGCCAGGGGGCTGGCGAGAATCAGGGACAGCAGGAGAATTTTGCGCATGGAAAAGCTCTCAGCAGAAGTGGGAGGTTTCACAGTGCAAAACCAACCTTAGCGCAACCTTAGTTGGCAATGCGCCGTAACATCTTTGCCGAAATAGCCTGGGCCAGAACCCGGCATGATGCCGCCGATTCCTACAGAGATTTTGCTATGCGCCTACTCCTTGTCGAAGATGACCGTGCCCTCGGCCAGGGGATTCGCGTGGCGTTGGGCGCCGAAGGCTATACCCTCGATTGGTTGCAGGATGGCCTCGCGGCCCTGCATGCCCTGCGCACGGAAAGCTTCGACCTGTTGCTGCTCGACCTCGGCTTGCCGCGCCTCGATGGCCTTGATCTGTTGCAGCAATTGCGCGCCGAGCAACACGACGTGCCGGTTCTGATCCTCACCGCGCGAGACGGCACCAGCGAACGCATCGCCGGCCTGGACGCGGGTGCCGACGACTACCTGGTCAAGCCATTCGATGTGGAAGAGCTCAAGGCCCGCGTGCGCGCCCTGCTGCGCCGCAGCCAGGGCCGCGCGCAACCGATGCTGGAACACGCCGGCATCAGCCTCGACCCGGTCACCCAGCAGGTGCGCTACCAGGACGCCGACATCATCGTCACCCCGATGGAATACCAACTGCTGCACCAACTGATGGTGCGCCCCGGCAAAGTCGTGACCCGCGAGCGGTTGTCGCGTGCGTTGTATGGCTGGCAGGATCGGGTCGAGAGCAACACCTTGGAAGTGCTGATCCACAACCTGCGTAAAAAATTATCCACCGAGCTGATCCGCACCGTGCGCGGTGTCGGCTATGTGCTGGCGCTCAAGCCATGACCTCGGTCCGCGCGCGTATCCTCATCCCGGTATTACTGCTGATCCTGGCGGGTGACGCCCTGATCAGTTGGTTGGTGCTGCGCGATAGCCACCACGAGATCGAAGAAGTCTACGATGCCCAGCTCGCCCAGAGTGCGCGTCTGCTCCAAGGTGTGCTGCGCCAGCGTGATCCAGGGGAAGCGGATTGGGAGCGTTTGTACCAGGCGTTCGACCAGGCCATGAGTCGCGTGGGGGAGGATGGCGTGGCCCACCCCTATGAAACCCGCCTGACCTTCCAGGTATGGAACCGTGAGGGTGAATTGCTCGTGCGCTCTGCCGAAGCCCCCGTGTTGGCAGCGCCGCCGGCGACCCTCGGTTCCCACGACCTGATGGACAACGGCAACGACTGGTGCGCCTTCCTCCTCGCCGACCCGCAGCAAGGGCTGCTGATCTGGGTGGGCGAGCGCGATGACATACGCCAGGACCTGATCCAGCGTATCGTGCGCCACACCCTCTGGCCGACGCTGATCGGCGTGCCGTTGCTGGCGCTGTTGATCTGGCTGGTGATCGGCTGGGGCTTCACACCCCTGCGCGCGATGGCCCTGTCCATCCGTGGGCGGACTGCCGAAACCTTGCAACCCTTGCACCTCAAGCCTTTGCCCAGCGACTTGGAGCCCATGCAAACCGCGCTTAACCGCCTGTTGGTTCAAGTGGATGAGCTGCTGGAGCGCGAACGCCGTTTCATCGCCGACGCTGCCCATGAACTGCGCACACCGCTGGCGATCCTGCGCATTCACGCCCAGAACGCGCAGACTGCTGTCACCGAGGAGCAGCGCGGCGAAGCGTTGGAGTTCCTGGTCAACGGTGTCGACCGCGCCACGCGCATCGGCAGCCAATTGCTGACCATGGCGCGCATCGAACCGCAGTTGAACAACCCCGTGTGCGGGCGTGTGCACCTGACCGAACTGGTGCGCGAAGAACTCGCCGAGTTGACGCCACTGGCCATGGAAAAAGGGGTGGAACTGGTGCTCGAAGGCAATGAGGATTGCTGGGTAGAAACCGAGCCTGTGGCATTGGCCATTGCGTTCCAGAACCTGGTCACCAATGCCCTCAATTTTTCCCCTGTGGGCAGCGAAGTGAAAGTGGTGATTGGTGCTCATTGCCTGAGCGTGAAAGACCAGGGACCGGGGATTCAAGAGGCGCACATCGAGCGCCTGTTCGAGCGGTTTTACAGCCGTGGCAATGCCAATGGCGCAGGGCTGGGGTTGGCGATCGTGCAGATGATCGTCGGCAAGATCGGCTGCCGGTTGGCACTGCATAACCGCAAGCAGGGTGGGTTATGTGCGCGGTTGGTGTTTAACGAGCCCTAAGGGGAGCGCAGAGCGACGCCGATTAAGTGTGGGAGCTGTCGAGCCCCGGCGAGGCTGCGATGGCGGCGGCATTGCGGGTATCTTCTTCGGCTGATACATCGCTTTCGCAGCCTCGCTGAAGCTCGACAGCTCCCACAGGGGATGTGCGGTGTCGGCTTTATTTGGGTCTGAAGTGTGAGCGCAATTTTTGCTGCGACGCCGATCAAATGTGGGAGCTGTCGAGCCCCGGCGAGGCTACGATGGCGGCGGCATTGCGGGTATCTTCTTCGGCTGATACATCGCTTTCGCAGCCTCGCTGAAGCTCGACAGCTCCCACAGGGGATGTGCGGTGTCGGCTTTATTTAGGTCTGAAGTGTGAGCGCAATTCTTGCTGCGACGCCGATTAAATGTGGGAGCTGTCGAGCCCTGGCGAGGCTGCGAAGGCATCACCTCGGTATGCCTGCCAAACCACAATGCCTGTATCGCTGCTGTCCTTCAGCACGACAGGCACACATCCCCCGTGCGGAACAATTTGTTTAAATTCGGGTCCAGTTCTCACTCTACATCCCCGATAAGGACATCCCCATGAAGCGCATCGCGCTGCTTTGCATCGCCCTCTCACTGGGCGCCTGCCAATCCAACCAACGCGACTCATCGCCCAGCCTGCTCAAGGACGGCATCCAGTTTCGGCAGAAAACCGTGGCCGTCGATGCGGATCACGCCAAAGTCATCATGAAAGCCTACGGCGGCACCGCCCCCGTCGAGTTCTCGATCCGCCGCGAAGGCGACCCCGACCAGCGCATGGAAACCCTCGGCACCGTGATGGACACTGGCGAAGGCCGCGTCCTCAACTGGATCGCCAAGCTCAACCAAACCGTTGCCAGTGCAGGGTTCAAGCGTTTTCCACAGCTGGAAATCCAGGCCGATCCTGGCAAGCAACTCACCGTGGCCAGCACGGCGAGCAATCGGGGCAACGGGGTTTACTACAGCTGTGGGCCGGTGATGAGCACCTTCAGCCCGGAGAAGGCAAAGGTGTACCTGGTGGAGTTTCAGTTCAAGCTGGATCCTTCGGCGTGTGCGCTGCAGGTGTTTGATATTACGGATCCGGGGAATCGTGTGTTGATTGGTGGGGCGGGGAGTGAAGCGAAGGCGGGGTGAGTAAGGTTGATTAAGCGGTGGGTGTTGCCCGCCGTTTGCGTGGAAAAGGGCGGGCGAGTACCACACCGTTGAACGTATGGGTGCAGCAATCACAATCGGGTTTCATCTGCTCGGGTGTCAGCTGTGGGTTGACCTTTTGCAGCAGGCCTGCTTCGTCGATACACAAACCGCTGTAGTAGCTGTTCTCATCCGTTCTCACGGACTCCTCCTTGTCGCCTTCATGCATCGCAACGATCCAGAATAGGGGCTCCGGGCGATCCAAGCGGGCTTTGGCTTCGCTGAAAACCTCATCCCACGGGTGGCCGACTTTGGATAGGAGAAACCGGAACAGCGGGGTGTAATCAAAGCCGTGTCGTAGATGGCTGTGCATCGAACCGCGGTTTGAAAGTTTGCCTTTTTCGCTTTTGGTGTGCCGCTCGTACCGGTAGGCGCGACAACTGCCGTGGCGCACGCCGTGGGTTCGGGTGTTGACTGAGCGGTAGAGGACGGGCTTTTGCAGTGTGGGTTTCATCACATCAAGACGCCTTTTTGGGTTGCTTTGGGGGCGGTGGCCAGGCGCCTTGGTAGTGAAAAGAAATCTGGAAGTCGAAAAGATTGGGCTCTATCACCCGCCGGAAATGTGGCTGAAGAATCACTATCCAACTTGGGAGTACGTCAAATCCTCCTGCATAGATTTGCGGTTCCTCGTGTAAATCGAGTTCTTCAAGAATACTGTTGTCTTCCTCAAAGTCTGCTGAGTATTCAGCTGCCTCCAGGATTTCTGTTTGTTTGTTGAACCATTGCAACCGTATTTTCATTGCCATCGCAAACGCTCCACTTATTTCTCTATACGTCTTTCATCTTTGGCCGGGCCACGCCGCTCACCGGTATAAGGGTCAAATGAACCTAGGTGTTTCACATCACTGTATCGGTAGACTTCCAGTTCACCTTTTTCTGAATCCCATTCAAAAAGTCGCTTTCCTTTCGCGTCCTTCCAACGCTCCCGAAGACCGCCACCATTACGTTTTCGCGTCTTTCTCTTCTGTTCTATCAAACCAGGGAAACCCGTAATGTCCTCGGTTTTGGGTGCTGGAAAGTAACTGTGGTCTGGGTTTTTCAAGCCCTTCCGAGGCTCATTCACCACCACATACAGCGGCCCAACCCCCGACTCCACCGGGAACACCAGGATAAAATCCCGGTACTCCGGTGGATAAATCGGGTTCACCAGAATCTGCGCGGCCTTCTCCGTCGGCGGATAAATCCAGATCACTGGCGCTTGCGGCGCAGCCTCCAAGGCTGGAATACCTAAGGTGTCACTTGGATCAACGGCGGGCGTCCAGATCAACTCCACACCCTCATCCAGATCTGCCACAAACTGATCGCCACGGTGTTGGAACTGCACCACATCAATCATTTGCCAATCGGCATGGTTGCCCGTGTAAAACCCATACCCCTTGAGCGTGCCGTCCTCGCGTTGCTCGATATGCAGACGCATGTGCGAACGCGCCCGTTGCATCGTGCGTAACTGCTCCTCGCTGTAGAGCGCGCTATCACCCAGCTCCGACGGCCAGGCCAGCGCCACCAACCCCGTGAGCAGGCCCCCGGCAGCGGACCCGACGGCAGTCACCGCCGACTCCAGAACCGCCGAGCGCAACGCCAATTGCCCCAGGCCTGCGGACAGTTCACTGCCGCCAATCTTGCGCAAGGCGACTGTGCCCCGGCTGCCCACCTCACGCCCGCCCAGCAGGCTTAAATGGGCGTACTCCTTGATGAGTTCCAGCGGGACATACCCGGCCGGGTTGAAGTATTGGGTGATGCCGTCAGGCAGTTGGCAGGGCTTGAGGAAAACGCAGCCGGGCGGTTTGGCGAGCGTGGGGGCCGGGGCAGGGGGTGGTTCGAAATAATCAACAGACGGCAAATAGGACACGCGCGATGGCTGCGGAGTCAGGATCCGTCGTTTGCGTATCGCTTCTTCGGTGGGCGGATAAAAGCGTTCTGACATGACGGGCTGACTTCCTTGTGCGAGGAAGTGAGCCTACGAGGGGGGCCCAGAAGGTTATGTCGGCTTAATTCGGTGGTTGGCGTGGGAAAAGTGGACAGTGCTTCTTTCGGCAACTTGTTTCGAATATTGCGATTTTCGTTTGTTTCGTTTAGCTTCGGTCGCAACTGAATTAAGTGTCGCCGGAGCTGCATCATGATCACCAACCACCTTCCCAAAACGATCCTTCCGCTGGAAAAGGAAGTCGAAGCCGCCGTACAAGGCCAGCGCGAATTGGCGTCCTTGCTATCGACCAAATTTGAAACCCAGCGCATCGACATCTTTGACAAAGAAGACAAACCCCACACCCTCGTACTCCCAACCTCAGCACTGCGCCTGTTGGTGGATATCCTGGGCGAGTTGGCTATCGGCAATGCCGTCAAGGTAGTCCCGGTGCATGCCGAACTCACCTCGCAGGAGGCCGCTGACCTGCTTAACGTTTCACGGCCACACCTGGTCAAGATGCTGGAGGAAGGCGCTATTCCCTTTACGAAAACCGGTCGGCATCGGCGAATCCGGTTTTCGGATTTGATGGCGTTCAAGCAGCGGCGAGATGAGGAAAGCCAGGAAGCAATGGAAGCGCTGGCGAATCAGGCCCAGGAGCTGGGAATGGGGTATGACGGATGAGGTGTTCGCCTTTTACCGCTGTATATGATGCTTGTGTTCTCTACCCGGCGGCACTTAGGGAGAAGCGGCCTCCGATGGAGGCGGGAAGTTATCTTGAGATGTTGATGCGACAAGGGCTGGCACAGACAAGTAAGCTGCTTGGACCTTATGAGGTCATGCTATAAATTTTATATGTGAAGGTGTGACTTTGACTGAGGGTAACTGCGCCTGAAAAACCTAAGGCAATAGCGCGCCTGCAGTAAAGAAGACCTCGGGACGCCAAGGTCTTTTTTGCCCGCCGATCAGCCCAGCAGATGCTTGGAAATCAACCGCGAGATTTCCACAATCGACGTCTTCCCCGTGAACTCGAACTTCACCTTCCCCAACGACGAAAAGTAAATCTCCAGCTCCGAGTCCAGATCAAACGTCCCGGACGTCTCCACCGAATACGCCACGATGTTCTTATACGGCAGCGAGGTGAAGTCCTTCTTGCTGCCGGTAATGCCTTGCACGTTCACCGCGATGATGCGCTTGGTGGTGAACACCACACCGTCACGCATGGCCTTGTAGGCGTCGACCACTTCCTCACCGTCGAGCAGCAGGGCCGAGACGCGTTCGGCGTATTCATTGTTTTGCTTGAGCTTGAAGAAGCCTTTGTTGTTGAAGTCGATCATGGGCCTGCCCTTGGGTGAGTGGTGCGGTGGGTGTATGACGTTTTGCTCGCGGATCTGTATCTAACACGCGCATTTTGAACGCCCTACCATGGCGTCCAAGCCTACAACGTTGGCCAAATGTTTCACGTCGACAGAACAACAATCAAGGAGCCAAACGATGCCTGAAGTGTCCAGCTGGTTGGCCTATGCGCTGATTTCACTCGGCATGGTGCTGACGCCCGGCCCGAACATGATTTACCTCATCTCGCGGTCGATTTGCCAAGGGCGTACCGCGGGCTTTATTTCCTTGGGCGGCGTTGCGTTGGGCTTTTTGGTGTACATGCTGTGCGCGGCATTGGGGATCACCGCGTTGGTGATGGCGGTGCCATTTGCCTACGACGCCCTGCGATTGGGCGGTGCACTGTACCTGGCTTACCTGGCCTGGCAGGCGATCAAGCCGGGTGGCCGTTCGCCGTTCCAGGTTCAGTCCCTGCCCCAGGACAGCCCGCGCAAGCTGTTCACCATGGGCCTGGTGACCAACCTGCTGAACCCCAAGGTGGCGGTGATGTATATGTCGTTGCTGCCCCAGTTCATCGACCCGAACGGCCACGGCAGTGTGCTGGCGCAATCCCTGGTGCTGGGCTTTACGCAGATTTTCATCAGCGTGAGCGTCAACGCGCTGATTGCCACCATGGCGGGTTCGATCGCGGTGTTTTTTGTCACCCGCCCGGGCTGGCAAGTGGTGCAGCGCTGGCTGATGGGCTCGGTGCTGATGGGGTTGGCGGTGCGGATGGCGGTTGAAGGGCGGCGGTAGAGCGCCTTACTGGATGTCTTTGAGGTAATCCTTCAGGTTGGTCAGTGGTCCGCGCAGTTCATCCAACTGAGCAGCGTGTTGCACATCACTCGCCAACCGTTGCAGCTCGCGGCCCATCACCGTATCGGGGCCGCCCAATGCCTCAAGTGCTTGATCGACACATTCCGCTAGTTTGGATTGAATAACGGCCAAATTGCCTTGCCGCACCAACAACCCAAACACTTCCCGCTCATACCCGTCCATCACCGGATCATCCCGCAAAACCGGGCTGCCGCCGTCCGTCTCGTGCACCAGCTTCAGTGCAAAAAGCGCAACCGCTTCCAGCGTCAATTCCATGGTGTCGGTTCCTCGGGGTGTGGGGGACGGCGATGATCACTGTTCTGCGCGTGAAAAAAAAGACCCACTACCGTGAACGTGGCGGCTCCCGCCACCGCAAAGTCCTGGGCCCGAGGAACGATATTAGTTAGCCATGTTCCAACTGGCCGTGCCAAGCGCACCCGGCCACCAGACGGAGAGGGTGCACGGCTTAACCCATTACAAGGACGCAAACACTCATGCAGTCATCGCCCACCCAAGCACCTTCCGCCACCGGCGAACGGGTCGCCAGTTTTCGCCACGGCAAGGGCTTCCTGATTTTCAGTGTGGTCTTCGGGGTTGTGTTGCTTGCCCTGGCCGGTTTCGTGCTGTACCTGGGCACGATCCTGCCATCGGGCAACGATGGCCCGGTCAACCTCCAGACGTCACGTGGCATGGCCTTGAACTTCGCCAACCCGCATACCCTTATCTACGCCACCAGTGCCTTGCTGGCCGTACTCGCCCTGGGCGTGTTTGCGGCCTACGCCTGGCACAAAAAACTGCGCGCCCCACGCTACAACGTGTTTGAGTTCGGCATCGAGCGCATCATCAACGAGCAACGCGAGTATACGGCGTTCGCCGATATCGAAGACCTGTACCTGTTCGGCTCCGGGCAAACCGTGATGACCGGCATGATCACCAACCTGGCCTATCGCCGTAACGCATCCGAGCCGTTCCATCGGGTGACTGAAAGCCTCAAGGGCTTCTACGAGTTCCAGCAATTGGTGCGCGAACTGCACGTACGTGCACGCATGCCGGCAGTGATCGCGACGCTGGAGATGGGTGCGGCGGTGACGTTCAACTGCATCAGCTCGGGGCAGGTCTGGGGCAAGCGCGTGAGCGGCAACTTCCTGAAAATTACCACCACACCGATCTTGGTCAGCCGCGCATTCCTGGAGTACCAGGGCCGCAACGTGCCGATGTCGTCGCTGCGCACCGTCGACCTCAACGCCTGGACCGAAAAAGTGGTGATCAAGGACGAGAGCGGCAACCCCGTGTTGTCGACCATCGCCACCGGCATTCTGAGCCACGACCTGTTCCTCAATACCCTCGACGCCGTGTTTGCGGCTGAACGACACACACGCGAGCTGGCTTGAGCCGGCCGCATCATAGCTGAGGATAAAACGATGATTTATCGCGGCGCAGGCTGGCTGACGTTGTTTACACCGGTGGCCATGGTGCTGCTGTTGATGTGGCTGTGGCCCGACCCCAGCGTCAAACCCGGCAACACATCGCTGATGCAGGTGTTGATCGGCTTCGGGGTGGGTTCAGCGATCAACACCGTGCTGGGCGTTGTACTGAACCGAAAACCGCACACCGATGGCGTGCGCCACCACTTCTTTTTTATGCCGATGCAGTGGCCGGCGTTGGCGATCACGGTGGTCTGCACGCTGATCGCCTTACTGAAATAACCCTACCGGCCGCTCGGCAAGGGCGGCCGCGTCTCGGCCTGTTCAAGGCTGACAGGGTAAGTGGTGTCAGTATCGCCGTCTTCCACGTGCAGGTTGCTTGGGTTCGTCGCAAGATCATCTCCGGTTCGAGCGGGCGGGCGACCTCAAGCAAATGCCAGCTTCAGATCCACTGATCATTCACAGCGGTACGCTCCCCACCTTCATGCCCGGTATTCAAGATGCCCCGTGGCTCGATCATCATCAGCTTGGCCTCGCCTTCGGAGGCTGTGCGGTGCTCTACGCCACGAGGGACCACGTACAGCTCACCTTGCGCCACATAGACCGGACCGCCTGGAAGGTCGATACGCAGGGTGCCTTCGAGTACCAGGAAGGCCTCGTCGGTTTCGGGGTGGGAATGCCAGATGAACTCGCCTTCGATGCGTACCACCTTGAACTGGTAGTCGTTCATCTCGGCGACGACGCGTGGGCTCCATTGTTGGTCGATCAGGGAGGCTTTATGAGTGAGGTTTATGGGGTGGGTTGAGGGCAGTGGCTGGACCATGACGGGTGCTCGGATGGGGGGAGACGTCAGGTTAGCGAGGGAGGGGGTGGTGGGGCTTGTACGATCTTGTGAGGTAGCGGTGGTTGATTGTGTAGGGCGCGCACTTTTCTACAGAGGAAAAACGGTCGTGAGTTTCATGATCTTTTTTTAGGATGGGCCGAGGGAGACTCGCGTGTTTCATATAAATCGTGGGTTGCAGCTCAATTATGTAAGCAGGGATACAAATTCCTATGGCCTGCTTGAGTGCGCGCCTGCGTTGGTAAATGCTCCCCGTTGATAGAACCTTAAGTCGTATGGCACGGGTTGCAGCAGTGGAAGCATCCGCTGATCTTCTCGTTCGCCCATGTTGATCGAGCTGCAACTGCAGCGCTGTGGCATATGAATACAGCCGGTTGTGGTGTTGTGTACCGCCTAGTCGCCTTTAGGCTGAACATTCTTGTTGATGATGAAAGACTGCACCTGCCAAGCCCTCGCGAGCTATCTATTCACGGAGGTTGCTATGAGGTCATCAGACTGTTATCGGTGGGATTTCAAGTGAATCGCTGTGTTTTTTTGGATGCGGTTTGACCCTCAGCGCTTGCGCAGCGAGGGTCATTGCCGCTTGAGAGTTTGCTCTATCTTAGTTTGAAACCTGTTCAAGGAAGATCAGTTGCAAAGGCTCCTTGAGCAAGCTATCGGCATTTGCTGCAAATTCCTTGAAGTACGGCGTTGCAAAGTGCGCATCGAGGGCGGCCTGATTCTTAAAGGCTTCACGCATGTAGAACGTACCCGGCTCGTCACGCAGCTCAAACAGCACATAGTCAAGGTTACCGGGCTCGGTGCGCGTTGGTTCAACCAGCGCCAACAAGCCTTGCTTGAGTGCCTGCTGCTGACCGGGTTTGGCCTTGAGCACGGCGATGGATACCAAGGGCTTTTGCATAGCGGTCGCTCCGTTGGGGGAAAGGTTCGGGTGTTGGCTGGCGCAGCCTGAGGTCATCGACACCATCAGCGTCAACCCCATGGACTTGATCAAGGTATTCATGCAAACCCCTCCAGCACAATCTTGCCACGCGCCTTGTTGCTCTCGACCAGCGCATGGGCACGGCGCATGTTGGCCGCATTGATAGCGCCGAAATGCTCACCCAGGGTGGTCTGCAAAATGCCTTGGTCGATCAGTTTGGCGATGCGATTGAGCAGATGATGCTGGTGGATCATGTCCGGGGTTTCGAACAGCGAGCGGGTGAACATCAACTCCCAGTGCAGTGACAATGACTTGAGCTTGAGCGGCATCACGTCCAGGCTGCGGGGATCATCGATCACTCCCAGGCGCCCTTGTGGTCGCAACACTTCGATCAATTGCGGCAAATGCTCTTCGGTGTGTGTCAGGCTGGCCACATGACTCACCTCGCCAACGCCCAGCGCCTGCAGTTGGGCCAGCATCGGCTGGCGATGGTCTATCACGTGATCGGCGCCCATGCGCTTGACCCAGTCGACAGTCTCCGGGCGCGAGGCGGTACCGATCACGGTCATGCCGGTCAACTCGCGAGCCAGTTGCACCAGCATCGAGCCCACGCCGCCGGCGGCACCTACCACCAGCAACACATCGCCATCGCCGCCGTCTTCGCGTACACCCAGGCGATCAAACAACAATTCCCAGGCGGTGATCGAGGTCAGCGGTAAGGCCGCAGCGTGGGCAGCGCTCAACGACTGAGGCCGGTGCCCGACAATACGCTCGTCCACCACCTGCAGTTCACTGTAACTGCCTGCCCGGGTCAGCGAGCCGGCGTAGTAGACCTTGTCCCCCGGCTTGAACAAACGGACTTCGGCGCCGACGTCGCGCACGGTACCGGCCGCGTCCCAGCCGAGCACCTTCGGTTCCTTGGCGAAGCTGCCGGAGCGGACTTTGGTGTCCACCGGGTTGACCGCGACCGCCTCCACTTCCACCAGCAGGTCCCTAGGGCCAGGCGTTGGCGCGGCAATATTGACGTCTTGCAGTGAGCGCGGGTCGTGGATGGGTAGACCGTGTTCGGTAAAGGCGATGGCTTTCATGGCAACTCATTGATGAGGGGGTTGCGAGCATCTTTACCGTTTCCACTACAAAGAAAAATCAACACAATGCAGCAACACTTTCACTCTGGTAGCGAAAATGATCCGTATCGATGACCTTGCTTTGTTCTTGCGCAGCGCCGCCCTGGGCAGCTTTACCGCCGCCGCGGTTGAGGCTGATTTGCTGCCGGGGCAGGTGGCCGCCGCGATCAAGCGGCTGGAGCGGGAACTGGAGGTGCGCCTGTTCACCCGCACGACGCGCAGCTTGCGCCTCAGCGCTGAAGGTGAGCAGTACCTGCCCACGGCGCGGTCAGTGCTCGAACACCTGGAGCAAGGTCGGGCCAACCTGCACGGTGACAATGCGCCGTTGCGTGGCACCCTGCAGATCGCCGCCCCGTCGGACCTGGGGCGCAATATCCTGCTGCCGTGGCTCACCGAATTCCGCCGCTTGCACCCCGAGTTGAACCTGCGTTTTCTGCTCTCTGACCACGTGAGCAACCTGTTTCGTGACCCCGTGGATGTGGCCATTCGCTACGGGCTGAACGAAGACGCCAACTACATTGCCTTGCCCCTGGTGCCCACTAACCGTCGGGTGCTGGTGGCGTCTCCGGACTACCTGGCCCGCCATGACGCGCCACGAACGCCGCAGGACCTGTCGCGTCACGCGTGCCTGCCCTACCTGCAAAACGGCCGGCTGCATGACCGCTGGCAATTGGGTACGCAAACGGTTCACGTCGCCGGCCCGTTGTTCAGCGATGACGCCGATATAGTGCGCCGCTGGGCCCTGCAGGGTGAAGGGATCGCCTACAAATCCTGGCTGGACGTCTGCGCCGACGTACACGCAGGCCGTCTAGTGGTACTGCTGACCGACTATCCCGGCGATGTGTACCCGCTGAGTTTCGCCTGCCCTCATCGCGGGCAGGTGTCACGGGCAGTGACTGCGCTGCATCAATGGCTGAGGGAGCGCTTCATCGCCATTCCTCCTTTTGTCAGCGACGATTAGAACATTCTCATTTTGACAATCCTTCTGAATCGCCAAGCCATATCTGATTATGAAAATTAGGCCAGTGTTCCTTGAGTATTACGGTATTGGCTCTCTACCAAGGCCAGTGCTAACTGGCTCATGTTGCGATCAGGGTGGCTTTTGCAGTAGCTATCGGCAAATGCAAGTGCCTTATCGTTGTCAAAAATTTCTGCCTGAAGGCTATTTGGCGCTGTGCGTATATTGCTACCGCTGGGGCTGGCGCCTTCGCAGGCAGGCCCGCTCCCACAGGGGGGGGGTGTTTGAAGTTGAGAGCAGGCGGTGATCGGTAATTCTGCTGACCGCCCACTTTTCTACAGGCGAAAAAAAAGACCTTGAATTTCAAGGTCTTTTTTTAAGATGGTGCCCCGAGGGAGACTCGAACTCCCACTCCTTTCGAAAACGGATTTTGAATCCGCCGCGTCTACCAATTCCGCCATCAGGGCTCAATGGCGGCGAAGTATAGAGAGGTGATTACCGTTGGTCAATCACGTTTCATGGTCAATTTTGACTATTTCCGCTAGACTTCCCGGCCCTGCTAGACGAACCCCATCATGCGCGTTGCTGACTTTACTTTTGAGCTCCCTGATTCGCTGATCGCTCGCCACCCTTTGGCCGAGCGTCGCGCCAGTCGACTGCTGACCCTGGACGGGGTGAGCGGTGCCCTCGCACACCGTCAATTTACTGATTTGCTTGAGCATTTGCGCCCAGGCGATCTGATGGTGTTCAACAATACCCGGGTGATTCCGGCGCGGCTGTTTGGCCAGAAAGCTTCCGGCGGCAAGCTGGAAATTCTGGTGGAGCGGGTGCTGGACAGCCATCGCGTGCTGGCCCATGTGCGCTCCAGCAAGTCGCCGAAACCGGGGTCGAGCATCCTCATCGATGGCGGTGGCGAAGCCGAGATGGTGGCGCGTCATGATGCGCTGTTCGAACTCAAGTTCGCCGAAGAGGTCTTGCCGCTGCTGGAGCGTGTCGGCCATATGCCGTTGCCTCCTTATATAGACCGCCCCGACGAAGACTCGGACCGCGAGCGCTATCAGACGGTCTATTCGCAGCGCCCTGGCGCTGTTGCCGCGCCAACGGCCGGGCTGCATTTCGACCAGCCGCTGCTGGATGCGATTGCGGCCAAGGGCGTCGAGACCGCCTATGTGACCCTGCACGTGGGGGCCGGTACGTTTCAGCCGGTGCGTGTGGATAACATCGAAGACCACCATATGCACAGCGAATGGCTGGAAGTCAGCCAGGACGTCGTGGACGCGGTTCAAGCGTGCAAGGCGCGCGGCGGGCGGGTGGTGGCCGTGGGCACCACCAGCGTGCGCTCGCTGGAAAGTGCGGCGCGTGATGGTGTGCTCAAGCCGTTCAGTGGCGACACCGATATCTTCATTTACCCAGGCCGGCCGTTCCATGTGGTCGATTGCCTGGTCACCAACTTCCATTTGCCGGAATCCACGCTGTTGATGCTGGTGTCGGCATTTGCCGGTTACCCCGAGACCATGGCCGCTTATCAAGCCGCCATCGACAATGGGTACCGTTTTTTCAGCTACGGTGATGCGATGTTTATCACCCGTAACCCGGCGCCACGCGGCCCAGAGGAACAACTATGAGTCGTATGTCGTTTGAACTGCTCGCCACCGACGGCAAGGCCCGTCGTGGTCGCCTGACCTTCCCGCGCGGCACCGTCGAGACCCCGGCGTTCATGCCGGTGGGCACCTACGGCACCGTCAAGGGCATGCTGCCGCGTGACATCGTTGCCACCGGCGCCGAGATCATCCTCGGCAACACGTTCCACCTGTGGCTGCGCCCGGGCACGGAAGTGATCAAGAAGCATGGCGACCTGCATGACTTCATGAAGTGGCAAGGCCCTATCCTGACCGACTCGGGTGGTTTCCAGGTGTTCAGCCTGGGCGCCATGCGCAAGATCAAAGAGGAGGGCGTGACCTTCGCCTCGCCGGTGGACGGTTCCAAGGTGTTCATGGGCCCCGAAGAGTCGATGCAGGTGCAGCGCGACCTGGGCTCCGACATCGTGATGATTTTCGACGAGTGCACGCCGTACCCGGCCGACGAAGACGTCGCGCGTATTTCCATGGAGTTGTCCCTGCGTTGGGCCCAGCGCTCCAAGAATGCCCATGGCGACAACACGGCGGCGCTGTTCGGTATCGTCCAGGGCGGCATGCACGAAAGCCTGCGCAAACGCTCGCTGGAAGGCCTGGACAAGATCGGTTTTGACGGCCTGGCCATCGGCGGTCTGTCGGTGGGCGAGCCCAAGCACGAGATGATCAAGGTGCTGGATTACCTGCCAGGCCTTATGCCGGCTGACAAACCTCGTTACCTTATGGGCGTTGGCAAACCGGAAGATCTCGTAGAGGGTGTGCGCCGCGGTGTGGACATGTTCGATTGCGTGATGCCAACCCGTAATGCCCGCAATGGGCATCTGTTCATCGATACAGGCGTGCTGAAGATCCGTAACGCGTTCCATCGCCATGATGATTCGCCGCTGGATCCCACCTGTGATTGCTACACCTGCCAGAACTTCTCCCGTGCTTATCTGCACCATCTGGACAAGTGTGGGGAAATGCTGGGTAGCATGTTGAATACCATCCACAATTTGCGTCACTACCAAGTCCTGATGGCTGGTTTGCGCGAGGCTATTCAACAGGGTACATTGGCCGCCTTCGTCGATGCCTTCTATGCCAAGCGCGGGCTCCCTGTGCCGCCCTTGGACTGAGTTTTCCGACCCTAAGATTCACTATTTGCAACTGGAGTGCTAAATGAGCTTTTTTATCTCTAACGCCATGGCTGACGCCGCTGCGCCTGCCGCTGCCGGTCCTATGGGCGGTGGTTTCGAGTGGATTTTCCTGGTCGGCTTCCTGGTCATCTTCTACCTGATGATCTGGCGTCCACAGGCCAAGCGCGCCAAAGAGCAGAAGAACCTGCTTGGCAGCCTGCAGAAAGGTGACGAAGTTGTGACCACCGGCGGTATCGCTGGCAAGATCACCAAGGTTTCCGATGCTTTCGTGGTACTGGAAGTCTCCGACACCGTAGAAATGAAGTTCCAGAAGGGCGCCATCGCCGCCACGCTGCCAAAAGGCACGCTCAAAGCGATCTAAGTAACAACCTTTACCAATCGACGGGGCGCGCAAGGCGCCCCGCGTTATAAGCGGGCGGCGTGATGCTGAACAAATACCCTCTGTGGAAATACGTACTGATCCTGGCGGTGCTGGCGATCGGTTTTATTTATTCCGCTCCCAATCTCTATCCTGATGACCCGGCGATCCAGATCACTGGCGCCAGCACTTCGCTGCAGGTCAATCAGGCTGACCTGGAACGCGCGAGCAAAGCGCTCACTGACGCGGGTATCCAGGTCAAGGCGGCAACATTGGCGGCTGATGCGAAGGGCGGTTTGTTGCGCCTGACCAAGGCAGAAGACCAATTGCCAGCCAAGGATGTCGTACGCAAGGCCATGGGTGACGACTATGTTGTCGCGCTCAACCTGGCACAGACCACGCCAACCTGGTTGCGCAAGATCGGCGCGCACCCGATGAAGCTGGGCCTGGACTTGTCCGGTGGTGTGCACTTCCTGCTGGAAGTCGACATGGACAAAGCCCTCGACGCGCGCTTGAAGGTCTACGAAGGCGACGTGAAGAGCTTGCTGCGTAAAGAGCGCCTGCGTTATCGCAGCCTGCCGCAGCTCAATGGTGCCATCCAGCTGGGCTTCTCTGACGAAGCGTCCCGCGAACAGGCCCGTGCCCTCATCCGCAAGAACTTCAACGATTTCGACATCGTACCGGCCGACCTGAACGGTCAACCTGTGCTGCGTCTGGCGATGACCCCAGCCAAGCTGGCGGAAATCCGCGAATACTCCATCAAGCAGAACTTGACCACGGTGCGTAACCGCGTCAACGAGCTGGGTGTGGCCGAGCCGATCGTCCAGCGCCAGGGCGCCAACCGCATCGTGGTTGAGCTGCCGGGCGTGCAGGACACCGCTGAAGCCAAGCGTATCCTGGGCAAGACTGCCAACCTGGAATTCCGTCTGGCGGCTGAGCCGGGTGCTACCCGCGCCACTGCCGAAGAGTTCGAGTTCCGCGAAGGCAACCGTCCTCCAGCGCTGATCGAGCGTGGCTTGATCATCACCGGTGACCAGGTAACTGACGCCAAGGCCGGTTTCGGCGAGCACGGCACCCCTGAAGTGAACATCCGCCTGGATGGTCATGGTGGCGAACTGATGAGCCGCGCCACGCGCAGCAACGTCGGTCGCAGTATGGCGGTGATCTTCATCGAGCAACGCCCGGTGACCACCTATACCAAGCAGATGGTCAATGGCGTCGAGAAAGACGTGCCGGTTCAGACCTTCAAGGAAGAGAAGAAGATCATCAGCCTGGCGACCATCCAGTCGCCGCTGGGTGCTCAGTTCCGTATCACTGGCCTGAACGGCCAGGGCGAGTCCTCGGAACTGGCCCTGCTGCTGCGTGCCGGTGGCCTGGCTGCGCCGATGTACTTCGCTGAAGAACGTACCATCGGCCCGAGCCTGGGTGCCGACAACATCACCAAGGGTATCGACGCGGCCTTGTGGGGCATGCTGTTCGTGTCGCTGTTCATCATCGCCATCTACCGCTTCTTCGGCATCATCGCCACCGTGGCCCTGGCGGGCAACATGGTGATGCTGCTGGCCTTGATGTCGCTGCTGGGCGCTACACTGACCCTGCCAGGTATCGCCGGTATCGTACTCACCATGGGTATGGCGGTAGACGCCAACGTACTGATCTTCTCGCGGATCCGTGAAGAGATCGCGGCGGGCATGACCGTACAGCGTGCAATCAACGAAGGCTTCGGCCGGGCATTTACCGCGATTCTCGACTCCAACTTGACCACCTTGCTGGTCGGCGGGATTCTCTTTGCCATGGGCACCGGCCCGGTCAAAGGTTTTGCGGTGACCATGTCCCTCGGTATCTTTACCTCGATGTTCACGGCCATCATGGTGACCCGCGCAATGGTCAACCTGATCTTTGGCGGGCGTGACTTCAAGAAGTTGTGGATTTAAGGGGCTGCCATGTTACGTACAATCAACTTCATGGGCGTTCGCAACGTTGCGTTCGGCGTCACCGTGCTCCTTACCGTTCTGGCGTTGTTCAGCTGGTTCCATAAGGGCCTGAACTACGGTCTGGACTTCACCGGCGGTACGCTCATCGAGCTGACCTACGAGAAGCCGGCCGACGTTACCCTGGTGCGCAACGAGCTGGTCAAAGCCGGCTATCACGAAGCCATCGTGCAGAGCTTCGGTGCCACCACCGACCTGCTGGTGCGTATGCCGGGCGAAGACCCGCAACTGGGTCACCAGGTTGCCGAGGCCTTGCAGAAGGTCGGCGGCGATAACCCGGCGTCGGTCAAGCGCGTCGAGTTCGTGGGCCCGCAGGTCGGTGAAGAGCTGCGCGACCAGGGCGGCCTCGGCATGCTGATGGCGCTGGTCGGCATCATGATCTACCTGGCTTTCCGCTTTCAGTGGAAGTTCGGTGTCGGCGCCATTGTGTCGCTGATCCACGACGTGATCGTGACCGTGGGTATCCTGGCGTACTTCCAGATCACCTTCGACCTGACCGTATTGGCGGCCGTGCTGGCGATCATTGGTTACTCACTCAACGACACCATCGTGGTATTCGACCGGGTTCGTGAGAACTTCCGTGTGCTGCGCAAGGCGACGCTGATCGAGAACATCAACATCTCGACCACCCAGACCCTGCTGCGGACCATGGCGACGTCGATCTCCACCTTGCTGGCGATTGCCGCGCTGATGATCTTCGGTGGCGACAACCTGTGGGGCTTCTCCCTGGCGCTGTTCATCGGCGTCCTGGCGGGCACCTACTCGTCGATCTACATCGCCAACGTGGTGCTGATCTGGCTGAACCTCAACAGCGAAGACTTGATCCCTCCTGCCGCCACCGGCAAGGAGGTCGACGACCGCCCTTGATGGGTGTTTGTCGATCGCTGTTACAAGAAAGGCGCGAGTATTGAACTCGCGCCTTTTTTTTTGCTCCAAGGCTGGGTATAGCGCGGACGTTTCGGTCCGCTTGTGATGGTCAGGAGGTTCAACGTGAACAAGTCGTTGCTGGTTGGTGCGGTATTGGGTGCTGTCGGTGTGACTGCCGGGGGTGCTGTTGCCACCTACAGCCTGGTAAAAAGCGGCCCTGAGTATGCGCAAGTGCTGGCGGTGCAGCCGGTGAAAACCCAGATTAAAACCCCGCGCGAGGTCTGCAAGGACGTCGCTGTGACCCGGCAGAAGCCGGTTCAGGATCAACATCAGATCGTCGGTACCGTCGTGGGTGCCCTGGCTGGTGGCCTGCTGGGCAACCAGGTCGGTGGCGGTAATGGCAAGAAGCTGGCTACGGTGGCCGGTGCGGTCGGTGGCGGCTACGCCGGTAACAAGGTTCAGGAAGGCATGCAGAACCGCGATACCTACACCACCACCCAAACCCGTTGTAACACCGTCAACGACATCAGCGACAAAGTGGTCGGCTATGACGTGCGTTACAACCTCGATGGCAAGGAAGGCACCGTGCGTATGGATCGCGACCCAGGTGGTCAGATTCCAGTCGACAAAGAAGGTCGCCTGGTCCTCGGCCAGAACCAGCAGTAATCAAGGGCTGGCGTCGGTCCAGATGGGGGAGTGGGTACGTCGGCTCCCCATTGGATTGAGTGTGCATCCGTGGGTATTGGGTGTTCCCAACGCCCAGGCATAAAAAAAGCACCCCTCGGGGTGCTTTTTTTGTGCTCGCTCGCTTAGCGCTTCAGCGAAGCCGGCAGGTGCGGCTGGATAGCCGTCAGCACTGCCTTGAAGCATTTTGTGTTGCCGGCAACCACGTGGCCTTTCTCAAGGAAGTCGTGACCGCCGGTGAAGTCGCTCACCAAGCCGCCCGCTTCCTGGATCAGCAGGGCGCCTGCAGCCATGTCCCACTCGGACAGGCCCGACTCCCAGAACGCATCGAAACGACCCGCGGCCACATAAGCCAGGTCCAGGCTCGCTGCGCCGGCGCGACGGATGCCGGCAGTCTGGCCAACCAGGGCGCGGAACATGCCCAGGTAGTTTTCCAGGTTGTCCATCTGGTCGTCACGGAACGGGAAGCCGGTACCCAGCAGGGCGCCGTCCAGGCTGGTACGACCGCTGACGCGCAGGCGACGACCGTTCAGCTGGGCGCCACGGCCACGGCTGGCGGTGAATTCTTCCTGGCGGACGGGGTCCAGGACAACGGCGTGTTCCAGGCGGCCACGGTATTTGCACGCGATGCTCACGGCAAAGTGCGGGATGCCGCGCAGGAAGTTGGTGGTGCCATCCAGTGGGTCGATGATCCACAGGTAGTCTTCGCCTTCGCCGCTGCCTTTGTGCAGGCCGGTTTCTTCACCGAGGATGCCGTGGGTAGGGTAGGCCTTGCGCAGAGCGTCGATGATTTTCTGTTCGGCGGCGCGATCCACCTCGGATACGTAATCCTTGGCGTCTTTTTCGTCGACCTTGATGGTATCCAGGCGCTCGATGGAGCGGAAGATCAATTCACTGGCGCTGCGGGCGGCGCGCAGCGCGATATTCAGCATGGGCTGCATGGATGTGTCACCTAAGGTTGTTAAAGAAAGCCGAGCATTCTAGCAGAAACTTTCTTCAGGTGAAGGACGACGTTAGCTTTCATGGCATAACCTTAGGCTGTTCTGTAAGATTTGCTCCCCTTTCCCGTGTCCGAGAGCGCCTCCCTTGCTGCAAAACATTCGTGTCGTCTTGGTCAATACCAGTCATCCCGGCAACATCGGCGGGGTGGCGCGAGCCATGAAAAACATGGGGCTGACGCGCCTGGTGCTGGTCGAACCGCGTGTGTTCCCGCACCACGAGGCTGATGCCCGTGCGTCCGGTGCCAATGACATCCTGGAAAAAGCCCAGGTCGTCGCCACCCTGGAAGACGCCTTGGTCGGCTGCAACCTGGTGCTCGGCACCAGTGCCCGCGACCGTCGCATCCCCTGGCCGCTGCTGGATCCGCGCGAATGCGGCACTAAAGTGGTGGAAGAGGCCGCCGGTGGCGCTGAAATTGCCTTGGTCTTTGGTCGTGAAGACTCCGGCCTTACCAATGAAGAGCTGCAGCGATGTCATTACCACGTGCACATCCCATCAGACCCTGGGTTCAGCTCGCTGAACCTCGGGGCGGCGGTGCAGGTGTTGAGTTATGAAGTGCGCATGGCCTGGCTGGCCGCTGAAGGCCAGCCGAGCAAGGTGGAGAAGGACGAAGTGGCGTCGACCAAGAGTGGCGAGTTGGCCACCATGGACGAACTGGAGCGGTTCTATGAGCACTTGGAGCAAACCCTGGTGGCCATCGAGTTCCTCGATCCGGAAAAACCACGGCACTTGATGGCACGCCTGCGTCGCCTTTACGGACGCAGCTCGGTCAGCCGGGCAGAAATGAATATATTGCGTGGCATCCTCACGGAAACCCAGAAAGCGGCCCGTGGCGAGCTTCTTAAGCGGAAGGATTAAAAATGTTCGAGCGTTTGCGAGAAGATATCCAGAGTGTGTTCCACCGTGACCCGGCGGCGCGCAACGCCTTTGAAGTGCTGACGTGCTACCCCGGCATGCACGCGATCTGGATCCACCGCCTGTCTGGCGCCTTGTGGGGCATGGGCTGGAAATGGCTGGCGCGGCTGGTGTCGAACTTTGGACGCTGGTTGACCGGGATCGAGATTCACCCGGGTGCCAAGGTCGGTCGTCGCTTCTTTATCGACCATGGCATGGGCATCGTGATTGGCGAGACCGCCGAGATTGGCGATGACGTGACGCTCTATCAGGGCGTGACCCTGGGGGGTACGAGCTGGAACAAAGGCAAGCGTCATCCGACCTTGGAAAATGGCGTGGTGGTAGGGGCGGGCGCCAAGGTGCTCGGGCCGTTCACTGTCGGCGCGGGTGCCAAGGTGGGTTCAAATGCCGTGGTGACCAAGGCGGTGCCGCCTGGCGCAACGGTAGTGGGTATCCCTGGCCGAATCATCGTCAAGCCGGAGGTTGGCGACGAGCAGGAAGCCAAGCGCAAGGCCATGGCTGAGAAGATCGGCTTCGATGCCTACGGTGTCAGCGAAGACATGCCTGACCCGGTAGCGCGTGCCATTGGCCAATTGCTTGACCACCTCCAGGCGGTGGACGGCAAGCTGGAGGGTATGTGCGGTGCGCTGAAGGATCTGGGCAGTCCGTACTGTGCGAAAGATCTGCCCGAGTTGCGCGAAGAGGACTTCGCCGAAATCAAGGATGAGGCCGGTGCGACCAAGGCTGGCTAGATTTCAAGACCGGTAAAATCCCTGTGGGAGCTGGCTTGCCTGCGATTGCGGCCTGCCAGCCTCCCTTGAGTGGCTGATCCACCGCCATCGCGGGCGAGCCAGCTCCCCCCCCATTTGATCTCCATTGGTCTTGAGGTCGGGCGTTAGCCCTGTTCCTGCTGTTCGTCCCCACCCCATCCTGCTATGATTCGCGCGCCCTTTTTACGGGTAATCCTGACTAAAGTACTAGGTCTTATAGTTGACTTAAATACTCGGGAATCGCATACTTGCCCACATTCTGAAACACCTTGGTAATTGTCCATGAGACTGACTACAAAAGGCCGATACGCGGTGACCGCCATGCTTGACCTGGCTTTGCACGCGCAAACTGGGCCGGTGTCCCTGGCCGATATCTCCGAGCGCCAAGGCATTTCCCTGTCCTACCTCGAGCAGTTGTTCGCCAAGTTGCGTCGCAGCAATCTGGTTTCCAGCGTTCGTGGTCCAGGTGGCGGCTATCAGCTGTCCCGCGACATGCAGGGCATCCAGGTCGCTCAGGTGATCGATGCGGTCAACGAATCCGTCGATGCCACCAAATGCCAGGGCCTGGGTGACTGCCACGCCGGCGACACCTGCCTGACGCACCACTTGTGGTGCGATCTGAGCCTGCAGATCCATGAGTTTTTGAGTGGTATCAGCTTGGCTGATCTTGTGACTCGCCGTGAGGTGCAAGAAGTAGCCCAGCGTCAGGACCAGCGCCGTTGCAACACCAAGGCGCCGCGTCTGGACAAGATCGAAGCGTCCGCCGTCGAGTGACAGCCGAAGAGCTAACGGCACGCCAGCCAGCCTGATTTAGGAGAAAGTCCATGAAATTGCCGATTTACCTTGATTACTCAGCGACCACCCCGGTTGATCCGCGTGTCGCGCAAAAGATGAGCGAATGCCTGCTGGTTGACGGAAACTTCGGCAACCCGGCCTCCCGTTCCCACGTGTTCGGCTGGAAAGCCGAGGAAGCGGTCGAGAACGCTCGTCGCCAGGTCGCTGACCTGGTTGGCGCAGACCCGCGTGAAATCGTCTGGACCTCCGGTGCCACCGAGTCCGACAACCTGGCTATCAAGGGCGCGGCGCATTTCTACGCGACCAAAGGCAAGCACCTGATCACCACCAAGATTGAGCACAAGGCTGTCCTCGACACCATGCGCCAACTGGAGCGTGAAGGTTTCGAGGTCACCTACCTCGAGCCAACCACCGACGGTATCGTCACCCCGGCCATGATCGAAGCCGCGCTGCGTGAAGACACCATCCTGGTTTCCGTGATTCACGTGAACAACGAAATCGGCACCATCAACGACATCGCGGCCATCGGCGAGCTGACCCGCTCGAAGGGCATCCTGCTGCACGTCGACGCTGCTCAGTCCACCGGCAAGGTCGATATCGACCTGTCGAAACTGAAAGTCGACCTGATGTCGTTCTCTGCCCACAAGACCTACGGTCCTAAAGGCATCGGCGCGCTGTACGTGAGCCGCAAGCCACGCGTGCGCATCGAAGCCACCATGCACGGCGGCGGTCACGAGCGCGGCATGCGTTCGGGCACCCTGGCGACCCACCAGATCGTCGGCATGGGCGAAGCTTTCCGTGTGGCAAAGGAAGACATGGCTGCCGAAAACGTGCGCATCAAGGCCCTGAGCGACCGCTTCTACAAGCAGGTCGAGAACCTTGAAGAGCTGTACATCAACGGCAGCATGACCGCCCGTGTACCGCACAACCTTAATTTGAGCTTCAACTACGTCGAAGGTGAGTCGCTGATCATGGCGCTCAAGGACCTGGCGGTTTCGTCCGGCTCGGCCTGCACCTCGGCGTCCCTTGAGCCTTCGTATGTACTGCGCGCCCTTGGCCGCAACGACGAACTGGCACACAGCTCGATCCGCTTTACGTTCGGCCGTTTCACCACCGAAGAGCAAGTCGACTACGCCGCGCAGAAAGTCTGCGAAGCCGTCAACAAGCTGCGCGTTCTGTCGCCGCTGTGGGACATGTACAAAGACGGTGTCGATATTTCCAAGATCGAGTGGGCGGCACACTAAATATAGAAGCCGCCACCCAAGCTCTGTAGGAACGTGGCGGTAAACGCAGGCGTTTCTACAGGGTTCCAGAGCGGCCCTGATGAGTGAGGATTCAGTACCATGGCTTACAGCGAAAAGGTCATCGACCACTACGAAAACCCGCGCAACGTCGGCAAGATGAATGCGGAAGATCCTGATGTCGGCACCGGCATGGTCGGCGCTCCGGCGTGCGGCGATGTTATGCGCCTGCAGATCAAGGTCAACGACGCTGGCGTCATCGAAGACGCCAAGTTCAAGACCTACGGCTGCGGTTCGGCCATCGCCTCCAGCTCCCTGGCGACCGAATGGATGAAAGGCAAGACCCTGGATGAGGCTGTCACTATCAGCAACACCCAGCTGGCCGAAGAACTGGCCCTGCCGCCAGTGAAAATCCACTGCTCGGTACTCGCAGAAGACGCCATCAAGGCGGCCGTTCGCGACTACAAGCAGAAGAAAGGCTTGATCTAAGCATTTGGCGACGAGTAAGGAGTCAACGATGGCTATCAGCATGACAGAAGCGGCTGCGCAGCACATTCGCCGCTCCCTGAATGGGCGCGGTAAAGGTGAGGGGATTCGTCTGGGTGTTCGCACCACAGGCTGTTCCGGCCTTGCCTACGTGCTGGAGTTTGTCGACGAGGTGGTTGAAGAGGACCAGGTGTTCGAGAGTCACGGCGAGAAAGTGATCATCGACCCCAAGAGCCTGACCTACCTGGACGGCACCGAACTCGATTTCGTCAAGGAAGGGTTGAACGAAGGCTTCAAGTTCAACAACCCCAACGTACGCGGTGAATGTGGCTGCGGCGAAAGCTTCAACATCTGAGGCTATTCGTGGGTACTCCTTGTCATTTCGCTTTATTCGAGCTGCAGCCGAGCTTTCGGCTGGACCTTGAGCAGCTTGCCACGCGCTACCGAGAACTGGCGCGTGGCGTGCATCCGGACCGCTTCGCTGACGCTTCCGAGCGTGAGCAACGCCTGGCGCTGGAGCAATCGGCCAGCCTCAACGAAGCCTATCAGACGCTCAAAAGCCCTCCTAAACGCGCGCGTTACCTGCTCGCGATGAATGGTGGCGAGTTGCCGCTGGAAGTCACGGTTCACGACCCGGACTTCCTGATGCAACAGATGCAGTGGCGTGAAGAGCTCGAAGACTTGCAGGACGAAGCCGATCTGGCGGGCGTCGCGGTCTTCAAGCGTCGTCTGAAAACGGCCCAGGATGAGCTCAACGAAAGCTTCGCAGCCTGTTGGGATGATGCAGCGCAACGCGAACAGGCCGAACGCCTGATGCGGCGCATGCAGTTCCTCGACAAGCTCACCTACGAAGTGCGCCAGTTAGAAGAGCGCCTCGACGATTAACCCAGTGTGCTGCCCGTGATGCACGCCTGATAGACAGATAAGACCTGATTACCATGGCCCTACTGCAAATCGCCGAACCCGGCCAAAGTCCTCAACCGCACCAGCGTCGCCTGGCAGTCGGGATTGACCTGGGCACCACCAATTCCCTGGTTGCTGCCTTGCGCAGCGGCCTGTCCGAGCCGTTGCCCGACGTCAACGGCCAGGTAATCCTGCCATCCGCCGTGCGTTATCACGCTGATCGCACCGAAGTCGGTGAGTCGGCCAAGCTGGCAGCGTCTACCGATCCCTTGAATACCGTGCTGTCGGTCAAGCGCTTGATGGGTCGTGGTCTGTCCGACGTCAAGCAATTGGGCGACCAGCTGCCGTACCGCTTTGTCGGCGGCGAATCCCACATGCCGTTCATCGACACTGTCCAGGGCCCGAAAAGCCCGGTAGAAGTGTCGGCCGATATCCTCAAGGTGCTGCGCCAGCGTGCGGAAAAAACCCTGGGCGGCGAACTGGTGGGTGCAGTGATCACCGTCCCGGCGTATTTCGATGACGCTCAGCGCCAAGCCACCAAGGACGCGGCGAAGCTCGCCGGCCTGAACGTGCTGCGTTTGCTCAACGAGCCGACTGCAGCCGCCGTGGCCTATGGCCTGGACCAGCATGCAGAAGGCCTGGTCGCTATTTACGACCTGGGCGGCGGCACCTTTGATATTTCGATCCTGCGCCTGACCGGCGGCGTGTTCGAAGTGCTCGCTACCGGCGGCGACAGCGCCCTGGGGGGTGATGACTTCGACCACGCCATTGCGAGCTGGATCATCACCAGCGCCGGCTTGTCTGCCGACCTGGACCCGGGCGCACAGCGCAACCTGCTGCAAACCGCCTGCGCCGCCAAGGAGGCACTGACGGACGCTGCGAGCGTCGAAGTGTCCTACGGCACGTGGTCGGCCCAGCTGACCCGTGAAGCCTTCGATGCGTTGATCGAGCCGATGGTCGCCCGCAGCCTCAAAGCCTGCCGCCGCGCCGTGCGTGATTCCGGTATCGAGCTGGAAGACGTAGGTGCCGTGGTCATGGTCGGTGGCTCCACCCGCGTGCCGCGCGTGCGTGAAGCCGTTGCCGAAGCCTTTGGTCGCCAGCCGCTGACGGAAATCGACCCGGATCAAGTGGTCGCCATCGGCGCCGCGATCCAGGCCGATACCCTGGCCGGTAACAAACGTGATGGTGGCGAACTGCTGCTGCTCGACGTGATTCCGCTGTCCCTGGGACTGGAAACCATGGGGGGGCTGATGGAGAAGGTGATTCCGCGCAACACCACCATCCCCGTCGCCCGTGCCCAGGACTTCACCACTTACAAAGATGGCCAGACGGCCATGATGATTCACGTGCTGCAAGGCGAGCGTGAGCTGATCAGCGACTGCCGCTCCCTGGCACGCTTTGAATTGCGGGGTATCCCGGCGATGGTGGCGGGTGCGGCGAAGATTCGCGTGACCTTCCAGGTCGATGCCGACGGCTTGCTCAGCGTCGCTGCGCGTGAATTGGCCTCCGGTGTTGAAGCCAGCATCCAGGTCAAGCCGTCCTACGGCCTCACCGACGGCGAAATCGCCAAGATGCTCAAGGACTCGTTCCAGTACGCCGGCGATGACAAGGTCGCCCGTGTGTTGCGTGAGCAACAAGTGGATGCCCAGCGCCTGCTCGAAGCGGTGCAGGGTGCCCTTGATGCCGACGGCGAGCGCCTGCTGGATGCTGAAGAGCGCATGGTTATCGACCTGCAGATGCAGGAACTGGCCGAACTGATGAAAGGCAACGATGGCTACGCCATCGAGCAGCAGACCAAGCGCTTGTCGCAGGTGACTGATGCCTTTGCCGCCCGCCGCATGGATCAGACGGTGAAAGCCGCACTGGCCGGGCGCAACCTGAATGAAATCGAGGAATAATCAATGCCGCAGGTCATTTTTCTGCCACACGCCGAGCACTGCCCGGATGGTATGGTCGTGGAGGCTGAGACCGGCAAGTCCATCCTCGAAGTTGCCCATGACAACCACATCGAAATCGAAAGCGCCTGCGGCGGTGTGTGCGCCTGCACCACGTGCCATTGCGTGATTCGCGAAGGATTCAATAGCCTTGAAGAGGCTGATGAGCTGGAAGAAGACTTTCTTGATCGTGCCTGGGGCCTGGAAGCGACTTCTCGCCTAAGCTGTCAGGCCAAGGTCGGGACCGAAGACATCACCGTCGAAATCCCGAAATATTCCCTCAACCATGCAGCCGAAGCGCCGCATTGATTCAAGGAAATGTCATGAGCCTGAAATGGGTTGATGTACAAGAAATCGCTATACAGCTTGCTGAAGCTCATCCGGAGGTCAATCCTCTGACTGTCAACTTCGTCAAGCTGCGCAACCTGGTGATGGAGCTGCCGGACTTCGATGACATCCCCGACCGGGGTGGCGAGAAGGTCCTGGAGGCGATTCAAGGCCTGTGGATCGAAGAAGCAGACTGAGCCGCCTTTTTACGCAGTTAGGCAATACCCAATAACCCGCGTATAATTCGCGGGTTTAATTTTTCGTAAATTACCGTTTCTGGAGTTACACCATGGCTGTTCAACGTACTTTCTCCATCATCAAGCCTGACGCTGTTGCAAAAAACGTCATCGGCGAGATCACCACTCGTTTCGAAAAAGCCGGCCTGAAGGTTGTAGCTTCGAAACTCAAGCAACTGTCCAAGGCTGAAGCTGAAGGCTTCTACGCTGAGCACAGCGCTCGTGGCTTCTTCGGCGACCTGGTTGCCTTCATGATCTCCGGTCCTGTTGTTGTTCAGGTTCTGGAAGGCGAAAACGCTATCGCTCTGAACCGTGAGCTGATGGGCGCTACCAACCCTAAAGAAGCTGCTGCCGGCACCATCCGTGCTGACTTCGCTGAATCCATCGACGCCAACGCTGTACACGGCTCGGACTCCGAAGCCGCTGCTGCTCGCGAAATCTCGTACTTCTTCGCCGCTACTGAAGTAACCGCTCGCTAAGCATCGGCTTAAAGAGTGAGGGTGAATCCATGACGACATCGACTGTAAAAACCAACCTGCTGGGGCTGACCCAGCCGGAAATGGAGAAATTCTTCGACTCAATCGGGGAGAAGCGTTTCCGTGCCGGTCAGGTAATGAAATGGATTCACCACTTTGGCGTCGACGATTTCGACGCCATGACGAACGTCAGCAAGGCCTTGCGCGATAAGCTCAAGGCTATTGCTGAGGTCCGTGGTCCCGAAGTGGTCAGCGAGGACATCTCCAGCGACGGCACCCGTAAGTGGGTGGTGCGCGTGGCGTCCGGCAGCTGCGTCGAGACGGTATACATTCCCCAGGGCAAACGCGGCACCTTGTGCGTTTCGTCCCAGGCAGGCTGTGCCCTGGACTGCAGTTTCTGCTCCACCGGCAAGCAAGGCTTCAATAGCAACCTCACCGCCGCCGAAGTGATCGGCCAGGTGTGGATTGCCAACAAATCCTTTGGCAGCGTGCCGGCGACCGTCGACCGTGCCATCACCAACGTGGTGATGATGGGCATGGGTGAGCCGCTGCTGAATTTCGACAACGTCGTTTCGGCCATGCACCTGATGATGGACGACCTGGGCTACGGCATCTCCAAGCGCCGCGTGACCCTGTCGACCTCCGGCGTGGTGCCGATGATCGATGAGCTGTCCAAGCACATCGACGTCTCCCTGGCGTTGTCGCTGCACGCACCCAATGACGCATTGCGTAACCAATTGGTGCCGATCAACAAGAAGTATCCGCTTAAGATGCTGCTCGAATCTTGCCAGCGCTACATGTCGTCCCTGGGCGAGAAGCGCGTGCTGACCATCGAGTACACCTTGCTCAAGGACATCAATGACAAGGTTGAACACGCGGTCGAGATGATCGAGTTGCTCAAGAACATCCCGTGCAAGATCAACCTGATTCCGTTTAACCCGTTTCCACATTCTGGCTACGAGCGGCCGAGCAACAACGCCATCCGCCGTTTCCAGGATCAACTGCACCAGGCCGGCTACAACGTCACCGTACGCACCACGCGTGGCGAAGACATCGACGCCGCCTGTGGCCAATTGGTAGGGCAGGTGATGGACCGCACCCGCCGCAGCGAGCGCTATATCGCCGTGCGTGAATTGAACGCCGCCGACGATCTGCCGCAAATTGCTGTGAATCGAATCTGAGAGAGGATCTCTATGCCCTTGCGCCTTGCGCTGCTTTTGCTTGTTACCGGTCTAGTCGCCGGTTGTGTTTCATCGGGCCATGACAGCCCTTTGCAAACCGGTAAAGGCCGTGAAGAGGCGCGAGTTGCCTATGTGCAACTGGGCTTGGGTTACCTTCGACAAGGCATGAGCGAACAGGCCAAGGTGCCGTTGAAGAAGGCCCTTGCGCTGGACAGCGACGACGCCGATGCCAATGCCGCACTGGCCCTGGTATTCCAGGCCCAGGCCGAGCCTGAACTGGCCGAACAGTACTTTCACAAGGCCCTGGCCTCCCGTCCTGCCGACCCACGGCTGCTGAACAACTACGGCAGCTTCCTGTTCGAGCAGAAACGGTATGACCAGGCCGCCCTTTATTTCCAGCAAGCCAGCGCCGATACCCTCTATCCTGAGCGTTCGCGCGTGTTCGAGAACCTCGGGGTTACTTCGATACGCCTTGGCCAGCGTGACAGCGCGCGCCAGCAACTGGAAAAAGCCTTGCACTTGAACAGTCACCAGCCTCGGGCATTGCTCGAAATGGCTGAGTTGTCCTACGAAGACAGGCATTATGTGCCGGCACGTGACTATTACGAGCGTTTTAGCCTGCTCAGCGGGCAAAATGCACGTAGTCTATTGCTCGGTGTGCGCCTGGCGACGGTTCATGAAGAACGCGACACGGCCGCACGTTTTGGCCAGCAACTCGAACGACTCTATCCCGGTACGCCGGAATATCAGCAATACCTGTCGGAGCAATGATGAAAGCGGCGCACCCGGAAGTTGTAGCAGCTAATCGCGTAAACCCAGGCGACACCTTGCGTCAGGCCCGCGAAAGCAATGGTTGGTCGCTGGCGGAAGTGGCCCTCAAGCTCAATTTGACCACCACCTCCCTGGGCAATCTGGAAGCCGGTGCGTTCGATAAGCTGCCGGGGCATACCTTCGCCCGCGGCTATATCCGTGCCTACGCCAAGCTGCTGGGGATCGACCAGGCCGTACTGGTACAGGAATTTGACCAGTTCACCGGCACCGACTCCCAGGGCAGCAATGTGCATGGCCTGGGTCGCATCGAAGAACCGGTGCGGGTTTCCCACACGATTTTGCGCATTGTCAGCCTGTTGCTGCTGATCGCTGTCATTGGTGGCGGTTTCGTCTGGTGGCAAGACCAGGCCTCCCAGCGCACCAAGGACCTGACCAGCAACGCCATGGAGCACGTCGAGGTCGAAAGCGCCGACGGCACGACCCAGATTCATCCGCTGGATGAGCCGGAAGACCAGGCTGTGGTCGAAGGCCAAGCCGCACCTGAAGCGCCGGTTGCCACTGAGCAGCCAGCACCGGAAACCGCACCCGCCGCGACGGCTGCCGTACCGACTCCCGCGACGCCAGCTGCACCGGCTCACACCCCGGCTGCCCCGGTTGCCCAGGCCCATACTCCGGCTGCCCCTGTGCAGGCGCCAGCGACTGCAACGCCAGCTGCCCCGGCGGCTCCTGCGATTTCGCCGCCCACCGCTCCAGCATTGATCGCCGGTGATGGCCGCGTACAGATTACCTTTGTCGCTGACTGCTGGACGCAAGTCACCGACGGCAATGGCAAAGTGCTGTTCAGCGGTCTCAAGCGTAAGGGAGATACGCTCGACCAGGGTGGCAAGCCTCCTTTGACGCTGCGTCTGGGCTTTGCCCGTGGCGCGCAAGTGGCCTACAACGGCCAGCCTGTGGACGTGGCGCCGTTCACCAGTGGCGAGACCGCTCGCCTGAAGTTGGGACAATAGTCATGCACGGCGAATCTCCAATCAAACGTCGCGTATCGCGCAAGATCTGGGTCGGCTCGGTGCCGGTGGGTGGCGACGCCCCCATCGCGGTACAGAGCATGACCAACAGCGACACCAATGACGTGGCCGCCACCGTTGCCCAGATCAACCGTCTGGAAGCCGCTGGCGTGGACATCGTGCGGGTGTCCGTGCCGGACATGGACGCTGCCGAAGCCTTCGGTCGCATCAAGCAACTGGTCAAGGTGCCGTTGGTTGCCGACATTCACTTCGACTACAAGATCGCATTGCGCGTAGCCGAGCTGGGTGTGGACTGCCTGCGTATCAACCCGGGCAACATCGGTCGTGAAGACCGTGTGCGCGCTGTGGTTGACGCTGCTCGTGACCGTGGCATTCCGATCCGTATCGGTGTCAACGCCGGCTCGCTGGAAAAAGACCTGCAAAAGAAATACGGCGAGCCTACCCCGGCGGCGCTGGTTGAATCGGCGTTGCGCCATGTTGAACACCTGGAACGCCTGAATTTCCAGGACTTCAAGGTCAGCGTAAAGGCCTCCGACGTGTTCATGGCGGTAGAGGCCTACCGCTTGCTGGCCAAGGAAATCGTGCAGCCGTTGCACCTGGGTATCACTGAAGCCGGCGGTTTACGCTCAGGCACAGTGAAATCTGCGGTGGGTCTCGGTATGCTGCTCGCCGAAGGGATTGGCGATACTATCCGCATCTCCCTGGCGGCAGACCCGGTAGAGGAAGTGAAGGTCGGTTACGACATTCTCAAATCCCTGCATTTGCGTTCCCGTGGCATCAACTTCATTGCCTGCCCGAGCTGCTCGCGGCAGAACTTCGACGTGGTGAAAACCATGAACGAACTGGAAGGACGCCTTGAAGACCTGCTGGTGCCGCTGGATGTTGCGGTGATCGGTTGTGTGGTCAACGGTCCGGGTGAAGCCAAAGAGGCGCACATCGGCCTGACCGGTGGTACACCGAACCTGATCTACATCGACGGCAAGCCGTCGCAGAAGTTGACGAATGACAATCTGGTGGATGAGCTCGAAAGACTGATCCGCGAGAAAGCGGCCGAGAAGGTCGCGGCTGACGCAGCGCTGATCGCGCGCGGCTAAGAACGAATTTAAGGATTTGATGTGAGCAAGTCTCTGCAAGCCATTCGTGGCATGAACGACATCCTGCCGGAGCAGACGCCGCTGTGGCGCTATTTCGAAGGCACTGTCGCGCGCCTGCTGGATAACTACGGTTACAAGCAGATCCGCATGCCGATCGTCGAGTTCACCGAGCTGTTCAAGCGCTCCATCGGTGAAGTGACCGACATCGTCGAAAAAGAGATGTACACCTTTGAAGACCGCAACGGCGACTCCCTGACCCTGCGTCCGGAAGGCACTGCCGCGTGCGTGCGTGCCGTGCTCGAGCATGGCCTCACCGGTGGCGGCCAGCCGCAGAAGCTGTGGTACATCGGCCCGATGTTCCGCCACGAGCGCCCGCAGAAGGGTCGCTATCGCCAGTTCCACCAGATCGGCCTGGAGGTGTTCAACCTCGACGGCCCGGACATCGACGCCGAGCTGATCGTGCTGACCTGGCGCCTGTGGGGCCAACTGGGCATCCGCGACGCGGTCAAGCTTGAACTCAACAGCCTGGGCACCAGCGAATCCCGGGGCCGCTACCGCGTTGCCCTGGTCGAGTACCTGTCCGCCCACCTGGACAAGCTGGACGAAGACAGCCAGCGCCGTCTGAAGACCAACCCATTGCGCGTCCTCGATACCAAGAACGCCGACACCCAGGCCGTGCTGGTCAACGCGCCAAAAATGGCCGATTACCTGGACGACGAATCCCGTACGCACTTCGAGGGCCTCAAGGCGCGTCTGGATGCGGCCGGTATTCCGTACGTGATCAACCCGAAACTCGTGCGTGGCCTCGACTACTACAGCAAGACCGTGTTCGAGTGGGTCACCGACAAACTTGGCGCCCAAGGCACCGTGTGTGCCGGTGGCCGCTACGACGGCCTGGTCGAGCAGATGGGCGGCAAGCCGACCACGGGCGTGGGTTTTGCCATGGGCATCGAGCGGCTGATCCTGCTGCTCGAAACCCTTGGGCAGGTCCCGGAAGAAATTTACCGTCAGGTGGACGTGTACCTGTGCGCCTTTGGCGAGGCCGCCGAACTGGCTGCCCTGGCCCTGAGCGAAAAAGTCCGCGACCAACTGCCGAACCTGCGCCTGCAGATCAATGCCGGCGCCGGCAGCTTCAAGAGCCAGTTCAAGAAGGCCGACAAGAGCGGTGCGCTTTATGCACTGATCCTCGGCGAAGACGAACTGGCCCAGCAAGTGATAGGTTTCAAACCCCTGCGTGGCCAGGGTGAGCAACAGAACATTGCCTTTGATGCGCTCGCTGCGCACTTGGCCACCTGCGTCGTGCAGGGTTGAAGCTGTCGAACAGCCGAATTTAGCGATTAAGGAGTATTGGGGTGTCGAGTACTGATGATGAGCAACTGGCCGAATTCAAGGACTGGTGGCAGCGTAACGGCAAGCCCCTGGTTACTGGTGGGCTGCTGGCTTTAGTGGTGGTGTTCGGCTGGCAAGCCTGGACCAAGTATCAGGCCAACCAGTCCCAAGGCGCCTCGATCCTCTATCAGCAACTGCTGGAAACCACCCTGACGCCGGACGGCAAGCCTGACCCGGCGCAGGTTGCCGACCTGGCCGGCAAGCTGAAGAACGAATTCGGTGGTAGCACCTACGCCCAATACGGCAGCCTGTTCGTCGCGAAAGTCGCGGTCGACACCGGCAAGCTGGATGACGCCGCCGCTGAGCTGAAGGCCATCGCCGACAAGCCGACCAACCCGACCCTGGGTGAAATCGCACGTCAGCGCCTGGCTCAGGTACTGGCGGCACAGAACAAGGCTGACGAAGCACTCAAACTGCTCGACGGCGATGCTGACAAGGCATTTGTAGCCACTCGCGAAGAGCTCAAGGGCGACCTGTTGGTCCAATTGGGTCGTACCGACGAAGCCAATGCTGCGTACCAAAAAGCCAAGGCGGCGCTGTCTGATGAAGCGGCGGTCGGTGGCTTACAAATCAAGCTGGACGACTTGGCCAAAGGGGATGCGTGACGTGATCCGTTGGAAACATGCAGCATTGCTGGCTCTGGCCGTTCTGGCCGCGGGTTGCAGCAGCAACAGTAAAAAAGAACTGCCGCCTGCGGAGCTCACCAGCTTCAAGGAAGAAGTGGTCCTGCAAAAGCAGTGGAGCCGCTCCATCGGTGATGGCCAGGGTGAAACCTACAACATGTTGGTGCCGGCAATCGACGGTGACAACATTGTGGCGGCTGACGTGACCGGCGTGGTGATCTCCATGGATCGCATGAACGGCGACGTCAAGTGGAAGAAAGACCTCGAATTGCCTGTCTCCGGCGCCGTAGGCGTGGGTTACGGCATGGTCATGCTCGGCACGCTGAAAGGCGAAGTCGTGGCCCTGGATTCGAGCACCGGTGAAGAAAAATGGCGCGCTCGCGTGACCAGTGAAGTCCTCGCACCGCCTGCCACCAATGGCGATATCGTCGTGGTGCAAACCCAGGACGACCGTGTGATCGGCCTCGACGCCAGCACTGGCGAACAGCGCTGGTTGTACGACAGCACCCCTGCGGTGCTGACGCTGCGCGGTACCAGTGGTCCGATTGTGACCAACAATCTGGCCGTTGCAGGCCTGTCGACCGGTAAAGTGGTCGCCCTGGATACCCAGAACGGCGTGCCGGCCTGGGAAACCCGTGTGGCCATTCCTCAAGGTCGTTCCGAGCTGGACCGCGTAGTGGACATCGACGGTGGCTTGCTGCTGTCCGGTGAAACCCTCTACGTCGCCACTTACCAGGGCCGTGTCGCGGCGCTGGACCTGCAGAGCGGTCGTGTGAACTGGCAGCGTGATGCTTCCAGCTACGCCGGTGTCGCCCAAGGGTTTGGCAGCGTCTACGTAAGCCTGGCGTCCGGCACCGTTGAAAGTGTCGACGAGCGTTCCACCACTGCACTGTGGAGCAACGACTCCCTGGCTCGCCGCCAACTGTCGGCACCAGAAGTATTCTCCAGCTACGTGGCGGTCGGTGATTTCGAAGGCTACCTGCACCTGCTGAGCCAGGTGGATGGTCGCTTCGTAGGTCGTGAGCGTATCGACAGCGACGGCCTGCGTGCGCGTCCGCTGGTGGTGGGTAACATGCTTTATGTGTATGGCAACAGCGGCAAGCTGGAAGCCCTGACCATCAAGTAAGAACTATGCTTGGGGTAACACCCAGGCGGCCCCGCTTCGGCGGGGCATGCGGCATTTGATTATGCTGCCCCGAGCACCAGCCGCTGCCTTGCAGCGGCTTTTGTATTTTCTGAAATAACGAAGTGGAGAGCCGCATGGTTCCCGTAATCGCCCTGGTGGGCCGACCTAACGTCGGCAAGTCCACCTTGTTCAACCGCCTGACCAGGACTCGTGACGCCATCGTCGGCGACTTGTCCGGTCTGACCCGTGATCGCCAATACGGTGAGGCAAAGTGGCAAGGGCGCTCCTACATTATTGTCGACACCGGTGGTATCTCCGGTGACGAGCATGGCATGGACGAAAAAATGGCCGAGCAGTCGCTGCTGGCCATTGAAGAAGCCGATGTCGTGTTGTTCCTGGTGGACGCCCGTGCGGGCTACACCGCTGCCGACCAGATGATTGGCGAGCACCTGCGCAAGCGCAACAAGCGTTCCTATCTGGTCGCCAACAAGATCGACAACATCGATCCTGAGCAGGCCCGTGCCGAATTCAGCCCGATGGGCCTGGGCGACGCGATTCCAATCGCCGGTGCCCACGGTCGCGGTATCACCCAGATGCTGGAAATCGCCCTGCGCGACTTCCCCAAGGATGACGTCGAGGAAGAAGAGGGCGAGGAAGAGATCGTCGCCGAAGGTGAGGAAGCCAAGCGCATTCCTGGCCCGAGTGAAAAAGACGGCATCAAGATCGCCATCATCGGCCGCCCTAACGTTGGCAAGTCGACCCTGGTCAACCGCATGCTCGGTGAAGACCGGGTTATCGTGTACGACCAGCCCGGCACCACTCGCGACAGCATCTACATCCCGTTCGAACGTAACGACGAGAAGTACACGCTGATCGACACCGCCGGTGTGCGCAAGCGCGGCAAGATCCACGAGGAAGTTGAAAAGTTCTCCGTGGTGAAAACCCTGCAGGCGATCAAAGACGCCAACGTGGTGATCTTTGTGATGGACGCCCGCGAAGGCGTGGTAGACCACGACCTCAACCTGCTGGGCTTTGCCCTTGAAGCCGGTCGTGCCTTGGTGATCGCGATCAACAAGTGGGACGGCATGACGCCAAGCGAGCGCGACTTCGTCAAGATCGAGCTGCAGCGTCGCTTGTTCTTCGTCGAGTTCGCCGATATCCACTTCATCTCGGCACTGCACGGCACCGGCGTGGGCAACCTCTACGCTTCCGTCCAGAACTCGTTCAAGTCCGCGGTCACCCGCTGGCCGACCAACCGCCTCACCCAGATCCTGGAAGACGCCGTTGGCGAGCACGCGCCGCCGATGGTCAACAACCGCCGGATCAAACTGCGTTACGCCCACTTGGGTGGTGCCAACCCGCCGATTATCGTGATCCACGGTAACCAGATCGAGAAGGTGCCTAAGTCCTATGTGCGTTATCTGGAAAACACTTACCGCCGTGTCTTGAAACTGGTCGGTACGCCGATCCGTATCGAGTTCAAGGGTGGCGAGAACCCGTACGAAGGCAACAAGAACACACTGACTGACCGTCAGGTGAACAAGAAGCGTCGCTTGATGACTCACCACAAGAAGGCCGACAAGAAGCGCCGGGATAAAAGGTAGGTAAGCGACGAGTGGCAAACGCCAGGTAAAAGCGAGAGTGTTTTCAGCGTGTAGCTAATAGCTTGACGCTCAAACCGCCAGGTACAAAAAAGGGCTCTAAATGAGCCCTTTTTTGTGCCTGGCGGTTTGCCCCTTGACCTGCTTGCAGCTTGCAGCTTAAAACTTGCAGCTCACCCGAAGGGGGCTCCCATGATCACCAGCAAGCTGCCGAATGTCGGCACAACGATTTTCACCACCATGTCGCAACTTGCCGCTGAAACCGGCGCACTCAACCTGTCCCAGGGCTTCCCGGACTTCAATGGCCCCCAGGGTTTGCTCGATGCAGTGGGCAAGCATATTGCCCTCGGTCACAACCAATATGCGCCTATGACCGGCCTGCCAGTGCTGCGTCAGCAGGTGGCCGCCAAGATCGCCCGCAGTTATGGCGCGACGGTCAATGCCGACAGTGAAGTGACCATCACCCCTGGCGCCACCGAAGCAATTTTCTGCGCGATCCAGGCGGTGATTCGCCATGGCGATGAAGTCATCGTGTTCGACCCCTGCTACGACAGCTACGAGCCCTCAGTGGAACTGGCCGGTGGGCGTTGCGTGCATGTGCAACTGAGCCTGGACGGCTTTGCCCTCGACTTCGAGAAGGTCAAGGCGGCGCTGTCACCGCGCACGCGCATGATCATCCTCAACTCCCCCCATAACCCCACCGGCGCGCTGATCAGCCGCGCCGAGCTGGACCAATTGGCCGAACTGATCCGCGACCGTGATATCTACCTGGTCAGCGACGAAGTCTACGAACACCTGGTATTCGACGGCGTGCCGCACGTCAGCGTGCTGGCCCATGAAGAGCTGTACCGGCGCGCCTTCGTGGTCAGCTCCTTCGGCAAGACCTATCACGTCACCGGCTGGAAAACCGGCTACGTGGTCGCGCCGCCGGCCCTCACCGCAGAACTGCGCAAGGTGCATCAATACGTCAATTTCTGCGGCGTAACCCCGCTGCAGCACGCGCTGGCCGACTTCATGGCCGAACACCCGGAGCACGTCGAGGCGCTGCCAGCGTTCTACCAGGCCAAGCGCGATCTGTTCTGCGATTTGCTGGCGCCGTCCCGTTTCAGCTTTACCCGCGTGACCGGCACCTACTTCCAGTTGGTGGATTACTCCCGGATCCGTCCGGACCTGGACGACGTCGCCATGTCCCTCTGGATGACCCGCGAACACGGCGTGGCCACCATTCCAGTCTCGGTGTTCTACCAGACCCCACCCCAAGGCCAGCGCCTGGTGCGCCTGTGCTTTGCCAAACGCGAGGAAACGCTGCAACAAGCGGCGGAAAAACTATGCGTGATCTGAGTGCACTGCCGAACCTGAATATCGCCCTGGTCCAGACCAGCCTGGCCTGGCATGACCGCCAAGCCAACCTTGAACACTTCGAGCTGCTGCTTGAGCAAGCCAGAGGCGCCGACCTGATTGTACTGCCGGAGATGTTCACCACCGGTTTCTCCATGGCGTCAGCCACCCTGGCCGAGCCGGAGAACGGTCCGACCCACCGCTGGCTCCAGGCCCAGGCAGCGAAGTACGGCGCCGTGATCACCGGCAGTGTGATTATCCAGGCCGCCGACGGCAGCCATCGCAATCGCCTGCTGTGGGCACGGCCGGAGGGTGAAGTGTTGCATTACGACAAGCGCCACCTGTTCCGCATGGCCGGCGAGCACGACCACTACACCCCTGGCGAACGCCAAGTGCAGTTCGAATTGAAGGGGTGGCGCATTCGCCCATTGATTTGCTACGACCTGCGCTTCCCGGTGTGGAGTCGCGATGCCCAGGACACTGACTTGCTGCTGTACACCGCCAATTGGCCAGGTGCGCGTCGCCTGCATTGGAACCGATTGCTGCCGGCGCGGGCCATCGAGAACCTGTGCTATGTGGCGGCCGTTAACCGCGTGGGCACGGATGGGAAGGGATTTGCCTACACGGGGGACAGTCAGGTGCTGGACTTCCAGGGCGAGACCCTGCTCAGTGCGGGGGAAGCGGATGGGGTGTTCCAGGTGAACCTGGATGCGGCGGAATTGGCCGCGTATCGCACCAAGTTTCCGGCGAACCTGGATGCCGACAGCTTCCAGTTCGTCTGATCGACCGCTATCGCGGGCCAGCCCGCGAAGAGGCCATCAGCCTCATCCAAGACCCACAGCAAAAAAGGCCCCTGGATTCACACCCAGGGGCCTTCGCATTTAAGCAGGCGTTTTACGCTGCCTTCGCTTCCTGCTGGCTCAACGAGCGGTTCAGCGCACTGAACAGCGCCTTGAAGCTGGCCGTGGTGATGTTTTCATCAATACCCACGCCATGCACCGGGCGCTCGCCGTTTACACGCAGTTCGATGTAGGCCGCTGCCTTGGCGTGGGTGCCTGCACCGATCGCATGTTCGTTGTAGTCCATGATCTCCACGCCAATCGGCAGGCCCGCCACCAGCGCTTCCAACGCGCCGTTGCCTTTACCTTTCCAGTGCAGGTTGGTTTCGCCCTGGCCCTTGCCCGAGACTTCCACCTCGACAAAGCTGTTGCCGTTCTCTTCCTGCAGGCGATGGCTGACCAACGCGTACGGGGTATTGGCTTGCAGGTATTCACGCTGCAGCAAGGCGTAGATCTGCGGTGCGGTCATCTCCAGGCCGACGCGGTCGGTTTCAGCCTGTACCACTTGGCTGAACTCGATCTGCATGCGGCGCGGCAAGCTGATGTCGTATTCCTGCTCCAGCAGGTAGGCGATGCCGCCTTTGCCCGACTGGCTGTTCACGCGAATTACCGCTTCGTAGCTGCGGCCAATGTCGGCCGGGTCGATCGGCAAGTACGGCACTTCCCACAGCGCATCGTCTTTCTGCTGGGAGAAGCCCTTGCGGATGGCGTCCTGGTGCGAGCCGGAGAACGCCGTGTGAACCAGGTCACCGACGTATGGATGACGCGGGTGGACCTGAATCTGGTTGCACTCCTCGACGACTTTGCGCACGCCATCGATGTCGGAGAAATCCAGCTGCGGGTCAAGGCCCTGGGTGTACATATTCAGCGCGACGGTCACCAGGTCGACGTTACCGGTGCGCTCGCCATTACCGAACAGGCAGCCTTCGACACGGTCGGCGCCGGCCATCAGGCCCAGCTCGGTGGCGGCCACGCCGGTGCCACGGTCGTTGTGGGTGTGCAGGCTGATGATCACGCTGTCACGGCGGTTGATATGACGACCGAACCACTCGATCTGGTCGGCATAGATGTTTGGCGTGGCGCATTCCACGGTGGCCGGCAGGTTGAGGATCATCTTGTGCTCGGGCGTCGGGTTCCACACCTCGATCACCGCATCGCACACTTCCTTGGCGAACTCCAGCTCGGTGGCGCTGAAGGTCTCAGGGGAGTATTCGAAGGTCCACTGGGTTTCCGGCTGTTGGGCGGCATATTTGACGAACAGCTTGGCCGCGTTGACTGCGATGGCCTTGATGCCTTCCTTGTCCTGGTTGAACACGATACGGCGGAAGGACGGCGACGTGGCGTTGTACAGGTGCACGATGGCCTTTTTGGCGCCGCGCAGGGATTCGAATGTGCGTGCGATCAGGTCTTCACGGCCCTGGGTCAGCACCTGGATGGTGGTGTCCTCGGGGATGTGGTTGTCTTCGATCAGGGTACGCACGAAGTCAAAGTCGGTTTGCGAGGCTGCCGGGAACGAGGCTTCGATTTCCTTCACGCCAACGGCGACCAGGGTCTTCCAGAAGCGCAGCTTTTTCACGGCGTCCATCGGCTCGATCAGCGACTGGTTACCATCACGCAGGTCGGAACTGCACCAGATCGGCGCTTCGGTGATGGTCTTCGATGGCCAGGTGCGGTCCGGGATATCGATGGTCGGGAACGCGCGGTACTTCGAAGACGGGTCTTTGAGCATGCTCATCGGGAAATCCTTTGTTGTAGGGGCCGAGAAAAGGCGGCCTGCCGTAGAACTGTTTTTAGGGATAAAACGTCAAGACGAGGCAGATCGATTCAGCCTGGCAGTCGTGCGCTGACTAGGCACAGGCTGCGGTGCTGGCGGAGCTGAATGAGGGTGTGAGAGGTTTTCATAAGCTCAACCCTAACCGCAGGGGTGAAAGATGGCAAGCAGTCGAGAAAAATTGAGAGAAGTTCTTCTCTCGGCGTGGGAAACGAGATTTTATGCCCTTATATGAGGCTGGGTCTGGTTTTAATTGCGCGCCCGTTATCGGGCGCGCAATTGAACGATTCAGGGTTGGAACGCGCCGATAAAGATCGCCGGGTCCACCCTCGCGTCGTTCAGGCTGACGTTCCAGTGCATGTGCGGCCCGGTCGCACGGCCCGTCGAACCGACCTTGCCCACCACGGCACCGCGCGCCAGTTGCTGGCCGACTTTCACGTCGATCTTCGACATGTGGCAGAACATGCTGATGAAGCCTTGGCCATGGTCGACGAACACGGTGTTGCCGTTGAAGAAGTAGTTGCCGACCAGAATCACCTTACCGTTCGCCGGGGTCTTGATCGGGGTACCGGCCGGTACGGCGAAGTCCAGGCCCGAGTGGGGGTTGCGCTCTTCACCGTTGAAGAAGCGACGCACGCCAAACTTGCTCGACAGCGGCCCGTTCACCGGCTTGTCCAGCACCAGATTGCTCGGCAGGTTCGGGCTGAAACTGCGGTAGGCCTTGATTTGCACCGCCAGCTCGGCCTCGATGCGCTTGAGTTGCGCCGGGTCGGGGTTCACTTGGCTTTTGTTTTTCAGGGTAATGCGTTGTTCCGGGTACTTTTTGTAACCGACGATAAACGGCAGGTTACGACCGCCGCTGCTGATGCGTTCGTTGCCTGGCTTGACCGTCAACGGAATACCGACAATCGCCAGCCAGTTGTCGGCCTCTTTCACCACCAGCACCGGCTTGCCCTGATAGGTGGCTTTCGGGGCCGCCGCTGCGGGACCCAGCTCGACGACGGCAACGCCACCCGGCACCGGTTTGTTCAAGGTGCGGGTGATGTAGCTGTCGGCGTGGGCGTTGAAGGCGAGGCAAAACAACATCAGCAGGCTAAAGAGACGTGGCATCAATCAATCCAATAACGAAAGGGTGACGGGTGTCAGGTGGTTGTCTTCCACCCGCACTTGCAATTGGCCTTCACCGAGGCGCGCGGTCAGGCGCTGGCCGGTGTGGGTCTGTGCGGCGTTTCGAATCGCCTGGCCGCGCTCGTCCAGCAAGATGCTGTAGCCACGGCCCAGGGTTGCCAGCGGGCTGACCACGTGGAGCGTCTGCACCTGGCTTTGCAACTGCAGGCGCCGCGCCTTGAGGCCTTCGCGCATGGCCCGGGGCAGGCGTTCGGCGAGGCTGTCCAGGCGTTGACGTAGCAGGGCGAGCTGGCGCCCCGGGTGTTGGCCGGCCAGGCGGGTTTCGAGACGGATCAGGCGTTCGCGCCGAGTGTTGAGGCTGCGCTCGAATGCGCGGCGCAAGCGCATGTCCAGGTCATCCAGGCGCTGGGCCTGTTGGCGCAGGCGTTCACCGGGATGACGCAAGCGCCGGGCCATGCCTTCCAGGCGCAGGCGGTCGTGGCTCAGGCGGTTGCGCATCAGCATCACCAGGCGGCGGTGCAGGTTTTCGACCTGGCGCACCAGGTGGCTGGCATCTGGCGCAAGCAATTCGGCCGCGGCAGAGGGGGTAGGGGCGCGTACGTCCGCCACGAAGTCACTGATCGATACATCGGTTTCATGGCCGACGGCACTGACGATCGGTGTGATGCAGGCATCCACCGCACGCGCCACGGCTTCTTCGTTGAAGCACCAGAGGTCTTCCAGGGAGCCGCCGCCGCGGGCCAGGATCAGCGCATCGAAGCCGCGCGCATCCGCCAGCTTCAACGCGCGCACGATCTGGGGGATTGCTTCGCGGCCTTGCACGGCCGTGGGGATCAGTGTCAGTTCAATGTTCGGCGCCCGACGGCGGAACACGCTGATGATGTCGCGGATCACCGCGCCCGTCGGTGAGCTGATGATACCAATGCGCCGTGGGTGCGCCGGCAGCGGTACTTTGCGCTCGGCGCTGAACAGGCCTTCGGCGCTGAGCTTTTCCTTCAATGCATCGAAGGCCAGGCGCAACGCCCCATCGCCGGCCGGCTCCACGGTATCGAGGATCAACTGGTAGTCGCCACGGCCTTCGAACAGCGAGACCTTGCCGCGTACTTTCACTGCCAGGCCATCTTTCAGCGCTTGGCGCACGCGTGCGGCGTTATTGCGAAACAGTGCGCAACGCACCTGCGCGCCGCTGTCCTTGAGGGTGAAGTACACATGGCCGGAAGCCGGGCGAGCGAGGTTGGAGATCTCGCCTTCGACCCAGATATTGGTGAACACGTCTTCCAGCAACACCCGCGCGCGGCCGTTGAGCTGGCTGACAGTCAGGACTTCGCGGTCCAGGCCCAGGCGGGCAAAAGGATCTTTAATCATGGGCGGCAGTTTATAGGCATTCGCGCAAGGTTTGGCAGAATTGCTCCACCAGTGCGCTCGGCGCCTGCGCGCAGGCCAGGGCCACGGTGCTGAGGCAGTCCGGGTCAGCCAGGGGTAAAAAGTGCACGTTGGCCGGGGCAATGTCCCGCATGGATTTTGGTAACAAGGCAATACCGAAGCCGGCCTGGATCAACTGCAGTTGGGTGGTCTTGCGTGACCTCACGCGCGCGGCCTTGGGAAAGAATCCCGCACGCATGCACAACTCGGCTGACAGATAACTCAGGCCGCCACGCTGGGGGTGGGGAATCGAGATAAACGCTTCGTCCTGCAACTGCTCCAGCTGGATGGGCGCCTGACTGCGTACCAACGCATGGTTCGGGGGAACGGCCAGCAGCAGTGGCTCGCTGTACAAAGGCACCACCCGCACGCCCTCGCGCTGGCGCAACACCGGCAAGCGCAGCAACCCGACGTCCAGGCGACCGTCGGCGATGTCTTCCAGCTGCGCTTCGGAGGACAGTTTGGCGATGTCCATCGACACCCCCGGGCAACGCTCCAGCCAGGTACTGATGCCTTGCAGCAACAATCCGCTCATCGGCACAGTGCTCGAATGGCTCAGGCGCAGTGTGCCGAGTTCGCCATTGCCCACCTGGGTCGCCATCTCGCTGGCCTTGAGTAACTCAGCCAGCAGGTTGCGGGCGCGCGGGCAGAAGGCCTCGCCAGCAGCGGTGAGGCGCGGTTGGCGTGCGGTGCGTTCGAACAACGGGGTCTGCAGCTGGGTTTCCAGCGCCTTTATCTGCCGGCTGAGGGCTGATTGCGCCACGAACAGGCGCTCTGCGGCGGCACTGAAACTGCCGCTGTCGACGATTTCGACGAAGTAGCGCAGTTGGCGGGTAGAGATCACACGTCATGCCTTTTCGAGCTGGGTAGGGGGCTTTGAAGATATTAGTCGCATCCCTCGCCGATGGCTAAAGTGATGGCTACCTCTAACAAGGAATTACCCATGGGCCCGGTTGAGCTGATGAGTCAGTGGTCGTTTGGTGGTGCGGATTGGCTGGTGATCGGCGTGGGCGTGGTGGTGGCCTACATCGTGTTTGGCATCGCCGGTTTCGGCACTGCGCTGGTCGCGGGGCCGATCCTGATTCTGTTCATGCCGCTGTCGAAGCTTATCCCGCTGCTGGTATTGCTGGATTTTGTCGCGGCATTTGGCAACCTGCTCCAGTCTCGGCACGACGTCAACAAACCGGAACTGCTGCGATTGCTGCCATGCATGGCGATTGGCTGCACACTCGGCGTGGTGTTTTTGCTCAATCTGCACTCGGATCTGCTGCTGCTGTTGATGGGGCTGTTTATCAGTGCCTACGCGCTTTACAGCTTGGCGGTGAAAGCGCGGCCGACGCAGCTGGCGGCCGCTTGGTCTATTCCCATGGGCACCGTTGGCGGGTTGTTTGGAGCGCTGTTTGGCAGTGGTGGCTTTCTGTATGCGATCTACCTGAACAGCCGCCTGCCCAAGGACGCTGCGCGTGCCACGCAAAGCGCGCTGATCAGTTGCAGCACGGTGGTGCGCCTGAGCCTGTTCCTGGTGGCCGGGGTGTATGCGGATCTGCCGCTGCTGATGTTGGCGCTGTGCCTGTTGCCGGCGATGGCCCTGGGGCTGTGGTGTGGGCGCAGGCTGACGATGCGCATGTCGCGCGAGGCGTTTGTGCGGTTGGTGACCTGGCTGGTCCTTGCCAGTGGCATTGCGTTGATTGGACGGTACTTGAGTACTTGACCTGTGTGGGGCAGGGATTAAGCTGCCAGCCTTCAGGGCCCCATCGCGGGCAAGCCCGGCTCCCACAGTTGATCGCATCCAGTGTGGGAGCCGGGCTTGCCCGCGATGGCGTCAGACGCCACACCGCAGGACTCCCATGAATTCCCAAAGCATCCTTGTCCCGAAAATCTCCACCTTGCCCGTCCACGAACCCCGCGCCCGGGCGATCGTGCGCTGGCTGGTGCGCAAGAACATCATCAAGGAAGCGCTGACCACCTGTGGTCGCACCGGCAACCGCATGGGCTACGCCCTGGCTGACGGTGCGCGTGCGGTCGTGCTGCACCCCGAGGCGCTGCCGTTCAACGAGCCTATCAACGGCCTGGAGATCATCTACAAGCGCTGCATCTATACCCCGGCCAAGGGCTTTCTCGAAGAGGCCGGCTGCCCGGAATGCCTGAAGGAAGTCGGCGAAGCGCTGTTCGAAAGCCTGGAAGATTGGATGCCCGGCCACACCGACAACTTCACCTGCCCGCTGTGTGGGCATGAAGACGACATCAATGGGTTCCTGTTCCTGCAGGAATGCGGGTTTTCCAACCTGGGCTTCATTTTCAACAACTGGGCGGAGGCGGGGTTCAAGCAGAGCTTTATCGACGAATTTGCCGATTGGCTGGACCAGAAGATGAGTTGGGTCAAAGTCGAACTTTAATCCATCTATCAGTATTACCAAGTTTGTCAGAGTTTTACATTGAGCCCGACAGGGTGCATGTATATAATGGCGCGCTTCCATTTTCCCGCTCGGGAGCCCCCGCGATGCTGCGTATCAGCCAAGAAGCTCTGACATTCGACGACATTCTCCTAGTGCCCGGTTATTCCGAGGTGCTTCCTAACGAAGTCAGTCTCAAGACCCGCCTAACCCGTGGCATCGAGCTGAATATTCCCCTGGTTTCCGCTGCCATGGACACCGTCACCGAAGCCCGTCTGGCCATCGCCATGGCTCAGGAAGGCGGCATCGGCATCATCCACAAGAACATGACCATCGAGCAGCAAGCTGCCGAAGTGCGCAAGGTCAAGCGTTACGAAGCCGGTGTGGTGAAAGATCCAATCACCATCGAAGCCGACGCCACCGTGCGTGACCTGTTCGACCTGACCCGCCTGCACAACATCTCCGGCGTTCCGGTACTGCACGATGGCGACCTGGTCGGCATCGTCACTTCCCGTGACGTGCGTTTCGAGAACCGTCTTGAAGTCACCGTCCGTGAGGTGATGACGCCTAAAGAGCGCCTGGTCACCGTCAAGGAAGGCGCCGACAAGAACGATGTGCGCGAACTGCTGCACAAGCACCGCATCGAGCGCGTGCTGATCGTCGACGACAAATTTGTCCTCAAGGGCATGATGACCGTCAACGACATCGAAAAAGCCAAGGCTTACCCATTGGCCAGCAAGGATGACCAAGGTCGTCTGCGCGTTGGCGCTGCGGTCGGTACCGGTAAAGACACCGGTGACCGCGTTTCGGCCCTGGTCGCTGCCGGTGTTGATGTGGTGGTGGTCGACACCGCCCACGGTCACTCCAAAGGCGTGATCGACCGCGTGCGTTGGGTCAAGCAGAACTTCCCTGACGTGCAAGTGATCGGCGGCAACATCGCCACTGGCGCTGCCGCCAAGGCCCTGGCCGAAGCCGGCGCCGACGCAGTCAAGGTCGGTATCGGCCCAGGCTCGATCTGCACCACGCGTATCGTCGCGGGTGTCGGCGTACCGCAAATCAGCGCCATCGCCAACGTCGCCGCTGCCCTTGAAGGCACGGGCGTACCGTTGATCGCCGACGGCGGCATCCGTTTCTCCGGTGACCTGTCCAAGGCCATCGTTGCCGGTGCTTCCTGCGTGATGATGGGCTCGATGTTCGCCGGTACCGAAGAAGCGCCAGGCGAGATCGAACTGTTCCAGGGTCGCTCCTACAAGGCTTACCGTGGCATGGGCTCGCTGGGCGCCATGTCCCAGGCGCAAGGCTCTTCCGACCGTTACTTCCAGGACTCCTCGGCAGGCGCCGAGAAGCTCGTCCCGGAAGGCATCGAAGGCCGTGTGCCGTACAAAGGCACTCTGAGCGCGATCATCCATCAACTGATGGGCGGCCTGCGTTCCTCGATGGGCTACACCGGCAGCGCCGACATCGAAGAAATGCGCACCAAGCCAGAGTTCGTGCGGATCACCGGCGCCGGCATGGCTGAATCCCATGTCCACGACGTGCAGATCACCAAGGAAGCGCCAAACTACCGCGTAGGTTGAGGCTTCCAGCAAAACGTTAAGTAACCGGGGCTGTTCTTTCAGCCCCGAGTTGTTTCTGATTCATTAGACGAGACTGACTTCATGGCCCTCGACATTCACGCCCACCGCATCCTGATCCTCGATTTCGGTTCCCAGTACACCCAGCTGATCGCCCGCCGCGTGCGTGAAATCGGCGTGTACTGCGAACTGCATCCGTTCGACATGGACGACGAAGCGATCCGCGAATTCGCACCGAAAGGCGTCATCCTCGCCGGTGGTCCAGAGTCCGTGCACGAAGCCAACAGCCCGCGCTGCCCGCAAGCCGTATTCGACCTGGGCGTACCGGTCTTCGGTATCTGCTACGGCATGCAGACCATGGCCGAGCAACTGGGCGGCAAGGTTGAAGGTTCCGAGCTGCGTGAATTCGGTTATGCCCGTGTAGACGTGGTCGGCAAGAGCCGCCTGCTGGACGGCATCGAAGACCACATCGACGCCGACGGCCTGTTCGGCCTCGACGTGTGGATGAGCCACGGTGACAAGGTCACCAAGATGCCGGAAGACTTCCACATCCTGGCCAGCACCCCGAGCTGCCCGATTGCCGGCATGTTCAGCGACGAGCGTCGTTACTACGGCGTGCAGTTCCACCCGGAAGTGACCCACACCAAGCAAGGCGGCCGCATCCTGTCGCGCTTCATCCTCGACATCTGCGAGTGTGAAGCCCTGTGGACCCCGTCGAAGATCGCCGAAGACGCCATCGCCCAGGTGCGCGCCCAGGTCGGCACCGACAACGTATTGCTCGGCCTGTCCGGCGGTGTTGACTCCTCCGTGGTTGCTGCGCTGCTGCACAAAGCCATCGGCGACCAACTGACCTGCGTCTTCGTCGACAACGGCCTGCTGCGCCTGCACGAAGGCGAGCAAGTGATGGCCATGTTTGCCGAGAACATGGGAGTCAAGGTGATCCGCGCCAACGCCGAGGACCAGTTCCTCAACAACCTGGCCGGCGAGTCCGACCCGGAGAAGAAGCGCAAGATCATCGGTCGCACCTTCATCGACGTCTTCGATGCGCAGTCCAACAAACTGGACAACATCAAGTTCCTCGCCCAGGGCACCATCTACCCTGACGTGATCGAGTCGGCCGGCGCCAAGAGCGGCAAGGCCCACGTGATCAAGTCCCACCACAACGTGGGTGGCCTGCCTGAGGAAATGAACCTCAAGCTGGTAGAGCCGCTGCGCGAACTGTTCAAGGACGAAGTCCGCCGTCTGGGCCTGGAACTCGGCCTGCCGTACGACATGGTCTACCGTCACCCGTTCCCGGGCCCTGGCCTGGGCGTGCGGATCCTCGGTGAAGTGAAGAAGGAATACGCCGACCTGCTGCGTCGCGCCGACCACATCTTCATCGAAGAACTGCGCAAGGCCGACTGGTACCACAAAGTCAGCCAGGCATTCGTGGTGTTCCAGCCGGTGAAATCCGTAGGCGTCGTAGGCGATGGCCGTCGTTACGCATGGGTCGTGGCCCTGCGTGCCGTAGAGACCATCGACTTCATGACCGCTCGTTGGGCACACCTGCCGTACGAACTGCTGGAAACCGTCAGCGGCCGTATCATCAATGAGATCGAAGGCATTTCGCGCGTTACGTATGACGTGTCGAGCAAGCCGCCGGCGACGATTGAGTGGGAATGATCCCCTGTTGAGCGCTCGCTACTGAGTACTCACGGGTTGGTCTGAACGATGCCGCAAGCCTGTGAAGGCTTGCGGCATTTTTTGTAGCGGCAGATTAGAGTGGTTGGCTCCAGTCGGCGAGGGTCAGCCCCATGGCTTGCACGGCCTTGACCAGCTTGATCATGCTTTTGAAACGCTTGCCGCTGATCGCTGGCCAGGACGGGCGTTCAATGAAGTAGCGGCCGCCATCGGTGTTGATGGCAGTAGACACGATGGCGTTGTCGTTGGCGCGATGAACCAGTTGGGTCGGCCCGCGGGACCGTTGCAACGTGAACATCCCCTTGCAGGGCAGTATGTCCTCCAGGGTACGGCTTTCCTGGCCGGCCCACGGGGTCTCTACCTGCAGAAGCAGGTCGCTTTTGAGGCTATAGGCACGGTGTGGGATTAGTTCGATACCGGTCCTGCCGGGATCGACGATAATGCCCTCTGATTCGCCCTGTGCAACATCTTCGACTCGCACGCCAACGGCTTCTTCCCGTTCGCTGAGGCCTGGTACACCCTCAAACGTGTTCGCGTGGGTTTCCCCCACGAGGGCCACCCATTTATGCACGCCCCTGACTGCCTGATCAGTGTTGATGATTGAGCGTGCGTAAAAATTCATCATCTTTACGCGAGGATCATCGAGCGTTTCCACGACGTTGACGCCTTGCGGAGCAACAGGCTCGAAGCCCTCCAGTCGATAGCTGGCCATGCAATCAATGGCTTGCACCTGGATGCGGTTCTGTCGGGCGGCTTTTACCACTTCCAAAAACGTATAGCGCTTGAGTGGGTCGGTGGAGTGGCCGGTGTCCAGACCCGCGAGGTACTGCTCCAGTGCCTCGGGCATCTCCCCGCTGCGGGCGAAGGCGTGCAGGGCGGTTTGATGGAAGTCAGTCAACAGGTGCTCCATGTACAGGGTTTTCACGCCTTGCCGAGCCAGGAGGGGCATGTTCTCGATCAGCCACTGTTTGCTGCCTATGCCGGCATGGTTTTCCCCAATGACAATGCCCCTGGCTTCCTGGAGCAGTGTGCTGACGATGGTTTCGGCGTTGGCATCGGCCGCCAGCGCGGGCAGGTGAGGCCGTGGGGGCAGCACGATGTTGGCGTAATCGTTGACAGCATCCTGATAGAGCTGCTGGCGCACGGTCTTGAAGTCGTCATAGGGGTTGGCCGCGCCGGATCCGAGCAGGTCAAGGTCGCCATAGTCTTCATGCAGTGCGGGGTTGCCCGGGGTCAGTGCGGCCTCCCTGAGCAAGGGGCGTAGGTTCGGCGGGATGTCGTAGGCCGAGGCTGGCAGCGCAGTCACCGGCGCAGTTCTGTTGAACACAGACCGTAGCATGCCGCCCTTGAGTGCGAGCTTGGGTGCCAGCTCCCATTCACCTTGGGCATTCAGGCGCACCGGCAGGGAGCCCTCAGAGGCATTCGGGTTGGCGGGGTCGATAATGGCCCAGTTACCTGCCCCGTTGATGTCATCCTCATAGCGCACGGCATAGGCTGCATCCTTTTTCAGGATGGCGTTGGGCGGGTCGCTGTTGAGTTGATAAATGCAGCGGAATTTACCGGTTTCGGCCATGGGCGTGGCACCTTCGAGAATCTCGTTGAGTTGCCAGGCCTCTGGTATTTGCACCGCCCCATTGTTTTGCCCGGGCGTAAGCGGCTGATCAAGTCCCGACGTGCTTGTGCCCGTGGCCTCGCTGACCTGACTGAGCGCCGGGCCGACGTTGACCCGTTGCAAGCCTTGCTCCTCGAGTGCCCGGGCGAGGGCCGCCAAGCTGTTATAGCGCGCGCCCTTGAGCAGCGGCCAGGCTTGGGCGTCGATGAAGAATGCGCCCGAAGCGGTGCGCTCAATCGAGTGACGAACGATCGCCCCTGTGCGGGTGTGGTGCAGGATCACGAGGCCGTCTTCTGCCTGCTCGAAAACGAACATACCGTTGTGCCACAGCAGGCTGCGGAGTTGCTGGGGCGTCTGTCCGGGTGTTTGTTCGGGGGGAGGCGACTCAGCGGGTTGAGCGGTTTCGCGGTAGTGAGCCATTTCAGCCGCTTCGGCGTCTGCGTCGAGCTCGGCCAATGGCCCTATTTCCTTGAGCAGTGGCAGGTTGAATAACGTATTGATGCCGGCAAGCACTGCACCAATGACGGCGTCCTTGCGTTCGGCGGACGTCTTGGCGTTGGCGGCCTTGTCGATATTCAAGCCCATGGCGGACAAGCTTGCACCGATGACCGGCAAGGCAATCGGCCAGCCAAGCAGGCTCAAGGGGCCGAACGCACGCAGGCCGGCAGTCAGGTAACCCAGCCAGAGTTGCTGGCGCATCTGGCCGTTGGAGGTGAGCGATATCTCGGCTTCGGCCAGCAAGGCTTCGCGTGTCGAGTCGCGCAAGGCGCTGAAAGCGTCACCCTGGATCACTCGACAGCGCCGGTTGACCTGGTTGTAGTCGGCCTTGCCCCAGGCGCCGACCATACGGTTCATCAACGGGGTGATTTCATCATTGATGGCCTGCCGGTCGGACAGCTGGAAGTGCATCAGCAGGGCCGTGCGGCTGGCCTTGTCATTCATGCGAATCAAGGCCCACCAATGCAGGTCCCTGGGGGTTTCACAGGTGTGGAAGGCCTCGTCATCGCCTGGGACATAAATGATCTGCCGTCCGGCCGGGTCACCAATGCACAGAATGTCGATGGCGACGTAGTCAGCGATACTCAGTTTGCACACTTTCAGGCCCGCGTCCGTGGGTGTCTTGCTGCGCAGCGCTGCCAAGCTGACGGGCCAGGTCAGTGGGCTGCAGGTGGCTTTGATGACCGTGTGAAAGTCGGCGTCGCTCAGTTGCCGCTTGTCCCGAGCCAGCACGGCTTTGTTGAGAAAGTTACATTTGGCCAGGCTCCTGAAATCTTCGGAGAAGTCGGCCCAGAAGGCGTCGAGTGTGCGGTGGTAACGCTCACTGAAATTGATCCGCCACAAATCATTCAGCACCTCGTTGCCGTGCAGGCGTACTTCATTGGTCTGATCGAAGTTCTGGTGCTCGGGGCCTGCCGAGTAAAAGCCGCCGTTCACGTCGAGCAAGTCCGCGTTGTCTTGATCGGTCACCAGGAAACGGTGGATCACCAACTGCACCAAGGTCAGTGAGGCGTGGGGCTGTTCATTGCGGTGTTCCCAGCCTGTAAAGGTATTGCTGTTGCTTTGGGCGCTGTTGAAACGGTGGTAGTAGACCGTCTCGGGGTCGGTGGTGGGCAGGCCGTATCGACCGAGGATTTCCCGGGCCACCAGGCGTGCCTCTGCGTGCAACTCCGGGCAGGCGCGGATAAGCGTGGCAGCGGTGGCCTTCAGTTGGTCCCGGTCGCTGGCATTGGGTAGGGGGATGGTGGTGAGTGGCATGTTCTCGCTCCTGGAGTGGGAGCGAGAAGGTTCAGCGATTGTTCATCGGGTGATGCGCTGCATAGCTAGGGCCGTCCTCGGGCATCAGCGCCGCGCGATGTCGGAGAAGTAGAACTTGTCTAGCGTATGCCGCGACTCGGTGTACTCGAACTGCCGCCCATCCTGCAAAAACGTCTGGTTGCTCACCACGATGACATGGCTCTGGCCTTCGAGGTCCAGGTGGGTCTGGTCGTCCTTGCCGCGCGGCAAGGCTTCGATGGTGCGTTGGGCGTAGGCAATTTGCAGCTGCAAGGTCTGTTCAATAAACGCGTAGATCGACTGTTCGGCAATCGAGCGGTCCAGGCCGGGGATCACGTCGGCCACGAAGTGGTTGATGTCGAGGATCACCCGTTTACCGCCGATGCGCCGTACCCGCTTGATGCGGGTAATCAGGGTGCCAGCTTCGGCTTCGATGTGCTGCAGCAATGAGCCTTCCAGCGGGAACTGGGTGAATTCGACCACTTCGGTGCGTACGTCATCGCCCAGGTCGGCGTGGGTTTCGTGGAAGCTGACAATGCCGCCCAGTTGGAACTCGATCGGGTTCGGCGACAGCACGAAGGTACCCTTGCCGTGGATCTTTTGCGCAAACCCTCGCTCCTGCAACTGCTCGATGGCCCGACGCACGGTGCCTCGGCTGGCCTGGTAGCTGTCCATCAATTCGGTTTCGGAGGGAAGGCGCGTGCCGCGCTGCAGGCGTTCAGTGGTGATGCTGGCAAGCAGATCCGTATAGATCTGGTTGTATTTGCTCATGGGGATGGCTCTTTGCCGGGGTTGCGGTCAAGGCAGGAACCTTAGTGGCAGAGCGGGGGTTTGTCCATTAGACCCTTGGATTTATGCGGCTTACAGCGATGCCGCGGCCTACAGGAAATAAACAAAATGTAACTCGTACAGACGAGTTGTTGCTTTAACTCGTACAGACGAGTACTTTTGCCCTCGGCGTGCTGCCAATGACTGCCCCCAAATAAAAAAATCAAAGTGGAAACCAAGCATGAGCCACGACTATTCGAACATCGCCCGCGAGATTCTCGAGCACCTCGGGGGCAGCGACAACCTTGAGCAAGCTGCCCACTGTGTGACCCGCCTGCGCCTGGCGCTCAAGGACCCGAGCCGGGTCAACAGCAGCGCGCTGAACCAGGTCGACCTGGTCAAGGGTTCGTTCTTCACCGGTGGCCTGTTCCAGGTAGTGATCGGTCCCGGTGAAGTGGAAAAGGTCTACGCCGCCCTGCGCGAGCAGACCGGTCTTGCGGCCGCCACCATCGCCGACGTGAAGAAGAAGGGCGCCGACAAGACCAATGCCATGCAGCGGCTGGTGCGGGTGTTTTCCGATGTGTTCATGCCGATCCTGCCCGCGTTGATCATTGCCGGCCTGTTGATGGGTGTGAACAACCTGATGGGCGCCAAGGGCATGTTCATCGAGGGCAAGACACTGCTTGAGGCCTATCCGAACCTGGATGGCCTGTGGAGCCTGATCAACCTGATGGCCAACACCTCGTTCGTGTTCCTGCCGGCGCTGGTGGGCTGGTCGGCGGCCAAGCGCTTTGGCGGCAGCGAAATCCTCGGCATCGTGCTCGGCCTGATGCTGGTGCACCCGGACCTGCTCAATGCCTGGAACTACGGCAAGGCGGTCGCCGGTCTCGACGGCCAGAGCCTGCCGTACTTCGATATTTTCGGCTGGTTCCAGATTGAAAAGGTCGGCTACCAGGGCCAGATCCTGCCGATCCTGATGGCGGCCTATGTGATGAGCGTCATCGAGAAGTGGCTGCGCGCGCGCGTGCCCAATGCGATTCAACTGCTCGTGGTGCCGATCACCACCATCGTCGTTACCGGTGTGCTGGCCCTGGCCATCATCGGCCCGGTCACCCGTCATCTCGGCATCCTGATCACCGAAGGTGTGGTCACCCTGTTTGACCTTGCACCGATGGTCGGCGGGGCGATCTTCGGCCTGCTGTATGCGCCGCTGGTGATCACCGGCATGCACCACATGTTCCTCGCCGTGGACCTGCAGCTGATCTCCACCCAGGGCGGCACTTTTATCTGGCCGATGATCGTCATGTCCAACCTGGCCCAAGGCAGTGCCGCGCTCGCGGTGTTCTACACCACCCGCAATGCACGGGACAAAAGCATGGCGTCGACCTCGGCGATTTCCGCGTATTTCGGCATCACGGAACCGGCGATGTTCGGGGTGAACCTGCGCTTCAAGTTTCCGTTCTATGCCGCCCTGGTGGGTTCGGCGCTGGGCAGCGTTTTCCTGTCGCTGAACAAGGTGCAGGCGTCGGCCATCGGCGTGGGGGGCTTGCCGGGGTTTATTTCGATCGTGCCGCACTCGATCGCCATGTTTGTGATCGGGATGGTCATCGCGATTGTCGTGCCGTTTGTCCTGACCTGTGCGTTGAGCATGAAGATTGTTCGGCCTGGGTATCGCGTTGCCTGATCTAGCGCTATCGCCGGCACGCCGGCTCCCACATTTGAATGCGTTTCCCTGTGGCAGCCGGGTTTGCCCGCGATGAGGCCCTCAAGGCCAGTACACCACTCTACTGAAGGAACCCACCATGCAAGACTGGCAACACTCGGTGATCTACCAGATCTACCCCAAAAGCTTCCACAGCCACGCGGGTAACGCCACCGGTGACCTGCTGGGCATCGTGGACAAACTCGACTACCTCAAATGGCTGGGCGTCGACTGCCTGTGGATCACCCCGTTCCTGCGTTCGCCGCAACGCGACAATGGCTACGACATCAGCGACTACTACGCCATCGACCCCAGCTACGGGACCATGGCTGACTGCGACCTGCTGATCAGCGAAGCGGCCAAGCGTGGCATCAAGCTGATGCTCGACATCGTGGTCAACCACACATCCATCGAGCACGAGTGGTTCCAACAGGCGCGCAGCAGCCTCGACAACCCGTACCGCGACTTCTACATCTGGCGCGACCAGCCGAACAACTGGGAATCCAAGTTCGGCGGCTCGGCCTGGGAATACGAGGCGCAGACCGGCCAGTACTTCCTGCACCTGTTCGACCACACCCAGGCCGACCTGAATTGGGACAACCCCAAGGTGCGCGCCGAGGTGTTCAAGTTGATGCGCTTCTGGCGGGACAAGGGCGTGGGCGGCTTCCGCCTGGATGTGATCAACCTGATCTCAAAGCCTGCCGATTTCCCCGAGGACAACAGCGACGGCCGTCGCTTCTACACCGATGGCCCGAATGTGCACGAGTACCTGCAGGAAATGCACCGCGAAGTCTTCGAAGGGCATGACCTGATCAACGTCGGCGAGATGTCGTCCACCCGCCTCGAACATTGCATCCGCTACTCCAATCCGGCGTCGAAAGAGCTGTCGATGACCTTCAACTTCCATCATCTGAAAGTCGATTACCCGAACCTGCAGAAATGGGTGAAGGCCGACTTCGACTTCCTGCAACTCAAGCAGATCTTCTCCGACTGGCAAATGGGCATGCAGGCCGGTGGCGGCTGGAACGCGCTGTTCTGGTGTAACCACGACCAGCCACGGGTGGTCTCGCGTTTCGGCAATGACGGTGAGCACCGCGTGGTCTCGGCCAAGATGCTGGCGACCGCGCTGCACTTCCTCCAGGGCACGCCGTATGTGTACCAGGGCGAAGAGCTGGGCATGACCAATCCGGGCTTCGACGCTATCTCGCAGTACCGCGATGTGGAGACCCTGAACATCTTCCGTCTCAAGCGCGATGCGGGTGAGTCCGAGGCGTCGAGCATGGCGGCGATCATGCAGAAGTCCCGCGACAACGGGCGTACGCCGATGCAGTGGAATACCCAGGCCAACGCGGGTTTCAGCACGGGCGAGCCGTGGATCGGCATCCCGGCCAATGCGGCGCAGATCAATGTCGAGAGCCAGCTGGAGGATCCGGATTCGGTGCTGCATCACTACCGGGCGCTGATTGCCTTGCGTCGTCACGAACCGCTGATCCTGGAGGGCGTTTATCGCCCACTGCTGCAAGACCATCTGCAGGTCTGGGCGTACCTGCGCGAGGGCCACGGGGAACGCCTGCTGGTGCTGAATAACTTCTACGGCACGCCCTGCGACATCCAGCTGCCGGACGGCGTGATCAACCCGGCCAGCGAACAACGCCTGCTGATCAGCAACTACCCCGATTGCCCGATGCGTACGGGCACGCTGGTGTTGCGTCCTTATGAATCGTTCGTGCTGCACCTCAAGGACTGAGACCCGCTCTAACCCCGTGTGGGAGCACGGGGCGCTTTGAAAAAACATAATAAAAATATCGGAGTGCTTTATGAAAACAACAATAAGGCTGGGCCTCGTTGCGTCTTGCCTGGGTTTGCCGTTTGGCGCCCAAGCCTTGGAATTTGCCGGTTACTTGCGCAGCGGCGCAGGTACTTCAACGGGCAGTGGCCCCCAGCAATGTTTCCAACTGCCGGGGGCGCAAACCAAATACCGCCTGGGTAACGAATGCGAACAGTACGCCGAACTGGAGTTGCGCCAGGACCTGCTGACGCTGGACGATGGCTCGGTGCTCAGCGTCGATGCGATGGCGTCGCTCTATAACAAGTACGACCGAGAGTTGAAGTTCCAGGGCGAAAACAACGGCACCGCGCGCATGCCGCAACTGTACGCGCAATGGTCCAATCTGCCCGCCCTCAATGGTGGTTCGGTGTGGGCCGGTCGGCGTTACTACAAGCGTAACGACATCCATATCTCCGATTTCTACTACTGGAACCAGAGCGCCACGGGCGGTGGTATCGAGGACGTGCTGATCGGCGACCTCAAGTACAGCTACGCGATTTCCCGCAAGGACAACCTGTACCAGAAGGAGTACGCCACCCGTCACGACTTCAACGTCGCAGGCTTCAAGACCAACCCAGGCGGCGAGCTGGAACTGGGCCTGAGCTACATCGAAAAAGCCGGCGGGCGCGACACCAACAGTGGCTGGGCGATCACCGCGCAGCACGTGCAAAAACCTTTCCTGGGCGGCAAGAACAAGTTCGCCCTGCAATACGGCGAAGGCCCCGGCACTGGCCTCGGGTACACCGGCAATACGTTCCTGGATAACAGCAGCAAAAGTTACCGCGCCGTGGAATTTTTCGACTGGCAAGTGACCCCGCGTTTTGGTGGGCAGGTCGAGGCGGTGTACCAGAAAGACATTCGCCCCGGCAGCCAGGACCAGACCTGGATGTCCATCGGTGTGCGTCCGGCGTACGCGATCAGCGAGCAGTTCAAGCTGGTCACCGAGCTTGGCCATGACCAGGTCGACGCCACCGGCGGTACACGCAAGCTGAGCAAATTTACCTTCGCCCCGACCTGGTCACCCAAGGGACCGGATTTCTGGGCGCGACCGGAAGTACGCTTGTACTACACCTATGCAACCTGGAACGAAGCGGCCAAACGTGCGGCGAATGAATTGGCGGCGGGGTCGGCATTGTCCGATACCGGCTCCTATGGCACGGCGCGACATGGGTCGAACGTTGGCGTGCAAGTCGAATACTGGTGGAAATAGCGCGAACTCATGTGAATGCGCTTTGTGTGGGCGCTGGCTTGCTCGCGATGCGGGCGACTCGGTCTTTCAGTAAAGCTGAGGCGATGCTATCGCAGGCAAGCCCGCTCCCACCTTGGATCGTCGTCATCTTGGGGTTGCATCACCCAATGATTTTTACAGAACAAAACAGCAGGTGAAGTCATGACCCCATCTAAACCCCTGGAATTGCTGGCCCCCTTGTCGGGTGTGCTGCTGCCACTGGACAAGGTGCCCGACCCGGTATTTTCCAGCCGCGTGATCGGCGACGGCCTGTGCATCGACCCGACCTCGCAGACCTTGTGTGCACCGCTGGCCGGGGTGATCAGCAATATCCAGGACAGCGGGCATGCCGTCAGCGTGACTGACGACAACGGCGTCCAGGTGCTGCTGCACATCGGCCTGGACACCGTGAACCTGGCGGGCCAAGGCTTCACCCGGTTGGTACAGGAAGGCCAACGGGTGGAGGCCGGGCAAGCGCTGATCGAGTTCGATGCCGACTACGTGGCGCTTCATGCGCGCAGTCTGCTGACCTTGATGCTGGTGGTCAGTGGCGAACCGTTTAGCGTGTTGACGAGCGGTCTTGTGGAGGCCGGCCAGCCACTGTTGCAGTTATCCCCAAGTGAAACCGTGGACGCGGTGGACGAGGAGGAGGGCGATGCCCTGTTCTCCAAGCCACTGACCTTGCCCAACCCCAACGGCCTGCACGCCCGCCCAGCGGCGGTGTTTGCCCAGGCCGCGAAAGGCTTCAAGGCCAGCATCTACCTGCACAAGCAAACCCAGAGCGCCAACGCGAAGTCGCTGGTGGCGATCATGGCGTTGCAGACCGTGCGGGGCGACACCTTGCAGGTGAGCGCGGCGGGGCAGGATGCCGAGGTGGCGATCCAGGCACTGGTTGCCTTGTTGGCGCAAGGCTGTGGTGAAGCGGTGGCGAGTGTTGCCGAGCCGGTCGCGACGGTGGTGTCGGCGACATTGCTAAAAGGCGTGTGCGCCTCACCGGGTTCGGCGTTTGGTCACGTCGTTCAAGTGATCGAGCCTGCGCTGGCTATTCCTGAACACGGCGCCGGGGCAGCCACCGAACGTGCCGCCCTGGCGCGCGGCCTCCTGGCTGCAACCGAAGCGTTGCAAGCGCTGCAGGACGACGCTGCCGGCAGTGCCCAGGCGGAGATTTTCCGTGCTCATCAGGAACTGCTTGAAGACCCGACCTTGCTTGAACAGGCCCACAGCCTCCTGGCGAGCGGCAAGAGCGCCGCCTTTGCCTGGAACAGCGCCACGGTCGCAACGGCCAAGCAGTTCCAGGGTTCAGGCAATGCCCTGCTGGCCGAGCGTGCGGCCGACCTGGCGGATGTCGGCCAGCGCGTACTGAAGCTGATTCTGGGGATTCGCGACAGCGCCTGGGAGTTGCCCGAGCGCGCTATCCTGATCGCCGAGCAACTGACCCCTTCGCAAACCGCCAGCCTGGATTCCCGCAAAGTGCTGGGGTTTGTCACCGTCGGCGGCGGCGCAACCAGCCACGTCGCGATCCTCGCCCGCGCCCTTGGCCTGCCGGCAATTTGCGGTGTTTCACCCCAGGTGCTGGCGCTGGCCAACGGCAAACAAGTGCTGCTCGACGCCGACAAAGGCGAGCTGCACCTGGAACCGAACCTGGCCGAGATCGAACACTTGGAGGCAGCGCGCAAGCAGCAGGTGCTGCGCCATCAGCGCGACGTGGCGCAGGCGTCTTTGCCAGCCATTACCCGCGACGGACATCACGTCGAGGTCACCGCCAACGTCGCCTCGTTGCAGGAAGTGGAGCATGCCCTGACCCTCGGCGGCGAAGGCGTCGGCCTGTTGCGTTCGGAGTTCCTCTACCTGGACCGCAACCGCGCGCCGAGCCCCGAGGAGCAAGCCGGCACCTACGCCTCGATCGCCCGTGCCCTGGGCACCGAGCGCAACCTGGTGGTGCGCACACTGGATGTCGGTGGTGACAAGCCGCTGGCCTATGTACCCATGGACGCCGAGACCAACCCGTTCCTCGGCTTGCGCGGCATCCGCCTGTGCCTGGAGCGTCCGCAGCTGCTGCGCGAACAGTTTCGCGCGATCCTCGCCAGCGCCGGTCTTGCGCGGCTGCACATCATGTTGCCGATGGTCAGCCTGCTCTCGGAGTTGCACCTGGCGCGCAAGCTCCTTGAAGAAGAAGCGCTGGCGCTGGGGCTCACCGAGTTGCCAAAGCTGGGCATCATGATTGAAGTACCGTCGGCGGCGCTGATGGCGGATGTGTTCGCGCCCCACGTGGACTTTTTCTCCATCGGCACTAATGACCTGACCCAATACACCCTGGCCATGGACCGCGACCACCCGCGCCTGGCCAGCCAGGCCGACAGTTTCCACCCTGCCGTGCTGCGCCTGATCGCCACCACGGTCAAGGCCGCGCATGCCCACGGCAAGTGGGTAGGCGTGTGCGGCGCGTTGGCCTCCGAAGCGCTGGCCGTGCCGGTGCTGATTGGTATGGGGGTGGATGAGTTGTCGGTCAGCGTGCCGTTGATCCCCACCATCAAGGCCACCGTACGCGAGCTGGACCTGGCCGACTGCCAGATCATCGCTCGCCAGGTCTTGGGACTGGATGAAGCCGCCCTCGTGCGTGACGCCCTGCGCCAATATCAGGCGGCCACCGTTGAAACCTCACCTGTCGTGGAGCTTTGAGCATGTTCGAGAAATTGCAGCGGGCGTTCTGGAAAGCCCTCACGCCGGATTTGATTGCCGAGACCGTAGCAACACCGCCGCAAGGTCTGCTGTCGGCCGAAGTACTCAGCGCGCTGGGCGGCGCGGATAACCTCAAGTCGCAGCAGCGTGTGGCGCTGACGCGGGTGCGGGTGCAGTTGCAGGATACGGGGCGGTTGGATGAGCCTGCGCTAAAGGCAGCAGGCGTGGCGGGCGTGATGGTGTTGGCGGGCGGGGTGGTGCACCTGCTGAGCGGTCTTTAAGCCAAGCGCAGATAAACATGTGGGAGCGGGCTTGCCCGCGAAGGGGGAGGGTCAGTCACCAGATGTGTCGACTGACCCACTGCTTTCGCGAGCAAGCCCGTTCCCACATGCGCCCTGCAGTGTTCTTACAACTGTGGGTTATCTTCCGGCGGCTTGGTCTTGTCCACGCCTGGCACATGCAAGTTGCCTTCGACCACCTGGTTGCCCTCCAGCTGCGGCTGGGTCACCCAGGTGAGGATGTCGTAATACCGCCGGATGTTCGCCACGAAGTGCACCGGTTCACCACCGCGCGCATACCCATAGCGGGTCTTGCTGTACCACTGCTTCTGCGACAGGCGCGGCAGCATCTTCTTCACGTCCAGCCACTTGTTCGGGTTCAGCCCTTCGCGCTTGGCCAGTGTGCGTGCGTCCTCCAGGTGGCCGGTGCCGACGTTATAGGCGGCGAGGGCGAACCAGGTGCGGTCCGGCTCGGCGATGCTGTCGTCCAGTTCATCCTTGATCTTGGCCAGGTACTTGGCGCCGCCCATGATGCTTTGCTTGGGGTCCAGTCGATTGGACACGCCCATGGCCTGGGCGGTGTTCTGGGTGAGCATCATCAGGCCACGCACACCCGTCTTGGAGGTGACGGCCGGCTGCCACAGCGATTCCTGATAGCCGATGGCCGCCAATAGGCGCCAATCGACCTTTTCTTCCTTGGCATAGGCCCGGAAATGTTTCTCGTACTTGGGCAAGCGCTGCTGCAAATGCTGGGCGAAGGTGTAGGCGCCCACATAGCCGAGCACGTCGACGTGCCCGTAGTAGCGGTCTTTGAGGCGCTGCAAGGTGCCGTTCTTTTCGACTTTATCCAGGTAGCTGTTGATCTCGTTGAGCAGGCTGTTGTCTTCACCCGCTGCCACGGCCCAGCTCTGGTTGCTGGCGTTGCCCAGGTCGAACGCGACGCGCACGTTGGGGAAGTACACCTGATTCATCGCGACTTCGTTGGAGTCCACGAGGGTCAGGTCGATTTGTCCCTCGTCCACCATACGTAACAGGTCGACTACCTCAACAGCGTCGGACTCTTCGTATTCAATCGCAGGATTCTGCTTTTTAAGCGCCGCCAGTTGTTCGGCATGGGTGCTGCCCTTGAGCACCATGATCTTCTTGCCCACCAGGTCCGCCGCATTGGTCGGGCGCGACTGGCCATTGCGGTAGATGACCTGCGGGGTAACTTCAAGATAAGGGTGGGAGAAACGGACTTGCTGCTGGCGCTGTTCGCTGCTGACCAGGCCGGCCGCTGCGATGACCGGGCCGTTCGGCTTGCCCAGCTGGCCGAACAGGTCGTCGAGGTTGTCGGCGGTCTCGATTTCCAGCTTCACGCCCAGGTCGTCGGCGAAGCGCTTGACCAGCTCGTATTCGAAACCGGTTTCACCGTTGCGGTCCTGGAAATAAGTGGCCGGGCTGTTCCGAGTAACCACCCGCAATACGCCATCCTCCTTGATTCGCTCGAGCGTGCTGGGTTTATCAACACAGGCGCTGAGCATCAGGAAGAGTCCGGTGGCGATGAGCCATTTGGCGCATCGCGGGCGCAAAGCAGTTGGGGAGAACATCTGCGCAGTATACGCAAACGGCCCACGGCGCCATATCTCGACAGCGTGGGAGTTGTCTGCTAGTACCGGCAAAACTGTGCTGTAGCCCGCAGAAACGCGGCTTGCCGAGGGATTGTGACGGTTAAAATAACTGCGCCGAATGCCCTGTAGGGCCCCTCGAAAGGGGGCTAATCCGGCCAACTGACGTCTGGCAGCAGCCACCGGTAGCGTTTCGAGTGCCGTTGGCGGCGGTTTACGCTAGAATGCACGGCCTCAAAGCACACCCCCTTCCCGAGGCTGTCCCGAAGATGTTGATCCTGCGCGGCGCTCCTGCCCTTTCTGCCTTTCGCCACAGCAAACTCCTTGAGCAACTGAGCCAGAAGGTTCCAGCTGTTACAGGCCTGTACGCTGAATTTGCTCACTTCGCCGACGTTACCGGCGTGTTGACCGCCGACGAACAGCAAGTGCTGGCACGCCTTCTGAAGTACGGCCCAAGCGTTCCGGTTCAAGAGCCTAGCGGCCGCTTGTTCCTGGTTCTGCCGCGGTTCGGCACCATCTCGCCCTGGTCGAGCAAGGCCAGCGATATCGCCCGCAACTGTGGCCTGGACAAAATCCAGCGCCTGGAGCGGGGTATCGCTTTCTACGTCGCCGGCCAGTTCAGCGATGCCGAAGCCGAGCTGATCGCCAGCAGCCTGCACGACCGCATGACCCAGATCATCGTCAGTCAGCTGGAACAGGCTGCCGGCCTGTTCAGCCACGCCGAGCCCAAGCCGCTGACCGCGATTGACGTGCTTGGCGGTGGCCGCGCCGCCCTCGAGAAGGCCAATACCGAACTGGGCCTGGCCCTGGCCGAAGACGAGATCGACTACCTGGTCAACGCCTTCAACGGCTTGAAGCGCAACCCGCACGACATCGAGCTGATGATGTTCGCCCAGGCCAACTCCGAGCATTGCCGTCACAAGATCTTCAACGCCAGTTGGGACATCGACGGCGAAAGCCAGGAAAAAAGCCTGTTCGGCATGATCAAGAACACCTACGTGATGCACAGCGAAGGCGTTCTTTCTGCTTATAAGGACAACGCCTCGGTCATCGTCGGCTCCGTCGCCGGCCGTTTCTTCCCGGACCCCGAGACCCGCCAGTACGGCGCGGTGCAGGAACCGGTGCACATCCTGATGAAGGTTGAGACCCACAACCACCCGACCGCGATTGCCCCGTTCCCGGGTGCAGCCACGGGTTCCGGCGGTGAAATCCGTGACGAAGGCGCAACCGGCCGTGGCGCCAAGCCCAAGGCGGGCCTCACCGGTTTTACCGTGTCCAACCTGCAGATCCCGGGCTTCGAACAGCCGTGGGAAGTGCCGTACGGCAAGCCTGAGCGCATCGTTACCGCGCTGGACATCATGATCGAAGGCCCATTGGGCGGCGCCGCGTTCAACAACGAATTCGGGCGTCCGGCGCTGACCGGTTACTTCCGCACGTTCGAACAGTCCATCACCACCCCGCGTGGCGATGAAGTGCGCGGCTATCACAAGCCGATCATGCTGGCTGGCGGCATGGGCAACATCCGTGAAGAACACGTCAAGAAAGGCGAGATCCTGGTCGGCTCCAAGCTGATCGTCCTCGGCGGCCCGGCGATGTTGATCGGCCTGGGCGGCGGCGCGGCTTCCTCCATGGCCACCGGCACCAGCTCGGCCGACCTGGACTTCGCTTCCGTACAGCGCGAAAACCCAGAGATGGAACGCCGCTGCCAGGAAGTCATCGACCGTTGCTGGCAGTTGGGTGACAAGAACCCGATCAGCTTCATCCACGACGTCGGCGCGGGCGGCTTGTCCAACGCCTTCCCGGAACTGGTCAACGATGGCGACCGTGGTGGCCGTTTCGAACTGCGCAACATTCCAAATGACGAGCCGGGCATGGCCCCGCACGAAATCTGGAGCAACGAATCCCAGGAGCGTTACGTACTGGCGGTTGGCGCGCAAGACTTCGCGCGCTTCCAGGCCATCTGCGAACGCGAGCGCTGCCCGTTTGCCGTGGTCGGCGAAGCCACTGCCGAACCACAACTGACCGTCACCGACAGCCACTTCGGCAACAGCCCGGTGGACATGCCACTCGAAGTGCTGCTGGGCAAAGCCCCACGCATGCACCGCTCGGCGGTCCGTGAAGCCGAGCTGGGCGATGACTTCGACCCAAGCACGCTGGAGCTGGCCGATAGCATCGAACGCGTGCTGCACCACCCGGCCGTGGCAAGCAAAAGCTTCCTGATCACCATCGGCGACCGCACCATCACCGGCCTGGTTGCCCGTGACCAAATGGTCGGCCCGTGGCAGGTCCCGGTGGCTGACGTTGCCGTCACCGCCACCAGCTTCGATGTCTACACCGGTGAAGCGATGGCCATGGGCGAGCGCACGCCGCTGGCCCTGCTGGACGCTCCGGCGTCGGGCCGCATGGCCATTGGTGAAACCCTCACCAACATCGCCGCGTCGCGCATTGGCAAACTGTCCGACATCAAGCTGTCGGCCAACTGGATGTCGGCAGCCGGTCACCCGGGTGAAGACGCACGCCTGTACGACACCGTCAAAGCGGTCGGCATGGAACTGTGCCCTGAACTGGGTATCACCATTCCGGTGGGCAAGGACTCGATGTCCATGGCTACCCGCTGGAACGAAGACGGCACCGACAAGAGCGTCACTTCGCCGCTGTCGCTGATCGTGACCGGTTTCGCCCCGGTCACCGATATCCGCCAGACCCTGACCCCACAACTGCGCATGGACAAGGGCACCACTGACCTGGTCCTGATCGACCTGGGCCGTGGCCAGAACCGCATGGGCGCCTCGATCCTCGCGCAGACCCATGGCAAGCTCGGCAAGCAGGCACCGGACGTCGATGACGCCGAAGACCTGAAAGCCTTCTTCGCCGTGATCCAGGGCCTGAACGCCGACGGCCACCTGTTGGCTTACCACGACCGTTCCGACGGTGGTTTGCTGACCAGCGTTGTCGAGATGGCTTTCGCCGGTCACTGTGGCCTGAACATCGTGCTCGACAGCGTTGCCGAGGATGCGTCCGAAATCAACGGCATCCTGTTCAACGAAGAGTTGGGTGCGGTGATCCAGGTTCGCCAGGACGCTACCCCGGACGTGCTCGCACAATTCAGCGCCGCTGGCCTGGATGACTGCGTGGCCGTGATCGGCCAGCCGATCAACAATGGCGAGATCAACATCTCGTTCAACGGCGACACGGTGTTCGCTGGCCAGCGCCGCTTGCTGCAACGCCAGTGGGCCGAGACCAGCTACCAGATCCAACGCCTGCGTGATAACGCCGACTGCGCCGAGCAGGAATTCGACGCGATCCTGGAAGAAGACAACCCGGGCCTGAGCACCAAGCTCAGCTTCGACGTCAACCAGGACATCGCCGCGCCTTACATCAAGAAAGGCATCCGCCCACAGGTTGCGGTACTGCGTGAGCAGGGCGTCAACGGCCAGGTGGAAATGGCGGCCGCGTTCGACCGTGCTGGCTTCAATGCGATCGACGTGCACATGAGCGACATCCTCGCCGGTCGCGTTGACCTCAACGAGTTCAAAGGCTTGGTCGCCTGCGGCGGTTTCTCCTACGGCGACGTACTGGGTGCCGGTGAAGGCTGGGCCAAGTCGGCCTTGTTCAACAGCCGTGCCCGCGACGCGTTCCAGGGCTTCTTCGAGCGTAACGACAGCTTCACCCTGGGTGTGTGCAACGGTTGCCAGATGATGTCCAACCTGCACGAACTGATCCCGGGCAGCGAGTTCTGGCCGCACTTTGTGCGTAACCGTTCCGAGCAGTTCGAAGCCCGTGTCGCCATGGTGCAGGTGCAGGAGTCCAACTCGATCTTCCTGCAAGGCATGGCCGGTTCGCGCATGCCAATCGCCATTGCCCACGGTGAAGGCCATGCCGAGTTCGAAAGCGAAGAAGCCTTGCTCGAAGCCGACCTGTCCGGTTGCGTGGCCATGCGTTTCGTCGACAACCACGGCAAGGTCACCGAGGCCTACCCGGCTAACCCGAACGGCTCGCCACGCGGGATCACCGGCCTTACCAGCCGCGACGGTCGCGTGACCATCATGATGCCGCACCCGGAGCGTGTATTCCGCGCCGTGCAGAACTCGTGGCGTCCGGAAGAGTGGAACGAAGACGGCGCCTGGATGCGCATGTTCCGCAACGCCCGCGTGTGGGTGAACTAAGGCCGTGTACAAGCTCAGCTTCTTCGTGCCCGACAGCCATGTGGAGACAGTGAAAACCGCCGTCTTCGCCGCTGGCGGCGGGCGCATCGGCAGCTACGACAGCTGCGCCTGGCAAGTGCTGGGCCAGGGCCAATTCCGCGCATTAGACGGCAGCCAGCCGTTTATCGGGCAGGTCGGCCAGGTTGAAGTGGTTGAAGAATGGAAGGTTGAGCTGGTGGTGGCGGATGAGTTGATCGTGGCTGTCGTGGCGGCGCTCAAACTAAGCCACCCGTATGAAACACCGGCTTATGAAGTGTGGCAGTTGGCGGATTTTTGATTCGCACGCTGCATCAACAAGAAACCCGCTGGGCCCGTTTGGCCAGCGGGTTTTTTGTTGCGTGTAAGGCCAATCGCGGGCAAGCCCGCTCCCACATTTTGCTTTGCGAATACATGCAAATGTGGGCGCTGGCTTGCCTGCGATCAGGTTGGTCCAGTCAGTGATAATCTACACCCTGGCACCCACCTCACGCCCGCTGACCAATCGCTCCAGCGCCTCACTCAACCCCGACGCCTTGTCACCGATCAACAGGTGCCAGACACCACTGTCCAACTGGCTCACACCTTGGCAACCCAGCGCGGTCAGCCCTGCTTCGGACAGCGCCGAATCGTCCCCCAATTCCACCCGCAACCGGGTCATCGCCACCGCATCCAACTGACGCACATTCCCTCGGCCACCCAAGGCATCCAGCCATTTCTCGGCCTCCTGCACATTCACTGCAACCGGCTTATCCGCAGGCGCAGCCTTCACTGGCATGCTGGCAACAAACGTCGGCATGGCCAGCCGAATCTCATCGGCAATGCTGTCGGCCATCGGCCCTACCACCACCTGCAAGCTCCCGCCATTGCCCGGTCGAACCACAGCCATGGCGCCCAGTGCTTTGAGCTCGGCATCCACTGCCTTGTTGCGGTCAACCATGTCCAGGCGTAAGCGCGTCGTGCACGCGCCGACACTCAATAGATTCGCCGCCCCTCCCAGCGCACGGATGTAGGCGCTGGCCCGCTGGTTATCGCTCATCGCTTCAGCTTGTACGACCTGAATATCTTCACGCCCCGGCGTTTTCAGGTTGAAGCGGCGAATGCAGTAGTTGAACACGCTGTAGTAGATCAGCGCATACGCAAAGCCCACCGGGAACACCAGCCAGCCATTGGTGGACTTGCCCCAGCCCAGCACCATGTCGATGAACCCACCGGAGAACGTAAAGCCCAGGTGGATATTCAGCATGTCAGTGACAGCCATCGACAGGCCAGTCAGCACGGCGTGGATCAGGTACAGGAACGGTGCGAGGAACATGAAGGCGAATTCGATCGGCTCGGTCACCCCGGTCAGGAACGAGGTCAGCGCCATCGACAGGAAAATCCCGCCCATCACTTTGCGGCGCTCTGGCAGCGCGTTGCGGTACATGGCCAGGCACGCTGCGGGCAAGCCAAACAGCATGACCGGGAACATGCCGGTCATGAACTGGCCGCCTTTCGGGTCGCCTGCAAAGTAGCGGGTGAGGTCGCCCGTCACGACCGCGCCGGTAGCGGGGTCGGTGAAGGTGCCGAACACGAACCAGGCCATGTTGTTGAGGATGTGGTGCAGGCCGGTGACGATCAGCAAGCGGTTGAACACGCCGAACACGAAGGCACCAATGCTGCCGCTTTCCATCAGCAACACACCGAAGCTGTTGATGCCATGCTGGATCGGCGGCCAGATCAGGCCGAAGATCACGCCCAGCGCGACCGCTGAAAACCCGGTGACAATCGGCACAAACCGTCGCCCACCAAAGAACGCCAGGTACTCGGGCAGCTTGATGTCCTTGAAGCGGTTATACAGCCCGCCCGCCATCAAGCCGCTGGCGATACCGGCGAGCATGCCCATGTTGATGCTGGTGTCCATCACCTTGAGCGTGGAGACCATCACCAGGTAACCAATCGCGCCGGCGAGGCCCGCGGTACCGTTGTTGTCGCGGGCGAAACCCACGGCAATCCCGATGGCGAAGATCAGCGCCAGGTTGGCGAAGATCGCCTGCCCCGCGTCGTGCATCACGGCGATGTTCAGCAGGTCGGTGTCGCCCAGGCGCAGGAGCAGGCCGGCGATCGGCAGGATCGCGATCGGCAGCATCAGTGCGCGGCCCAGGCGTTGCAGGCCTTCGATAAAGTGTTGGTACATGGCGTGTCTCCCTTTGTTGTTGTTATCAGCTCAGCGGCCAGTGGTGTTGACAGGCTTGGCGCACGGCCTTGGCACTGCTCAGGTCGAGCAGCCCATGGCTCAGTTGCCGGCATTGCGCCGCGTCCAGGTGACGGACGCGGTCCTTGATTTCTCCGATCTGCAGCGGGCTGACGGACAGCTCGCTGACCCCCAGGCCGACCAGCACCGGTGTGGCCAGCGGGTCGGACGCCAGCGCGCCGCACACGCCAACCCAGCGCCCGTGTTTCGCAGCCCCCGCGCAGGTCTGGGCGATCAGCCGCAACAGCGCCGGGTGCAAGGCATCGACCCGTGCGGCAAGGCCTGCGTGGTCGCGGTCCATGGCCAGGGTGTACTGGGACAGGTCATTGGTGCCGATGGACAAGAAGTCCGCATGCTTGGCCAGTTGCTCGGCCATCAGTGCGGCGGCAGGCACTTCGATCATCACGCCCAGCTCGGGGCGCTGGGTCAGTTCCAGCGCCACGCACAACTCATCCAGGCGCTGGCGGATCTGCAGCAATTCATCGACCTCGCTGACCATTGGCAGCAGGATGCGGCAGCGTTCCAGTGGGCAGACTTGCAGCAGGGCGCGCAACTGCTGGTCAAGCAGGTCCGGGCGTACCTGCGCCATGCGAATACCGCGCAGGCCCAGCACTGGGTTGGCTTCGACCGGCAGGGGCAGGTAGTCCAGTTGCTTGTCGCCGCCCACGTCGATGGTGCGGATGATCACCGACTTGTCGCCCATGGCATCCAGCACGGCTTGATAGGCGTGGCGCTGTTCCTGCTCATCCGGGGCGGTGCGGCGGTCGACGAAGAGAAACTCGGTGCGCAGCAGGCCGACGCCATCGGCGCCGTTTTCAAACGCCACCTGGGCTTCGGCGCTGGAGGCGACATTCGCTGCCACCTCGATACTCACACCGTCGGTTGTGTGCGCCGGTTGCTGGGCCTGGGCCTGTTGCTGCTGGCGCCGCAGTTTCTGCGCGTCGCGAATCTGGTGCACTTCGGCATGGCGCGCGTCGCTGGGGGCCAGTTCCAGGCGGCCATTGGCGGCGTCGAGCACCACGCGTTGGCCGTGGGGCACGTCGAGTACCTCGGGACCCAACGCCACCACACAGGGTAAACCTTTGCCGCGCGCCAGGATCGCCACATGGGACGTCGCGCCGCCTTCGGCCATGCAAATGCCAGCGGTCTTTTGTGCGCTCAGTTGCAGCAAGTCAGACGGTGTCAGTTCATGGGCGCTGACAATCGCCCCGGCCGGTAATTCGAAATGCCAGGCCTCGCCCAGCAGTGCACGCAACACCCGTTGTTGCAGGTCGCGCAGGTCATTGGCGCGTTCGGCAAACAACGGTTTGCCCAACGCTTGCAGCACCGCGCATTGCGCCTGGATTGCATCGCGCCAGGCGTGGGTCGCGGCGCTGCCGTGTTCGATGGCGCCCGTGGCGGCGTCCAGCAGGGCTGGGTCGTCCAGTAGCGCGAGGTGGGCGGCGAAGATGTCCTCTTCCTCGACGTTCTTGCGTTGGCGGGCGTGCTCGAGGGTGCTGCGGATTTCGCTGCGCACTTGCTCCAGGGCTACGTCCAGGCGTTGCAGTTGCTCGTCGGCGACATGGTTGCCGGTGTCGTCCGGCAGTTCGATACCGGTCAGGCGCAACAGCGGCCCGCAGACCAGGCCCGGCGCGGCGCACACGCCTTGCAACACACCGACTTCGGTATTCACCGGGCGCTGCGCGACAACGGCCGGTGCGTGGTGTGCTTCCTTGATGGCGGCTGATAAGGCGGCGACCAATGCCTGCAACGCTGCCTCGGCATCTTTGCCACGGCAGCTCACGCGCACTTCGTCACCTTCACCAATGCCCAGGCCCATCAAGCCAATCAGGCTGTCGCACGAGGCTGATTTATCACCGAAGTGCAGCTGCGCCTGGCTGCTGAAACCCTGGGCGGTCTTGCGAATCAACGCGGCCGGACGCGCATGCAAGCCGCCGCGATGGGTGATGCGCACATGGGCGCTGGCTTCACCCGCCGAGTTATCCACCGGCGCTTCAACCGACGCCGTCGAACGTGCCACGATCTGCAACAACGGCTGCCCTACCTTCACCGCTTGCCCTGCAAGCGCACGCAATTGGAAGCGCTCGCCATTGGTCAGGATGATCAGGCTCACCAGGCTCTTGCACTGGCGCGCAATGCGGTCCAGATCAAACTGCACCAGCGCCTGGCCCTGGCTCACCCGTGCCCCGTTCTTGACCAGCAAGGCGAACCCTTCACCGTTGAGTTCCACCGTATCAATGCCCACATGCATCAACACCTCGGCACCGTTGTCGGCGCGGATCGTCAGCGCATGCCCGGTGCGCGCGACGTGGATGATTACCCCGTCACATGGTGCATGCAGGCAGTCATTGAGCGGATCGATGGCAATGCCGTCGCCCATGGCGCCGCTGGCGAACACGTCGTCGGGAACATTGCCCAGGGTCAGCACCGGCCCGGTGAGAGGGGCGCTGAGGGTCAGATCATTATTGTTGTTGGACATGGGCACGGTACTCATCAGGAAAAACGGCAATCGACTCGAACTCAGTGAGTGCGAGTGACTTTGCTCAGGTGACGCGGTTGGTCCGGGTCCATGCCTCGGGCGACGGCCAGGCCTGCGGCCATCACGTAGAAACTCTGGATGGCCAGGATCGGGTCCAGGGTCGGGTGTTCGGCGCGGGACAGGGTCAGGTCGCGCTCGGCGATATCGTCCGGTGCCGCCAGCAATACCCGGGCGCCGCGTTGGCGCATATCGGCGGCCAGGCTCAGCAGGCCGGCCTGCTCGGCGCCGCGTGTAGCGAACACCAGCAGCGGGTAGTTCTTGTCGATCAAGGCCATCGGCCCGTGGCGCACCTCGGCGCTGCTGAAGGCTTCGGCCTGGATCGCCGAGGTTTCCTTGAGCTTGAGCGCGGCTTCCTGGGCGATGGCAAACCCGGCGCCTCGGCCGATCACCATCAATTGCTGGCAGTCGCGCAGCGCGTCGATGGCGACTGTCCAGTCCTGTTGGGCGGCGGCACGCAGGTCGTCGGGCAGGGCACGGCAGGCCTGCAGCAGCGCGGGTTCTTGATTCCAGTGGCCGATCAACTGCGCGCTGGCGCTGAGGGTGGCGATAAAGCTCTTGGTGGCGGCCACGCTGTGTTCAGGCCCGGCGCACAGGGGCACGTGGAATTCGCAGGCGGCTTCCAGCGGCGAGTCTTCGGCGTTGACCAGCGAGATGCTCAGGGCCCCGCGTTTGCGCAGCAGGCGCAGGCTGTTGACCAGGTCCGGGCTCTGGCCCGATTGGGAGAAACCAAAGGCCACTTGGCCGCTGACCTTCAACGGTGCTTGCAGCAAGGTCACCACCGACATTGGCAACGACGCCACCGGGATCCCCACATGTTGCATCGCCAGGTAGGCGAAGTAGCTGGCGGCGTGGTCCGAGCTGCCACGGGCGATGGTCATCGCCACTTGCGGCGGCTGGCGGCGCAGGCGGCCGGCGACTTCTTCCAGCAGCGGGTCCAGGCGTTGCAGTTGCGCCGCGACGGCGTCGCAGGAGGCCAGGGCCTCTTCAAGCATTTTTGAAGTCAATGGTTTCTCCTTCGACCATTACGTCGGTGAGTGTCAGGGAGCGGTCCAGGCGCACGCAGTCGGCAAAGCTGCCGGGTTGCAGGCGGCCGCGTTCTTCCAGGCCCAGGTAGTCCGCAGGAAATTGCGACAGGCGTTGTGAGGCTTCGCTGATGGGCAAGCCGATCTTCACCAGATTGCGCAACGCCTGGTCCATGGTCAGCGTGCTGCCGGCCAGGGTGCCGTCGGCCAGGCGCACACCGCCCAGGCATTTGGTCACGGTGTGGCTGCCTAGCTTGTATTCGCCATCGGGCATGCCGGCGGCGGCGGTGGAGTCGGTGACGCAATACAGGCAAGGGATCGAACGCAGGGCCACGCGCATGGCGCCGGGGTGGACGTGCAGCAGGTCCGGGATCAACTCCGCGTACTTGGCGTGAGCCAGCGCGGCGCCGACGATGCCCGGCTCGCGGTGATGCAGCGGGCTCATGGCGTTGTACAAATGGGTGAAGCTGGTGGCACCGGCAGCGAGGGCGGCGACGCCTTCTTCGTAGCTGCCCAGGGTGTGGCCGATCTGCATGCGCACGCCACGTTCGCTGAGGGTGCGGATAAGACCGTCATGCCCGGCGATTTCGGGGGCGATCGTGATCACCCGGATCGGCGCCAGGCGCAGGTAGGCTTCCACTTCGGCCATCAGCGCGGTGTGGGCAAAGTTAGGCTGCGCGCCGAGCTTGCCTGGGTTGATGTAGGGGCCTTCCAGGTGCACGCCGAGTACACGGGCGCTGCCGGTAGCACGTTGCTCGCAGAAGGTGCCGAGCTGGCCGAGCACGCTGGAGATCTCCTCCACCGGTGCAGTCATGGTGGTAGCCAGCAGCGAGGTGGTACCGAAACGCAGGTGGGTGCGGGTGATGGTCTCGAAAGCCTCGGAGCCTTCCATGATGTCCTTGCCGCCACCGCCGTGCACATGCAGGTCGATAAAGCCTGGCAGCAGGTAGGGCAGGTCGTTGTCAGCCGGGTCGCACGGCGCGCCTTCGATGGCGATCACTTTGCCGTGCTCGTGCACCAGGCGGCCGCGAATCCAGCCGCTGGGCGTGAGGATGTTGTCTTCGGACATGGGCAGTTCTCTAGGTTCGCAGTTCAGCGGAATAGTCATGGCGGCGCAGTTCTGCGACGAAGTCGTAGTAGTCGTTGCGGCAGTAGGTGTCGGTGATTTCGATGGGCGTGTTGTCGGCGGTGTAGCCAACCCGGGTCATCAGCAGCATGGCGGTGCCGGGGGCGATGCCCACCAGCTTGGCGAACTCGTCCGAGGCGTTGATTGCCTGGATATGCTGCAGGGCGCGCACCACGGGTTTGCCGATGCCTTCCAGGTACTCGTACAGCGAATTGCCGATGGCTTGCGGGTGCGGCAGCACGGAGGCGGGCATGGCAGTCATTTCAATCGCCATGACGGTGTCATCGGCTTTGCGCAAGCGTTTGAGGCGCGCCACTTTGTCGGTGGGCGACAGGCCCAGGCGGATCAGCTCTTCGTGGGTCGGTGGGGTGATGTCGCGTTCCAGCCACTGGGAAGTGGGGACAAACCCCTTCAGCCGCAGCATCTCGCTGAAGCCCGACAGGCGTGACAGCGGTTGTTCCAGGCGCGGCGTGATAAAGGTGCCGGAACCCTGGCTGCGGCGGATCAGGCCTTGGGCAAACAACACTTCCAGCGCTTTACGCGCGGTCACTCGCGAAATACTCAATTGCTCGCTGAGGGCGCGTTCCGAGGGCAGTGCCTGCTCGGATTTCCACTGGCCGGCGTGGATGGCCGCTTCGAGGTTGCGCGCCAATTGCAGGTACAGCGGCGTGGATTGCTTGTCGTCGGGACGCAGCGTCAGGATGGGATTCATCTGTGAGGTTTCCGATGCGGTTATTGGAGTGTTGTCGCCCGGTGTGGGCCGGAAATTAATACCACTTAAATACCATGTCAATGCTGCCCAAACGGTGCAAGTGCCGTTTTCAGGGCGCTCTATTGGTGCCTGGTATCAAGTGGTATTAGAGAGGTCTTTATTGCGCGCAGAAGTGTGCAGCGCGCGGGGGTGAACTGGTATTCACCGGCAAGCGCTGCCAGGGGCAGGAATTATTTTCAGATTATTTTACGAACGGTACGCGACTACGGCCGAATCTCGATGAGGGTGCCGTCCTTGACCAGGTTCCAGACTTCGCGCATATCCACATTGCGCATGCCGATGCAGCCGTCGGTCCAGTCCAGGGTGTGGAACCACTGCTCCGGGTAATCCTCGGTGTCGGGCGTGCCGTGGATCATGATCATGCTGCCGGGCTTGACCCCTTCGCGGCGCGCGCGGGCGGCGTCGCTGATGTTCGGGTAGGAGATGTGCATGGCCAGGTTGAAGCGGTCGCTGGTCTTGCGCCAGTCGATCCAGTAGAGCCCCTCTGGCGTGCGGCGGTCACCCTCGATCAACTTGTGGCCCTTGGGGTTTTTACCCAGGGAAATACGGTAGGTCTTGAACGGCTTGCCGTCGTTGATCAACTGCAACTGGTGCGCGGACTTGAGCACCAGGACTTTTTCGACGGTTTTACCGCCCAGGGTTTGCACCGTGGAGGCTGGCGCCAGTGTGGCGAATGAAAGGCAGAGCAGCACCAGTAACCAACGCATCAAAACGGGTATCCCTTGTGTCATGGCGCAGGCTTGCCCATTGGCGGCACGGCCTCGCTGCGCACCGGGAACGACTGCAGCCTGCGGTCAGCGAAAAAGTATTCCAGGGTACGCCCGACCGTGCGGAAAGCCAGCTCGGACCAAGGGATGTCGGCTTCGTCGAACAGTTGCACTTCCAGGCTTTCGGGGCCGGCGGCGAAGTCCGGGTCGAGCAGGTCGGCGCGGTAAAAGATATGCACCTGGTTGATATGCGGCACGTCGATCAGGGTGTAGAGGCTCAGGTTATGCACCCGGGCGCAGGCTTCTTCCAGGGTTTCGCGCATGGCGGCCTGTTCCACCGTCTCGCCGTTTTCCATGAAGCCCGCGGGCAGGGTCCAGTAACCCAGGCGCGGCTCGATGGCGCGGCGGCACAGCAGCACTTTGTCGCCCCACACCGGCACGGTGCCGGCGACGATATTGGGGTTCTGGTAGTGGATGGTCGAGCAGTGATCACACACAAAGCGCAGGCGGCCGTCGCCTTCGGGGATGCGTTGGGTAACCGGTTTACCGCACTGGCTGCAGAAATTCATGCTGGGGTTCCTGGAAAGTGCGTCTATCTTGGCGTGACAGGCAAGGCGCTGCAAGTTGTCGTTTAGCGACACCGCACGGGTTTTGGGGTTGGGCACCCGCACGCTTTGGTGCATGATGCAAGGTAGCCAACAGACCGAGATGACTCATGCTGGACGAGCTACTTCGCCGGGTAAGCAATCACACTCCCCATACGCTGGAAACCGACGGGCGTTTCCCCGAGGCCGCGGTGCTGGTGCCAATTACCCGCAGTGACGAACCTGAGCTGATCCTTACCCTGCGCGCCAGTGGCCTGTCCACCCATGGCGGCGAAGTGGCCTTCCCCGGTGGGCGCCGCGACCCCGAAGACCCGGACCTGATCTTCACCGCGCTGCGCGAGGCCGAGGAGGAAATCGGCCTGCCGCCCGGGCTGGTCGAAGTGATTGGCCCGCTGAGCCCCTTGATCTCCCTGCATGGCATTCGAGTGACACCGTATGTCGGCGTCATCCCCGATTACGTCGAATACCTGGCCAACGATGCCGAGATTGCCGCCGTTTTCAGCGTGCCGTTGGAGTTTTTCCGACAAGACCCACGCGAACATACCCACCGGATCGATTACCAGGGGCGCAGTTGGTACGTGCCCAGTTATCGGTTCGGCGAATACAAGATCTGGGGGCTGACGGCAATCATGATCGTCGAGCTGATCAATCTGCTCTATGACGACGCCAAGATCAGCCTGCACCAGCCACCCAAGAGCTTCATCAATATCTAAGCCATCGCTTGAATGGCAAAGCCGTGAGGGAAAACCATGAAATACCGCCTGGGCGATGCCCGCGTCGAGACTCATCCACAGAGCTGGGTGGCACCCAATGCCACGCTGGTGGGCAAGGTCAAGCTGGAGGAGGGCGCCAACGTCTGGTTCAACGCGGTGTTGCGTGGTGACAACGAACTGATCCTGATCGGCAAGAACAGCAATGTGCAGGACGGCAGTGTGATGCACACCGACATGGGCTACCCGCTGACCCTCGGCACCGGCGTGACCATTGGCCACAACGCCATGTTGCACGGCTGCACGGTGGATGATTACAGCCTGATCGGTATCAACGCAGTAATCCTCAACGGCGCCAAGATCGGCAAGCACTGCATCATCGGCGCCAATTCGCTGATCGGTGAAGGCAAGGAAATCCCCGATGGTTCGCTGGTGATGGGCTCGCCGGGCAAGGTCGTACGTGAACTGACCGATGCGCAAAAACGCATGCTCGAAGCCAGCGCTGCGCACTATGTGCATAACTCGCAGCGCTATGCGCGTGATCTGGTCGAGCAGGAAGAATGAGTGCAGTTGAACGACCTGTAGCCTCGCCCTGTGTGAATATTTGCGCGCTGGACGAGGACGATATCTGTACCGGCTGCCAGCGTACGGTGGATGAGATTACGCGTTGGGGCCGCATGGATAATGCCGAACGCCGGGTGGTGTTGGGGTTGTGCCATGAGCGGGCGGTGGCGGGTGGGTTGGTGTGGGTGACTCCGGGGATATCCGGCGCCTGATAGACCGCTTTCGCGAGCAAGCCTGCTCCCACATGTCGACCGCATTCCTACAGGAAAAACGCAATCAACTGTGGGAATGGGCTTGCCCGCGAGGGGGCCCTCCCAGACGACATATTTCCAAATGTGAAGTACCCTGTGCCCCCTGTTCACAGGTCCATCCCCCATGCTCTTCCTGATCGCTTACATCAGCAGCGTCGTGCTGATCAATTTCGCCTTCTCCACCGCCCCGCACCTGGACGTCATCTGGTCCGCCTGGGGTGGCCTGGTATTCATCCTGCGCGATATGGTGCAAACCCGCTTCGGCCACGGCGCAATCATTGCGATGCTGGCGGCGCTGGTGCTGTCGTACATCACCTCCGACCCGTCCATTGCCCTGGCCAGCGCCACGGCGTTCGCGGTGTCCGAGTGCATCGACTGGCTGGTGTTCAGTATCACCAAGCGCCCGCTGCACGATCGCCTGTGGATAAGTTCGGCGCTGAGCATCCCCCTCGACACGTTTATCTTCTTCGGCCTGATTGGCGCGCTCACCCCGGCGGTGGCGGGCACCGCGCTGGTGTCGAAATTCGCCGGGGTCACGGTGGTGTGGCTGATCATGGCCTGGCGTGTGCGCAAGCGAGCCGTCGTCAACTGAAGCCAATTTTTACAGTTCATGTAAAATGCCGGCCTTTCTCCCCATGATCCGCTCCCCTGAGGACCTGAGATGACCCGAATCGGAACTCCATTGTCGCCAACCGCGACCCGCGTTTTGCTGTGTGGCTGCGGTGAGCTGGGCAAGGAAGTGGTAATCGAACTGCAACGCCTGGGCGTTGAAGTGATTGCCGTGGATCGCTACGCCAACGCGCCCGCCATGCAGGTGGCGCACCGTAGCCACGTGATCAACATGCTCGATGGCGCCGCCCTGCGTGCGGTGATCGAAGCGGAAAAACCGCACTTCATCGTGCCGGAAATCGAAGCCATCGCCACTGCCACCCTGGTGGAACTGGAGGCCGAAGGCTTCACCGTGATCCCGACCGCGCGTGCCACCTCGCTGACCATGAACCGCGAAGGCATCCGCCGCCTGGCCGCCGAAGAGCTGGACCTGCCGACCTCGCCGTACCACTTCGCCGATACCTTCGAAGACTACAGCAAGGCCGTCCAGGACCTGGGCTTCCCGTGCGTAGTCAAGCCGGTGATGAGTTCGTCGGGCAAGGGCCAGAGCCTGCTGCGCAGCGCCGAGGACGTGCAGAAAGCCTGGGACTACGCCCAGGAAGGCGGTCGTGCGGGTAAAGGTCGCGTGATCATCGAAGGCTTTATCGACTTCGACTACGAAATTACCCTGCTGACCGTACGTCACATCGGCGGCACCACCTTCTGCGCGCCAGTCGGTCACCGTCAGGAGAAAGGCGATTACCAGGAATCCTGGCAGCCGCAGGCCATGAGCCCGATTGCCTTGGCCGAATCCGAGCGCGTTGCCAAAGCGGTGACCGAGGCCCTGGGGGGGCGTGGCCTGTTTGGCGTGGAGTTGTTCATCAAGGGTGATCAGGTGTGGTTCAGCGAAGTCTCGCCGCGTCCGCATGACACCGGCCTGGTGACCCTGATTTCCCAGGACCTGTCGCAGTTCGCGCTGCACGCGCGCGCCATCCTGGGCTTGCCTATCCCATTGATCCGTCAGTTCGGGCCTTCGGCTTCGGCGGTGATTCTGGTGGAAGGGCAGTCGACCCAGACGGCGTTCGCCAACCTGGGCGCCGCGTTGAGCGAGCCGGACACGGCGTTGCGTCTGTTTGGCAAGCCGCAAGTGAACGGCCAGCGTCGCATGGGTGTGGCATTGGCGCGGGATGAGTCGATTGAAGCGGCTCGGGCCAAGGCCACCCGTGCTTCGAAGGCGGTTGTAGTAGAGCTGTAACCGCGTCGCGCCCTTCGCGAGCAAGCCCGCTCCCACATTCGATCGCATTGCCAAGTCGGGCACCGATCAAAATGTGGGAGCGGGCTTGCTCGCGAAAGCGGTCGATCAGGCAACCTTGTTCAAATCGTTATCCCGCGTCTCTTTCAGGCACAGCACAGCAATCAAGCTGAGCAATGCTGCCGCCGACACATACCCACCGACATAACTCAGGCCACCCATCGCCACCAGCTTGGTCGCGAAGAACGGTGCCGCCGACGCCCCGACAATACCACCCAGGTTATAGGCCGCCGAAGCGCCGGTATAACGCACGCGGGTCGGGAACAGTTCTGGCAGCAGCGCGCCCATCGGCGCGAAGGTCACGCCCATCAGGAACAGCTCCAACGCCAGGAATAGCGCCACGGCCCAAGTGGACCCGTGGGTGAGCAGCGGTTCCATGGTAAAGCCTGAAAGAATCGCCAGGATTGCACCGACGATCAGCACCGGTTTGCGCCCGTAGCGATCGCTGGCCAAGGCTGCCAGCGGTGTCGCCAGCCCCATGAACAGCACGGCGAAGCACAGCAGGCCGAGGAAGGTTTCGCGGCTGTAGCCCAAGGTGGAAACGCCGTAACTCAGGGAGAACGCCGTGGTGATGTAGAACAGCGCATAGCACACCACCATCGACGCGGCGCCCAGCAATACCGGCAGCCAGTGCTGGCTGAACAATTCCACCAGCGGCACTTTGACCGGGGCTTCCTTGGCCACGGCGTTGGCGAACACCGGCGTTTCATGCAGCTTCAGCCGCGCATACAGGCCGACCATCACCAGCGCAGCGCTGAGGATGAACGGAATGCGCCAGCCCCAACTGCGGAACTGCTCGTCGTTCAGGCTCATGGCCAGGATCAGGAACAAACCGTTGGCCGCCAGGAAACCGATCGAAGGGCCGAGTTGCGGGAACATGCCGAACCAGGCGCGTTTGCCCTTGGGCGCATTTTCGGTCGCCAACAGCGCCGCGCCGCCCCATTCGCCCCCCAGGCCAAGCCCTTGGCCGAAGCGCAGTACGCACAACAGGATCGGCGCCCAGGCACCGATGCTGTCATAGCCGGGGAGCAGGCCAATCAGCGTGGTGCACACGCCCATCAGCAGCAGCGAGGCCACCAGGGTTGATTTACGCCCGATGCGGTCGCCGAAGTGGCCGAACAATGCCGAGCCCAGTGGGCGGGCGATGAAGGCGATACCGAAGGTCAGGAACGAGGCCAGCATCTGCGCCGTGCCGGAGCTCTGCGGGAAGAACACCGGTCCGATCACCAGCGCAGCAGCCGTGGCGTAGATATAGAAGTCGTAGAACTCGATGGCGGTGCCGACGATGCTCGCCGTGGCGACCCGTGCAGTCGAGTTGGTCGGGGCGGCGGTCGCGGCCTCGTGGTAGGTGGTGCTCATGGCGGTATCCCTGATGGTCATTGCGCGTTTGGACGCGGATTATTATTGGTCGAACACCCATGGATCAGGGTAGTGCGCGGGGCGGCTCGGGATGGGAGCGAACACCGGTCAGACACGGTGAAGCGGTGCCTGGACGCGTTCAGTGCGGGTAGCACGCGGTCGGGCGCGGCTCTGGTAAGCCGCCCCGATTATAGGAAGGGGTTTGCGAATCCAACAAGGGGCTGGCGAGGATCTTTGGAAGGTGGCCCGGTCAGCGTGGGAGCTGGCTTGATCAAGGTCGATCAGGCGGCGACGGGCATTCGGCTGGTATGCCAGATCAGCACCTTGCTCACCCGGTTGTCCTCGGTCTCGAGGATCTCCAGGCGGTAGCGGCCGATCTTCAGGCACACCGCGCAGTCCGGGATGGTCTCCAGGGCTTCGGTGACCAGGCCGTTGAGGGTCTTGGGGCCGTCGCTGGGCAGGTGCCAGCTCAGGCTCTTGTTCAGTTCGCGGATCGAGGCGGCACCGTCGATGATGTAGCGGCCATCGGGCTGGGCCTCGATGTGCGGGTTGTCCGCGCTCTGTTCGCTTTCGAATTCGCCGACGATTTCTTCGAGAATATCTTCCAGCGTGACAATGCCAAGCACTTCGCCGTATTCGTCCACCACCATGCCCAGGCGCCGCTGCTGTTTGTGGAAGTTCAGCAGTTGCAGTTGCAGGGGCGTGCTTTCCGGGACGAAGTAGGGTTCGTGGCAGGCGGCGAGCAATGCCTCTTTGGTCAGGCTGGCGTCGGGCAGCAGGTGCTGGATCTGCCGGGTGTTGAGCACGGCCTGCACCTGGTTGATATCACTGTGGAACACCGGCAGGCGCGTACGTGGGGAGGTGCGCAGTTGCTCGATGATGTCCTCGATCGAGTCATCCAGGTTGATGCCGTCCACTTCACTGCGCGGCACCAGGATGTCATTCACGGTGATGTTGTCCAGCGCGTGGATACCGGGCATGCGTGGCGTGCGGCCTTCGTCGGTATTGGGTTCAGGCTCGTCGTCGTGGTCGGGCAGCGGTTCATCGCTTTTCTTCACCACGCCGGCCTTGCGCGCAAACGGACGGAGCAGCAACAGGCTGATGCCATTGAGCAGCCAGGCCAGGGGGTAGAGGATTTTCAACGGTACGCCCAACAGCGTATTGCCAAAGCCTAGCACTGCTTGTGGGTAGCGAGTGGCCAGGGTGCGTGGCAGGTAGTCGGCGAATATCAGCAACAGGGCACACGAGATCAGCCAGCCGAGCCATGGGCCATTCTGTGCCCAGGCGTAGATCGCCAGCAGCGTGCAGAGGATCACTACCGCAGCGCGGCACAAGCTGTTGCACAGGATCAGGCTGTGGCGTGGAAAGTTCAGGCGGGCGGCAGCCTTGTCGCCCTGGCGTGTACCGGGGCGCAGGGCCAGTAAATGTTGTTGCGCGGCTTCGATGGCGGTAAACAGCGCCGCCCACAAAACCAGCAAGGCGACTACCGCTAGCATTGGCCCCAGGGGCAAGTTATCCATGATCGCTGCCCGTCAGATATGCAGGATGTATTCGCGAACCAGCTTGCTGCCGAAATAGGCCAGCATCAGCAGGCAGAAACCGGCCAGGGTCCAGCGAATCGCCTTGTGCCCGCGCCAGCCGAGGCGGTTACGGCCCCACAACAAGACACTGAACACTACCCAGGCCAGGCACGCCAGCAGGGTTTTGTGCACCAGGTGTTGGGCGAAGAGGTTTTCGACGAACAGCCAGCCGGAGATCAGCGACAGCGACAGCAGTGTCCAGCCGGCCCACAGGAAGCCGAACAGCAGGCTTTCCATGGTTTGCAGCGGTGGGAAGTTCTTGATCAGCCCGGACGGGTGCTTGTGCTTGAGCTGGTGGTCCTGCAGCAGCAGGAGCAAGGCTTGGAACACCGCGATGGTGAACATGCCGTAGGCGAGGATCGACAGCAGGATGTGCGCGAGGATGCCCGGCTCTTCGTCAATCACCTGTACGGTGCCGGTCGGCGCGAATTGCGCCAGCAGCACCGTCAGCATTCCCAGCGGGAAGAGCAGCACCAGCAGGTTCTCGACGGGAATCCGGTAGCAGGCCATCAGGGTCAGTGCGATGACGGCGGCGGCAATCAGGCTGGCGGCGCTGAAAAAATCCAGGCCCAGGCCGACCGGCGTCATCAAATGCGTGAACAGGCTGGCAGCGTGGGCCAGCAGGGCGAGGACGCCAAGGCCTACCAGCAGGCGTTTGTCGGCCTTGGCGCCTTGGGCCAGACGAGTGCCCTGATAGAGGGTCGCAGCGGCATACAAGATGGCGGCGGCGAGGCTGGGTAGCAAACTGGGTGACAAAGGGAGCATAAATCCTGTTAAGCAGGCCCGAAAGGCGCTGAGTTTGGCATACCCCTGCGTAACACGAAAGACTCTCAGGCCAGACAGCGGGTGTGCATGGCGGCAGTCTTCGCTATAATCCGCGACCTGCCCACGCCGCAGGCTCGCCGAGCGCTGTTTTTAATAGCGATTTACCACAGCCTGGGCTGCCATTACCTCGGTCTACCAATGCATTTCGATGAATAGGGCCTGAAAGGATCGCGCATGTTTGAAAACTTGACTGACCGTCTCTCGCAGACGCTGCGCCACGTTACCGGCAAGGCCAAGCTGACCGAGGACAATATTAAAGACACCCTGCGCGAAGTGCGCATGGCGTTGCTGGAAGCCGACGTGGCCTTGCCGGTGGTGAAGGATTTCGTCAACTCGGTCAAGGAGCGCGCGGTCGGCACCGAAGTGTCCCGCAGCCTGACTCCGGGCCAGGCCTTTGTGAAGATCGTCCAGGCCGAACTCGAAAGCCTGATGGGCGCGGCCAACGAAGACTTGAACCTCAGCGCCGTGCCACCGGCCGTCGTCTTGATGGCCGGTCTGCAGGGTGCGGGTAAAACCACCACTGCCGGCAAGCTGGCGCGCTTCCTTAAAGAACGCAAGAAAAAGTCCGTGATGGTGGTGTCGGCCGACGTCTACCGTCCGGCAGCCATCAAGCAGTTGGAAATGCTTGCGGGCGAAGTGGGCGTGACCTTCTTCCCGTCCGACCTGAGCCAGAAGCCGGTCGACATCGCCAACGCTGCTATTAAAGAAGCCAGGCTGAAATTCATCGACGTGGTCATCGTCGATACCGCCGGTCGCCTGCACATCGACGAAGAGATGATGGGCGAGATCAAGGCGCTGCATGCCGCGATCAACCCGGTCGAGACGCTGTTCGTGGTCGACGCGATGACCGGCCAGGATGCGGCCAACACCGCCAAGGCCTTCGGTGATGCACTGCCGCTGACCGGCGTGATCCTCACCAAGGTCGACGGCGACGCCCGTGGCGGTGCTGCGTTGTCGGTGCGTGCAATCACCGGCAAACCGATCAAGTTCATCGGTATGGGCGAGAAGAGCGAAGCGCTCGAACCGTTCCACCCTGAGCGTATCGCCTCGCGTATCCTCGGCATGGGTGACGTACTCAGCCTGATCGAACAGGCCGAAGCGACCCTCGACAAGGACAAGGCCGACAAACTGGCCAAGAAGCTGAAGAAGGGCAAGGGCTTCGACCTCGAAGACTTCCGTGACCAGCTGCAACAGATGAAGAACATGGGTGGCCTTGGCGGCCTGATGGACAAGCTGCCGAATATCGGCGGTGTGAACCTGGCGCAAATGGGCAATGCCCAGGGCGCGGCAGAGAAGCAGTTCAAGCAGATGGAAGCCATCATCAACTCCATGACCCCGGCCGAGCGCCGCGACCCTGAGCTGATCAGCGGTTCGCGCAAACGTCGGATCGCCATGGGTTCTGGCACCCAGGTGCAAGACATCGGTCGCTTGATCAAGCAGCACAAGCAGATGCAGAAGATGATGAAGAAATTCTCTGCCAAAGGCGGCATGGCCAAGATGATGCGCGGCATGGGCGGTATGTTGCCCGGCGGCGGCATGCCAAAAATGTAGTGACCTGTTTCGAGGATAGCTGCTCACGTATGGCGGGTGCTATCCACGAAACAGGCCACAAGAATTCGAGCAAAAGCTCGCTTTTGCTCCGACCCACAGGGATGTGGGATCTCCAGCAAACCCGCGATTGGCGGGCGCTGACTCGCCGTTTTAACCGACGGCTCTATAGCAGATCTGAATGGCACGCCGATAGGCGCCAGAAAAAGACATTTGCAAAAGTCCGGATATTCCTTAGAATATGCGGCCTTTCGGGCACCTATGCCCGCTGTGCATTTAGATTTGCAGCACCGACTACAGGAACGATGTTCACATGCTAACAATCCGTCTTGCCCTTGGCGGCTCCAAAAAGCGCCCGTTTTACCACTTGACCGTAACTGACAGCCGCAACCCACGTGACGGCTCTCACAAGGAACAAGTTGGCTTCTTCAACCCGATCGCTCGTGGTCAAGAAGTTCGTCTGTCCGTGAACCAAGAGCGCGTAGCCTACTGGCTGAGCGTTGGTGCACAACCATCTGAGCGTGTTGCTCAGCTGTTGAAGGACTCGGCTAAGGCCGCAGCCTGAGCAATATGAACGCGACGCCAGCTGTTGCTGATGATTTGATCGTTATCGGCAAGATTTACTCTGTTCATGGCGTTCGCGGCGAAGTGAAGGTGTATTCCTTTACTGATCCGACTGAAAACCTGTTGCAGTACAAGACCTGGACGCTCAAGCGCGAAGGCAGTCTGAAACAGGTCGAGCTGGTCAGTGGACGCGGGAGCGATAAGTTCCTGGTCGCAAAGCTCAAGGGTCTTGATGATCGTGAAGAAGCTCGTCTTCTGGCCGGTTATGAGATCTGCGTGCCGCGCAACCTGTTCCCTGAATTGACCGACGGCGAGTACTACTGGTACCAGCTGGAAGGTCTGAAGGTTATTGATCAACTCGGGCAACTGCTCGGGAAAATCGATCATCTTCTGGAAACCGGCGCCAATGATGTAATGGTGGTCAAGCCTTGCGCTGGCAGCCTGGATGATCGTGAACGCCTGTTGCCGTATACCGAGCAATGCGTGTTGGCCGTCGACCTGGCAGCGGGCGAGATGAAGGTGGAATGGGACGCGGACTTCTAAGCGTGGCTAATTTGCGCATTGAAGTGATCAGTTTGTTTCCCGAGATGTTTTCCGCCATCAGCGAGTACGGCATCACCAGTCGGGCGGTGAAACAGGGGCTGTTGCAGCTTACCTGTTGGAACCCGCGAGACTACACGACGGATCGGCATCACACTGTGGACGATCGCCCATTTGGCGGTGGCCCGGGCATGGTGATGAAGATCAAGCCCCTGGAAGACGCGTTGGTTCAGGCCAAGGCTGCTGCCGGGGAGAAGGCGAAGGTAATTTACCTGTCCCCTCAAGGCCGTCAGCTGAAACAGGCGGCGGTACGCGAACTGGCGAATGAGGAGGCACTGATCCTGATTGCCGGTCGCTATGAAGGCATTGACGAGCGTTTTATTGAGGCTCATGTCGATGAAGAGTGGTCGATTGGGGACTATGTCCTGTCTGGCGGCGAGCTGCCGGCGATGGTCCTGATAGATGCGGTTACACGACTGCTGCCTGGAGCTTTAGGGCATGCGGACTCCGCGGAGGAAGATTCCTTCACGGATGGTTTGCTGGATTGCCCGCACTACACCCGACCGGAGGTGTATGCGGATCAGCGTGTTCCCGACGTATTGCTAAGTGGCAATCACGCACACATCCGGCGTTGGCGTTTACAGCAGTCCCTTGGTCGGACCTATGAACGACGCGCCGATCTTCTGGAAAGCCGCTCGCTTTCTGGAGAAGAGAAGAAGCTGCTCGAGGAATACATCCTCGCGCGGGACGATAGTTAACAACGTATCGATGGTAGGTCCATTGACTTACCTTAGGAGCACAGCATGACTAACAAAATCATCCTTGCACTCGAAGCAGAGCAGATGACCAAAGAGATCCCTACCTTTGCCCCAGGCGACACCATTGTCGTCCAGGTGAAAGTGAAGGAAGGCGACCGTTCGCGTCTGCAAGCGTTCGAAGGCGTGGTAATCGCCAAGCGTAACCGTGGTGTGAACAGTGCTTTCACTGTTCGTAAAATCTCCAACGGTGTTGGCGTAGAGCGTACTTTCCAGACCTACAGCCCGCAAATCGACAGCATGGCCGTCAAGCGTCGCGGTGACGTACGTAAAGCCAAGCTGTACTACCTGCGTGACCTGTCCGGTAAAGCAGCTCGCATCAAGGAAAAACTGGCTTAAGTCCAGCTTCCCGATGCAGAAAAAAGCAGCCTACGGGCTGCTTTTTTGTGCCTGAAATTTGTCCATCCCGGTATTTGTCCATGACCACCCGCCTCGAAGAAATCCAGCGCCGCACCGAACTGTCCGTTACCCACGTGACCAAGGCCGTGTTCCCGCCGACCACCAACCACCACAACACGCTGTTCGGCGGCACTGCCCTGGCGTGGATGGATGAAGTGTCGTTCATCACCGCCACGCGTTTCTGCCGCTTGCCGCTGGTGACGGTGTCTACTGACCGTATCGATTTCAATCATGCGATCCCTGCTGGCTCCATCGTTGAGCTGATCGGCCGTGTGATCAAGGTCGGCAACACCAGCCTCAAGGTCGAGGTGGAAGTGTTCGTCGAGAGCATGAGTGCCGATGGTCGCGAGAGGGCGATCCAGGGCGTGTTCAGTTTTGTCGCGATTGATGCGGATAAGCGTCCAGTGCCAGTTTTGCCTGGGTTTGTAGACTGACCTGAGACCGAGTCGCGGCCATCGCAGGCAAGCCAGCTCCCACATCTGATCGGTGTCGGTTACACATGGATGGCCCGACACAAAACCCCTGTGGAGCTGACTTGCCTGCGATAGGATCTACCAGACATTACGTAATCAGCCTGAGCCCCCATGCCCGCCATTGACCACCCCTTGATCGACCGCTTCCTCGACGCTCTCTGGCTGGAAAAAGGCCTGTCGGACAACACCCGCCAGGCTTACCGCAGTGACCTGGCGCTGTTCAATGGCTGGCTGCAGGAGAAAAACCTCGAACTGATCAACGCCGGTCGCGAGCTGATCCTCGATCACCTGGCCTGGCGCCTGGAGCAGCATTACAAACCGCGCTCCACCGCGCGATTCCTCTCGGGCGTGCGTGGGTTTTATCGCTACCTGTTGCGGGAAAAACTGATCGCCCTCGACCCCACCCTGCAAGTCGACATGCCGCAACTCGGCAGGCCACTGCCAAAATCCCTGTCGGAAGCCGACGTAGAGGCCTTGCTCGCTGCGCCCGACCTCAGCGAAGCCATCGGCCAGCGCGACCGTGCCATGCTCGAAGTGCTGTACGCCTGTGGCCTGCGGGTGACCGAGCTGATCAGCCTGACCCTGGAGCAAGTGAACCTGCGCCAGGGTGTGTTGCGCGTAATGGGCAAGGGCAGCAAGGAGCGGCTGGTTCCCATGGGCGAAGAGGCCATTGTGTGGGTCGAGCGCTACATGCGCGATGCCCGCAGCGAGCTGCTGGGCGGGCGCCCTAGTGATGTGCTGTTCCCCAGCCTGCGCGGCGAGCAGATGACCCGTCAGACTTTCTGGCACCGCATCAAGCACCAAGCCAAGGTCGCCGGGATCGGCAAGGCCCTGTCGCCCCACACGTTGCGCCATGCGTTCGCCACGCATTTGCTCAACCACGGGGCGGATTTGCGCGTGGTGCAAATGCTGCTCGGCCACAGCGACTTATCCACAACCCAGATCTACACCCATGTGGCACGCGCACGCTTGCAGGATATGCACGCCAAGCATCACCCGCGAGGCTGAAAACCGCCAATTTGTCCCGCCCACGGGCTGCCGTGCGGCCCAACTGTGGTAGGCTTTGCCGGTTAGCAAAGGGGACGGCCCAGTGCTGCGTTTTTCCAAGCAGCGTTCCTTCCCGTCCCTGCGTCTGCCTTCAGGAGTTCCCATGCGCTTGACCCAGATTATTGCCGCCGCAGCCATTGCGTTGGTTTCCACCTTTGCGATCGCCGATGATGCGGCCGAGCAGACCATCCGCAAGAGCCTGGCGAACCTGCAGCTCGACACCCCGATCGAAAGCATCAGCGCCAGCCCGATGGCCGGCCTGTATGAAGTCAAGCTCAAGGGCAGCCGCGTGCTGTACGCCAGTGCCGACGGCCAGTACATCGTCCAGGGTTATCTGTTCCAGTTGAAGGACGGCAAGCCGGTCAACCTGACCGAGAAGGCCGAGCGCCTGGGCGTGTCCAAGCTGATCAACGGCATCCCGGTGGCTGAAACCGTGGTGTACCCGGCCATTGGCGAGACCAAGACCCACATCACCGTGTTCACCGACACCACCTGCCCGTACTGCCACAAGCTGCATGCCGAAGTGCCGGCGCTGAACAAACTGGGCGTGGAAGTACGCTACGTCGCGTTCCCACGCCAGGGCTTGGGCTCGCCGGGTGACGAGCAGCTGCAAGCCGTATGGTGCTCGGCCGACAAGAAAGCGGCCATGGACAAGATGGTCGATGGCAAGGAAATCAAGGCCGCCAAGTGCGCCAACCCGGTTTCCAAGCAGTTCGCCCTGGGCCAGTCGATCGGCGTGAACGGTACACCGGCCATCGTTTTGGCTGACGGCCAAGTGATTCCGGGCTACCAGCCGGCGCCACAAGTTGCCAAACTGGCGCTGAGTGCCAAATAAACCAGCATCGTCGAACCTTTGACGATCATGGCCCGTGGATAAGTCGACGGGCCATTAATTGAAAGCCGCAGTTGTGCGGCTGTTTTCCACGGCCGACCTAGCGTCGGCCGTTTCATGGGGAGTTCTTCAGTGAAACCGGTCAAAGTAGGCATCTGTGGGTTAGGGACCGTCGGTGGCGGCACCTTTAACGTGCTTCAGCGTAACGCTGAGGAAATTTCCCGCCGTGCAGGGCGTGGGATTGAAGTGGCGCAAATTGCCACGCGTTCGCCAAAGCCTCAGTTCCAAACGACCGGTATTGCGATTACCAACGATGTGTTCGCCGTTGCCACGAACCCTGAAATCGATATCGTCATCGAGCTGGTGGGCGGCTACACCGTGGCCCGCGAGCTGGTACTCAAGGCCATCGAGAACGGCAAGCACGTGGTCACTGCCAACAAGGCGCTGATCGCTGTGCACGGCAACGAGATCTTCGCCAAGGCGCGTGAGAAGGGCGTGATCGTCGCGTTCGAAGCTGCTGTGGCCGGTGGTATCCCGGTGATCAAGGCCATCCGTGAAGGCCTGTCTGCCAACCGTATCAACTGGGTGGCCGGCATCATCAACGGCACCGGTAACTTCATCCTCACCGAAATGCGCGAGAAGGGCCGCACCTTCGAAGACGTGCTGGCCGAAGCCCAGGCCCTGGGTTATGCCGAAGCCGATCCGACCTTCGACGTGGAAGGCATCGATGCAGCGCACAAACTGACCATTCTGGCGTCCATCGCCTTTGGTATTCCGCTGCAGTTCGACAAGGCCTACACCGAAGGCATCACCAAGCTGACCACCGCCGACGTGAACTACGCCGAAGCCCTGGGCTACCGCATCAAGCACCTGGGCGTGGCGCGCAGCACCCCGGCCGGTATCGAGTTGCGTGTGCACCCGACGCTGATCCCGGCCGACCGCCTGATCGCCAACGTCAATGGCGTGATGAATGCCGTGATGGTCAACGGTGACGCTGCTGGTTCGACGCTGTTCTACGGCGCCGGTGCCGGCATGGAGCCGACCGCTTCGTCGGTGATCGCCGACCTGGTGGACGTGGTTCGCGCCATGACCAGCGACCCGGAAAACCGCGTACCGCACCTGGCCTTCCAGCCGGATTCGCTGTCGGCGCACCCGATCCTGCCGATCGAAGCCTGTGAAAGCGCCTACTACCTGCGCATCCAGGCCCAGGATCATCCGGGCGTGTTGGCCCAGGTCGCCAGTATCCTGTCTGAGCGTGGGATCAACATCGAGTCGATCATGCAGAAGGAAGTCGAGGAGCAGAACGGCCAGGTGCCGATGATCCTGCTGACCCACCGCGTGCTCGAGCAGCACATCAACGATGCGATTCGGGCTCTCGAAGCGCTCCAAGGCGTGGTTGGGCCGGTCGTCCGGATTCGTGTCGAGCATCTAAATTAATTTAGCTGCAAGCGCCTAGCTGCAAGCTGCAAGTAAAAGCAGATCTGCTCTAACTTGCAGCTTTTAGCTTACAGCTTGCAGCCCAAACCAAAGGTTTGCTTTCATGCGCTATATCAGCACCCGCGGCCAGGCACCGGCCCTGAATTTCGAAGACGTCCTGCTGGCAGGCCTTGCCACCGACGGCGGCCTGTACGTGCCGGAAAACCTGCCACGCTTCACCCAGGAAGAAATCGCTTCGTGGGCCGGCCTGCCGTACCACGAGTTGGCTTTCCGGGTGATGCGCCCGTTCGTCACCGGCAGCATCCCGGATGCGGACTTCAAAAAGATTCTGGAAGAGACCTACGGCGTATTTTCCCACAACGCCATCGCGCCGCTGCGTCAGCTGAACGGCAACGAATGGGTACTGGAGCTGTTTCACGGCCCGACCCTGGCGTTCAAGGACTTCGCCCTGCAACTGCTGGGTCGTTTGCTGGACTACGTGCTGGAGAAGCGCGGCGAGCGCGTGGTGATCATTGGCGCCACCTCCGGTGATACCGGCTCGGCTGCCATCGAAGGCTGCAAGCACTGCGAAAACGTCGACATCTTCATCCTGCACCCCCACAAGCGCGTGTCGGAAGTGCAGCGTCGCCAGATGACCACCATTTTTGGCGAGAACATCCACAACATCGCCATCGAAGGCAATTTCGATGACTGCCAGGAAATGGTCAAGAACAGCTTCGCTGACCAGAGCTTCCTGAAAGGCACGCGCCTGGTGGCGGTGAACTCGATCAACTGGGCGCGGATCATGGCCCAGATCGTCTACTACTTCCATGCCTCGCTGCAGTTGGGCGGGCCGGCGCGTTCGGTATCGTTCTCGGTGCCGACCGGCAACTTCGGCGACATTTTCGCCGGTTACCTGGCGCGCAACATGGGCCTGCCGATCAACCAGCTGATCGTCGCCACCAACCGCAACGACATCCTGCACCGCTTCATGAGCGGCAACCAGTACGTCAAGGAAACCCTGCACGCGACCCTTTCGCCGTCCATGGACATCATGGTTTCCTCGAACTTCGAGCGCCTGCTGTTCGACATGCACGGTCGTAACGGCGCGGCCATTGCCGGCCTGATGGACACCTTCAAGAGCGGTGGCGGCTTCAGTGTTGACGAAGAGCGCTGGACCGAAACCCGCAAGCTGTTTGACTCACTGGCCGTGGACGACGCACAGACCTGCGAAACCATCGCAGACGTCTACGCCCAGACCGGTGAGCTGCTCGATCCGCACACCGCCATCGGTGTGAAGGCCGCGCGCGAATGCCGTCGCAGCCTGGACATCCCGATGGTGATCCTCGGTACGGCCCACCCGGTGAAATTCCCGGAGGCGGTGGAGAAGGCCGGCGTTGGCAAGGCGCTGGAATTGCCGGTGCACCTGGCAGACCTGTTCGAGCGTGAAGAACGTTGCACCGTATTGGCCAATGACCTGAAGGCCGTGCAGGCGTTTGTGAGCCAGCATGGCAACCGTGGTAAGCCGTTGTAAGGCAAATTGCGTAAATAAAAACGCCGCTCTCCCTTCCTTGGGTCAGCGGCGTTTTTCGTATCAGGCAGGCTCGATCGAGGGGTGCTGCATAGTTTCTGAGCGACGACGATTACGCTGCCCACTGCGGCCTACAGGCCTGTCGCGATACCTGCGCTCCTGCCTGCACGGCAAAGTGATCAGCGCCCACCGCGTGCAGGATTGACCTTCGGTCTCAGCGCCCGGAAAACCCGAAGACCGTCGCCCATTGGGTAAGCACTTATGCGCGGCCGTTTTTTCGTTGTCATGTTGCAAGCGCATGCTGGTCCAAGTCACTCCCTGACGGCCCCATAAAGACGATAAAGCGAACTTTCCTACGTCCCAAACAGTCACTTAGGATAGATGCAGCTCCCGTTGAAACGATTGTTCCCGAACTATTGAGTGGTGATCGAGATGGAAAGTATCAGCCTATTGCTCGAAGAAGCACTGAGCCCTTATCAGGTTACGCTGACCACCTCTGGTGTGCAGGACGAATGCCTGGTAACCGTGAAGAATCCTGCCGGCGCGATCGTGGTCGAACGTGAAGTCGATCGCGCACAATTGATGGATAAACGCGTACTGGTGGATGTGGTGGATTGCCTGTTGCGCGACATCAAGATTGCCGAAGGGCGCCTGGAACCCTCGGTCATCGCCGCCTTGCGCAACGCTGCCCAGACCCGCAGCACCGCCGTCGCATGAAGAATTGTTTAAGTGTGGAAACTTCCTACAACGTGGCCGGTCAGATTTCGTAACAGCAAGAGCAAACATTGTGCTCCGGTGTTTGTGCCTTGTTGTACTGGTCTTTGTAGGCCACGTTTAACCCTGAAGTGTCTCCCCACGCTTCGGGGTTTCTTTTTGCCCGCGATTTGTCACGGTTCTGGCGAGTCCTGAAAAAAGTGCGGGGTGTCGCGCAGGTACTGTTCGCGCATGACCGGATCCAACCATGTGGCGTAGGTCTGCTGCGCGTCTTCCAGAGGGAGGTCGCGCAGCACCTGGTCGATTCGTGCAATCGCTCGGCGCCCCTGGGCGGTATCCGAGCAGGCAATATGCGTGCGTTGGTAGAGGGCCGTGCCTTTGATCGGGTAAAAACTCAGGTCATCGGCAGCGATCCCTTGTTGCAGCGAGTGGTAGCGGATTTCCGGCCAGTAACCCAACACCGCCTCGAGCCGCCCCAGGCGCTGCATTTGCAGCAAGCTGCCTAGGGCGTCATTGCCGTAATGGAGCGCCAGCTTGTGCGCGTCGGCGTGTTTAAGCCGCTCATCAATAGCCGGACCATAGCTGCGTTCTGCAGTGGCACCCACGCGCGCTCCTGGGGTGTCGAGAAAAGCCTGTAGATCGAACTGGCCGTCCACGATAAACGGCGCCATTGCGTCCTGCTGGCTGCGCCGAATCGTGACGCCATTACTGGGGACGACGAGTGCCTGGCGAGAAAACACCACGTACGTGGCCCGTTCCGGCGTCCACAGCAGCGAGGGATCACAGGTGAACGAGGCGGGATCGCGCAACATTTGCGTGCCCCGCGCGCGGTTGACGTGCAGCACCTGGTGCCGATATTCCGGCAGGCGTTCGATCAGTCTCGGTAGCAGTTGGTCCAGGGCACCCTGGCCTTTGCGTGGGCCTTCGAAAATGGTCAGGGGTGGCAGGTCACGCACTAGCCAGATCAGCGTGTCTTCAGCGCTGGCCGTCAGGGGCCAGCCGCAGGCGAGCAGGAGGCTGAGGCATAGCTGAACGAGCCGACGAGCCATCAGATCGCGCCTTCCTCGCGCAAACGCGCAATGGCGGCAGCGTCATAACCGAGCCCGCCCAGCACCGCGCTGTTGTGTTCGCCCAACTGTGGCCCCACCCATTCGCAGCTGCCCGGCGTGTCCGAGAGCTTGGGCACGATGCCCGGCATCTTGAAGTCTTTGCCGTCGGGAAGCTGGGCCTTGAGGAACATTTCCCTGGCGAGAAATTGCGGGTCACCGAGCATGTCCTCGGCACTGTAGATCCGGCTGGCAGGCACTTGGGCTTTATTCAGCAGGTCGACCACCTGCTCCAGCGGCAACGAATTCACCCAGCGATCAATCACCCCATACAGCTCGTCACGGCGGCTGTCGCGCCCGTCATTACTGCTTAGTCCCGGGTCATTGGCCAAGTCTTCGCGGCCAATGGCGGACATGAAACGCTTGAAGATCGCATCGCCGTTGGCGCCGATCTGCACATGCTTGCCATCGGCGCTGGTGTGGATCGAGGACGGTGTGATGCCGGGCATGATGTTGCCGGTGCGTTCGCGAATGAAGCCGAACACGTCGAACTCCGGGATCATGCTTTCCATCATGGCGAAGATGGCTTCATACAGTGCCACATCCACCACCTGGCCCAGGCCGCCGTTGACCTCGCGATGACGCAGCGCCATCAGCGCACCGATCACCGCCCACAACGCAGCAATCGAATCGCCAATGGAAATGCCGGTGCGCACCGGCGGGCGGTCTTCGAAACCGGTGATGTAACGCAGGCCGCCCATGGACTCACCCACCGCCCCGAACCCTGGCTGGTCTTTCATCGGACCGGTCTGGCCGAAACCGGAGAGGCGCACCATCACCAGCTTGGGGTTGAGCGCGTGCAGGGTTTCCCAGCTTAGGCCGAGCTTTTCCAGCACGCCGGGGCGGAAGTTCTCGATCAGGATGTCGGCGTCCGCCAGCAATTGCTTGAGGATGGCCAGGCCGTCCGGGTGCTTGAGGTTCAGCGTCAGCGATTGCTTGTTGCGCGCCTGCACGAACCACCACAGTGAAGTGCCCTCGTACAGCTTGCGCCATTTGCGCAGGGGGTCGCCGCCGTCCGGCGATTCGACCTTGATCACCTCGGCGCCGAATTCCGCACAGATACGAGCGGCGAACGGGCCCGCGATGAGGGTGCCGAGTTCGATGACCTTCAGGCCGGCAAGTGGTTTGGCATTAAACGACATGGGTATCCTTGTCTGCGCAGGGCGGTGGTGTGATGCCTTTTAACATACGCGAGCAACCCTGGGATAAGGATGATGCAGCGCAGGATTCGTTGAATGGCCTCGCCATCGGTTAGACTGGCCGCCTTTCCCTGTCTCTAGAAGTCCGTTCATGGCCCAGCCGTCCACGACCTACAAATTCGAACTCAACCTCACTGACCTCGACCGCTCGGTGTATGAGAGCGTCAAGCAGACCATCGCTCGCCACCCTTCGGAAACCGAAGAGCGCATGACCGTGCGTCTGTTGGCCTACGCCCTCTGGTACAACGAGCAGTTGGCGTTCGGCCGTGGCCTGTCAGATGTAGACGAGCCAGCCCTGTGGGAAAAAAGCCTGGATGACCGGGTCCTGCACTGGATCGAAGTCGGCCAGCCCGATGCCGACCGCCTCACCTGGTGCTCGCGCCGCACCGAACGCACCAGCTTGCTGGCTTATGGCAGCCTGCGTGTGTGGGAAGGCAAAGTGGTACCGGTGGCCAATAACCTGAAAAACGTACACATCGCCGCTGTTCCCCAGGAAGTCCTCGAGACCCTGGCCAAGGACATGCCGCGTGTCATCAAGTGGGACGTAATGATCAGCGAAGGCACGATCTTCGTGACTGATGATCGCGGCCAGCACGAAGTACAACTGCAATGGCTGGTTGGCGAGCGCGGCTGAACCTGCAGGCACCGGCTTGCCGGCGCCTTCAGTTGGCCTGTGTCGTTTTCAGCCTTGTTGTCTAACCGTTGTAATAGAAGAGAAGCCCCCGTCGCCCCATGCGTATTGATCCTCGCCCGTTGCCTGCCGTCCTGCCGTTTCTCGGTGAACTGCCACCGCTGTTGACCCGTCTCTACGCCGCACGCGGGGTGCAGTCCGAGGCCGAGCTGGACAAAAGCCTGGCGCGGTTGATTCCCTATCAGCAGCTCAAGGGGATCGATGCGGCGGTGGACCTGCTGGTGACGGCGCTGGAGCAGCGTCAGCGCATCCTTATCGTGGGTGACTTCGACGCCGATGGCGCCACCGCCAGTACGGTAGGCACCCTGGGCCTGCGCTTGCTCGGTGCGGCGCACGTCGACTACCTGGTGCCCAACCGCTTTGAATACGGCTACGGCCTGACCCCTGAAATCGTCGCAGTGGCGCTGCAGCGCGAGCCGCAGTTGCTGATCACTGTGGACAACGGCATCTCCAGCGTCGAAGGCGTGGCGGCGGCGAAAGCGGCGGGGTTGCAAGTGCTGGTGACCGACCACCACTTGCCCGGCGATGAATTGCCGGCGGCGGATGCCATCGTCAACCCGAACCAACCCGGTTGTGAGTTTCCGAGCAAGGCCCTGGCCGGCGTCGGCGTGATCTTCTACGTGCTGATGGCCCTGCGGGCGCGCCTGCGCAGCTTGGGCTGGTACGAGAACACGCCCCAGCCCAACATCGGCGAGTTGCTCGACCTGGTCGCCCTGGGCAGCGTCGCCGACGTGGTGCCCCTGGACGCCAACAACCGCATCCTGGTGCATCAAGGCCTGGAGCGCATCCGCGCCGGTCGTGCGCGGCCGGGCATCAAGGCGATCCTTGAAGTGGCCAAGCGCGATGCCGCACGTATCACCTCCACCGACCTGGGCTTTATCCTCGGGCCGCGGCTGAATGCTGCCGGGCGCCTGGATGACATGAGCCTGGGGATCGAATGCCTGCTCACCACCGACGTTGCCGCCGCCCGTGAAATGGCCGCGCAACTGGATGGCATGAACCAGGACCGTAAATCCATTGAGCAAGGCATGCAGCGTGAGGCCTTGGCCCAGCTCAAGGACCTGCCGGTGGAGTCGATGCCTTACGGCCTGTGCCTGTTCGACCCGGAATGGCACCAAGGTGTGATCGGGATTCTGGCGTCGCGCATGAAAGAGCGCTATTTCCGCCCGACCATCGCCTTCGCCGATGCCGGTGACGGCCTGCTCAAGGGCTCAGGCCGCTCTGTGCAGGGGTTTCATATCCGTGATGCCCTGGCGGTGGTGGCGAGTCAGCACCCCAACCTGATCGCCAAATACGGCGGCCACGCCATGGCGGCCGGCCTGACACTGCCTGAGGAAAACTTCCCACTGTTTGCCGAAGCGTTTGACGCTGAAGTACGTCGGCAACTGCGCGAAGAAGACCTCACCGGGCGGCTGCTGTCCGACGGCACACTGGCGGTGGAAGAGTTCCATCTGGAGCTGGCCCGTGCATTGCGGCATGCCGGGCCTTGGGGGCAGCACTTTCCCGAGCCGTTGTTCCACGGCGTCTTTCAGTTGGTGGAACAGCGCGTAGTGGGCGAGCGGCACTTGAAGGTCGTGCTCAAGAGTGAGTGCGGGTCTGTGAAGCTCGATGGCATTGCCTTTGGGGTGGACCGTGAGGTCTGGCCTAACCCGACTGTGCGTTGGGTGGAATTGGCCTACAAGCTGGATGTGAACGAGTTTAGGGGCAATGAAACCGTGCAGTTGATGATCGCGCATATCGAACCGCGCTAGCGCTCACGCTTACCGCAACGCCAATGTGGGAGCCGGCTTGCCTGCAATAACATCGCCGCGGTGTGACTGACACATCACGGTGATGCTATTGCAGGCAAGCCAGCTTTCACAAAAGCCAGCTTGCATTGGGTCCTGCGTACAGCCTGAAGTTACTCGGCCTTGTCCTTGGCCTGGTGCTTGACGATGATGTCCACCAACCGCTTGGCCAGCGCTGGGTAGTTCTCGTCGAAGTGATGCCCACCTGGCAGCTTCAACGCCTCGCCTACGGCTGTCTTGTCCGTGCAGCCGCTCTCGTCGACTTCTTCTGCACCATAGATGCACACCACTTTCTCAGGCGGCAGCTTGGCCATTTCCGGGCCTGTGGCGGCTTCTTTGCCCGCGTTGCCCAGCCAACCTTCCACTTCGATCTCGAAGCTGCCGGTGCGTGCGAAGGCTAGCAGAATGATCGCATCCACACGCTGCTGTTCGTTTTCCGGCAGGCGGTTGTAGATGGCCGGCAATACATCGGCACCGAACGAATAACCGGTCAGCACGAAGCGCTTGGTGCCCCACTTCTGCCGGTAGTGCTGCATCAGCTCGGTAAGGTCCTTGGCGCTTTGCTCCGGGGTCTTGTGCTGCCAGTAGTAGCGCAGGGTGTCGATACCAACCACTGGGTAGCCGATCTTGGCCATTTCACCGGCCACGTCACGGTCGAGGTCACGCCAGCCGCCGTCGCCGGAGAGGAACAGGGTCACGGTGTCCTTGGCTTGGCCTGCCGGTACTTCAACCACCGGAATCGCCAGGCCGCCGTTGTCCGAGCCCACCAGTTGCTTGCGCAACTCGTTGTTCAGCACTTGCGGGTAGTGAATGTCGTAGTCGCTGATACTGGTGGTGGCGCGCGGTGTGTCGCGTACGAAACTGGCGGCATCATCGTCAGGGTTGTCGTTCCAGGCCACCAGCCAGTTGCCGTGCGCGGAAGTCTTGGGCAGCGGGTCCTTGCAGCCTTCCTGGGTCATGGCAAAACCAACGGAGATGGCGTTGGCCTTGTCGTCGTTCTGTGTGGCCAGCCAGCGCCATGCCAGGCTTGCGCCAGGGCCGATGCCGCTGACCAGGGTGGCCGGGCCCTTGAGCTGGCCCAGGGCGCTTTGCAGCGCCTGTTCCTGCAACGTGCAGTCGTCCTTGGGCAGGATCACCTGGACAATTTGCGCCTTGCCGCCCTGGCTCAAGGCAATCAGTTGGCTGTCAGTCAGGGTTTCATCGGCCATTACAGCCACGGCCACGCGGGCTTTCGGCGTGCCGTTCGGGGTCACGCGGGTCATGACCGAACCGTCAGCCTGGGGCAATTGCTCCAGGGTCGGCTGCGGGGCAGGGCGGTTCCAGTACCAATAGCCGCCACCCAGGATCAAGGCGAGCAGCACTACGAAGGCCAATACATACCGCCAGGAGCGTCGAATCATCAGCGTTTCACCAATCCAGTCAAGCCGCCCGCGATCAGGGCGGCGGTATCGGCCAGTGCCACCAGCGGATCAAGTCCTGCGGGCACGGCCATGTAACGGGGTTCCCAGTCAGGCTGGAACTTGTCTTTGAAGCGGCGCAAACCTTGGAAGTTATACAGTTGCTCGCCGCGGCGGAACACCATTGAGCCCAGGCGTTGGGTCAGCGGGGCGCCACGTCGTGGTTGCAGGCCCGACAATGGCACCATGCCGAGGCTGAAGCGGGCGTAGCCGTGACTCTTATAATGTTGAATCAGGCCGACCATCATGAATTCCATGGTCAGCTTGGGCGCGTCCGGGTGGGCGCGCATCAGGTCGAGACTGGCCAGGTCGTGGTTGTAAGTCTCGAGCAGGTTGGCGAAGGCCACCGGCCGCCCTTCGAAGCGAATGATCGCAATGCGAAAGTGCTTGAGGTAGTCATCACTGAAGCGTCCCAGTGAAAAGCCTTTTTCCCGCACGTTCTTGCCGGTCAGCCACGCATCGGAGATGACCTTGAGTTCGTCCATCGGCGCCGTGCCCGGTTCAAAGATCTCCAGGGACAGGCCGTCTCGCGAGCCACGGTTCCAGGTGTAGCGCAGGTCCTTCATCTCTTTGCCCTTGGCTTCCAGGTCAAAGCGTTTCAGGTCGACGCGGGCTTCTTCGCCCAGCTTGATCGCGGTGAGGCCGATGTCCATGTAGTACGGCAGGTTCTCCGCGCGGACCTGGTAGAACACCGGGCGCGCATGGTGGATGTCGCACAGGTCGCGGAACTGCCAGATCATTTCGGCCCGTGGCTGGGTGGGGCCGATGGGGTCGTACAGGGCGACCAGGCTGCGACCACGACGGGCGTACATCAGGAAGGCCTCGTCGTTGGGGTGGAACAGCAGCGCCTTGTCGCCCGTGAGCGCCAAGCCACCGTCGGGCTGGGAGGAGGCCATGAGGATCTTGCTGGCGCGTTCCAGTTCGTCAGGGGTGGGCAGGTGGATCACCGGGCGCGCGGTGCGCAGCAGCCAGGTCAGGGACACGATCACCAGCAACACGGCGGCGCCCAGCAACGAGCGCAGGCCCCGTGGGGCGTTGGCGTCCAGGGTGAACTGCCACCACAGCTGGTGGCTGTACGGCACATCTTGATAGGCGAACAGCAGCAGCCAGATCGAGGCCCCCAGCACGCAGACACTGGCCACCAGGTACAGCGGCGAGAAGGGCAGTTCGGTGAGGCGACTGGCACGGTAGAACGAGCGTCGGAAGATCGCCAGCAAGATGGCGGTCATGGTCATCAGGCTGGCTTCTTCCCAGTCGAAACCTTTGAGCAGCGAGAGCAGGGCACCCACCAGCAACAGCACCATGGTCAGCATCCAGGCGGCCGACAAGCGTCGACGCAGGCCCTGGGCCAGCAACAGGCAGAGGACGCCGATCAGGCTGGCGCCAAAGTGCGAGGCGTCAATCAGGCGGTGGGGAATCAGGAAGCCGATGTTTTCCAGGCGTGAATCGATTTCGGGCGTGGCGCCAGAGAACAGCAGGACCACGCCGGACAGAAAAACCAGGACGGCCAGTACTGGCGCTGCCAGCCCCGAGGCGACCCGCAGGCTTTGCTGGGTCTGGAACAGGCGCTGCGCTTCGTTGACCAGCAGGAACACGCAGGCGATCAGCAGCGGTAGCACCACGTAGATCATGCGATACAGCAGCAGGGCCGCGGCCAAGGGCGCAGCGCCCAGTTTGTCCGCGAAGGCCGCCAGCAGGATCGCTTCGAATACGCCGACACCGCCCGGTACATGGCTGAGCACGCCGGCGGCCAGGGCCAGCAGGTACACGAGCAGGAAGGGGCCGAAGGGCGGCGCTTCCGGCAGCAACATATAAAGGACGGTGGCGGCAGCGGCGACGTCCAGCGCGGTGATGATCAGTTGCAGGAAGGTCAAGCGTCGGCCAGGCAGGCGCAGGGTGCGGCGGCCGGCTTTTACCAGCAGATTGTCCGGGTAGGGTTGTTCGGGCAGGCGGCGGCGATAAATACCGATGCACAACACCGCCGACAACAGCAGCACGGCGCCAGCAATACCGCCGAGCAAACCTTGTGACAGATGCAGGTAGGTGGATGCCGCCGGCAAGTTACTTAATGTCGCCAATGCGGCCAGAGGTGGCAGCGCACAGCCCAGGGCCAGGCTGGCGAACACGGTCATGTGGGCGACTTCCGAAGCCCCGATGCCATGGCGTGCATATAGACGGTAACGCACCGAACCGCCCGACAACATCGACAAGCCAATCGCATTGCCGATGGCAAATGCGGTAAAGCCGCCCAGGGCCAATGTCTTGGCGGGTAGTTTTACCCCCGCGTAGCGCGCGCCGGAAAATTCGTAGCCCAACAGAATGACGAAACCGGCGACAGCCGCCGCAAACGCGCCGAGCAGGGCAGGCCTGGGCACTTCCAGGATCGAGTCGTGGAGGGCGTAGAGGTCGAGTTCCAGCAGCAGGTGGCGACAGGCGATCAGGGCGATGGCAAACAGCAGGAGCGTGACGGCCAGCCCGATGGGTTGCCGATACTTGCTCACCAGATCCAGCCAACGCAAGCGAGTGGGAGTGATCGGTTGTTCTGCTGTGACAGTGTCTTGTGGTTCAGACGAGTTGGCGCGCATCAATCACCTCGTGGATTGTGCGCGACAGGATGGAGGTATCCAGCCAAGTTACCAATCCCTATGGACAAAATAATTACAAATATTAACGCGTATCACCGGGCACGGCGACAGCGGCCATTGGTCGTAGAGGGTAGCGCTTGAGCATTGAGCATAGCTCGCAATGAGATGGACTCTACAAACCGTCTACGGTTTCATGAAAGATGCCATGCCATTGTTTCAGAAGAACTTTTTGACCGGATACAAAAAAGGCCACTCTTTCGAGTAGCCTTTTTTGATGTTTGGTTGCGGGAGCCGGATTTGAACCGACGACCTTCGGGTTATGAGCCCGACGAGCTACCAGACTGCTCCATCCCGCGTCTGTGGGCGGCATTCTACAGCCCAGCGGCGAGGTGTCAACCGTTAATGGGCCGATGGGTCAAATAAGTGTGAATTAGCCGCCCAGGCAACCTAAGTTCGCGATTGAAAACGCTTTTATGGTGAGCGGGCTTGCCCTGCGCTGGACTGCGAAGCCATCCAGAAGGGGCGTGCGAACTTGATCACGACGTGCGTCGCCGTTCGGCGCGGGAGAGTGCGTTCGCCACAAACAAAAAAGGCCACTCTTTCGAGTGGCCTTTCTTGATGTTTGGTTGCGGGAGCCGGATTTGAACCGACGACCTTCGGGTTATGAGCCCGACGAGCTACCAGACTGCTCCATCCCGCGTCTGTGTGTCGGCATTCTACAGAGGAACGCCGGTGTGTCAACCTGTGAATTGAAGAAAAGCGCTTGTGGTTCAATCGCTTAGCGTTCCATGAAGGCCCCTTGATACCCCGCGAGCCCAGTCTGGCCGAGGCTTTCAGCTCTATTGGCATGCTGGATTCGATTGAGAAAATAAATTCATCCTGGATTTTTCCTACCGCTCAAGCGGAAGATTCAAACTACTGGTGCTATATACAGGTGTGAATGCGATACTGGCCACCCGTAGGTACACACCCCGTTTATATGACGCAGCGCAAAATCATCCACGTCGACTGTGATTGCTTCTACGCCGCCATCGAGATGCGCGATGACCCGAGCCTGGCGCAAAAGCCGCTGGCAGTGGGCGGCTCGGCGGACCGGCGCGGGGTGATTGCCACCTGCAACTACGAGGCGCGGGCCTATGGTGTGCGATCGGCCATGTCCTCGCGCCACGCCTTGAAGCTGTGCCCGGACCTGACGATCGTCAAGCCGCGTATGGATGCCTATAAGGAAGCGTCGAAGGAAATCCAGACGATCTTTCGCGACTACACCGACCTGATCGAACCGTTGTCGCTGGATGAAGCTTATCTGGACGTATCCGACAGCCCGCATTTTGGCGGCAGCGCCACGCGTATTGCCCAAGACATTCGCCGTCGCGTGTCCAACCAATTGCATATCACCGTGTCTGCCGGTGTGGCGCCAAACAAGTTCCTGGCGAAGATTGCCAGCGACTGGAAGAAACCCAATGGGTTGTTCGTGATCACGCCGGACCAGGTTGAAGACTTTGTCTCGCAGCTACGTGTGAGCAAGTTGCACGGCGTGGGCAAGGTCACGGCGGACAAGCTAGCGCGCCTGGGAATCGAAGACTGCTTGCAGTTGCGCGAATGGAACAAGCTGGCGCTGGTGCGCGAATTTGGCAGTTTTGGTGAGCGGCTGTGGAGCCTGGCGCGTGGGATCGATGATCGTGCGGTGCAGAACGACAGTCGCCGGCAATCGATCAGTGTGGAAAATACCTACGACGTGGACCTGCCGGATCTCACAAGCTGCCTGGCCAAACTCCCCGAGCTAATGGACACCCTGGCGGGGCGCATGGCGCGCATCGACAGCAGTTACCGTGCGGGCAAGCCGTTCGTAAAAGTGAAGTTTCATGATTTTACCCAGACGACGCTTGAGCAGGCGGGGGCAGGGCGAGATCTGGAGAGTTATCAACAGCTGCTGACGCAGGCCTTCAATCGCGGCGGGAAGCCGGTACGGTTGCTGGGGATTGGGGTGCGGTTGCTGGATTTGAGCAACGGCAACGAACAGCTTGAGTTTTCCTGGTAGAAACCGGGTGTTAAAGGTGGGGGCGGGCAAGCCCGCTCCCACCTTTAGATTTTCGATGGTCTTGAGGAGTCAACGAGCCCCGGGGTCCGCCACCAATCGCCCTGCATCCTTGGTCAGCGCCTGCAGGAATTCCTGCTGCAACTCGGGATCATTGCGGGTCAGTTCGATCAGGCTTTGTTCCAGTTCGCTGGCTTCTTCCTCCAGCCCCAGCTCCGACAAGCGCTTGACGCGGTGCACCCACTGGCTCACTTCGTCGTCTTCCAAGTCGTCGTAGATCAGGCCGTGGGCTTCCAGCAATTTGCCGCGCAGGGTGTTGCTGATCGCCAGGGTCGAGTCCGAATGGACGTCGTCCTGGCCATCTGCCACGCTGATTTTCAAGGTCGTGACGCGGTTCAGGTCCTGCTCGGCAAATGGGCTGTCCAACAGGTTCAGGCGCAGAACGCCGTTGCGGTCGGTGGTCAGCTCATGGACTTGCTTGCCCGCAGTGACCTGCACCGGGCGTTCGCTCCAGGGCAGGCTCGAATACTCCACACGCTTGTCGCGCTGGACTTCATCGATACCCGCCAGGTTCTGTTGCGCACGGCCGTGGGATTGCACGTTCATGAACGGGTTGAGACCGTCCACGCCGTAGGTCAGCCAGTCGTGGGTCATGCTGGTCGGCAGGTTGCCGAGGGCGAAGATATTCGCCACGTTGGCGCCCGCGCCCGCCACCAAGGCGACCGCCCCCAATGGCATCTCGTAGAGTTTGCGCCAGGGTTGATAGGGGGTGTAGCGATCGTAGCGGCGGGTGACTTCGAACTCGGTGACCTCGAAGGTCTTCTGCTCGTGAATACGAACCCGGCGTTGCGGCAGCTCCAGCACTTTAGGGTCGCCGACATCGATCTGCAGGCTGTGGTCGAGCAACTTACGCTCGACCCGCTCCTCGTGCTCACTGCGTTGCGACATCTGGTTGGCGCAGCCGCTGACCAGCAGGGCGCCGCACAAGGCGGCGCCCCCCAGGGCTCTGGTGTTTCGCTTGAACATGACTTCTCTTGATCTGGTTTTCAGCGACGAATACGCGCCTGAAGGAAAGACAGCACGTCAGCCACCGGCAACGGTTGGGCTTCGGCTTCGGTCCGGCTCTTGTATTCCAGATTGCCATCGGCCAGGCCGCGGTCACTGACCACGATCCGGTGTGGGATGCCAATCAGTTCCATGTCGGCGAACTTGATGCCCGGGCTGGTTTTCTTGTCCCGGTCATCGAGCAGCACTTCAAAACCAGCCGCCGTCAATTCGGCATACAGCTTGTCGGTGGCTTCGCGCACTTGCTCGGTTTCATAACGCAGCGGTACCAGGGCGATCTGGAACGGCGCCAGGGCGTCACTCCAGATGATGCCTTTCTCGTCGTTGTTCTGCTCGATGGCAGCCGCGACCACGCGGGACACGCCAATGCCGTAGCAGCCCATTTCCAGGGTGATCGGCTTGCCGTTCTCGCCCAGCACTTCGCACTTCATCGCCTTGCTGTACTTGTTGCCCAGCTGGAAGATGTGCCCGACTTCGATGCCGCGCTTGATTTCCAGGGTGCCCTTGCCATCCGGGCTTGGGTCACCGGCGACCACGTTACGCAGGTCGGCCACGGTCGGAACGGGCAGGTCGCGCTCCCAGTTCACGCCGAAGTAGTGCTTGTCGTCGATGTTGGCACCGATACCGAAGTCGCTCATCAGCTCGACCGAGCGGTCGATGATGATCGGCAGCGGCAGGTTCAGCGGGCCGAGCGAACCGGCACCGGCGCCGATGGCGTCGCGCAGTTCGGCGTCGGTGGCCATGACCAGCGGGCTGGCCACGCCAGGTTGCTGGGCAGCCTTGATTTCGTTGAGTTCGTGGTCGCCACGGATCACCAGGGCGATCAGCTTGCCTTCTTCTTCGGCGCGCACGATCAGGGTCTTGATGGTCTTTTCAATCGGCAGATTGAATTTTTCCACCAGGGCCGCGATGGTCTTGGTCTCTGGCGTATCCACTAGGCGCAGTTCTTCAGTCGGCGCAGGACGGGAGGTTTCCCGCGGCACCGCTTCGGCTTTCTCGATGTTCGCGGCGTAGTCGGAGCCGTTGCTGAACACGATATCGTCTTCGCCGGACTCGGCCAGCACGTGGAATTCGTGGGAACCGGCGCCGCCGATGGAGCCGTTATCCGCTTCAACCGGGCGGAATTTCAGGCCCAGGCGCGTGAACACGTTGCAGTAGGCGGTGTGCATGCGGTCATAGGTGACCTGCAGCGACGCCTGGTCAGCGTGGAACGAATAGGCGTCCTTCATGATGAATTCGCGGCCGCGCATCAAACCGAAGCGTGGGCGGATTTCGTCACGGAACTTGGTCTGGATCTGATACAGGTTCAGCGGCAGCTGCTTGTAGCTGCTCAGCTCGTTGCGCATCAGGTCGGTGATGACTTCTTCATGGGTCGGGCCGGCGCAGAAATCGCGGCCATGACGGTCCTTGAAGCGCAGCAACTCCGGGCCGTACTCTTCCCAGCGCCCGGATTCCTGCCACAGTTCAGCCGGTTGAGTGCTCGGCATCAACACTTCCAGAGAGCCGGCGGCGTTCATTTCTTCACGAACGATGGCTTCGACCTTGCGCATCACCTTCAAGCCCATGGGCAGCCAGGTGTACAGGCCGGAGGCCAGTTTGCGGATCATGCCGGCACGCAGCATCAGCTGGTGGCTGATCACGACCGCGTCGGAAGGCGTTTCTTTCTGTGTGGCGAGCAAATATTGACTGGTACGCATGGTAGGCCGTTGTCGGTTGCTTGGACTTGAAATGACCTTGGATTGTACGGGCGGTTGCTGCCGGAGTACAGGCGCGAGGTCGTAGTGTGTTTTTGTAGGGGCTGGCTTGCCTGCGAGGCCAGCGCCGCGGTGTATCGGTTACACCGCGGTGATGCTACCGCAGGCCAGCCAGCGCCGATATTGACCGGGGCGTGTCAGTCTTCAGCGGGCGGGTTCAACCGGATACGCCGATTTTCCTGATACCAGTGCAAGGCAATCAGCAGCAACGTGGGTACGCCCAGCATGCAGGTGATCAGGAAGAAGTTGTGGTACCCGAACTTCTCTACCATTACCCCCGAGTACCCACCGATCAGGCGCGGCAACAGCAGCATGATCGAACTGAGCAGGGCATATTGGGTGGCGGAAAACTTCAGGTTGGTCAGGCTCGACAGGTAGGCGACGAACGCCGAGGTCGCGAGGCCGGAGCTGAAGTTGTCCAGGGAGATGGTAAAGATCAGCATCTGCAGGTCGGGGCCCATGTCCGCGAGCATCACGAACAGCAGGTTGGTGCCCGCCGATGCCACGCCGCCGATGAACAGGATCGGCAGGATACCGAAGCGCACGATCAGCAAGCCGCCCATGCCGGCGCCCAACAGGGTCATGATTAGGCCGAAGATCTTGCTGACCCCGGCGATCTGGTCCTTGGTGAAGCCCTGGTCGATGTAGAACACGTTCGCCATCACGCCCATGACGGTGTCGGACATGCGATACGTGGCGATCAGCCCCAACAACAGCAACGCCTGCCAGCGGTAGCGCAGGATGAAGTCGTTGACCGGCGTCAGTACCGGGGCCAGGCCGCGGCGCCCCATGGCCGAGAGGCACAGGGCGGTCAGGATGATATAGAGGATGGCGCGCAGGAAGGCGCGGTCTTCCATCAGCAGCTGCCACAGGCTGACCCCGTGGAAGAGCACGCTGGCAAAATCGGTGTTGAACAGTTGGGTGAACATCGCCGGTACCGACACCAGCAACACGATCAGCACAAATACAGAGACCAACTGATGCACGAAGCTGTAGCGCCCAGCTTGCAACTGGGTGCGCAATGGCACATTGGGTTCGCGCATGAACAGCGTGGTCAGCAGTGCAGGAATCATCAACACGCCGAACAGCACATAGGTGCCGGTCCAGGCCGAGTGCTTATAGTTGAAGCCGGTGGAGCCGAACCCTTCGGCAAAAAACAGTGCGCCCGCAGTGGCCAGCAGGGCGGCGATGCGATAACCGGACATATAGCTGGCGGCCAGCGCGGCCTGGCGGCTGTCGTCGGCGATTTCCAGGCGGTAGGCGTCGACGGCGATGTCCTGGGTGGCGGACGCGAAGGCGACGATGACGGCGATAGCGATCAGCCAGGACAAGTGTTTCTGCGGGTCGCAAAAGCCCATGCCGATCAATCCGAGGATCACCAGCGACTGGGCCAGCACCAGCCAGGAACGGCGGCGTCCGAGTTTGCCGAGCAGTGGCAGGCGCCACTGGTCGAGTAGCGGCGACCAGACCCATTTAAAGGCATACGCCAGACCGATCAGACTCGCATAGCCGATGGTCTCGCGGGCCACACCGGCCTCACGCAACCACACTGAAAGCGTCGAGAACACCAACATGTAAGGCAAGCCGGCGGCAAAGCCGAGCAACAACAGCACTAACGTCGAGGGGCTGGCATAGGCGGCGAGCGCGGCGCGCCAGGTTTTACGGGGCATGGGCTGGAGTCTGCCTCAGGTTTGCGGAAACAAAGCGCGCACTCTAACCGCTGTGCTCTACCGGGCGCCAGCCATGACGCTGAATATCCACGCGATTGTTGCGGACCGTGACGCCTTCATCGCGCAAACGCGCGCGTTGTTCGTCACCCGAGGCACTGCCCACTGGCAGACTTATCCGACCACCGGCACCCAACACGCGGTGCCACGGCAGCCGGGTGTCGTCAGGAAGCTGGCTCAGCGTGCGGCCCACCCACCGTGCCGCGCGGCCGAGGCCCGCCAGGTGGGCCAGTTCGCCGTAGCTGACGACGCAGCCTTCGGGCACTTGCGCCAAGGTCAGGTAGAGCGCGGTACGGCGCATCTCGGCGGGACTTTGTGGGGTATCGGCAGGTGGGGTCACGGTGGGGCGATCCGTTTGGAATGTCGGTCAATCTGTAAGAAACGTCTGTAAACATGGCGATGAGAATTGAACTCAATATAAATACTTGAGTCAGTCCTAGCTATCTAACACGATAATCGCCCTTTTTCGCCAACCTTGAGCTCCTTATCCGCTTATGTTGTCCAGAACCCTGCTGTGCCTCGCTGTTTTCAGCGCCTCCACGCCCTTGCTGGCCGATACCGTCTGGTTGAAGAACGGTGACCGCCTCACCGGCAAGATCAAGGTCTTCGACGGTGGCAAACTGCTGATCCAGACCGATTATGCGGGGGCCATTCCGGTCGACTGGAAACAGGTGAAGACCCTGGAAAGCGACCAGGAACTGCTGGTCAAGCAGGACGCCTACACCGGCGAGAAGGCCAAGTCGCTGAAACCAGCGGAGGACGGCAAGGTGGTGCTGGCCAATGGCGAAGCCCCCAAGACCGTCGAGTTGGCCAGCATCCAGCAAATGCTCAAGCCCAAGCCTGTGATCGAAGACCTGGTTTGGAAGGGCAATGTGGACATGGCGCTGGACTACAAGCGCGCGGACAAAGACACCAACGACTACGATATCGACTTCAAGACCACGGCCCGTCATGGCCAATGGCGCCATACCGGCCAGGGTGAGTACAACCGTGAATTCCAGGACGATGTCACTACCACCGACAACTGGGCCCTGGAATACGACCTTGACCGCTTCCTGACCGAGCATTGGTTCTGGCAGGGGCGCTTGACCTACAAGCGCGACAAGGTTGAAGACCTGTCCCGCCAGCGCACCGTCGGTACCGGCCCGGGTTATCAGTTCTGGGACGATGAGTTGGGTGCGTTCTCCCTGGGGTCGCTGCTTAACCGCACCGACTACCAATATTCCGATGGTGGCAAGGACAACTTCTATTCCCTGGCCATGAAGTGGAATTACAACCGCTACCTGGTGGGCAAGACCGTTGAGTTCTTCACCAATGGCGAAGTGGGCAGGCCCCTCGGTGGGCCGTCGGCGTACTCCCTGGATGCGGAAATGGGCCTGCGCTACAAAGTCACCGAATGGGCCTCGCTCAACCTCAAGGCCGAGCGCGACATTATCAGCGGCGACTCCGACAGCAGCCTGAGCAAGACCCGCTACACCGCAGGCTTCGGCGTGGCCTGGTAACACCGCCAGGCAAAACCTGCTTGGCAACCTTTGCCGATAATGATTACCTTGCGTTGAGAGCCATTCCCATAGGCCATGGGGGGCTGAATACCCGAGGAGTCAAACGTTGAGCGCACAGGTTGCCAAGAACGCCCGAGAGCTGTTGCTCAAGGAATACCGTGGGGCGCTGTCCACACTGTCCAAAGCCATGCCTGGCTTCCCTTTCGGTTCGGTCGTGCCGTATTGCCTCGACGAGCAGGGCCGCCCGCTGATCCTGATCAGCCGTATTGCCCAACATACCCATAACCTGCAAAAGGACCCCAAGTGCTCGTTGCTCGTGGGTGAGCGTGAGGCCGATGACGTGCAGGCCGTTGGGCGCCTGACGTACCTGGCCGAAGCCGAGAAACTGCAAGAGGGCGATGCCATCGAGGCAGCGGCCGAGCGTTATTATCGCTACTTCCCCGATTCGGCCAACTACCACAAGGCCCACGACTTCGATTTCTGGGTACTCAAGCCGGTGCGTCATCGCTACATCGGTGGCTTCGGCGCGATTCACTGGGTGGACCAATTGACCCTGGCCAACCCGTTCGCCGGCAAGGCTGAACGCAGCATGGTCGAGCACATGAACAGCGATCACACCAAGGCCATTGCCCACTACGTCGAACTGGCCGGCCTACCTGCCACCGAGCCCGCGCAGCTGGCCGGTATCGACAGTGAAGGCATGCACCTGCGAATTGGACAGTCGCTGCACTGGTTGCCGTTTGCAGAGTCTTGCAACACGCCGACACAAGTCCGCGAAGCCCTGGTTTTATTGGCTCACGCCGAGGTCTGGCCGAAAAAAGAGGCCGTTGACGCTTGAATTCACGAAATGGCGACGTCATCTAAGGTGGACTGGCAAGGCATTCTTGCGTTGAGGAACCATTTGATGCGCCCTTTTTTGTTGCTCTTTCTGCTATTCCCGGTGTTGGAGCTGTTCGTATTCGTTCAAGTCAGCGGTGCGATCGGGTTTTTCCCAGCCCTGCTGCTGATTATTCTCGGCTCGATGCTCGGCGTCCTGGTGCTGCGTGTCGCCGGCCTGGCCACGGCGCTGCGTGCCCGTGAAAGCCTGAACCGTGGCGAGCTGCCCGCCCAGACCATGCTTGAAGGCCTGATGATGGCCTTGGCCGGTGGCCTGTTGATCCTGCCAGGCTTCATCAGCGACGTGGTCGGCCTGGTCATGTTGCTGCCCGTCACCCGCAAGCTGCTCGCCGGCAAGATGCGCCAGCGTGCCGAAGAGGCTGCGATCCGCCAGCGAGCGTTCGCCGACGACCTGCAACCCCGTGGCGGCCCGGCTCCGCGCCAACCGTTGGGGCGCGAAGGTGATGTGATCGAGGGTGAGTTCGAACACCGCGACAGCAAGTAACCGCTTCACTGGCACGGCACCTTCGGGTGCCGTGTTGCATTTATGGGTCGACGGACGCAAAAAAATTCATCCCCGACCCCTTGTAATAAGCTTATGCGCCCTTATGTAACGGTCACCGCAAGGTTTCTGGTGGCGACACCAGACAGACTTCCGCGTCTTGCTTGGCGAGGCGCGACCGGCACAGCCGGAATACAACCCGCCGGTACAGACACCGGCCGATGAAAAACACAATTAGGAGAGATCGACAATGAGCAAGCTTCGTCCTCTGCACGACCGCGTCGTAATCCGTCGCAGCGAAGAAGAAAAGAAAACCGCTGGCGGTATCGTTCTGCCAGGTTCGGCTGCTGAAAAAGCCAACCACGGTGTGATCGTCGCTGCAGGCCCAGGCAAGACCCTGGAAAACGGTGATGTGCGTGCGCTGGCCGTTAAAGTCGGTGACAAGGTTGTATTCGGCCCTTACTCCGGCAGCAACACTGTGAAAGTCGACGGCGAAGACCTGCTGGTTATGGCTGAGAACGAGATTCTCGCTGTTCTGGAAGACTGATTTCCCCGCTCATTTTCCCGTTACTACAAAGTATTTAAGGAATATCGATCATGGCTGCTAAAGAAGTTAAATTCGGCGATTCCGCCCGCAAGAAAATGCTCACCGGTGTCAACATCCTGGCTGACGCAGTAAAAGCGACCCTGGGCCCGAAAGGCCGTAACGTGATCATCGAGAAGAGCTTCGGCGCTCCGACCATCACCAAGGACGGCGTTTCCGTCGCCAAAGAAATCGAACTGGAAGACCGTTTCGAGAACATGGGCGCGCAGCTGGTCAAAGACGTTGCCTCCCGTGCCAACGATGACGCAGGCGACGGCACCACCACGGCTACCGTCCTGGCTCAGTCGATCGTCAACGAAGGCCTGAAAGCCGTCGCTGCCGGCATGAACCCGATGGACCTCAAGCGCGGCATCGACAAGGCGACCATTGCCGTTGTTGCCGAGCTGAAAAACCTGTCCAAGCCATGCGCTGACACCAAGGCTATCGCTCAGGTAGGCACCATCTCCGCCAACTCCGACAGCTCCATCGGCGACATCATTGCCGAAGCCATGGAAAAAGTCGGTAAAGAAGGCGTGATCACCGTTGAAGAAGGCACTGGCCTGGAAAACGAACTGTCGGTTGTAGAAGGCATGCAGTTCGACCGCGGCTACCTGTCCCCGTACTTCGTCAACAAGCCAGAAACCATGGTTGCCGAGCTGGAAAGCCCGCTGATCCTGCTGGTCGACAAAAAGATCTCGAACATCCGCGAAATGCTGCCAGTCCTGGAAGCCGTTGCCAAAGCCGGCCGCCCACTGCTGATCGTTTCCGAAGACGTTGAAGGCGAAGCCCTGGCGACCCTGGTTGTGAACAACATGCGTGGCATCGTTAAAGTCGCAGCCGTCAAGGCTCCAGGCTTCGGCGACCGTCGCAAGGCCATGCTGCAGGACATCGCCGTATTGACCGGCGGTACCGTCATCTCCGAAGAGATCGGCCTGAGCCTGGAAAGCGCCACCCTGGAAAACCTGGGCAGCGCCAAGCGCGTGACCATCTCCAAGGAAAACACCATCATCGTTGACGGTGCTGGCGTTGACGGCGACATTCAGTCGCGCATCAACCAGATCCGCGCCCAGGTTGCCGAGACTTCCTCGGACTACGACCGTGAAAAACTGCAAGAGCGCCTGGCCAAGCTGTCCGGCGGCGTAGCCGTTATCAAGGTTGGCGCTGGTTCCGAAGTTGAAATGAAAGAGAAGAAAGCCCGCGTTGAAGACGCCCTGCACGCAACCCGCGCAGCCGTCGAAGAAGGCGTGGTACCTGGCGGTGGCGTTGCACTGATCCGTGCCCTGGAAGCTCTGGTTGACCTCAAAGGCGACAATGCTGACCAGAACGTCGGTATCGCTGTTCTGCGTCGCGCCGTTGAATCCCCACTGCGCCAGATCGCTTCCAACAGCGGCGACGAGCCAAGTGTTGTGGTCAACGAAGTGAAGAACGGCAAAGGTAACTACGGTTACAACGCTGCCACTTCCGAATACGGTGACATGGTTGAGATGGGTATCCTGGACCCAACCAAAGTGACCCGTTCGGCGTTGCAAGCAGCCGCTTCTATCGCTGGTCTGTTGCTGACCACCGAAGTGGCGATTGCTGACAAGCCGAAGGCTGAAGGCTCGGCTGGCGGCGGTATGCCAGACATGGGCGGCATGGGTGGCATGGGCGGCATGATGTAAGCCAGCCTTACCCCTGTACTGAAAAAGCCCCGCCTGCAGTGATGCAGGCGGGGCTTTTTTATGCCCAGGTTTTGCCAGGCATAACGGGGCATTATCCTGACAACCTTTGTGTGGGCGCTGAGTGAAGCGATAGTGAAAAGCGCGTGAAGCCAATGAATGGGTTGAAAAAACCTATAGAGTCGCGCCACTGCCCTAGTCGTAAGCCACACTTGGCCTTAAGCTGCGCGAGCCAACACGGCTGTTACCGCGTACGGAGACACTGCCCATGCGAATTTTATTGGTTGAAGACAACCGCGATATTCTGGCCAACCTGGCGGATTACCTGGGTTTGAAGGGCTATACCGTAGATTGTGCGCAGGACGGTTTGTCAGGCCTGCACTTGGCGGCCACCGAGCACTACGACCTGATCGTGCTCGACATCATGCTGCCTGGCATCGATGGCTACACCCTGTGCAAGCGCCTGCGCGAAGACGCACGCCGTGACACGCCGGTGATCATGCTCACCGCCCGTGACCAGTTGGATGATCGGCTGCAGGGCTTCAAGTCCGGCGCGGATGATTACCTGCTCAAACCGTTTGCCCTGTCGGAGCTGGCCGCGCGCATCGAAGCCGTGCTGCGCCGTGCCCAGGGTGGCGGTCGCCGTGCCCTGCAGGTGGGTGACCTGAGCTACGACCTCGACACCCTGGAAGTGACCCGCGAAGGGCGCCTGCTCAAGCTCAACCCGGTCGGCCTTAAGCTGCTGGCGGTGCTGATGCAGAAGAGTCCGCACGTGCTGCGCCGCGAAATTCTTGAAGAAGCCCTGTGGGGCGACGACTGCCCGGACAGCGACAGCTTGCGCAGCCATGTTCACCAATTGCGCCAAGTGATCGATAAACCGTTCGCCAAACCCCTGCTGCAAACGGTGCACGGCGTCGGTTATCGCTTGGCCGAGGGTCGAGATGGAGTTTAAGCAAAGCCTTGCTCAACGGATCATCATCGCCTTTGCCTTGATGAGTGCGTTGGTGGCGGGCGCCTTCGCCATGGGTATCGTTGCCACCGTGCACCTGGTGGAAGAGAAGTTGATCTCGGCCGGGCTGGGGGGTGATTTGCAGCGCCTGCTGTTGATGGACACGATGGAGGACTGGCGGCATCGGCCTGAGCCGGACCAGCTGTTTTATTTCAGCGGCGGGCCAGGCGACTTCGAATTGCCCAAGGACCTGCGCCACCTTGAGCCCGGCTTTCATGAAGTGTTCCGCGAGGCGTTGTCGTACCACGCCATGGTCGAAGTGATCGATGGCCGGCGCTACGTGTTGCTGCAGGATCAGAGCGATTTCGAAGAGCGCGAGCGCGTACTGTTTGCGGTCGTGCTGGTGGGCTTCGTACTCAGCCTGGCGCTGGCGGTGTTCCTCGGCTGGGTGCTGGCGCGCAAGGTGATGGCGCCGGTGGTGCGCCTGGCCCGCCAGGTACGTCACCGTGACCAGTTGCTGGGCCTGGCACCGCCCTTGGCGCCGGACTACGCGGCGGACGAAGTGGGCGAGTTGGCCGTGGCCTTCGATGCCACGCTGGGACGCCTGCGTCAGGCATTGTCCCGTGAGCAGATGTTTACCAGCGATGTCAGCCACGAATTGCGCACGCCGTTGATGGTGCTGGCCAGCTCCTGCGAGCTGTTGCTGGAAAACCCTGCCATCGACCAGCGCGGGCGTAACCAGGTGCAGCGTATCGCCCGGGCGTGCGAAGAGATGCGCGAACTGGTGCAGACCTTCCTGATGCTTGCCCGTGCCGAACACGACAACGCTTCTATGTCGCCCCAGGTGACGCTGCCGCAGGTGGCCGACGATTTAATCGGCATCTGGCGTGAGCAAATCGAGCGTAAAGGCCTGGAGCTGATCTACCAACCGGGTAACCCGTTGGACACGCGCTACAACACCACCTTCCTGCACGCGGTAATGGGCAACCTGTTGCGCAATGCCTTGCACTACACCGAACACGGGTTTATCCGCCTCACCTTGGAACCCAGCGGTTTCGTGGTGGAAGACTCCGGCGTAGGCATTCCTGAAGACAAGCGCGAAGCGATGTTCGAGCCTTTCGTGCGCGGCAACGAGAAGCGCGGTGAAGGCCTGGGCCTGGGATTGTCGCTGGTGCAGCGTATCTGCGAGAACCAGGGCTGGAGCGTGAGCCTCAGTACCATGGAGCCCAATGGCTGCCGCTTTCATGTGCAATTGAGTCAGGTCAACGCCTGACGCCAACCCCTGCCGCTATCCTGCCAGAGATCGCCGTTATTCGGCGGAGATGGCCCCGTGATATCAACTGTGTCTGTAAAGTCTTGAAATGTATGGGATTGGACAGGACAACTTTTTCACACCTGGTTGACCAGTTGCTCACAGTTCACTGCTTAAGGTTGTAGGCATCAGTAACTGGAGATCAGTGATGTCTACCCCGATCAAACTTGAGTTTTCCGAAAAGTACGACGACGAGCACGCGCAAAATTATTTGCTCAAGCATCAGGACAATCTGGCTCGCCGGCTGTCCCACAAACGCGACGAGCAATTGGCGCGCGGCGCGCTGGCCATGGCGGGTGAGCCGGGGCTGGTGTTGGACTTGCCATGCGGTGCCGGTCGTTTCTGGCCGCTGCTGGCGGAAAAGCCCAACCGCGTGATTATCGGTGCCGACAATTCGGCGTCGATGTTGAAGGTCGCGACGATCGCGCAACCGGCGGACGTGGTGAAACGGGTACGGCCCTTGCAAACGTCTGCCTTCGATATCGATTTGCCAGATAACTCGGTCGACAGCATCTTTTGCATGCGCCTCATGCACCACATTGGTGATCCGGCGCACAGGCTGGCGATATTGCGGGAGTTTCAGCGTGTTACCCGCGACAGCGTGATCATTTCGCTGTGGGTAGATGGCAATTTCAAGGCCTGGAAACGCAAGCGCGCCGAAGTCAAACGTCGCAAAAGAGGTGAGCAGGAAGGTTACCAAAACCGGTTTGTGTTACCGGCTGCTACTGTTGAAGCAGAATTCGAGGAAGCCGGTTTTCGTGTTCAGGAGTCCCTGGACTTCATACCGCTCTACGCCATGTGGCGAGTGTATGTATTGCGCAAGAGGTAACAGGATGGCAGTTGAGTGCGTAGCAGGTAGTCACGTAGCTCCCGAAGAGCGATTTGATTATTTCTGGCGCCAGCAGGGCGAGTGGGTCGAGGAGCCCAACCGTCGGCGTGGTGGTGAAAGTGGCGTGCAACGGATAATGGGGCCCAATGGCCGCTTGCTCTACAGCAAGCGCCAGACCGGGCATATCTACCGCAGTTGGTTGCACCCCTTCGGTCGTCCCACTGTGCTGCGCGAACGCGATGCCATCAAAGGCCTGCGCCTGTTGGATGTGCGTGTTCCGGAAATGGTGTTTTGCGAGGCGCGCCGCGACCCCGAGCATCAGTGGAAGGCACTGTTGGTCACTGCCGCCCTTGATGGTTTCGATGAAATCGAAAACTGGTACGCCGCCGGTGGCCGCGAGCAGTACGGCGAGGGGGTGCACGAGCGTCTGCTCAAGGAGCTGGCCTCGACCTTGGCGCGGATGCACAAGGGCCGCTGGCAGCACGGCTGCCTGTACATCAAGCATATTTTCGTGCGGGTGACGGGTGAGGGTGATGCGGCCAACGTGGAAGTGGCGTTGCTGGATTTCGAGAAATGCCGTCAGCGCTTGACCGCTTATCGGGCCGCGTCCCATGACATGCTGCAATTGCGCCGCCATTCGTCGTGGAACGATACCGACTGGAAGAAACTCAGCTACTTTTACGAGACGGCGTTTGGCAGCGCTATCAAGGGTTTAACCAGATGAAGCTAGAAATAGCACGAGGTTTGTTCCTGGTCGGGGCGTTAGGCGTTGCAGCCTTGGCGCTGGCGGCCTGGGAACAGCCTCGCACACAGGTCCTCAGTGCAACGCAGGGTGGCGGGCAATGCCTGTTGCCGCGTGTTGCCAAGGCGAGTGTGGCGGCCAAGCCTGATCATGAGCTGTTGCTGTTCATGTTTGGCATGTCTCAAGGCATGAGGCCGCAGAGTTGAAACGATTCAAACCCAAATGAAAGGGCCTCGCAGTGCGAGGCCCTTTTTTTGCGCCCGGACATGGCGTTTTACGCGTGCATGCGAGGGGGCGCCGGGTTGTTGCTCGCGAACATGGATCCACCGGCATACGCGGCGTTTTCGTTAACGACCTCGCGACCAAGCTCGCGCCTACAGCGGAATGTGTTTGTCAGGCTTGGCCAGCAACGTATAAACACAGGGCAATACAAACAGGGTGAACAAGGTTCCAATCGACATGCCTGTTGCAATCACCATACCGATATCGAACCGGCTGACCGCGCCCGCGCCCGTCGCGAAAATTAGCGGTACCATGCCGAACACCATCGCTGCGGTCGTCATCAGCACCGGACGCAGGCGAATCGCCGCAGCTTCTTCCACCGCCTGGCGGGGCGTCAGGCCCTTGTCCTTGCGCAGCTGGTTGGCGAACTCCACGATCAGGATCCCGTGCTTGCTGATCAAGCCGATCAGCGTCACCAAACCAACCTGCGTGTAGATGTTCATGCTCGACCAACCCAGGAACAGCGGAATCAGCGCCCCACAGATCGACAACGGCACCGTCACCAGGATCACCAGTGGGTCACGGAAGCTCTCGAACTGCGCCGCCAGCACCAGGAAGATAATCGCCAGGGCCAGGCCAAACGTTACCCACAGCGCCGTGCCTTCCTGGATGAATTGCCGGGACGCGCCGCTGTAGTCGAACGCATAGCCAGGCGGGGTTTCTTCAAGGGCGATCTGGCGCACGGTGTCGATGGCCTCGCCCATGCTGACAATGGGAAACCCCGAGATCAGCGCCGAGTTGAGTTGCTGGAACTGGTTCAACTGCCGAGGGCGGGCGCGGTCTGTCACGGTTATCAGGGTCGAGAGTGGCAACAACTCCGCCTTGGCGTTTTTCACGTAGTAGTTGTTCAGCCACTCTGGGTTATCGCGGTAAGCACGCTCGACCTGGGCAATCACCTTGTAGCTGCGCCCGTCCAGGGTGAACCGGTTGATTTCTGCCTCCGCCAGCAAGGTTGCCAGGGTGCCGCCGAGGTCCTGCATCGACACGCCCATCTGCGCCGCCTTGGCGCGGTCGATGTCCACCACCACTTCGGGCTTGTCGAACGCCAGGTCGATATCGACGAAGGCAAACTTGCCCGACTCCATCGCGCGTTTTTTCACGCGATTGGCCACCTCGAGCAACGACTCATAATCGTTGGCCGTATTGATCACAAAGCCGAACGGCAACCCTTCACCCGTGCCTGGCAAGGAGGGCAGGTTGAAGCCGAACACCTGCAGGCCGGGAATCTGCTCCAGGCGCTTTTGCACCTCAGGCAGGATTTGCATCTGGGTGCGGTCGCGCTCGTTCCACGGCTTGAGCAGGAAACCGCCGATGCCCGATTGCACGCCGTTGAAACCGTTGATCTGGAACGACGAGTAGTACTCCGGAAACGCTTTGAAGATCTGGATGAACTCGTCGGTGTAGGTGTTGAGGTACTCCAGGTTGGTCGGCTGCGGTGCGCTGGCAATCATGAAGATGATGCCCTGGTCTTCGTCAGGCGCCAGCTGCGTCTGGGTGAACTTGAGGAACAGCGGGATCAGGCACAGCACGATCAGTGCAAACACGATCACCACGGGCCGCGTGTTCAGGGTGCCGTGGAGCATGCGCTGGTAGCGGCGCTTGAGGCTGTCGAACATCCGGTCGAGGCGGTGTGACAGGCCTGAAGGGTTTTCATCGTGGCGCAACAACACCGCGCACATCATCGGCGACAGCGTCAGGGCGACGATGCCGGAAATGATCACCGCCCCGGCCAGGGTCAGGGCGAACTCCTTGAACAAGGCACCGGTGAGCCCTTCGAGAAAACCAATCGGGGCATACACCGCCGCCAGGGTGACGGTCATCGACACCACCGGCAAGGCAATCTCCCGCGCGCCTTCCAGCGCCGCATCCAGGGGGGTCTTGCCTTCCTCGATATGCCGGTGGATGTTTTCCACCACCACGATGGCATCGTCCACCACCAGGCCGATGGCCAGGACCATCGCCAGCAGGGTCAGCAGATTGATCGAATAGCCCATCAACTGCATGAAAAACAGCACGCCGATCATCGACAGCGGGATGGTGATCACCGGAATCACCACCGAACGCAGGGCGCCGAGGAACAGGAAGACCACCACGATCACGATCAGCACCGCTTCAAACAGGGTCTTGACCACCTCGTTGATCGACGCCTGGATAAACAGCGTGGCGTCGTAGGCGATTTCTGCCTTGAGGTTGGGCGGCAGCTGGGACTCCAGTTCCGGCATGATCTTGCGCACTTCCTTGATCACATCCAGTGGGTTGGCACTGGGGGTGGCCTTGATGCCGATGTACACCGACGGCGTCCCACCAAACGAGCTGATGGCGTTGTAGTTCTCCGCGCCCATTTCGACCCGCGCCACGTCTTGCAGCAGCACGCGGCTGTCGCCATCGGTTTTGACGGTGATCGCGCCAAAGGCCTCTGCGGACTTGAGGTCGGTGTTGGCGTTGATGCTGGTGACCACGAACTCGCCCTTGACCTCGCCAGCGGCGGAAAGGAAGTTGTAGCGGCGCACGGCGTCGGTGATGTCGCTGGCGCTGAGGCCGAACCCCGCGAGTTTCACCGGGTCGAGCCAGATACGCATGGCGAATACCTGGTTGCCGAGGATTTCCGCTTCGGCCATGCCGGGCAGGGTGGCGAGCTTGGGTTGGATCACCCGAGACAGATAGTCGGTGATCTGCGGGTTGCTCAGTTGCTCGCTGGAAAAGCTGATGTACATCAGCGCCGAGGCGTCGGCAGCCTCTTTGCTCAGCACCGGGTCCTCGGCGTCTTGCGGCAGTTTGTTCTTCACCTCGTTGGCCTTGGCCAGCAGCTCGGTAAACAGCCGGTCGCTGTTGGCGCCAATGCGCGCGTAGATCGAGATCACCGAGAAGTTCTGGCGGCTCACCGAGGTCATGTAGTCGATGCCTTCGGCGCTGGCCAGGCTTTGCTGCAGGGGCTGGGTGATATAGCCCTGGATGGTCTCGGCATTCGCACCGGGGTAGGCGGTGGTCACCGTGATCAGGGCGTTTTCCATGCTCGGGTATTGGCGCAGCGGTAGCTTGCTGTAGGCCTGGAAGCCCAGCAGCACGATCAGCAGGCTGACCACCATGGCCAGCACCGGACGGCGGATGAACACGTCTGTGAACTTCATGGCTCAGTGCCCTGCCGGCAGGTTTTTGTCCGGGCTGATGGCAATGGGCGTGCCGTTGTCCAGTTTCAACTGGCCGGCGCTGACCACCTGCTCGCCGGCGTTCAAGCCTTTGGTCACCAGCACCAGGCCACCGCGTCGCTCACCCGTCTCGACGAATCGTCGTTCGGCGATCAGCACGGGTTTGCCACTGGCATCCTTTTCCACTTCACCGCCGTCGGTTTTTTTCTCGGCCACGGCGTACACCGAGTTGCCGTAGAGGGTGTAGGTAATCGCACCTTCGGGCACCACGATCTGCGGAGCGGGATTGGGCAGTAGCACATCCAGGCTCGTGAACATGCCGGGCAACAGCTTGCCATTCGGGTTGGCCAGGGTGGCGCGCACCAGCACATTGCGTGTGCTGTTCTCGACCTTGGGGTTGATCGCACTGACGCTGCCGGAAAATTGCTCGCCAGGGTAAGCCGAGACTTCTACCTGTACCGCCTGCCCGAGGGCGACCTTCGGCACCGCGTGCTCGGGAATGTAGAAGTCGACATAGAGGCTGCTGATGTCCTGCAAGGTGGCGATGACTGTGCCGCTGGCCAGGTAGTCACCCACGTCCACCTGGCGGATGCCGATGGTGCCGCTGAACGGCGCGACGATGTGTTTTTTCGCCAGCGAGGCCTTGAGCTGATTGACCGTGGCCTTGTTCTTTTGCAGTTGCGCGGAGAGGCGGTCGAACTCGCCTTTGGAGATGGCCTGGCTACCCACCAGTTGGCTGCCGCGACCGTAATCCAGTTGGGCCAGGCCCAGATCGGCCTGTGCGGTTTCCAGCAGGGCGCTCTCCACCGCGCTGTCGAGTTGCACCAGGGGCTGCCCGGCCCTGACCTTCTGGCCGGATTCGAACTGCACGTCCTTGACTGTGCCGGCCACCTCCAGGCTCAGGTTGACCCCTTGCAACGCCTTGAGCGTACCCACAGAAGGCAAGCGCAGTTGCCAGGGCTGCTCAGCCGCCGTCGCGACGGCCACGCTGACCGGCGGTTTGGGTGTAGAGAACACCTGAATCTGCTGATAGATGGAAAAGGCTTTATAGCCCCCCAGCAGCAGGACAATGAGCAGGACGACACCCAACATGATCAGCATGCGACGGCGCAGCATATTCCGATTCCTTGGAAAAACTGGGGCAGACGAAGACAGACAAGCCCGGAACATTACTCCGAGTGTAGTGGGGATTCCAGACGGTATTCCTGGCAGGCAACGGACCTGTAGGCGCCCTGCAAGCCGGACGCCTACAAGGCATCACGTCAGATCAGATGGAGATGGTTGTCCCAGAGCCCCGCGGGCAATTCCAACGGTTTTGCTACCAGTTGTTTCTGGCGGCAATCGTAGAAACGGCAACGACCCTGGCCCGACGTCACGACAAAGCCATCCTCTACGGCACCCACACCCGCACAGTCCGGCAGCGGCCCATCCAGGCGCAGCGCACCGCTGTCCATGTCCCAGATAAAGAAGCGGTTGCCCCGCGGTGCGGTGAGCGCCACCAGGCGCAGTTCACTGTGCACTGCAACGCTGGCGGTGTAGTGCCCCATGGCCTGCAACTGCTCATCGGCCACCGGGAAGGCCACGAACGGTTGTCCCGGCCGCTTGATCGCCAGCAATTCGGAACGCTCTTGGGACGGCCCCATGAACTGCTGCCCGGTGAGGATGGTGCCATCACTGGCAATCCCCATGTGGCGCACGCTGTTCATTTGCTGGCCGAGGGTTTCCTTGCTGATCAGGCTGCCGTCGCGGTGCATCAGCACCAGGCTCGGTTCCATGGCGTTGAGGTTCATCTCCACGCGGCTTTCGGCTTCGGTGCGAATGCCGCCGTTGGCCACCACCAGGGTTTCGCCATCGGGCATCCACGACACCTGGTGCGGGCCGATACCGTGGGTGGAGATTTCGCCGCTGTGCACCAGCCGCTCGCCTTGGAACCTGTACACGCCGAGCAGGCCACGGCCGGGGTCGGACGTGTCGTTTTCGGTGGCGTACAGCCAGTCGCCGCTCTTGTGAATGACCGCGTGGCCATAGAAGTGACGATTGGCATTGGAGGTGATGGTTTGTAGCAGCGCGCCATCACGCAGGTCGATCAGGTAACTCTCGGTGCCCGGGCGACGGGCGACAAACAGTGCGATCGGCAGTGTCGGGTGGTTGATGATGTCGTGGCAGCGCTGGCCGACCTGGGTGGCAAACACCTGCTTGCCATCCAGGCGAAAGCCCACGGCGTAGTGCTTGCCGTCCGCGTCATCCCGCGCCGACAGCAACAGCGGCCCCTTGTCTTTGCCTTTGAACAGCGTCCAGCCACCCAATGTGAGGGCGCTGAGCAGCACGCTACCAACCGCCAAAGCCTGTCGCCTGAGCATCATCAGTCACCGTCGTTGGCATTGAAGCCCAATTGGATGCCCAGCGCCTTGGCCAGTTCGCCTTCGTGCAGGCGGTGGACGACGTTGAGGCTGTCGTAGATATCGTTGAGCTGCTGGCGACCGGCGTCATCGGCCAGCAGTTCATTGAGGGTGCGCTGGTTGCTGGCGAACAGTTTCAGCGACGCGGCGTAGGCCGCGTCGATCTTGTCGGCCAACGGCTTCTGCTCGGACGGCAGCAGGCCACGCAGGCCTTTGTTGTCGACGCCGACCCACACGGTCTGGGCCGCTGCGAGGCTGGCCTCGAGGCTTTGCAGGGACGACTGGCTGCGCCACGCATCGGCCTGGAACGGTTGTGGAATGCCCTTGGTCTGGCGGCCCATCGGCGTGCCGAGTTTTTTCTTCAGGGTGTCCAGTGCGGTCACCTGGACGCGCAGCAGGTCGGCGATGGCTTCGTGGGAATCGGCGTAGCGCTGGTTTGGAAACTTGGTCATCTGCGCGAGCATGCCGTCGGTGCTGTTCCAACTGGCCAGGATCTCTTCGGCCAGGGCCTTCTGCCGGTCACCGATGGCCACCAACAGTGGGCAGTAACGGGCCTTCTGGGCGTCGTCGGCGAGGTCGGTCTTGGCGTCATAGAGGATGTATTCGTAGGCCGACAGGCCTTGCACCACCACGCTGGACTTGGCCAGGGCGGCGCCGTCGATCTGCGGCTGGGCGCTAACCAGTTGCTCGACCTGACGTCCTACCAGGTTCTTCTTGTCCGGCCAGAACTGTACCTGCCAGGCGCGGTTGCCCTCGGCCAGCGGCCCGATCAGCAGCGGTTGCAACTCGGCCCAGGCCTTTTGTGCGTGGAGGAAGTCGGCACGCGCGGTGTCCAGGCTTTCCTTGCCCTGGCAGTAGGCCAGGGCGCTGACGGCCAACTGGCGGTCAGCTTCGACCCAACGGCTGTAGGTCGGCAGGATCACTTGCTTGGCGATGGCCGCCGAGGTCACCGCTTGCGGGTCCTGGGGCGAGCAGGCACCGAGGGCGAGGGCGGCAAGGCTGGTGAACAACAACTTGGGACGGAACATGTCGAGCTCCCTTCTGTAATTGGGGCAAAGCTTATAAAGAATTCAGGAACGCCAGCAACTCAGCGCGCTGCTCGGCATTGAAGGACAACACATGCTGGCGCGCCGCGTGTGCTTCACCGCCGTGCCATAGCACGGCTTCGAGCAGGTTGCGGGCGCGGCCGTCATGCAGGAACTGGCTGTGGCCACTCACGGTTTGCGTCAGGCCGATGCCCCACAACGGCGGCGTGCGCCAGTCGCGGCCACCGGCCTTGAATTCGGTGCGGTTGTCGGCCAGGCCGTCGCCCATGTCGTGCAATAGCAGGTCGCTGTAGGGGCGGATGACCTGGTTGGCCAGTTCCGGTTCGGCGGCGTTGGCGGACGTGGTGAACGCCGGCGTGTGGCAACCCTGGCAGCCCGCTTGATAGAACAGGTTTTTCCCGGCCAGCACCTGCGGCGTATTGACGTCACGGCGTACCGGCACGGCCAGGTTACGCGTGTAGAACAGCACCAGGCGCAGGATATTGTCGCTGACTTCCTGCTCGCCATCGGCGCCGTTGCCGTTGGGGGCCTGTTTGCAGGCGACCTGGGCGTCGGTGCAGTCATCGAACGGTCTCAGGGTGGTGGTGAGGCCCATATCGCCAGAGAACGCGTGAACATTTTGTTGATTGAGGTTGGGCTGCCCGGCTTTCCAGCCAAAACGCCCCAGCACGGTTTTCTGCTGGGCGTCGTCCCAGACCCAGTTGGCGCGGCCGACGATGGCTTCTTTGTCGGCGGTCTTCGGGTCGGTGTTGCGCAGGATATCGGCGTCGCTGATGGCTTCGAGCAGGCCCAGGCCGATCATCGGCGGGGCGATGCGAGCCGAGAAACGGGTCTGCGGGTGCATCGGGCCGTAGCCCAATTGAGTGATCTGCAGGTCTGGCTTTCGCAACTCGACCACGGTGCCGTCCTTGAACGTGACGTTGACCGGCGTGTAGTCGACCCGCACCTTGCCTTCGGGTACGACGCCGGGCACCGCCATGTCTTGCAGTTGCCCGCCGTAGACGGGCTCGGGTACTACCCCAATCTGCTCGATGGCCTTGGCATACGCCGGTGCATCCGGAATCGACAGGCGCACCAGCATTGACACCGCATTGGTGGCGTCGGGCAGCGGCGGGTGCCCGCGGCCGTCCTTGATATGGCAGTTCTGACAAGCGTTGGTGTTGAACAGCGGGCCCAGGCCATCGCGCGCAGTGGTGGTGGACGGCGCAATCACCCAAGGGCTGCGAAAGAAACTGTTGCCGACGCTGAAGTCCAGGCGCCGGGTGGGCGACAGGTTCGCCGAGGGCAGGGAAAACGCGTTCTGGTCGCGCTTGTTTACCGTCGCAGCGCCGCCCGCCCGTGATTCACCCGGCTCAGCCTTGGTAAACCTTGGCGCGTCATCGCAGGCTGCCAGGCTCAAGGCCAGTAGCGCTGCGGACAGGCGAAGTAGTGAACGGAACATCGAGTTTCCTGAACCACGGCAGAAAATAGGGTCGCAAAGTCTAACAGGGCGGGGCTCAATGAATAAGAGCAATTATCGTTTGATGGCATCCCGATTCATTCCCGCTAGAATGACCGCACATTTTTTTCTGGAGGTGGCCAATGCAGGCTCTCGACGCTTTGCTCAACCGTGTTTCCGTGCCGCGCCTGCTGGAACCGGCACCGACCCAGGAGCAGCGCGACGTGCTGTTCGCCGCCGCGATGCGCGCGCCCGACCACGGCCAGTTGCGCCCTTGGCGTTTCCTGACGGTTGAAGGGGCTGCTCGCGAGCAGATGGGCACGCTGCTGGCCGAGGCCGCACGCCTGCAGGACGCCGACGCACCGCAAGCCGCCATCGACAAGGCCCAGAATGGCCCGTTGCGCGCGCCGCTGGTGGTGGTGGTGATTGCCCGCCTGCAAGAACACTTCAAGGTGCCCAAGTCCGAGCAACTGCTGGCTGCGGCGTGCGCGGCCCACGGCATCCTGCTGGCGGCGTATGCCCAAGGGATTGGTGCGGTGTGGCGCACTGGCGAATTGTCCTACTCGGCCCACGTTGCCAAAGGCCTGGGGCTGGCGGCGGATGAGGAAGTGATTGGCTTCCTTTACCTGGGAACGCCGCAGAACCCGCCGCGTACCGCCGCTAAAGAAGACCTGACGCAGTTTGTCAGCGCCTGGACCGGTCTCTAGACCAGCGCCAGCCTGCTCTCCGTGGGAGCTGGCTTGCCTGCGATAGCATCGACTCGGTACTTTTAGGTACACCGGCTTGCCTGCATCGCAGGCAAGCCCGGCTCGCACATGGATCTCAGTGGTTTTGCAACCGAGTCAGACCCTGAACTGATCCATCAGCTTCATCTGCTGGCTGGCCAGGGCATTGAGTTGGCTGCTGATGGCCGCCGACTCGGTGGCTTGGCCGGTGAGGGTTTCGGTCACGGTGCGGATCGCCGAGACATTGCGGTTGACCTCTTCGGCCACGGCGCTCTGTTGTTCGGCGGCGCTGGCGATCTGCAGGTTCATGTCGCTGATCACGGTGACGGCATCGCTGATCTTGCCCAGGGCTTGCACTGCCTGATGGATCTGCCCGGCATTGCTCTGGGCCTGGTTCTGGCTCGAATGCATGGTGGCAACCACGCCACGGGTGCCACTCTGGATGCGTTCGATCACCACGCGGATCTCTTCCACGGAGTCCTGGGTGCGTTTGGCCAAGTTGCGCACTTCGTCGGCCACTACCGCAAACCCACGGCCGCTTTCCCCGGCGCGCGCCGCTTCGATGGCGGCGTTGAGTGCCAACAGGTTGGTCTGCTCGGCGATGCTGCGAATCACCTCCAGCACTGAGCCAATCTGCTCGCTGTTGACCGCCAGGGCTTCGACTTCGCCCACGGCCTTGCTGACTTCTTCGGCCAGGGAGGTGATATCGCGGGTGCTCTGCTCAATGATCGACATACCTTCACGCGCCGACTGATCGGCGCCGCGTGCCGCGCTGGCGGCATTCGAGGCGCTGTTGGCCACGTCGTGGGCGGTGGCGCTCATTTCATTGGACGCGGTGGCCACTTGGTCGATCTCGCGGAACTGCACCTGCATGCCTTCGCTGGTCTGGCGCGCGATGGCGGAGGACTGGTCAGCGGTGCCACGGGCTTCGGTGATGCTTTGCTTGATCTGCGCGATGGTCGGTTGCAACTTGTCGAGGAAGCGGTTGAACCAGTTCACCAGTTCGCCCAGCTCGTCCTTCTTCGCGTACGCCAAGCGCTGGGTGAGGTCGCCGTCACCGCTGGCGATGTCCTTGAGCATGGCGGCCACGCTGTTGATCGGCCGGGTGACGCCGGTGGCGGTGAGCCAGATCAGCAGCAAGCCGAGCAGGCCGGCGGCAGCGGCCACCAGCAGCGTCTTGAGGGTGCCGGCTGCCTGCGCATCGTCGAGTACCGCGTGCAGTTTGACGTTGTCGGCGAGCATCACCGCTTTGGGCAGCATGATCACCACGCCCCAGGATTTGGCGTCGGCAATCGGCTTGACCGGGTACACCGCGCGAATGGTGCCGTCCTGTTCGCGGATCATGCGGTTGTCGCTCGCCAGCCGCTGCACGATTTCCTTGCCTTCGGCACCGAGGGTGTCGATCAGGTTCTTGCCGACCTTGGCCGGTTCACCGCTGTAGGCGGCAATCAGCCCGGTGCTGGAAAGAATCTCCAGGTGCGCGGCGCCATTGAACAGATCTCTCTGTGCGGCGTCGGTGCTGGCTTGCAAGGCGTTGAGAGCGATGTCGACACCCACCACGCCAATGACGTTACCGTCCACGATCAGCGGCAGCGAGATGGTGGTCATCAGTACGGGTTTACCGGCTACGGTGTCTTCGTACGGGTCCAGCAGGCAAGTGTTGCGGGTGTCGCGTGGGCAGGTGTACCAGATGTTGTAGGGCGTGCCGCTGAGGTTGAGGGTGGTCTTGGTCAGGTCGTCCTCGACCATGATGGTGTTCAGGCCTTCGCCACCGGCACGGCTCCAGTAGCTGGAGAAACGGCCCTTCTCGTTGGAGACGCGGGCCTTGTCATCGATGAATTCGCTGTCCTTGCCATCCAGGCCATTGGGCTCGAATGAGAGCCAGATACCCAGCACCTTGTTGTTGCGTTCGAAGGCCGTTTTCAGGCTCTGGTTGAGTGCTTCGCGCAGTGCGCCGGGTTCCAGCCCGCGTTGTGCCGCGAGCTTGCGCAGGTCCTTGATCTGGTCGGCCAGGGCAGTCACGGCCACCAGGCTGTCGCCAAAGGTTTTCTGCAACTGCACTGCTTGCTCGGCAGCCTTGGCCTGGAGCAGTTGCTCCACGCTGGCGGTGAGCATGCGCGAGCTGGCGTCGCTCACCAGGCGATCATTCTGGTTGGTGTTGTAGATATTGATGCTGACGACCAGCGCAATCACCCCCAGCAGGCAAAGGCCGGACAACAGCACGATTTTCAAGCGGATGGAGAGGGTGTCGAACATAGGTTCACTCGCGAATGGACGTGTTGGATGGCACGCAGTGCAGGCCAAGTCCATTCAGCGCTCTGTCTGAAACATCGGCGTCACAAATCAATTCATGAGAAACAGTCGATGAGCGGTAGGAAAAAGCCTACACGCAGCGCTATATGGGCTGTGCGAGCCGCTCCGGGCGTGACCAGATCCACAGGTTGCCCAGGCTCATACCGGCAATTGCCAGGTAGATCGGCCAGCCGTGATCGAGCATCACCAGCATGAGAAAGGCGCACAGCAGCATGCTCACGGTGGCGCTGACCTTGGCCCGGCGCGCGATGATTTTGCCGTTGCGCCAATTGAACAGGATCGGCCCGAACAGCCGATGGTTTTCCAGCCAGGCGCTGAGGCGCGGCGAGCTTTTGGTGGCGGCCCAGGCGGCGAGGAGGATGAATTCGGTGGTGGGCAAACCCGGCACGACAATCGCCACCAACCCGATGCCCAGGCTGACGTAGGCCAGCAGGCCGAAGAGGATCCGGGCGATTTTCGAGGTGGATTGGGTTTTGCCGGTCATGTGCAGGGATATCACAGAAAATCAATATGAAATGAGATCTGAGTGTGGGAGCGGGCTTGCTCGCGAATGCGGTGGATCAGTCAGAGATGTGTTGGCTGACACACTGCATTCGCGAGCAAGCCCGCTCCCACATGGTCATCGCATTCCAACCAAGGGTCAGGCCAGTTCAGGGGCCGTAGCGTACGCCTGTTCCAGCAATACGGTGAAGCGCACGAACGCGTCGATGGCGCCTTTTTCCACTGCGGCTTCTTCTTCGGGGCTGAATTCCAGCGCATCCAGGGTGCGGGTGAAGCTTTTCCAGCCCTCGGCACGACCACCGGCCGGCTCACCCAGGTGACGGGCACCGAAGGTTTCGCTCAGGCCCAGGCCCACGGCACGCTTGATCAGGAATGCGGCGCCCAGCTTGGAGCCTTCGGACACGAACAGCCAGCCCAGGGCTTCGGCCTTGCTTGGGTTCTTCACGGCACCGGCGACCGGCGCAGGCACTTCAGTGTCCAGATCGCCCAGGTCCAGCCTGGCGGCTTCAGCGCGGCAGCGCTCGGCCAGGTCCGGCACGATCTTGATCAGTTCAGCATCGTTGTAAAGCGCTACCAGTTCTGACTGGAACAGGTACTGCGCCACCACGAAACGGGCGAAATTGGCCTGGGTTTCAAACGGGGCGTGGGCCTTGACCAGGGCGTCGAGCTTGGTGTGTGGCTCGTTGGTAATCTGGTTCAGGCGCTGGGAGCGCAGGCTTGCACGTTCTGCGGTAGGGGAAGCGGTCATGAAAAAGTCCTTGAGAAGGGAAGCGCCTTGGTGCCCGAAAGAGAGCTGTTATCAACTAGACGAACAAGAAGACGCGGCACAGTAAAAAATCCTCACCTCGTCGATGAAATTCGACGAGGTGAGTGGGCGTCGTCAAATGTCCCAGATCACGTTGATCGCAAAGTTGCGACCGGGTTGGGTCAGGCGGTCAAGGTTGGCCGGGGAGGTCACACCGGCTTCCCCGACGCCGTCGTAGCTGCGCACGTCATCCCAGTTCCAGTACTTCTTGTCGGTGAGGTTGTAGAGGCCGCCATTGACGGTCACGTCGTTGGTGACCTTGTAGAAGGCGGTCAGGTCGAGGACGCCGAAGCCTGGGGTCTTGAAGGGGGCAGTGGTGCTGCCATCAGGCGCGTGGAACGTGGTGCTGTCGACGCGATTCTGCTTCTTCACCAGGGTCCAGCTCAGCAGGCCACCGTAGTGGTCCTGGTCGTAGCCCAGGCCGAATACGCCCTTGAGCGGGTTGACGCTGTTGAGCGGTTCGCCATTGTCGTCGTTGCGGCCGTAGGTGTAGCCAACCGAACCCTGGGTGTACAGGCCTTGCGGGGCGCCGAACGCGTCGAGGTTCAGGCGCCCCTTGGCTTCGATCCCCTTGATGGTGGCGTGCTTGATGTTGTTGGCTTCGAATTGCTGTGCGGTACCGCCGGCGACGGCGGCGTCCTCGTCGATGAAGTCGCGGTATTTGTTGTAGAACACGGCGATATCAAACGAGCCAGACTCGAAGTGGCCGCGAATCCCGGTCTCCACGCCTTTGCTGCTTTCCGGCTTGAGATCCGGGTTGGGCTCGACGGTGTAGCCCTGCTGCAGGTTTTCAAAGCGGCCGTACAAGGCTTTGGCGGAAGGCGTGCGGAAGCCTTCAGCGTATTGGCCAAACCAGGTGTATTGGTCGGACAGCGCATAGGTCAGGCCGAATTTTGGCGTGACGCGGTGCCAGGTCTTTTCCTTGTCGCTGTGGGCGTAGATCCGTGTCGGATCAACGGTGTTGAGGAACTCTTCAGTCAACTTGGGCTTGAGTTGGGTGTAGTCGTAGCGAACGGCGGGCAGGAAGGTCCATTTGTCCCAGGTGATCTGGTCCTGCGCGAACAGCGAGTAAGTGTTGATGGTCGGGTCCGGGAAATCGCTGGCCTTCTTCACGCTGTCGCTGGCCGTCGGGCTGGGTGCGCCGATGGCCGTGCAACCGCCGCCGACAGCCAGGCAAGTGGCGGAGCCTTCGCGCGAGCCGGTGACTTTCTGCTGCTTGAGGGTGGTGCCATAAGTGACTTGGTGGTCGGTGTCACCGATGCTGAAGGCCTTATCCAACTGGGCATCGAAGACCCATTGTTTTTCTTCGTAAAGGGTTTCGCGCGTGCGCAAGACACGCCGCGACGGCTGGTAGATTTCGGCGGTGGACTGGTCGGTCTTGGCGATCTGGTAATTGAGGCTGGTCTTGATCTGATCGGCAATTGGCGAGTCCAGGGCGAAGCGGTTTTCGATACCAAAACGCTCGCGGGTGATGGTGTCGTTGCCCGACCGCGCACGGTAGAAGTTGAAGCCGCGCCCGCCGGTGAACGGACCACCCACGGCATTCTTGAGATTGACGTCGCGATCGTCCTTGTACTTCTCGTAGGTCAGGCCCAAGCGATTGTCATCGCCATAATTCCAACCCAGCTTGGCCAGCACGTTGGTCGTGCGCGCATCCTCGGGGTTGGCACCGGTGCGCGCCAAGCCCGTGGCGTTGTTGCCATCGTAGGATTCCATTTCATGGCCGTTGCGCTGGCTCAGGTGCAGCAAGCCGTCGAGGTCCTGCACGCGCCCAGCGACGGTGCCGGAGGTCAGCCAGCTGTCGTCGGCGGAGCTGTATCCGGTTTTCAGGCGGGCACCGAAGTCCTGGCCGGGCTTGATGATGTCCTCGGGGTCGAGGGTGAAGTAGCTGACGGCGCCGCCGATGGCGCTGCTGCCGTACAGGGCCGAAGCCGGGCCGCGCAGGATCTCCACGCGCTTGACGATTTCCGGGTCGACGTAGTTGCGACGGGTCTTGGCGTAGGGGCCGTTGAAGAAGTTGTCCGGCACTTCCACGCCATCGACCTGGGTGAGGATGCGGTCGCCGTCGATGCCGCGAATGTTGTAGCCCGAATTGCTCGAGCGGCCACCGGCACCGCCGACCGAGACGTTGGGTTCATAACGCACCAGTTCACGGATGGTATTCACGTTCTGGCGGTCCAGTTCCTCGCGCTCCTGCACGGTCACGGTGCTCGGTACGCTGCTGATGTTCTGCTCGTTGCGGGTGGCGCTGATGGTCACCTGCTGCAGGTTGAGGGTGCCGCCCGACGCGCGTCTTTCCAGCACGATGTTGTTATTGCCCAGTTTGCGGTAGCTCAGGTTGGTCCCCACCAACAGCCGGTCCAGGGCCTTTTCCGGCGACAGCGGCCCGCGTGCGCCAGGGGACGACACACCCTGGCCGAGTTCCGCCGGCAGGCCGACCTGCCAGCCGGTCACGGCGGTAAAGGCGTTCAGCGCAGAGACCAGCGGTTGCTGTTCGATGCTGAAGTTGTAGTTGCCGTGGCTGCGTGCGGCAGGTTCGGCGGCGGTGGCCGTCATCACGGGCGCACCCGCCAGCAGGATGGCTGCAGTCAGCAAGGACAGGACGGGCGAAGAGGACCGGCGGTTGAAACAAGAGGACATCGAGAGCGCTCCGGGGTACGAATCTTATAGTTGCGAACCGAGACAAATAGGAATCAGTTGCATTGGCTAAGACGAGACGTACCACCGTCGGCTATCGAGTAAAAATAATTCTCATTTAGTTCAAGATCACCAGCGCCGGGTATTCCGACAGCTTGGCCGAGGTGATGTGAGCCAGTGAACGCACGACGTCCAAGGGCTGGTCGAGGCGGTAATTGCCGGTGACCGCGACGCTGGCGAGTTGGTCGTTGGTGTTGACGATCCAGCCCGGGTAATAGCGGCGCAATTCGGCGAGCACCTCGCTCATCGGGCAGTTTTCGAAGATCAGCCGACCCTGCACCCAGGCCAAATCTTTGTTGGCGTCCAGCTTGGCGGGTTGGCCGAAACCCTTGGGCCCGATGCGGATACTTTCACCGGCCGTCAGGCGCACGCGGGCATCGTCGAAGGTATTGCTCAGGTCCACATCGCCGCGCTGTACTTGTACCTGTGCTTCGCCATTGAGGTAGCGCACGGCGAAGGCAGTATCGCGCACGCTGGCGCGGACGGGGCCGGCATCGATCTCCAGGGGCGCGCCATGGCTGGGCACGATGTCGAAGAACGCCTCGCCCTGGTACAGGCGTGCGATGCGCTGGTGGTCCTTGATGCTGCTGGAAAACGCCGAGTTGGTGTTGAGCAACACCTTGGAGCCGTCGTCCAATTGCAGGCGCTGGCGTTCACCGACCACGGTGAGGTGATCGGCTTGCAGGCGTACTGGCAGGTTGCTGAAGCTGAACAGGCCGATCAACAACACGGCGGCGGTGGCCAGTGGTTTCCAATGCGGTTTGATCCGGTGCCAGGCGCTGGGTTTGCGCGGCGCGGCCAGTGCGACGGCGGCGCTGTGTACGGGCGCGCCGCCCCAGGCGGCCTGGGCCTTGCCGAAGGCGTGGACGTGGGCGGGGTCGCTGGCCAACCAGGCTTCGAATTCGGCCTGCTGTCCGGGCTGCGGGCACTGCAAGACGATCAGCCAGTCGAGGGCTTGGTCCATAGCCGTGTCTTGCAACACCTCATGAGCGAGCTCATGGGGGCGCAGTTTATTCGGGTCCGTCACGGTGTTCCTCGGGTCTTCGCCACGTTCTATTCAACTTTCCTACAGCTTGGGTCGACGTTTCTGCCGGGTGAAGCTTAAGGCCGATCCAGCCGTTCGGCCACACCTACACAGATGGCCATGATCAATTTCAGTTCCTTTTGCACGGTACTCAAGGACACAGACAGCTGATCGGCGATCTCCTGGTAACTGCAACCGTGCAGGCGGCTGAGAATGAAAATCTGCTGTTGGCGGGCGCTCAACTGGCCGAGGCTGACACTCAGGGCCTCAAGCATTTGCTCGGCCTGGGTGGCGTCTTCGGGTGTGCTGATGGGGGCGGCAACGCTTTGCAGGACGTCCAGTGGAACATCTTCCTGCAACGTGCGGGCCTGGATGCGACGCGCGCGCAGATGATCCAGCGCGAGGTTGCGCGCGGTTTGATAGACGAACGGTTCAAGGTGATCGATCGGCCGCTCACTGAGGGCCCGGGTGACGCGCAGGTAGGTTTCCTGCAACAGGTCCTCGGCGGTGCTGTGGTTGTTCACCATCCGCTGCAAGGTGCGAAGCAAAATCACCCGTTGGGTGAGAAAGACGTGGTTGAAGCGAGATTGGCTCACAGTGATACCAGACCGATTTGCAGTTAATGATAATGCTTATCATCAACTCAAATGGCAAGTGGCACTTTGAGCTGTTTTGCACAGGACAAATGTGGGAGCGGGCTTGCTCGCGAATGCATCACCTCGGTATTCAGATGAACCGAGGCGTCTGTATTCGCGAGCAAGCCCGCTCCCACACAAGCCCACTCCCACTGGATTACTCGGCGTTGCACAGCGCCAGGCAGTTATCCAGCATACGGTTGGAGAAACCCCACTCGTTGTCATACCAGGCCAGCACTTTCAGCAGTTTGCCACTGGCCTTGGTGTGATTGGCATCGAAGATCGACGACAGCGGGTTGTGGTTGAAGTCACTGGAAACCAGCGGCAGGGTGTTGTAGCCGAGGATCTTCGAGTGCTGGCTGGCTTCCTTGAGCAGTGCGTTGACTTCGTCCGCCGTGGCGTCTTTCTTCAGTTGCACGGTGAGGTCCACCAGCGACACGTTGATCACCGGCACCCGCACGGCCATTCCGGTCAGCTTGCCTGCCAGTTCCGGCAGTACCAGGCCTACCGCTTCGGCGGCGCCGGTCTTGCTCGGGATCATGTTCTGGGTCGCCGAGCGCGCGCGGTACGGGTCGGTGTGGTAGACGTCGGTCAGGTTCTGGTCGTTGGTGTAGGCGTGGATCGTGGTCATCAAGCCGCTTTCGATACCCAGCTCGCGGTGCAGCACTTGGGCCACGGGCGCCAGGCAGTTGGTGGTGCACGAGGCGTTGGAGATGATCTGGTGGGATTGACGCAAAATGTCATGGTTGACGCCGTAGACCACGGTGGCGTCCGCGCCCTTGGCCGGTGCCGAGATAATCACCTTGCGCGCGCCAGCGGTAATATGGGCGGCAGCCTTGTCACGATCGGTGAACAGGCCGGTGCATTCGAACACCACGTCGATCTTGTGCGCGGCCCAGGGCAGGTCGGCCGGGTTACGAATGGCACTGACGGCAATCCGGTCACCATTGACGGTCAGGCTTTCCTGATCGTGGGCGACCTCTGCTTCGAAAGTGCCATGTACGGTGTCGTATTTGAGCAGGTGGGCATTGATCGAACTGTCGCCCAGATCATTGATGGCGACGATCTGCAAATCCTGGCGGTAGCCTTGGGTATACAGTGCGCGCAGGACATTACGGCCGATACGGCCAAAACCATTGATTGCGATACGAAGAGTCATTGGAAAGTGCCTGTCGTCGATTTGTTGTAAGAATTACAAGATTATTCGCATAAAAATAGAAAACAAGCCTTTTTAGTGGCAATATTTTGTTCAATCTACAACGAGTGACCTGAATCAACTGGTCCGATGATCCAAACGACTCCCTGCCATCCCATGCGCTGCGGGCGTTTGATCAGCATAGACACTCAGGTCGCCACATCCGTTAGCCTGGAGTTCTAAACATGCATCCCCGCGTTCTTGAGGTCACCGAACGGCTTATCGCCCGCAGCCGCGCCACCCGCGAGGCTTACCTTGCGCTCATTCGCGGCGCAGCCAGCGACGGTCCGATGCGCGGCAAGCTGCAATGCGCCAACTTTGCCCATGGCGTGGCCGGTTGCGGCACCGAAGACAAAAACAGCCTGCGCATGATGAATGCCGCCAACGTGGCAATTGTTTCTTCATATAACGACATGCTCTCGGCGCATCAGCCGTACGAACACTTCCCGGAACAGATCAAGAAAGCCCTGCGCGAAGTCGGCTCGGTCGGCCAGTTCGCCGGCGGCACCCCGGCGATGTGCGACGGTGTGACCCAGGGCGAACCCGGCATGGAGTTGAGCCTGCTCAGCCGTGAAGTGATTGCCATGTCCACGGCGGTAGCGCTGTCCCACAACATGTTCGACGCCGCGCTGATGCTGGGCATCTGCGACAAGATCGTGCCGGGCCTGATGATGGGCGCGCTGCGCTACGGCCACCTGCCGATGATCTTTGTACCGGGTGGCCCTATGCCGTCGGGTATCTCCAACAAGCAGAAGGCCGACGTACGCCAGCGCTACGCCGAAGGCAAGGCCACCCGCGAGGAGCTGCTGGAATCGGAGATGAAGTCCTACCACAGCCCCGGCACCTGCACCTTCTACGGCACCGCCAATACCAACCAGCTGCTGATGGAAGTGATGGGCCTGCACCTGCCAGGCGCCTCGTTCGTCAACCCGTACACGCCGCTGCGCGATGCGCTGACCCGCGAGGCCGCGCACCAGGTCACGCGCCTGACCAAGGCTAACGGCAACTTCACGCCGATCGGCGAGATCGTCGACGAAAAATCCATCGTCAATTCCATCGTCGCGCTCAACGCCACCGGCGGTTCCACCAACCACACCCTGCACATGCCGGCTATCGCCATGTCGGCAGGGATCATCCTGACCTGGCAGGACATGGCCGACCTTTCCGAGGTCGTGCCGACCCTGTCCCACGTGTATCCAAACGGCAAGGCCGACATCAACCACTTCCAGGCGGCGGGCGGCATGTCGTTCCTGATCCGCGAGCTGCTCGAGGCCGGCCTGCTCCACGAAGACGTCAACACCGTGGCGGGCAAGGGCCTGAGCCGCTACACCCAGGAACCGTTCCTGGTCGACGGCGAGCTGATCTGGCGCGAAGGTCCCATCGAAAGCCTCGACGAAACCATCCTGCGCCCCGTGGCCCGCGCGTTCTCGCCGGAGGGCGGCTTGCGCGTGATGGAGGGCAACCTCGGGCGTGGCGTGATGAAAGTGTCTGCAGTAGCCCTGGAACACCAGATTGTCGAAGCCCCCGCCGTGGTGTTCCAGGACCAGCAGGACCTGGCCGATGCGTTCAAGGCCGGCCAGTTGGAAAAAGACTTCGTCGCGGTGATGCGCTTCCAGGGCCCGCGCTCCAACGGCATGCCGGAGCTGCACAAAATGACGCCGTTCCTCGGCGTGTTGCAGGACCGCGGCTTCAAGGTCGCCCTGGTAACAGACGGGCGCATGTCCGGCGCGTCGGGTAAGATCCCCGCCGCGATCCACGTCAACCCCGAAGCCCAGAGCGGCGGGCCACTGGCGCGGGTGCGCGATGGCGATATCATTCGCGTGGATGGCGTGAAGGGCACCCTGGAGCTTAAGGTGGACGCCGGAGAATTTGCAGCGCGCGCGCCTGCCACGGGCCTGTTGGGCAATAACGTGGGGGCCGGTCGCGAGCTGTTTGCATTTATGCGCTTGGCCGCAAGCTCCGCAGAGCAGGGCGCCAGCGCCTTTACCTCTGCCTTGGAGACGCTTAAGTGAAGCTAGCGCTGGTCGGTGATATCGGGGGTACCAACGCCCGTTTTGCGTTGTGGCGAGATCAAGAGCTGCATTCGATCCGGGTGCATGCCACGGCGGATTACCCAAGCCCTGAGGACGCGATCAAGGTTTACCTCGACGAGGAAGGCCTGCAAATCGGCGACATCGGTGCGGTGTGCCTGTCAGTGGCCGGGCCGGTGAGCGGTGATGAGTTCAAATTCACCAACAACCACTGGCGCCTGAGCAAGACGGCCTTCTGTAAAACCCTGCAAGTGGACGAACTGCTGCTGGTCAATGACTTCTCGGCCATGGCCCTGGGCATGACCCGCCTCAAGCCCGACGAATTCCGCGTGGTCTGCGAAGGTACGCCGGAGCCATTGCGTCCTGCCGTGGTGATAGGTCCGGGCACCGGCCTGGGTGTCGGTACCTTGTTGGACCTTGGCGCTGGCCGCTTTGCGGCGTTGCCGGGGGAGGGCGGGCATGTCGACCTGCCCCTGAGCAGCCCGCGGGAAACCCAGCTGTGGCAGCACATCTATACCGAGATTGGCCATGTCAGCGCCGAAACCGCCTTGAGCGGTGGCGGGTTACCGCGCCTGTACCGGGCGATCTGCGCCGTTGACGGCCACGCGCCGGTACTGGAAACGCCCGAGGCCATCACGGCCGCAGGCCTGGCCGGTGACCCGGTGGCCATGGAAGTACTGGACCAGTTCAGCATCTGGCTGGGCCGGGTCGCCGGCAACAATGTGCTGACCACCGGTGGACGCGGTGGCGTGTACATCGTGGGCGGCGTGATACCGAGGTTTGCCGACTTCTTTATCAACAGTGGCTTTGCCAGGAGCTTTAGCGACAAAGGTTGCATGAGCGACTACTTGCGGGGCATCCCGGTGTGGTTGGTGACCGCACCGTATTCCGGCTTGACCGGGGCTGGAGTCGCCCTGGAGCAGGCTTTTGCGTAGGCAGTGAGGCTTCCCTCGCAGGCTCGCCAGCGCCCTCGTTCGACCGCATGCATCCAGTTGGAATGGGGTGGATGTGGGAGCGGGCTTGCTCGCGAAGAGGGCCTCAAGGACAACAAATGACGTAAGCTTGGCCCTAACAACAAGGAGGACCCCGTGAGCGTAATCAGTAAATCCATTCTCCTCGTCGACGACGACCAGGAAATCCGCGAATTGCTGCAAACCTACCTCAGTCGCGCCGGTTTCCAGGTGCGTGGCGTGCCGGATGGCGCGGGGTTCCGCCAGGCGATGAACGAGGCGCCGTGCGACCTGGTCATCCTCGATGTGATGTTGCCGGACGAGGACGGCTTCAGCCTTTGCCGCTGGATCCGCCAGCACCCGCGCCAGGCGCAGGTGCCGATCATCATGCTCACCGCCAGTTCCGACGAGGCCGACCGCGTGATCGGCCTGGAATTGGGCGCCGATGACTACATCGGCAAGCCCTTCAGCCCCCGCGAGTTGCAGGCGCGCATCAAGGCCCTGTTACGCCGCTGCCAGTTTGGCCAGGAGCGTAGTGCGGGGGGAGACGTGCTGGTATTCGATGAATGGCGCCTGGACATGATCAGCCATCGCCTGTTCCATGTGGACGGCGAAGAAGTGATCCTCTCCGGTGCCGACTTTGCCCTGCTCAAATTGTTTCTCGACCACCCACAGCAGATCCTTGACCGCGACACCATCGGCAACGCCACCCGTGGCCGTGACCTGATGCCGCTGGACCGTATCGTCGATATGGCTGTCAGCCGCCTGCGCCAACGCCTGCGTGACACCGAAAAGCCGCCGAGGCTGATCCGCACGGTGCGCGGCAGTGGTTATCAACTGGCAGCCAGCGTGGTTGCCGGCAATGCCCACTGAACATGTGACCGAGCACCGTCGCCGCCTCCCGGTGCCGCGCTCGTTGCTGGGGCGCATGCTGATGCTGACCCTGCTGGCCGTGTTGTTTGCCCAGGCGCTGTCCAGCGTGATCTGGGTATCGCAGCTGCGCGCCACCCAGCTCGAAGGCCTGGTCACCAGCGCCCGCAGCCTGGCGCATTCGATGACCGCCAGCGTGAGTTATTTCCGTTCGTTGCCGGTAGCGTATCGGCCATTGGTGCTCGACCAATTGCGCAGCATGGGCGGCACTCGCTTTGTCGTGACCCTCAATGATCGTCCATTGGACATGGCCATCCTGCCGCAGACGCCGCGTAAGCAGGCGGTGCTTGAAGCGGTGGATGAGGTGTTGAAGCAGACCCTGGGCGCCGATGTGCATATCTCGGTGGAGTTCGTCAGCGCGGAAGACCTGCGCATCTTCAATGCCGGCTTGAAACTCGATGAACTGCCGCGCTCCTGGGCGCACTACGCGTTGACCCTGGAACCGGTGAACCCACCGGTGCTGGTCACCCAGATCCAGCTCGCGCCTGGCGAATGGCTGTACATTGCCTCGCTGTTGCCCGAGCCCTACACCAGCCTCGAAGAGCAAGGCCTGCCGTCCCAACAGGTGTGGTTCATCGTGCTGACCAGCGGTTTCCTGCTGCTGTTCATCGGTTTGCTGGTGCACTGGCAGAGCCGGCCGCTCAAGCGCCTGGCGCGGGCGGCACGGGACATGTCGCTGGGCGCCGACGTAGAGCCAGTGGCCGAAGGCGGTGGCAGTGAAGTGGTGGAAGTGGGCCGCGCGTTCAATGCCATGCGTGAGCGCATCAGCCGCTACCTCACGGAACGCAGCCAATTGTTCAGCGCGATCTCCCACGACTTGCGCACGCCGATCACCCGGCTGCGCCTGCGCGTGGAGTTGCTTGAAGATGAAAACCTGCAGACCAAGTTCGGGCGTGACCTGGATGAACTGGAGTTGTTGGTGAAGGGCGCGCTGCAATGCGTGAAGGACACGGATATCCACGAAAACATCGAGCCGGTGGACCTGAACCACGTGCTCGACTGCCTGGTGGAGCCTTACCTGGCGCCCAACGGCAATGGCCGCGTCACCCAGCATGGACGGGCCCTGACGACTTATCCAGGCAAGCCACTGGCGCTCAAGCGTTGCATCGGCAACCTGATCGACAACGCGTTGAAGTATGGTCAGAACGCCCACCTGTACATTGAGGACGATGGCGCGGAGTTCGTCCTGCACGTGGATGACGAAGGCCCCGGCGTGCCGGAACAGCGTCTTGAACAGGTGTTTGAACCGCACTTCCGCCTGGCTGGCCAGCAACAGGGCTACGGCTTGGGCCTGGGGATTGCGCGCAACATTGCGCACAGCCATGGCGGTGAAGTGAGTTTGCAGAATTTGCGCGAGGGTGGCTTGCGGGTGACCTTGCAGCTACCCCGCGGATTAGACTGAATTCACGCTCACCCACTGTGTGAGCAGGCAAGCCAGCTCACACAGGTTGCTCTCCAACAGGTCAGATGGTTTGGCGTAACCGGGCCAGGTCTCTCAGGGGCGGCGCGCCAAACAACCGGCTGTACTCCCGACTGAACTGCGACGGGCTTTCATACCCCACGCGATACCCTGCGGCCGAGGCTTCCAGCCCTTCGGCAATCATCAATCGCCTGGCCTCCTGCAAGCGCAGTTGCTTCTGGTATTGCAGCGGGCTCATGGCGGTGATCGCCTTGAAGCGGTGGTGCAAGGTCGAGACGCTCAGATTGACTTCCCGGGCCAGGTCATCGATGCGCAGCGGTTGTTCATAGTTGCCGTTCAGCCACTTGATCGCCTGGCTGACCCGATGGCTCTGGCTGTTGGCCACGGCGATTTCATACAGGCGATAACCCTGAGGCCCCCGCAACAGGCGATAGAGGATCTCGCGGTTGATCAGTGGCGCGAGCATGGCGATGTCTTTGGGCGTGTCGAGCAGGCGCGCCAGGCGCAACACAGCGTCGAGCAATTGGTTGTCGATACGGTCGACGTACATGCCACGGGAGGTCGGGCGCGATGGCACGCCCATCGGTCCTGCCTCTGCGATCAGGGCCGTCAACTGCGCCGGGTCGATATTGATGCGCACCGACAGGTTCGGGTCCTCTGGCGTGGCCTCGATGATCCGGCCGGCCACCGGCATTGCGACCGAGAACACCAGGTAGTTGAGTGGGTCGTAGGCAAAGATCTCGTCGGCCAGGCGCACTTCCTTGCTGCCGCTGGCAAGAATGCACAGCGCCGGTTCCACCAGGACCGGCATGAAATCACGCGGTGTGTTGTGACGGTTCAGAAACAACGTGGTGATGGCCGTACCGTAGGAACCATCCTCCCAGGTATGCCGGTGCACGATGCTGGCCAGTTCGGCGCGCTGTTTTTCCATC